>CAJMNR010000004.1 GCA_905214875.1 uncultured bacterium | reverse complement strand
AGCAAAACAGTTCTAGGATTATTCAATCCTAGAACTGTTTTGTCTACAGTCTGAACCGAGCCAAATTCTTGGCTCGGTTTTTGTTATTCTGCTAAGTATTTTTCATTTAATTCGATTACTTTATTCATTGCAGTTTCACTTGGGGCACCAATAGTAAGACGTTTTTCTACGCAAGTCTTAAGACTGATTGCATCATAGATGTCTTCTTCAAATACTGGGCTGATTGCTTTGTATTCGTCTAGTGACATTTCATCAAGACTGATGTCCTTTTCAATACAGTGTAATACGAGCTGGCCAACGATACCATGGGCATCACGGAAAGGTACGCCATGATTTACAAGGTAGTCAGCGGCATCAGTCGCATTGGTAAAACCATTCTTAGCGCTGGATTCCATCACTGTAGTATTGAATTTTATTGTATCAAGCATTCCTGTGAATAAGGAGATACAACCTTTAACTGTATCGATTGCATCAAAACTTAATTCCTTGTCTTCCTGCATGTCTTTGTTGTAAGCAAGAGGAAGCCCCTTCATTGTTGTGAGAAGGGAAGTGAGCGCGCCATAGACACGGCCAGTCTTACCACGAACTAATTCCGCGATATCAGGATTTTTCTTTTGAGGCATGATACTTGAGCCAGTGGAGTAAGCGTCATCGATTTCAACAAATTGATATTCGTTGGAATTCCATAGGATGATTTCTTCTGAGAAACGGCTAAGGTGCATCATGATAATGGAGAGTGCACTTAAGAATTCCAGTAAGTAATCTCTGTCGGCTACAGAGTCCATGCTGTTTAATGTTGCCCCTTTAAAGTCAAGTAAAGAAGCAGTGTATTCACGGTCCAAAGGATAAGTTGTTCCAGCAAGTGCACCAGAACCAAGTGGACAGTAGTTCATACGTTCATAGAGGTCAGTTAAACGGCTTCTGTCACGTTTAAACATTTCAAAATAAGCACCCATATGGTGAGCCAATGTGATTGGTTGTGCTTTTTGCAGATGGGTGAAACCAGGCATATAAGTCGTTGTATTTTCTTTCATAATACGATGAAGTACTTTTAATAATTGTTTTAGTAAGTCATCAACTTCTGTAATTTCATCACGTGTATATAATTTCATGTCCAAAGCCACTTGGTCATTACGGCTTCTTCCAGTGTGGAGTTTCTTACCGGCATCGCCGATGCGATCGATTAGATTCGCTTCCACAAAGCTATGTATATCTTCGGAAGATTCATCAATCACTAAAGAACCAGATTCAATATCGTTCTCAATTGATTGTAATCCGTCGATGATTTTTGTCTTTTCTAAATCTGTTAAAATCCCTTGTTTTGCAAGCATTGTAACATGTGCAATACTACCGCGGATATCTTGTTTATAGAACTTTTGATCAAATGATATAGAGGCATTAAAATGATGTACAAGCTTGTTGGTTTCCTTCGTAAAGCGTCCACCCCAAAGTTTCATGTAGTTTCCTTCTTTCTTACCTTATGTAGAGTTTTATTATTGTATATACTACATTGTTTTATGCATAAAATCAATAGTTTATGCATAAATAATTTATTTTTATTCATAAAGACACACATTAATTTCTCTTTCGTTGTGTGGTATACTTATAGAAGCAATTAGTAATTACTAGAAAGGATGGAATTATGAGTAAGTTATTTGATGAATTAAAGCCTATGCTAGACCGCAGTGCTGCACTTACTGCAGCGTTAGCATTATTTGAATGGGACGCAGAGACATTAGCGCCAGAGGAGGCTGCAGATAATACGGGAAAAATCATAGGAATTTTATCTGATGATTATTTTCATTCATTGATTAATCCAGAAGTAAAGCAGTTATTAGAGAAGTTAGAAGAACCTGAGGAAAATGAAACGCTTACCATAGAGCAGAAAGCAATCGTTCGTGAATTAAGAAGAATCTATAAGCAATTAGATGGTATCCCAGGTAAGGAATATAGCGAGTTTTGTGAACTTGCCAATAAGAGTACGAGTGTATGGGCGAAAGCCAGAGAGAATAATGACTTTTCCTCTTTCGAACCTTATCTTGAAAAGATTGTTGCTTATAAGAAGAAGTTTGCTGGATACCGTCTTTCAGAAGAAGAGAAGAAATCCAATCCAAATGCAATTTATGATACTTTATTAAAAGAATTTGAACCAAGTCTTTCAACAAAAGAATTAGATGAATTCTTTGAATTAATAAAGAGAGAGCTTGTTCCGTTAATCAAACAAGTGGCTGAAAAGCAGGACGAAATTGATGATGCGTTCAATTACGAGCATTATGATATCGACAAACAGAGAGAATTCTGTGATTTTATCTCAGAATATGTAGGATTTGAAAAAGGGAAAGGTGTCATTGCGGAAAGTGCGCATCCATTTACGACAAACTTCCATAACAAGGATGTGAGAATTACAAATCACTATTACGAAAATAATTTGATTTCCGCTATCTTTTCTGCTATCCATGAATCCGGACATGCAATTTATGAATTCCAGATTCGTGATGACCTTACATTGACATTAGTTGGCGCAGGTGCATCTATGGCGATGCATGAAAGTCAGAGCCGTTTCTATGAAAATATCATTGGAAAGAGCAAGAATTTTTGGATTCCGATTTATGATAAGCTAGTGGAACTATTCCCAGAGCAGTTAACAGATGTGAGCCTAGATCAGTTCGTGAAGGCAATCAACAAATCATTCCCTGATTATATCCGTACAGAGGCGGACGAACTTACGTATCCAATGCATATCTTAATTCGCTATGAATTAGAGAAAGCATTATTTGCAGATGAGATTACAGTAAAAGAATTACCAAAAGAGTGGAAGAAGAAGTATAACGAGTATCTTGGCTTGGCAGAAGATACAGATACGAAAGGGGTGCTTCAGGATACTCATTGGTCCAGCGGTGATTTTGGATACTTCCCATCCTATGCTATCGGAAGTGGAGTTGCAGCACAGCTTTATTTCTTCATGAAGACGCAAATGGACTTTGACAAACTTCTTCGCGATGGCGATTTAGAGACAATCAAGAAATATCTTGGTGAACATATCCATCAGTATGGAATGATTTATAATATGAACGAATTATTGGAAAGAGTGACAGGAGAAGCATTTAATCCTGAGTATTATGTACGCTATCTAAAAGAGAAATATCAAGCGTTATATGAGTTAGATTAAGTGCATATTTTTTCCGTTTTTTACACATTCTATCGAAAGATGCTTTTGAAACGGCATTATCTAGAATAGTAGGAAAAGGAGAAAATGATGAGATCAGGAATTTATATTACACATGTACATGGAAGAGAAATCTTGGATTCCAGAGGCAATCCAACAGTAGAAGTAGAGGTAACATTAGAAGACGGAACAATTGGACGTGCAGCGGTTCCATCGGGAGCATCTACTGGAGCATTTGAAGCAGTAGAGTTACGTGATGGTGATAAGAACCGATACTTAGGCACAGGTGTACAAAAAGCCGTTGAAAATGTAAATACAATTATTCGTGAAGAATTATTGGGAATGAATGCATTAAACCAAGTTGAAATCGATCAGGCAATGATTGCAGCAGATGGCACAAATAATAAAGGAAAATTAGGAGCCAATGCAATACTTGGGGCGTCTCTTGCCGTTGCAAAAGCAGCAGCAGAATATCTTGATTTACCACTATATCAATATTTAGGCGGTGTAAATGCAAAAACATTGCCAGTTCCTATGATGAATGTCATCAATGGTGGAAAACATGCGGATTCTTCTTTAAACATTCAAGAATTTATGATTATGCCGGTAGGAGCTAATTCCTTCCATCAAGCACTTGAATGGGGAGCTACAGTATTCCATAATTTAAAGAAAATCTTAAAAGCAGAAGGATTTGTTACTGCAGTAGGTGATGAAGGTGGATTTGCACCAAAATTCTCAAGTGATGAACAAGCACTTGAATATTTAGTAAAGGCAATTGAACAGTCCGGCTATAAACCAGGCGATGATTTCTTTATTGCAATTGACGCAGCCGCAACAGAAATGTATGATGAGGCACAGAAAGCAGGAAGAAAAGGCGAGTATCTATTCTGGAAATCCGGAGAATACAAGACAGTGCAAGAGATGGTTTCTTATTGGGAAGACTTATGCAACCGATATCCAATTCTATCTTTGGAAGATGCATTATCAGAAGAAGACTGGGAAGGCTGGAGCCTGCTTACAAAACAGCTTGGTGATAAAGTTCAGCTTGTTGGTGATGATTTATTTGTTACAAATACGGAACGTGTATCAAGAGGAATCATGGAGAACGTTAGTAACTCCGTATTGATCAAAGTTAACCAGATTGGTACTTTGACAGAGACATTAGATGCAATTGAAATGGCAAAGAATAATAGATGGACAGCAGTCGTATCCCATCGTTCAGGTGAAACAGAAGATACTACGATTGCAGATATTTCTGTTGCAACCAATGCAGGACAGATTAAGACAGGTGCTCCTTCAAGAACTGACCGTGTTGCAAAATACAATCAGTTGCTTCGTATAGAGGAAGAGTTAGGAGAGGCTTCTTGCTATCTTGGAAAACGTGCTTTTAAATTAAATCGAGTTTTCTAATTGAAAATCTTCGTATAAACAAAAGAGCTGCCCTATGCAAAGAGTGTTTTTTACATAGTGGCAGCTTTTTTCTCCCTAAAAATGTTATTCAGTTTCAGTTTCTTCTGATACTATAGAGTCTTCTGAAAGCTCGGATTCCTCTAATTCTCGCTTCATTTGTTCAAGCTCACGTTCTTTTTGGATTCGTGCTAACATGAGATCGTCATTGTTGGGCACTTCTTTCACATCAAGTTCATTATATGTAGCGTATTTGACTACATTCCCACTGAACATGCGGATGCAATCATTTCCGCAAACGGCTAGATTGCGTGTATATGGCAAGTTGTCGTAAAGCGTAATGTTCTCTTCAAGAGAGGAATCATATTTTAAGGCTTTCATCATGTTATTCATAATACACCTCGATCTACATTCATAAATTGTATTTGTATTATAGAATAAAATGAGGAAAAAGAAAAGCATTCCATACTATTTCCTATAATTTTTTAGTGGAATTAGCTTTTTTTTGTAGTTCTACAATGATGATCGGTAAGAAGGAAAGTAGAAATACGATGCACCACTGAGTAAGGCTAAGAGGAGTTACTTTAAATATAGCAGCAAGTGGGGCACAACTAATTACAATCACTTGTAAGAATACGCAAACGATAAAGGAAAGTGTTAGTTTCTTATTGGTAAACACGCCTATCGTAAAGAGGCTGTGATGGCTTCTCATGTTGAAGGCATGGAAGAGCTGGCTTAGTGAGAGTACTGCAAAACACATCGTTCTTCCAACAAGAGGCTCGCTTATGAAACTTCCATTTAAAGTATCATAGATATGGTAGCCAATATAAAATGCGCTAAGGGCTAATGAGCCAATCATGATTCCTTCAAAGATAATCTTAAAGCCTAGGCCATCTGCAAAAAGTCCATGATCTGGTGGCACAGGCTTTCTTTTCATAATATCTTTTTCTACTGGTTCCACACCAAGGCTGATAGCAGGAAGTGAATCCGTTACAAGGTTTACCCAGAGAAGCTGTACGGCAACAAGCGGCGTAGGAAATCCTAATAATATAGCAACAAAGATAGTCATGATTTCACCAATATTGCTTGATAACAGGAAGTGAATAGCCTTCTTGATATTATCGTAGATTCCTCGTCCTTCTTTGACTGCGGAAACAATAGTAGCGAAGTTGTCATCGGTAAGAATCATATCTGCAGCATTTTTAGCAACGTCGGTTCCGGTGATTCCCATAGCACATCCGATATCAGCAGTTTTCAGTGCAGGAGCGTCGTTAACGCCATCACCTGTCATTGCAACGATTTCATTATTTGCCTGAAATGCTTTTACAATGCGGACTTTATGTTCCGGTGAAACACGGGCAAATACACTATAGTCATAGATATGTTCAGCAAGGCATTTGTCATCCATAGTGTTTAATTCTGCGCCGGAGATAGATTCACGATTGTTAGAGAGGATGCCAAGCTCTTTTCCGATGGCGCAGGCGGTACTAATATGGTCTCCGGTAATCATGATTGGCTTGATACCAGCCATCTGGCATTCGTTAACGGCAGCTTTTACCTCTTCCCTTGGAGGGTCGATCATACCAATCAGACCAAGAAATGTCAGATTACATTCCAGTTTTTTTGAATCCAGACAATCCATATCTTTATAGGCAATGGCAATGACACGAAGAGCCTGACCAGCCATCTGCTGGTTCTGTTTGATTAATTCTTTTAGCGCTCCTGTGTTAATCGCATGTGTTGAACCATTATGATAAATATGGCTGCATCGTTTGAGCAGCACTTCTGGAGCCCCTTTTGTTATGACGCGATAAGAACCGTTCATTTTATGTACCGTAGTCATAAGCTTTCTCGTGGAGTCAAATGGAATTTCACATACGCGAGGATAGGTAAGCTCTAGTTTCTGTTTATTGATATTAGACTGATAAGCAGCCATGACAAGTGCGTTTTCTGTAGGCTCGCCAGTAGTTGTAACCTCTTTATGGTCAATTTGCAGGATAGAATCGTTACAAAGTGCAGCCATTGTAAGAATGTCTTTCGCAAGTGCGCTGTTAAAACGTTCTTCGCCATTAATGGAATGAATCTTTGTTACGGTCATCTTATTCTGGGTAAGTGTTCCTGTCTTATCAGAACAGATAATTGTTGCACTTCCTAACGTTTCTACCGCAGGAAGCTTGCGGATAACGGCGTTTTTCTTTGCCATTCGCTGTACGCCAAGGCTTAGCATGATTGTTACGATGGCAGGTAGACCTTCAGGAATAGCGGCAACGGCTAAACTTACAGAGGTCATGAACATATCAAATACTGGCATGTTTTTAAAGATACCAAGAATAAAGATGACGATGCAGATTCCAAGTGCACTGACACCAAGGATCTTGCTTGTTTCGGCCAACTTCCTTTGAAGGGGAGTGGCTGGTGCCTCATCATTCATGATTAAGCGGGCAATGTGGCCGACTTCAGTATTCATACCAGTCTTTATAACAATTGCAGTGCCACGTCCATAGGTAACGATGGAGGAGGAAAGTACAAGGTTGTGACGTTCGCTAAGTATGGCCGATTCTTTAAGGATAACGTCTGCATCTTTTTCGACAGGAGTACTTTCGCCAGTAAGAGAACTTTCTTCCACCTTAAGGTTTACAGACTCAATCAGTCGCGCATCAGCAGGTACAAAATAACCAGCCTCGAGGAGGATGATATCTCCAGGGACTAGTTTAGAGGATTCGATGGATTCAATGATACCATTTCGTTTGACAATGGCATTTGGCGCGGCAAGCTTCTTTAACGCATCAAGGGAGCGTTCCGCTTTGGCTTCCTGTATTACTCCAAGAATGGCATTTAAGGTAATGATTAATAAAATGATTATGGGATCTACAAGATCAAAGTTTCCTTCTAGCAGTGAGACAAGAAAAGAGATGATCGCTGCTATAATTAGTGTGACGATCATAAAGTCTTTGAATTGTTCAAAGAATTTTATGATAAGTGGTTTGTTCTTTTTTGTAAGCAGTTCGTTTGGACCATATTTATGTAAACGTTTCATTGCTTCTTTTTCAGTTAGTCCGATATCGGGATTGACCTCTAATTCGGTTGCAACATCTTTGAATGACATATTGTGCCAATACATCGAAATCCTCCTTTAACCTGTTGTTCTATAGCGAAATCATGCTTAGTCTAAGTATATGTCCTAGTGAAAAAAATATAACAGTCATACTGGGTAAAACATTGTAACCATGTACATAAAGAAACATATGCTATTTATGACAACAAAATGTGATTAGGTGAAGACAGTGTTCTTAAACGTGATCTTAATATCCATATCATTAAGTCTCGATGCACTGGGAATTGGCATTTCATATAAGCTAAAAGGCGTAAAGATTACGCATCTTGCAAAACTTATTGTTGGTTTAGTATCAGTGCTGATCATGTGGGCTTCCTTACTGCTAGGAGAAGTCGCCCTTAAGATTATGCCTGTAGCTATCGGAAATATAGTAGGAATTTGTATCTTGATCATTATCGGTCTGACATTTATAAGAAATGCAATTTTTGGGACAGAAAAAACAACTTATGATTTTAACAAGTCAAAAAATATTGATATATGGGAAGCAGCAATACTTGGTATCGCATTGAGTGCAGATTCAATCAGTGCAGGAATTGCAGCAGTGACCATGGGACTTGGGAATATACTAATACCGTTCTGTGTTGGAGGAATGCAAGTAGCGTTCCTATATATAGGAGATTATTTATTAGAGAAGGTAGGATTTATTAAAAGAATGAATCAGAAGTTATGTGGAGTGCTGTCAGGAGGATTGCTATTAGTAATAGCCCTAATCCGCATAGTGAGCTGATAAGGAGAGGAAGAGAGTTTATCGCCAGACGAAAGAGTCAGATGTTTCGTCTGGCGTTTTTCATCGTTAGAAAACTACTCTTCTTGGGTATCTTTTTTCTTAAAGAAGATATGTTTTAATGGCGTTACCTTTATGATTAAGGCAATGAGGCCGATAATCAGGACAGGCATGATGATGACCTTATATTCTTCATAGTAAGTACCAACGACACCCCAGTTTTCTCGTAAGGTGTAGCCAAGTCCAATCAATATCATATTCCAAATAGTGATTCCAATTCCAGAAGACATTAGAAAAACGCTATAAGGTTGTTTTACGGCGCCGGCGATAAAAGCGATATAGGTTCTGCAGATGGGAATCACCCTTCCAATACAGACCGCAACCTGCCCATATTTATTAAATTTTGCAAAGGAATTATCTAGTCCTTTCGCACTGCTAGGGAATTTTCTCTTAATCTTATCAATCAGAGGAACACCACCATAGCGCCCAATGGCATAACAGAGGCTCGTGCCAATTAGTCCGGCCGCAACACTGACCACGATGATTACTAAGAAGCTGACATGCTGTATAGATGCAACTGCCCCTGAGAAAGGAAGGACAATTTCACTAGAGACAGGAAAACAAGCATATTCTAATAAGATAAGAAAGAACATGGCAATCACGCCATACTCATAAATCAGGTTTGTAAAGAAACTCATAAATTCTCCTAAATCATAACTTTACCCCTATTATATTTCTGGCCAACCAAAATAATGTCCTGTTTTATGAACAAGAAGTCAAATAGGCTTGACTCATAAAATGAGAATGCGTATAGTTAAAAGCGTAATTCTTATCATATAAAAAAGGAGAATAATGAATCGTATGAAAATCTCAAGAAACAAGTTAATCAAATTCTTTTTGTTAAGTATGATGGTTCTTTTGTTTGGCATATCCAATGCACCAAAAGTCCAAGCAGCATCCAAAGATGCCTATTACATAAAAGTAAACAAAAAGAAGAATACCGTTACTGTGTATAAGAAGGATTCCAAAGGAAAATACACGAAACCCATTAAGGCAATGGTTTGTTCCACAGGAGCTGCGACACCTACAGGAACTTATCATACATTAGCCAAATACCGTTGGAGACCTTTAGTACATAACGTATGGGGACAATACTGTACGCGAATCACAGGAAGTATTTTATTCCACTCCGTATGGTATTATGAGAAAGATCCAAGCACTTTGTCCATCAAGGAGTTTAATCGATTAGGGACGAAGGCATCTGCCGGATGTGTACGGCTATCCGTAAAAGATACAAAGTGGATCTATGACAATTGTGGAATCGGAACGAAAGTTACGATATACAATTCCAATAATCCAGGACCATTAGGAAAACCAAAAGCAATAAAGATTAAAAATTATCCATGGGATCCGACGGATGTTACAAATAAGAAAAATCCATGGAATAAGAAGAAGCCAACAATAATAGGGGCCAAGAACAAAGAAGTGTTAGCAGGTGGAAAGCTTGATTTAAAAAGTGGTGTAAAGGCATATGATACATGTGGAAATCAAATCACCAAGGACCTTAGGATTGACAAATCGAAGCTAAAGTTAACCCAAGCAGGTACATACAAAGTCACTTATACGGTAACCGATGCAATTAATAAAAAGACTTCAAAGACAATCAAGGTAAAAGTGCTGAATCCTTCCAAGGTGACATTTAAAGGGGTAAAGGATAAGGTAGTCAAATACAAGGATTACAAAGATAAAAAGCTTAAAGATTATGTAATGAAGGGAGTTAGTGCAACTTCTGGAAAATATAAAATCGAACAAAAATATCTTTCTTACACATCCAAAGTCATTAAGGAGGATAAGAAGGAAAAAGTATATGAGATCACCTACGCTGTAAAGAATCCAACCAATAATAAGAAGACAAAAAAGACAGTCAAATTAACCATTGTAAAATAACAAAGCGTAATGATAAAAAAATCCCGTATTCGATTTTGGTAAAATCGTGTACGGGATTATTCTATATACTATATAAATAAATCAAAGCAGATTGGCGAATAAAACATTTCTTTGATTTTTTCTAAATCGCTAGTCTGTCCAAGAATCCACATTAATTTTGTAACAGTAGCTTCTAATGTCATATTATAAGCCTCTAGAACGTTATATTCTTTCTTTGCCTGATATCCAACTTCGTATACTTCCATATCGCTACCTTCGTAAGTAACCTGGGTTGTCATAACGAGAAGTTTTCCAGAATGAATCCAATCTTTGATGGAGTCAAGGTAAGAACTTGTTTCATAAACAGGAATTCCACCAACACCGAATCCTTCCATAATGATGATGTCATAGTCTTCTTTTAAGTATTCGAAAATATTAGCATGTAATCCAGGAATCAGTTTTAGTAAAAAGACACGTTCTTTTAATGTGTTATAAAATACTGGAGTTTCCTCAAATGGAATATCTTTTATATATCGAATTACCTTATTATCACGTATAATGGCAGTAGCAGGGTAATCAATGCTGGAAAATGCATTGTAGCTCTTAGTACGTAATTTACGGGCACGAGTTCCGATAATAGCTTTACCATTAAATACGATGTGTACACCGTGACTTTCCGCATTTGCGGCAAAGATAAAGGAATGCATCAGATTAAGCTTTGCATCTGTATTTTCTTCAAAAATAGATTTTTGTGAACCAGTTAAAACGATTGGCTTTTTCGATTTTTGAATCAGATAAGAAAGGGCAGCAGCCGTATAGGCCATTGTGTCGGTACCATGGGTAATTACAAATCCATCGAAGGAATCATAGTTTTGTTGAATACAATCGACAATTTGAAGCCAATGTGATGGTGAAACATTTGTACTATCTAAATTAAATAACGGAAGAGTTTCGACTTCGCAGAAATCAGAAACACCTGGAATCAATTCCAGAATTTCTTCCGAGGTTATCATTGGTGTAAGACCATATTCGGTTTGTTTAGAAGCAATTGTGCCCCCGGTTGTGATCATCAGTATTTTTGTCATGATAAAATAGCTCCTATTTTGGTAAGAATCACTTAAGTTACAAGTATAATAACTACTCGATCGTGTCCTCCTTCGTAGTTAAGTAGGCACAGCCAATATCCAGGGATATCGGCGAAGGAATAGTTACCAAGTATTATACAGAGTGAAAAAACAAAATTCAACGTAAATTAATAACATATAGTTATTTTGTTGAATTGAGGTGCAAAAAATGTATGGAAAGCGAAAAGAACTTCTAAAAAAAAGTGCAATATACATTTTGGCAGGTTTGGTCATTGTGTTTTTGCTCGTTTATTTTAGTGAAGATCAGGCGGGTGCGAAAGAAAACAGTGAAAATAATATTACAATTAAGCCAGAGACCTTTCATCAGGAGTATCGAAATCCGAAAGGAGAAGTACGCCTTGTATTATCCTATCAGTATCCTAACATAGCCGGGGATTACAAAGGGATAGACAAGCTTAACTGTAGATATTCGACTCTTTTTTGTGAATGGCTAAAAGGACAGGATGAGATTATTGATTCTGTTTCAGAAGAAGAGAATACATCCGGATCAAAGTATGGGAACGAAGTAAGTTATACAGTTACTTATAATAAAAATAAAATTCTCAGTGTACTGTTTGAAGGGTACTTGTTTATGGGGGGGGCACATGGGATGCCTTATCGAACACCTACCAATTCAGATTTGGATACTGGAGAAGAAGTAGACCTTACAAAAGTACTGAATAAGTCGAAAGATGAAATTAAGAAAGAGGTCAACCAAGCATTCCAGAAAAAAATTAATAAAGATAAATCATTATACTGGGATAATGCCTATACAATTGTAGAGCAGACAAAGTTTGAAGATTTAAAATATTATTTTACAGAGGACGGAATCGTCTTTTATTATGATCCTTATGTGCTTGCTCCATATGCAGCAGGATTTGTAGAAGCAAAGATTGCAAGAGAGTAAAATATTCTACGACTGTCGCTAAAAAACCCTAAATTATTTACAAATGTGACAGTCGTATTATGGGAAATAAACAAATATTACAATATATTTAAATACTATTAAATTTTCTGATATTTTTAGACAAGTAAAATATTTCATGTATAATAGTAAAAGCAGAAAGAGTTATAAAAAAAAACACTATTTTTGGTGTTAAAGAAAAAAGTAAAAGAGGTAGATATGAGTAGAAAAGAAGTAAATAGAACGAATAACGGGAAAAAAATACAGATGCTTGTACTTGGGTGTGTAGGTTTGGTCATAGCGATTCTTTTAGTTGCATATCTATGTATATCACAATATTATAAAGATCATTTTTATGCGAAAACGTATATCAACGGCCTTGATTGTTCCAACTTGACGGCGGAAGAAGCAAAGGAATTAATTACGCAGAATGTCAATACATATGTTCTTTCAATTAAAGAACGAGATGATGTGACTGAAAAAATTACTGGTGCTCAAATTGATCTTACATGTACTTTTGATAAAGATATCAACGAAATGTTAGATAGCCAATCCGCATATTCGTGGATTGTAAATATATGGAAAGAAAATAATGTTGAGAATCCATACAAATTGTCATATGACCAAGATAAATTAACAGCTGTAATTAATAAATTAGAATGTTTAAAGACAGAAAACCAAGTAGAACCTAAAAATGCAAGAATTAGCGAATATAGTGAAGAAACAGGATTTACTATCATTGCAGAAGAACAAGGAAAAAAAGTAACAAAGAAAATGCTTACAAGCGTAGTGAAAGAAGCTATCAAGAATCTAGATTCTGAAGTTAATCTTGAAGAAGAAGATTGTTATGAAAAACCTTCAATCACTAGCGATGATCAAATTCTAAAGACAGCACTTGAAACTATTGATAAATACATGCAAACAAAGTTAACTTATACATTTGGCGACAAGACAGAAATTTTTGATAAGTCAAAAATCGGTCCAGCCATTAGTGTAGATGATGAAGGCAATGTAACTATTGATGAGAACAAAATAAACGAATTCGTTACTTACATTAGAAAGACTTATAATACCGTATTTACAAATAGACAATTTAAAACTAGTTATGGAACGGTCATCACTACACAAGGTGGAGATTATGGCTGGTGGTTAAACTGCAATAAAGAGTTAGCTGAAATTATGGAATGTATTAAAAATGGCGAACAGAAAGACAAAGAGCCAGCATATATTCAGACAGCAGTCCAATATGGTGATGACGATATTGGTGATAGCTATGTAGAGATTAACTTATCTGCACAGCATCTGTTTGTATATAAAGATGGTAAAAAAGTTATTGAATCTGATTTCGTATCTGGTAAGGTAAGTACAAACCATGAAACACCAGCAGGTGTATATCCAATCCAATATACAGAAAGAAATGCAACGTTAAAAGGCGAGACTTACAATACAAAAGTTTCTTATTGGATGCCATTTAACCGCGATATCGGTTTACATGATGCATCTTGGAAAACAAAATTTGGTGGAAGTGAGTTTCTATATAATGGTTCTCACGGATGTATCAACTTGCCTACAAATGTAGCAAAAGAAATCTTTGGATACGTTCAAAGAGGAACTCCAGTAGTTTGCTATCACTTAAGCGGTACTGAGAGTTACGATAAAAAACAATACGAAAAAGCTGTAAAAGCAGGTTCAAAATATAAAAAAGCAAACTAATTGCTAAAGAAAAGGGACTTTGATTTTATAGGTGAGAAATCATCTATAAAGTCAAAGTCCCTTTTATATATTACAGAAATTTTAAATTGTATTAAATTTCCAAGAAAGAACTGGAAGTAAAAGGGAAAAAATGTATAATAGATTAAGCAGAGGGAGATATACCAAAAAAACACCTTTTTGGTGTGAAGAAAGAAGTTAAGAGGTAAAAATGAGTAAAAAGGAATTAAGTAGGAGCACAAACAGTACTAAGTTACGAATGATAATTGTTGGAAGTGTATGTCTAATGCTAGCAATTTTGTTGATAGCATACCTATGTATTTCCCAATACTACAAAGAACACTTTTATGCACAGACGTTTATCAATGGGCTTGATTGCTCGAATCTGACGGCTGAAGAAGCAAAGGAGCGTATCACAGAGAGTGTGAATACCTATGTACTAAATGTAAAAGAGAGAAATGGCGTTACAGAACGCATTAGCGGAGCCGACATTGATCTAAAGTGTACGTTTGAGCAAGACATTGACAAAGTATTAAATAACCAATCAGCATATTCATGGTTAGCATATACTTGGCAAGACAACAAAGTAGAGAATCCTTACCAATTAACTTACGATGAAAGCAAATTAACAAAAGTAATAAGCGAAATGGAATGCCTAAAGAAAAAGAATCAGGTAGAACCAACTAATGCAAAGATTAGTGCATATAGTGAAGATAAGGGATTTACTGTTGTACCAGAAGATCAAGGATGCAAAGTAGATAAGAAGAAATTAATCTCAGCAGTAAAAACAGCGATTAAGAATTTAGATGCAGAAGTAGCAATTGAAAAAATGAATTGTTATGTAGAGCCAGAGATTACAAGTGAGGATTCTTCAATCAAGGAAACGATGAATACGCTTAATAAGTATATGGCTACAAAGATTACATATAAGTTTGGTACTAAGACGGAAGTGTTTGATAGTACAAAAATTGGCCCAACTATCAAGGTTAGTACAAAAGGAAAAGTTTCAATTGATGAAGATAAGGTTGAAGAATATTTAAAGAATCTTGCTAAGACATATAACACAGTTCCAGAATCAAGAAAGTTTAAAACAAGTTATGGATCTGTAGTTACAGTAAAAGGCGGAGATCTTGGTTGGGAATTGGATACTGATACAGAGCTGGAAGAATTACTTGCTTCCATAAAAAAAGGTGAGCAAAAGGAAAAAGACCCTGCATGTACTATGGAAGGCATAAAATATGGCTCAGACAGTATTGGTAATACTTATGTTGAGATTAACCTGACAAAACAGCATTTATTCTATTATAAGAACGGAAAGTTATTTTTTGAGACGGATATAGTTTCAGGTAATCCGAATAATGGACATGCAACACCAGTAGGATGCTACTGCGTTAGATGGATGCAGAGTCCTAGAGTTCTTCGTGGACCTGGATATGCCACAAGAGTTCAATATTGGATGCCATTTATTGATTATGAGGGCATCGGTATGCATGATGCAACATGGCAGAATGGAATCTTTGGTGGTGATCGTTATTTATCAAATGGCTCTCATGGCTGTATCAATTTATCATTATCGGCAGCCAAGACAATTTATAATAATATTGAACCTGGAGTCCCTGTAATATGCTATAAATAGAAAGCGTGAGAAAGCATGAGCTTAGCTTATGAAACTCTGCAGTTAGTGTGAATCACTGATGCAGGGTTTCTTTTTGTTTGGCCGAATTACAGAGAATGGTGACGCTGGTACTCCTGTAATCTGTTATCACTAGAAATGCCTTAGTTGTAGGGAAAACGCCCTTTGACAATCTATGGTTCTGTGATAGAATGAAGAAAAAAGGCAGAGAGGGGGCAGTTGGACACTCCGAATAGAATGGTCCAAGCAATTTATGAGATTTGTAGCAGTAGGAAATAAAAATCGTCAGACATTTGATAACTTATTTAATCTGTATCTTCATGATTTAAGTGAATACAGCATTTGGGTAGCAGAACGACAGGGGGAAGACGGCATCTATCTAAGAGGGATCACTGATGGCTACTTTGATGATGAAACCATTGTATACCTGATGTATTATAAGGAACATTTGGCAGGATTCATCTGCCTATCTTGGGGAAGTAAGTCAAAGCATAAAGCAGATTATATGCTGGAAGAATTCTTTGTCCTTCGCCCATTTCGAAAGACTGGATTTGCGAGAAAGGCCGTTCGTGAAATCTTTCGTAAATATCCAGGAAAGTACACACTTAACGTGTTAAAAGAAAACGTTCATGCCCATCGTTTCTGGAGAAAAATCATTGTAAGTACAGGTGCTGATTTTAAGTTTCTTCGTTGTGATGAAGAGCAGGACAGCTATGTATTTACAATCGAAAAATGCATGTTTGAGGATTAGGCAGAAGGAAACTGGATATACTACTAATTAGTGATTGTTTTTTTACTGACTTGTAGTTGACAAATATATCGAATATGGTAGAATTAAAGTGTTTTTAGAATTTGAAGTAAATAATCCAAAGACATTGACAAGGAGTATTAAGAGTCATAGGTTTTTAGAGAACTGCCGGTTGGTGAAAGGCAGTAGCCGAAGCTCCCAACTCGCCTTTGAGTCCTTTTGCTGAACCATTAGTAGGCAGAAGCGTTTCATTCACGTTACAGAATTAATGAGTGCGTTAAAAGTCTCAAGAATAACAGAACGAGATTTTACGAAATAGAGTGGTACCACGGAAGTAAGAAAGCCTTCGTCTCTAAGTAAAGAGACTAGGGCTTTTTTTAATTGTTAGGAAATTTCTCTGTCGAGCTCTTTCCTAACAATTAAAAATGTCCCCAAAAGCCAAAGTCTGCTTGCAAGACCTTGGCGACTGCCGGGGCCGTGGAATCAAACTCGATAGAAGAAATGCTAAGAGCATTTTTTGAAGATGTGTTTACACAGAATGGAGGAAATTATGACAGAATTATATAACCATAAGACCATTGAAAAGAAATGGCAAAAAGTATGGGATGATGAAAAAGCATTTGCAGCAACAGATGATTATTCCAAACCAAAATTTTATGCATTAGTTGAATTCCCTTA
The DNA here is from genome assembly GCA_905214875.1 of uncultured bacterium. Classification (GTDB taxonomy): domain Bacteria; phylum Bacillota; class Clostridia; order Lachnospirales; family Lachnospiraceae; genus KM106-2. Next base: position 107,404 of record CAJMNR010000004.1, on the reverse strand, counting down.
TCCATCAGGACAAGGTCTTCATGTAGGTCATCCAAGACCATACACAGCACTTGATATCGTTGCAAGAAAACGCAGAATGCAAGGATACAATGTACTTTATCCAATGGGATGGGATGCATTTGGTCTTCCAACAGAAAACTATGCAATCAAAAACCACATCCATCCAGCAATCGTTACAAAGAATAACGTACAAAACTTCAAGAACCAGTTACATTCTTTAGGTTACTCTTTCGATTGGGATAGAGAAATCAATACAACAGATCCAGAATACTACAAATGGACACAATGGATCTTCTTAAAATTATTCAAAGCTGGTTTAGCTTACAAATCTGAAATGCCAATCAACTGGTGTCCATCTTGTAAAGTTGGTTTAGCAAACGAAGAAGTTGTTAATGGTTCTTGCGAACGTTGTGGTTCTTCTGTAGTTCACAAAGTTAAGAGCCAATGGATGTTAAAGATTACAGAATACGCAGACAAATTAATCGATGATTTAGCTGACGTAGATTACATCGAAAAAGTTAAGACTTCTCAAAAGAACTGGATCGGAAGAAGCCAAGGTGCAGAAGTTGATTTCGAATTAAAAGATAAAGAAGATAAATTACGTATTTACACTACAAGACCAGATACTTTATTTGGTGTAACTTACATGGTTGTTTCTCCAGAACATCCAATCATTGATAAATACAAAGATCAAATCAAAAACTGGGATGAAATCGTTGCTTATCGTGAAGAAGCAGCTAAAAAATCTGATTTCGAACGTGCAGAACTTGCAAAAGACAAGACTGGTGTTCAAATCGATGGATTTACAGCAATCAACCCAGTAAGCGGAAAAGAAATCCCAGTATGGATCTCTGATTACGTATTAATGACTTACGGAACAGGTGCTATTATGGCAGTTCCAGCTCATGATGATAGAGACTGGGAATTCGCTAAGAAAATGGGTCTTCCAATCGTAGAAGTTGTTGCTGGCGGAGAAAATGTTCAAGAAGCAGCATTCACTAACACTGCAACAGGAAAATTAGTTAACTCTGATTTCTTAAACGGATTAGAAGTAAAAGATGCAAAAGCGAAGATGATCGAATTCTTAGAGGAAAAAGGAATCGGCGAAAAGAAAACAAACTTCAAATTAAGAGACTGGGTATTCTCTAGACAACGTTACTGGGGTGAACCAATTCCAATCATTCATTGTGATAAATGTGGTTATGTTCCAGTGGATGAAAGCGAGTTACCACTTGAGCTTCCAGAAGTAGAAAGCTATGTGCCAACAGACAATGGTGAATCTCCACTTGCTGCTATGACTGACTGGGTAAACACTACTTGTCCATGTTGTGGCGGTGCTGCAAAACGTGAAACTGATACAATGCCTCAATGGGCTGGTTCTTCTTGGTACTTCTTAAGATATACGGATCCTACAAATAAAGAAGCGTTAGCAAGTAAAGAAGCATTAAAATACTGGTTACCAGTTGATTGGTATAACGGTGGTATGGAACATACTACACTTCACTTACTTTACTCTCGTTTCTGGCATAAATTCTTATATGATCAAGGAATCGTGCCTACAAAAGAACCATATCAAAAGAGAACTTCTCATGGTATGATCTTAGGTGAAAACGGCGAAAAGATGAGCAAGTCCCGTGGTAACGTAGTTAACCCAGATGATATCGTAAGAGAATACGGTGCAGATACATTACGTACGTACGAAATGTTCATCGGTGCATTTGAATTATCAGCTTCTTGGTCTGAAGATGGTGTTAAAGGTTGCCGTCGTTTCCTTGAAAGAGTATGGAAACTTCAAGACATCGTAACAGATGACATGAACTATTCTGCTGACATGGAAACTAAGATGCATCAAACAATCAAGAAAGTAACAAATGACTTTGAAAACCTTAAATACAACACAGCAATTGCAGCAATGATGGCATTAATCAATGACTTCTACAAAAAAGGCAGCGTAACAAAAGGTGAATTAAAGACATTAATCACTTTATTAAATCCAGTTGCACCTCATATGACAGAAGAAATGTGGGCTGACCTTGGATTCGAAGGACGTTTATACCAAGCAACTTGGCCAGAATTTGAAGAAGCTAAGACTGTTGAGTCTACAGTAGAAATCGCTGTTCAAGTAAATGGTAAGACAAAAGGAACAATCATGATCGGAAAAGATGATCCTAAGGATGAAGTTATTGCAAAAGGTAAAGAAGCCGTTGCTGATAAGTTAACTGACAACATCATCAAAGAAATCTATGTTCCAGGTAGAATTGTAAATATTGTTTGCAGATAATTAATGTAAATAGTGCGTTCTCCATTAGAGGACAATAAAAAGGGATGTAGCGTTTGCTACCTCCCTTTTTAAATTTTTGATTCTTAAGCCATTCTTAATAAATTCTATAGGAAATTTCGAATATAAAAGAGGTATAATGGAAAACGGAAAAAAATTGCTTCCAAAAAAGGATATAATTTGCCATAGAAACTTTTTTTTATGTATTACATAATTTATGGTATACAACTAGGGGGAGTCAGAAATGAAAAGATACGCATCACGTTTAAAAACAATCGCAGCCTTACTAATGCTATTAGCACTTTGTTCGCTGCTACTTCCGGTTTGCAATATTAAGACAAACAAGCAGACAAGTACAGTGTCGGGAATAGAGGTAGCAAAGATCGGGGCTAGGATAGGGCTTGAATATTATAAAACAGGTACGATCAAGAACAGCCATGTAATTACGGATGACTTGACTTGGGGCGATGTAAAAGAAGGAATCAGTCAAGATGGGCAGAGAGAGGGATTCAAGAATGTGGCAGTTGGATTAGTAATCGTATGCCTGCCGATTTTATTTTGCTTTTTAGCAATGATACTTACCTTTATGGCAAGTGGTATGGTCACCATGTTATTGCCAACCATCTTACTTGGACTTGCAGTGTTTGAAAATGTCATTTTGATTGGAGGATTTTCAAGACTTCAAGAGTTAATATTTAATAATACTGCAAATAGTGGCTTGAGTTTTAGTTTAACATTTGGCGTTTATGTATTTATGCTCCTTAGCGCTGTAGCACTGGCAATCATTTTAGGATTATGGTTTGTGGGAGGATATAATCGACCTCAAAAAGGAGACCGCGATTACGGATACGATGACAAGGATGACGATAAAGCAGAGAACGACAAGCGTCGAACATCCAAAAAGGACAAGCCTTCTCGTCGTGAAAAACGTAAAGAGAAGCGTCGTAAGAAACAGAATAAGAAAGACCGTAAAAAACGTAAGGCCGATCGAAAGAGAAAGAAAAAGAGCAATTCTAACATAACAGATCAATCAGAACAAAGAGAAGCAAAGCAAGAAGAGAATACTGCACGAAAGCAACAACCTGGCGTTATAGGCGTAGTTGGAAAAGTGACTGGACTTGCAGGTATTTATCAAGGAATGAATCTGGATCTGTTTCATCATGGAACAGGTACGATTACGTTAGGAACAACTCAAGAAGCCATGCAGATTTTATTACAGGGTGACGTACATGATGCAGCTAAAATAAAAAATAGTATTTGTAACATTATGTACAACAAGCAAACAAAGCAGTATGAGATTATGAATCATTCCCTTCAGGACATTATTGTTCAGGTAGGAAATGATACTTCGACTAATGTACACTTAGTAAATGGTCAATCCATGGTAGTTGGTCCAAATACATTATTATATGTTGGAGATTATACGAATTTAATAAAGCTTGATTAATATAAAAAAAGAAGGAATTTTCAGTGGGATACTGTAGATTCCTTCTTTATGTGGGAAGTTTCAATATTGCCTTTTTTATTATGTGCGTTATATAGTTGAGATTTTGCTAAAAAGCAAAATTGGATGTACTAATATTCATCTTGAAGAAAACGCATCTTTGGATAATCCGCAGAAGTACGTTTATTTTCAACTGGTTTTGATTTATAAGCATTGGAGAGATTATTACGTAGCTTTAATTTACATTTAGGACAATAACGTCCCATATTAATTGTTTCTCCACAGGATTGACATGGAAGTCCAAAGCCTGATTTTTCAGAAAAAGCAAGTCGTTCTTCTCTAACCCATCGATAAATGGTGCGTATACTTATATCGAATTCTTTTGCAACTTCAGGAGCAGTTGCTTCTGGATGTTCATAAATATACTCTTTTACGAGTTTAAACCGTTCTTCAAGTACACTTATACAACGGGGGCAATATCGCTGTCCTTCGAATGAATGAAATAATTTGCCGCAATAGGTGCAACATGATATTTCCATAGTATACCTTCTTTCGTAAGTGATTTTGCAATATTTATAAAAAAACAATACATTTATATATCGGTAAAATATTACCATATAATAAGTTTTTTTTGAATTTAAAAAAAAAACTACTAGAAACCATAAAATTATCACATATTTTTTATAAAATAGTGAAGAGTATAATTGGAACCAGAATAAGGAGATAAAATGAAAAAAAGAGTAATAGGTTTAGTATTAGTAACCGCGATGTTTGCAATGGCTGGATGTGCAAAGAGTAAGGAAACTGCAGCAAATGTATCTGAAAATGGGGAAGTAAAGCTATGTGATTATAATAATCTAGCAGTCGAAAAGCCAGTGTACAAGATTACAGATGATATTGTAACCTCAGAGATTGATTCTATTTTAGCTCAATATGCAGAATACAATGTTGTAGATCGCGCTGCGAAAAGTGGTGATTACATCGCTGCAAAATTTACAGGTACAGCAGATGGAGAGACAATCCTGGATTTTAGTACTGATGAATGGGAAAACATGATTGGGGATGAATCATTTGGAGCAGAATTTGATAAGAAGATGATCGGTCTTTCTGCCGGCTCCAAGATTAATTTTACTGTTACGTATGAAGACGACTTTTTTGATTCTGAATTAGCAGGAAAGAAAGTAACATATAAGGGAACAGTTAGCGCAGTAAAAGAAGAAGTCATTCCAAAAGCAACGGATAAAGCGTTGTTAGAGGAACTTGGATGTGAATCTTATGATGAGTTCAAAGAAGCAGTAAAGGCTTCGTTAGAAGAGCAGTATGAACAACAAAGCGAGAGTGAAGTAAGAGAAGCTCTTATGCAGAAGGTAATTGAGAATTCTGAATTTGTAAAATATTCGGACGAGCTATACGCAAGCAGCAAAGCGTCAGTGGAAGCTAATTATGAAGCAAATATGCAGATGTTTGGTTGTTCAACATTACAGGAATTCTATGACTTACTTCAAATATCTGAAGAAGATGTAGAAAATGAAATCAAGAATATGGTATATCGTACAATCGTAGTAGATACTATTAGCAAGAAAGAAAATCTTTCAGTTTCAGATGACGAATATAAAGAAGGCGTTCAAACACTTGCAGATGAAAATGGCTATGATAGTGCAGATGCTTTAGAAGAAGAGTACGGAGAAGCAGAATTACGTAGCTTATTATTAGAAGAAAAGATGTTAGATCTCTTAGAAAAGAGTGCAACAATCACAGAAGTTGAAGCTACAGACAATGATGAAACAACATAAAATGTTTGAAATCTGTTATACTGGTAGGTAGATGATACTAGTCGGGGGATAGCGATATTATGTTAATAGAAGCAATTCAGACGTTTCGAGTGGAGGAAATGCCAATTGAAGAAAGAAAGTTTGAAGGAGAAGTACTTGTAGAAGAAGACTTGTATAATATAGAATTTAATCGCGTTGAATTTAGTAAATGTAGATTCATCGGATGTGATTTTTCTAAAGCAGTCTTTCGAGAAGTAACATTTAAAAGTTGCGACTTCTCCAATTGTATCTTTTTTGAGAGCTATTGGAAGGACTGCAAAGTCACAGAAAGCAAGGCGGATGGAAGCAAGTTTAGTCAGACAAACTTTCACACATGCATCATTGATACAAGCTCTTTTATGTATACCAATTGTGTAAGCACGTTATGGGATAACTGTAAGATTACTGAGAGTGATTTTACGCAGAGCTTCATGTCAGAGGTAAAGTTTAAGAAAATCACACTGAAAAAAGTAAATCTTACAAGTGTAGATTTCTTTAAGACGCCGTTGAAGGGAATCGACGTATCCGATTGTAATATTACGAATATCATGGTTTCGGATACGTATAAAGAGTTAGCCGGAGTTAAGATGGATTTATTTCAGGCAACAGAGATTGCTAAGATGCTTGGAATAAAAGTAGTCTAGATAAAGGAATAAAAGATGGAAAACGCCAGGTAAATCATTGGATTTGCCTGGCGTTTTTACATGAAATAAGTTAGTAAATAACTTCCATTGACGTAGGGGCTCCCCCTATGATATGATTACATTTGTTAACAATTATGTAACAATTTTAATAGAATTGTAAAAAAATACGTAATGATGACAAATGGAGGATTAAATGAGAAGCATAAAAATTATGATGACATCACTTTGCTTAGCAGCCCCGCTTATGATGGGTGTGACAGCAAATGCGGCGCCGATAGATAAAAATGAGGTTTGTTTAGAAACTTCTATAGCAAAAAATGCAGAAAAGATTCAACTTGAGCTTATGGGAGGAGATACAACTCCTTATGCATTCATCGGACTATCTATTGCAGATGATTATGTAAATATCAGAAAGACAGCAGATACAGATGGAGAAATCCTTGGTAAGCTTTACAAAGGTGGAGCAGTTCTTTTAGAGGAAATGCATGGCGAATGGGCAAAAATAGTTTCCGGAAGTGTAGAAGGATATGTATCATCTAAGTATCTTGCAATTGGTGAAGAAATTAAAGATATGTTGGATGAATATGCACTTACTTTTGCAAAGTCTAATACAGAGACTTTACGAGTACGAGCAGATCATAGTGAAAAAGCTTCTGTATTAGGACTGATTTCTGAAGGACAGCCTTATCGTGTATTAGCAGAAGAAGATGAATGGGTAAAGATTGATTTTGATGGAACAAAAGGATATGTAGCGAAAGCATATGTATCGATTTACCACGAGTTCGAAAATGCCGTTTCCATCGAAGAGGAAAGAAAGAATCAAGAAGCCGAAGAGTTAGCACGTCAGCAAGAGGCTGAAGAGTTAGCGAAACAACAAGCAGCAAATGCTGCAAAGACACAAAGCACGACTTCTAGTAAGAAAACAACTACATCTTCAAGTACTTCATCAAGTAAAACATCCAGCAATAAGTCGTCAACAACGAATAAGACGACAAGCAGCCAGACAGCAAGTAGTAATTCAGGAAGTACAACAGGAAGTGCACTTGTAGCTTATGCAAAACAATTCGTTGGAAACCCATATGTTTGGGGTGGAACAAGTCTTACAAATGGTACAGACTGTTCTGGATTTACACAGGCGGTATATCGTAAGTTTGGCTACAGCATTCCAAGAACAAGCCGTCAACAGGCTAAGGTAGGAAGAAGCGTAAGTGCAAGCAACTTACAAGCAGGAGATTTAGTCTTCTACGCTAGTGGCGGAACTGTAAACCATGTAGCAATCTATATTGGTGGAGGTAAAATTGTACATGCAAGTAATCCTAAAGATGGAATTAAGATATCTAAATACAATTACCGTACCCCATATGCAATAAAAAGAATTATTAAATAGTTTTTAAAAGCCGTTTGACCGAAATAGGTCGAGCGGCTTTGTTCCGATGGTCTTAAGATTGAAAAGGCTGTCATATAATGGTATTATTTCTATTGTGAGAGAAAGGAAGGTAGAAAAATGAAAAAATTATTAGCAACTTTAGCAGTATTATGTTTATGTCTGTTAGCAATTCCAACACAAAAAGCAGATGCAGTGTCTGTGAAGTTGGATAAGACAAAGGTTACGGTTTATGAACAAAAGAAGGCCACGATCAAAGTAAAGGGCACAAAGAAGAAAGTGACTTGGAAGTCCAGTAACACGAAAATTGCGACTGTAAAAGATGGTGTTGTTACGGGTAAGAAAAAAGGAACGGCCAAGATTACTGCAAAGGTAAACGGAAAAAGTTATACTTGTAAGGTGACTGTTAAGAAAGCAGAGCTTTCCAATAAGTCGGTTACATTGACAGAAGGATCCTCAAAGAAGATAAGCTTAAAAGGCGCTTATAAAAAAGTGACTTATAAATCAAACAATAAGAAAATCGTTACTGTCAAAAATGGTACAATAAAAGCAGTTGCGCCAGGCAAGACAACTGTAACCGTATTTCATAATGGGAAAAAATATACTTGTAAGGTTACAGTTAATGATAAGATCATAGATTTAAAATTAGATAAAACTCTTTTTAACGATAAAGAGATTAAAGCGGAATTATCCAAAGAGATGACAATCAAGAGTACGAAAGTCAAAGGAAACTATGTTATATATAAGGTAACAAAAAGATCCTATGACAAATGTATGAAAAAATTAAAGGCAGAAATCGATAAGCAGGCAAAGACATTTGCGAACAGTACAAAGATGGTTTCCAAAGCAACAGTAAACAGCAAATGTAATACACTAAACATCTATATTACAGATAGCGAATCGGATGAAGATAACATGAATACAGATGTGTTAGGCGAGTTAGTGGTGAATGCAATCCTATATCAAGGATTATCTGGTGTTACATATAATAAAATAGATTTAAAAGTAGATTATTATGATGCAGCGACAAAAAAACTTATGTTTAACATGAGTTTGAAAGACTTCTTAGAATTATAAACAATTCAAAAAGCGACTTATCATCTAGTGGTAGGTCGCTTTTTTCTTACGAAGGGGAAAGTTCTCTGAAATCAAAACTCTTTTTATAAAAGCTTGTGTATTTAAAAAGCAATAAATATAATGTATATAGTGAAAAATAAACACATACATAATAAAAGCTGTATATTTACAGGAGGAATAGCTATGCTTGAACTAAAAAATGTTTCTTTTCAGGTCGAAAACGAGGGAAAAGAGATACTAAAAAACGTGAACTTAAAAATAGAGGAAGGCAAGTTTATTGCAATTACGGGACCAAATGGTGGCGGAAAATCTACTTTGGCGAAGATTATTGTTGGAATAGAGAAGCCTACTTCTGGAAAAATCCTATTTAATGGAGAAGATATTACCGATATAAATATTACAGAGCGTGCAAAAAAGGGAATCAGCTTTGCCTTTCAGCAGCCAGTTCGATTTAAAGGAATTACAGTAAAAGACTTAATCCGATTAGCAACGGGAGAAAATACGAACACGGCAGATGCTTGCCTGTATTTATCCGAAGTCGGCTTATGTGCAAAGGATTATATTGACCGTGAAGTCAATGCAAGCTTATCGGGCGGTGAAATCAAACGAATTGAGATTGCAACGGTTATGGCTAGAAAATCACAACTGTCCATTTTTGATGAACCAGAAGCAGGAATCGACATTTGGAGCTTCAATAATTTAATACGCGTATTTGAAAAGTTACATGAGGAGACAAAAGGATCTTTGATGATCATTTCCCATCAGGAAAGAATTCTCTCAATTGCAGACGAAATTATCGTAATTGCAGATGGAGAAGTAAGAAAGCATGGAAGTAAGAATGAAATTCTTCCAGAGCTATTGGGAACAACAAAAGAGGCATGTAAATTCTATCAAGAAGTGTAATAAATACTGGAGGAAATGATGATGGACGAATTACAAAGACATATGTTAGAAGAAGTATCAGGAATTCATGAGATTCCAGAAGGAGCGTATAACATCCGTTCAAATGGAAAAAGCATAGGACGTAATACGACAGCTAATATTGATATAGAAACAAAAACGGATAAGCCAGGAATCGATATCAAGATTAAGGCAAACACTGTACATGAAAGTGTACATATCCCTGTAATCTTAAGCCAGACAGGACTTACAGAAACCGTTTATAATGATTTCTATATTGGAGAAGGTGCAGATGTCACGATTGTTGCCGGATGTGGTATCCATAACTGTGGAAATCAGAAATCGCAACATGATGGAGTGCATACGTTTTATATAGGAAAAAATGCAAAGGTAAAATATATCGAAAAGCATTATGGAGAAGGGGAAGGTACCGGAGAGAGGGTGCTGAATCCTCAAACCATCGTATATATGGACGAAGGCAGCTATATGGAGATGGACACGGTCCAGATCAAAGGTGTTGATTCTACGAAACGTGTGACAAAAGCAAAGCTGAAAGACAATGCAACAATTGTAATCAAAGAGAAGATTATGACGCACGAGCATCAGACTGCAGAGACTGATTTTGAAGTCGATTTAGATGGAGAAAATTCAGGAGCAGATGTGGTAAGTAGATCTGTGGCAAAAGATAACTCCCATCAAAGATTCTTATCAAAGATCAATGGAAACAACAAGTGTAATGGACATACAGAATGCGATGCCATCATTATGGACCATGCAAGTGTAGTTGCCATTCCAGAGCTAGCAGCAAATGATATTGATGCCAGCTTGATCCATGAAGCTGCAATTGGAAAGATTGCAGGGGAGCAGATTATAAAGCTTATGACATTTGGTTTGACAGAAGAGGAAGCAGAAGCCCAGATTGTAAATGGATTTTTAAAATAATACGATTATAAGCAAGTGGGGAGAGGGGCCCATGGATTTTAACAGAAGAAAAAGAGTGATAGTGTATATCGCAATGCTGACAGCAGTGGCATTTTTTACAATAGGGAAAAGTGAAAGTGTTTCTGCGTCCAGCCCTTTTATAATTAACGCTGATGGAGTGCTTGTTTCTTATGAAGGAACGGCAGAGAAGGTTGTTGTACCAGGACAAGTAACGGCAATCGGAAGTAAGGCATTTTATAAATGTAAGAATTTGAAGGAAATTACACTACCTGCAACAATTAAAAGTATTGGATCTTATGCATTTGCAGGGTGTGAATCCCTGACAGAGATAACGATCCCTAACAGTGTGACGAAGATTGGAACCTATGCGTTTGAATCCTGTAAGTCACTGACAAAGGTAACACTCTCGGAGAACATGGCAGAAATCAAAGAGGGACTATTTCGGAATTGTTCTAAATTAAAGAGTATTACCATACCAAAGAAGGTAACAGAATTTGCGCCGATGGCAGTGGAAGGGTGTACGTCCCTTACTTCTTATCAGGTTGCAGCTGGTAATTCCAGTTTTTCTGTGATTGGTGGTTCCTTATATAGTAAGGATGCGACTACGCTCATTAAGGCAGCACCAAATGCTGCGGTCGTTACCATACCACAAACGGTAAAAGAAATTGAAATGTATGCATTTTTTGATAATACGGTTGTTACAAAGATTAGTTTGCCATCTGGATTACGAACAATCTATCAGTATGCATTTGCGAATTGCAGTAATTTAACGACAATCAACTTCCCAGCATCTCTTATTGAAATCGGGGAAAATGCATTACTTGGTACGAAAATGCTTACGTCTATTACGGTTGATGCCAACAATGCATCGTATAAGCTAGTGGGAGGAATCTTATATAAAGTCATGCCAGGGGAAAACGAAGATGATCCGGATACGATGGAAGTAATATGGTGTAATCGTGAAAGAACGGGTACCGTTACATTTCCAGAGGTAGTCTACGGAAAGAAAATAGCCCGAATTGGATCAGGGGCATTTAGTGGCTGTGACAAGATTACGAAGGTTGTAATACCGGAAACGGTCAAAGAAATCGGAAGTAATACATTTAAAGGATGTACAAGCCTTGGACAAGTAAATATTCCATCAGCAATCACGAAAATTGAAAGTGGTACGTTTAGTGGATGCAAGGCACTTACCTCGATTACGATTCCAAATCAAGTGACGAGTATATTACCAGAAGCGTTTAGTGACTGTACAAGTATGGCGGCAATTCATATTCCGGAAAATGTGAATGTAATGGATTCCTTAGTTTTTGCAGGGTGTACGTCTTTACGTGATATCACGGTAGCAGCAGGGAATAAGAAGTTTAAAGTAATCGATAATATCTTGTATCAGATCGATGGAACAAACAAGATGCTGCTTCGAGGAAGCGTGTCATTATCCGGCATGTTAGATGTGCCAGAAGATGTGACGGAGATTAAGAGTATGTCATTGGCAGACTGTACGAAGCTTACCGGGGTTACCATAACAGGTAATGCGATGACATCCATAGAAAACCCATTTAACGGCTTAAAGAGCCTTAAGACATTAGCAATCTACAGTGAGGTAAAAAGTACTTGCTATGGTATTGTGGATAAGGATACGATTCTTTTTACCCTTCCAACAGCAACGGTAGTAAAGAAGTACTATGAAACCCTTCCTAATAAAAAGTACTATAATAAGCCAGGCGAGCTTGCAATGCCAACCTATACCGTGCCGACGAACCTAACGGCCAAGCGTTATGCAACGTTAGGAAGTATTGCGCTTCCGAAAGGATTCTCCTTTGAGAAGGCAGCATCCACACAGTTAAAGACAATCGGCATACAGGAATATACCGTAAAATACACACCAGAGGATACGACATACCTTGCTGTCGTTACTGGTATCAAGGTGAAAATTAACGTTGTTCCAAGAGAATTTACAATTACGTACGGATTAAATGGCGGTACCAATGCGTCCAAGAATCCCAAAACGTATAAAGAGACAAAAGCTGTTTCGCTTAGTGCACCAACAAAAAGAGGATATTCTTTTGCAGGATGGTTTACAGATCAGGCATGTACAAAGAAGTTTGGCGGTTTTACAACGTCAACGACAGGAAATCTAAAGCTTTATGCAAAATGGAAGCTAAATTCCTATAAGATTACGTATCAGCTGGCGGGAGGAAAGAATGCCTCAGGCAATAAAACCTCTTACAATGTTACGTCTAATACGTTTACATGGAAGAATCCGACAAGAAAAGGCTACACATTCGTTGGTTGGTATCAAGGGTCAAAGAAAGTGACTTCCATTAAAAAAGGGTCCATCGGTAATGTGACGATTACAGCAAAGTGGAAAAAAGTAAGCGTAGCAAAGGCAACTTTGACTAGTGCGAAGAACACGAAGGCAAAGACAATTGCAATGAATGTAAAAAAGCTAAGTGGAGTTGACGGATACAGTTATACGTTTTGTATGAATAAAAACTTTAAAACAGGCGTTAAGACAGCCAACAGTAGTAAGAACACATTATCCCTTTCTAAGTTTGTAAAAGGGAAGACATACTATGTAAGGGTTCGTGCCTATAAGAAAGACTCTACAGGAGCACGCGTGTATGGAGCATATAGTAAAATAATTAAAGTAAAAATAACTCGCTAGAAGGAATGCACCTAAAAGTAATAAAAATTGCTTTTAGGTGCATTTTTCGATATTTAGTGATACACTATAACATAAAACGAGGAAAAAAGGAGACCTAAAATGAACCAATCATTTTTTGAATATATTAAATCTATTGACCACGCAATCACACATGCAGGAAAATTCCATGCAGATGACGTATTCAGTGTTGCGCTGCTTCACTATATTAACCCTGAGATTACGATTGAACGCGTGAACAAGGTGCCAGAAGGATTTGATGGCTTAGCATTTGATATTGGATTCGGTGCATACGACCACCATCAACAGGATAAAAAGCTACGTGAAAATGGTGTTCCTTATGCAGCGTTCGGGCTTTTATGGGAAAGCCTTGGCGCAGACATCTTAGGAGAAGAGGAAGCACTCAAGTTTGATAAGCGTTTTATCGAGCCATTAGATGTAAATGATAACTTCGGCGAAGAGCATATTATTGCAAGAGCAATTAGCAACTTTAATCCGACTTGGGATAGTGAAGAAGACTCTTATGAGGCATTTATCAAAGCAAGTGAATGGGCATTAAGCATCTTAAAAGGTGAGTTCGCACAGATTGAAGGAAGAATGCGTGCCAAAGATTTAGTGGAAGAAGCAATGAAGGAGTCCAAGGATGGCATATTGATCTTAAAACGTTCCATGCCATGGAAGAAATATGTGAAGGAAACAGATATCACATTTGCAATTTATCCAAGCAATCGTGGTGGATACTGTGCGCAAGCAGTACCAAGCGATACAGACTATAAAGTATTAAAATGTCCGTTTGATGCAGACTGGTGTGGAAAGACCGAGGAAGAAATTAAAGAAATTTCAGGAATTGAGACAGCAACATTCTGCCACAACAGTGGGTTCTTATTCTCTGCACTTACGCTAGAAGACTGTGTGAAAGCTTGTGAATTAAGCCGGAAGAAACAACAAGAAGAACAAAAACAAGAGAACAGCCAGGCCCCTATAGAGGGAGAAAAGGTAACGGTTTATGTTTCCGATAAGAACTCAAGCGACTGGACGGAAGAAGAGAAAGAGCGTGCTGCACGTTTTGGTAAGATTGTTGATGTTAAGATGCCAGATGTAAACGTTCGTACGTATCGTGGAATCAGTTTCCCAGAAGACGGTATGGACATTACAAAGACAGAAAAAGAAAAGAAACAAGAAGCATTTAAAGCGATGATTGACGAATGGGTAGCGAAAGTCATGGCATACGAACCAGAGGCTGTCATTGTAGAAGGTGATGCAGTAGTTACCTTTTCTATCGTTCGCAAGCTATTAAATAAAAAGATGAAAGTATATGGTGTTCGATATACGGATAATCAAAAGTTTTATAAATTTGTTAAGTTTGAAGCATAGGAAGAGAAGAAAACTTCTAGAAATATGAATGAATTCCATATTTTAGCCCAATAATATATAAGGTTATTATTAGTCTTATGATTGGAGGGAAAAGAGTTGAATGTCTTAGTTCCTTTAAACAATCTTTCGCATTTATCAGATTATATAGAAGCCGGAGCAAGCGAGTTTTATATTGGATTTTATGATAAGGCATGGAGAGAGCGGTTTGGAAAATATGCAGACCTTAATCGACTTAGCGGATATGAAGATGCGAATCCTTATGATTTTCAAGAGGTGCTATCCATTATTCCGTCGATCAAACAACAGGAGAAATCTATCTATGTGACCTTTAACTCGAGCATTTACTCACAGGAGCAGCTTTCTGCTATAAAAGAGTATTTTCTAAAGTTGAAAGAGGTCAATGTAGATGGTGTCATAATTTCTAATATGGAATTAGTGCGCCTTGCAAAGGAATGTGGGATTAACTGTGTAGCTAGTACCATATGTGGCATTTATAATTCTGATATTGCAAGAGAATACGTAAAGGTAGGGGCAAGGCGGTTGATTTTGCCAAGAGACTTAGCATTAGAAGAGATCATGGCCATTGCGAAGAAAGTACCGGAAGCAGAGTATGAGGTATTTATGATGCGCAATGGCTGTTCTTTTTCAGATGCTAACTGTCTTGGGTTTCATCGAAGCGAGACTTGTGCCATTTGTGGTAGTCTTGCAAAAGCAAAGCATAATCTGCATTTAAAGAATAGTGATTTTAATTCTAGGAATAAGGCGGAATTAAATGATGATCTTTATACAGAGAATTTCCATCAATTTGCCTGCGGTTTATGTTCTATTTATGACTTTGTGAGGAGTAATATACAGGCGGCAAAGATCGTTGGACGGTCTGATGATTGGGAGTATGTCTGCAAGGACATACGTTATGTGTATGAAAACGAGAAGATTGCTAGAGAATGTACATCAAGAGAAGAATACTTAGAGAAAATGATATTTCCAGAAGATCGACATAAGATGTGTAAGCTTGGTTTGTCTTGTTACTATCCGGAAGTTCGATTTTCTTAAAGAGAACAAGTAGGAGACTCGTATGGAAGATAGTAGTCATTATTTTTTACACATGACCCAAGAGGAATATGAGAAGCTTATTGTCTATGCGACAAATCATGGAATAAAATTGACGTTGGTGTTACCAATCTTTACGGAGAAAAGTTTAACGAAGGCAAAGAGAAGGATTGAGTCATTATGCCGCTATTTCTCAACGATCATAGATGAGGTTACGGTAAATGATTATGGAATGTTAAATTATATCCATTCCGCGTATTCGGTCAAAATCAATCTTGGGCGGTTATTTATGAAGGATTACCGTGATCCAAGATATGATGAGTACTTTTCAGGTCCGTTTAAGCCAAGGGGATTTACATCGTTTTTAAAGGAAATCGTAAATACCTATAAGATTCATATGATTGAGTTTGATCCGACCCATGAAAGTATTGATTTTTCTGAGAAACCAGAGAAAGTATTGATTGGTCTGCATAGCCCTTATTGTTATATGACGACAGGACAGATTTGTGAATATTCATCGGTAAATAAGGAAATCGAACAGAAATTTCGCCCTAATACAGAATGCACCTTAGAGTGTGTCAGTCATCATATTGAATATGAGCTAGAAGAGATGAACGGAGAGAGGAAATTTATCCGTTTTGGACGAACGATATATTTTGAAAATAACAATTGTAAGGTGACAGGGCTTACATCAATGAGGGTCATTTATTTTCCACTTGATAGGGAAGCAGCCCGTTATGGCTGATATCACATGGAAAACATAAATTATTATGTGGGCAGGCAAAAACTAAGAGGTTTTAGTCTGCCGATACATAGGAGTGGGGCAGGTGCTTTTCATTGAAAGAGGTACCAAATTATGCTACAATATATCATATTTATAAATGAAATACACTTTCTCCCAAAATAAGGAGCAGCATATGAATTATTTTAATTTAAAGTTACATAATACGACAGTTCGAAAAGAGATTATATCAGGAATTATTACATTTATTGCAATGTCATATATATTGGCGGTAAACCCTAAAATGCTTGGAGAAGTAGGCATGGATGAGAGAGGCGTTTTTGTTGCAACGATTGTAACCATTATAATAACAACATTAGTAGGGGCATTGTATACGAAGATGCCGTTAGCGTACGCTCCTTCCATCAGCCTTAATACAATCGCTATTCCAATTGTGATTGAAATGTGTGATGGGGAGTGGTCTATGGTAATGCTTGCAACATATTTATCCGGTGTAATGCTTTTACTGCTTTTATACCTTGGAATTTATGACCGTGTTGTAACGATAATTCCATCTTATGTAAAGTATAGTATCATGGCTGGAATTGGGTTAGCAATCGCATTGATGGGTGCACAGTATCTGCAAGTTGTTTCAATAAGCAAATACGGAATCAGTGTTCATTCCCTACTAAAGAAAGAAGTATTGTTCAGTATTATTGCCATTATTATGGTACATATCATGTATTTAAAAAAGAAACGGGGAGCCGTCGCAGTAGGATTGTTAGTGACTTATATATTAGTAGCAATTAGTGAGCTGATAACCTATTATCAGACCCATGGACATAGTTTTCATCATTGGCTGGATACGTATATGTCACATGGAATCACTATGAAAAATTTTACCAATGTAGCATATCAGTTTCCAACTGCGGAAAGTTATTTATTTGATTATACAAAATTAATTCAACTAATCATGATAGTATTTACATTTACGATGATTCATTTCTTTGATTCGTATGGAACCGTTGCTGCCTTGTTAGAAAGGATCAAGGAAGAGGATAAGAATTTTAATAAAGATGCGCAAAAGAAATGTATGTTAGTCAATGCCATAGGAGCCATTGTCAGTGGATGCGCAGGAACCACATCGGTTACTTCCTATGCGGAGAATGTAGCAGGGATTGAAAATGGCGCAAAGACGGGACTTAGCGCAATTGTTGTCTGTATCGGTTTTGCTTTATCCGTATTCTTTGCGCCAGTCTTTGCTGTTATGTCAGAATATATGGTGGCACCGATTATGATCTATGTCGGAATGATATTTTTATATAATCTAAAAAAACTGAGAGAGGAAAAGTTATGTGAGAGAATTTCGGCAATCGTGATCTTCCTCTATGCGGGAATTACCTTTCAGTTAGGAATTGCAGTATGTTTGGGATTGTTGCTAAATATCGTTCTAAGAGTAATCACAGGACGACATAAGGAGATTACGAAAAAAGGAATCCTCGTAGTCTTAAGCTGTCTGATTAGTCTGCTTATTATGCTTTACTGTTAGAGAGGAAGGAGGGCTTTATGGCAATAGTACTTTCGTTTACCCTTGTAATCATGTCAGTAATCACATTGATGTTGGGGGTAAATGTAATTATAAATGAAGATATCAACCAAAAGCATAATCAATATTATGTAGAGTTATGTGGAGCCAGCAGCATATGGACGTTTAGCTATGCTTGTGTGGGGGCAATAGCGGATGAGAACATTTCGGCATTTATACGATGTGTTGCTTTATTTGGCGTGTTATTCGTATTAGCAAAAGGAGTTGTGCTAATTTCTATTTGGATGAATGCCTCTAAGAAGTGGCAGAAAGTCATTCAAATCTACGTAACCATTGCAAGTCTTCTTGTTTATCCGCAGATTATAGAT
The DNA here is from genome assembly GCA_905214875.1 of uncultured bacterium. Taxonomy (GTDB): domain Bacteria; phylum Bacillota; class Clostridia; order Lachnospirales; family Lachnospiraceae; genus KM106-2. Next base: position 89,200 of record CAJMNR010000004.1, on the reverse strand, counting down.
AAAACTAAAATCGTATTTGTAGATACCCCATATGGACATTTTTTCACATTCAAGCCATATCTGGGGAGGATGATTTTTAATGGATATATTGTTACTATTGCGATTATATGTACGATCTTAGTGGTTTTGGGGTTTCGGAGAAATCAAAGAAAACGGTTACATAAGATGGCTGGTGCAACGATTGGGTGTATGGCAATATTGACTACAGGAATGATTTTTGATATTGTACTGCCGCTGTTTCATATTCCTAGTTTTCCTAGTAGTGCCATTGCTCAATTCTTTTCGGTTCTTTTGGTCTATTTTGTATCCATTCGCTACAATGTATCGAGAATCACGATAGGAAATGTCAGTGAATATATTTACTCTGTTGTAGATACTCCCATTCTTGTACTTGATGTGGAAGAAAAAGTACAGCTTGCCAATGCATCCGCCAGTACATTTTTTAATCTTCCAACAGATCAGATTATAGGAAAAAGCTTATCCCACTTCTTTTTTAGAGAACAGGAGACCGTGGACAATGAAAAAGGGACAACTGTGTTTGCAAAATGCTTAAGTAATGGGGCAAAGTGTGACTTGAAAATCAACGACATATCAGATCGTTACAATGAGTATCTAGGAAAAATCGTAGTTATTACGGATATGACGGATAAAATCGATCTGATTGAAAAGCTGGAGGAAAGTCGTCAGGAAGCAGTACAGGCAAATCAGGCAAAGAGTGCATTCCTTGCCAATATGAGTCATGAAATCAGGACGCCAATGAACACCATTGTCGGTATGAGTGAGCTATTATTAAATAAACCTCTTGATGAGGAGATAAGACAAGAGGTCATGTCTATACGAACGGCGGGAAATGGGCTTTTGTATATCATCAATGACATTCTTGATATTTCGAAGATTGAATCAGGAAAATTCGAAATTATTGAGAGTAACTATATGCTGGCATCGATGATTGTTGATGTAGTCAACATGATGACAGTCCGATTAGTGGATAAAGGTATTTACTTCTTAGTAAAGGTGGATAGCCGTCTTCCCGCCGAGCTGATTGGAGATGATCTTAGAATCAAGCAGATTCTAATCAATATCATTGGAAATGCCATTAAGTTTACGAGAGAAGGATTTATAAAAGTAAGCATTACCGGGCATTACGAGGATAACGAAGAGATTTCCATGGTCATAGAGGTGGAAGACAGTGGAATCGGCATAAAGCAGGAAGATATGCCAAAATTGTTTGGAATCTTTAATCAAGTAGATACAAGGAAAAATCGAAAAATAACAGGAACTGGCCTTGGTCTTGCCATAAGCAAGGATTTATGTGAGCTTATGGGTGGAAATATCGAAGTCGAAAGTGAATACGGAAAAGGCACAGTATTTACAATGACGGTCAAACAGAAGGTTAAGGAGAATAGACCAGTTGCCAGCGTGGAGAATAAAGAGAAGCTGTTAATCGTAATATACGAATCGGATCCAATCATGCTTCATTATTTTACAACGACATTTGACGAGATGGGCATTCGATACTTTTACTGTGCTTCAATAAACGAAGTAAAGAAGCTTAAGAATTACACACACTTCTTAATTCGAAATGAGTATTTTGCACCACTTGAGGATAGGTTGCTTTCGATTGTAGAAAAAGAAAAAATTGTTAAGATTTTTAGCATGGGAGAAGAATTAAGAAGGCAGCATACCGAGTATCGACATGTTTACCTGCCTTTGTTCTGTTTCCAAATCATAAACATATTGAACAATGAACAGGTAGTATATGAGTATGGAAAGAACGTTTACGATGCAAGACAGATCAAGCCGCTTCCGTTTGCAAATGTATTGATTGTAGATGATAATGAAACGAATCTGCATGTTGCAAAAGGATTGATGAGTAGTTACCATATGAAAATCGATACGGCAGCCAGTGGGTACGAAGCGCTTGATAAAGTCGAGCACAATGAGTATGACATCATATTTATGGACCATATGATGCCAGAACTCGATGGCGTGGATACAACAAAGCAAATCCGTAAGATGGATGGAGAGTATTATAAGACAGTGCCGATTATTGCGCTTACAGCCAATGCAATGAGTGGAGCAAGAGAATACTTTATTGCAGAGGAATTTAATGACTTCTTAGCAAAGCCTATTGAATATAAGGAATTAAACCGTGTGTTACGGGAATTCGTCCTTCCAAAAGCGCCAGCAAATTATAAGGAGACGCTTGTGCAGCTTGCAAAAGAAGAGGAGATTAAGAATGCAAGGCATCACATTGCAGGAGTACAGATGCAACAGAGAATTGACGAGTTTGGTGGAAACAGTGAGCTTTATCATAATGTGCTTCATACATATCTTAAAGATATAAAAAATCGAGAGATTGAGATGATTACATTATATGAAGAAAAGAAAATAGATGAGTTTATCATCTGTGTACATGCATTAAAGAGCGCTAGCTATAACGTAGGAGCCAATCGGTTTGCAAAGTTCTCCGAGGAAATGGAGAAGCACGCGAAAGAAAATGATATGGAATTCATTCGAAAGAACTTTAATGACTATATCAAAGGAATGGAACAATTAATTGAATCCATTGGTGCATATATCAAAGTATACGATAGAGAGCAAGCCCAAAAGGGAGAAGTACCAAGGGGCGAGTTATCAACAGAACAGTTGCTTTCATTGAAAAACATATGTGAAGAAATGGAGTTTACACGCTTAGAACAGTTGCTTGATCACTTAAGTCACTTCTCGTATGAAAAAGAGGAGCAGGAACTGTTAGAGGAATTGACAGAAAGCTATCATGATTTTGAATATGATGTATTTGTATCCAAAATCGATGAATATCTGAATAGGGGGAACGAATGATGCGAACAATTCTTGTTGTAGATGACAATAAGACCAATCTTATGCTAGCTAAGCAATTTTTACAGGGAAAAAATACAGTCATACCAGTGCTTTCAGGGAAAATGGCACTGAATTATCTAGAGAAAAAACAAGCGGACTTAATCCTTTTGGATCTTTTGATGCCGGACATGGATGGTTTAGAAACACTTGAAAGCATAAGAAGACTTCCAAATGGAAAGAATGTCCCTGTTATATTCATGACTGCAGATGATGCTCGTGATACAAAGAAACAATGTCTCGATGCAGGAGCAATTGACTTTATTCGAAAACCATTTGACATTATGGAAATGATAAGTAGAATAGAAAAGGCATTAGAAAGAAGGTAACAAACATGAGAACAATGGAATTTAAAATGGAACGACATGGATTAGTTAACGTCGGAGATGAAGTAGAGATTCGCGAAGGCAAGCTTCCAAGCTCTTATTATTACGTAATTGAGCCTGCTGTTGCCATGTCAGCAAACTATAAATTTAGAGAACGTTTAAAGAGCTCAAAGGGAGTTGTAAGTGATATCAAGCAGACGGAAAAAGGTTATTTCGTATCTGTGGATTTTGATGAGTAAATAGAATAATTTATTATCCATCGAATATAAATGTATAAAAAGACGATGGGTGAATCGATGAGAAGAAATAATTTTTTTGACCAACATACTCTTGATATATTTAAAGCAGCTATGCCTCATATACATCCAATGGCTCAAAATAGCGTTAATGTCCTCTTGAAGGCGAATGATCTTATAAGCACGATTAGCGGAGCCGGCAGGGAAGATGAGCTTTCTACCATGGATTTAGAAAATTGGCAGCCAAATCCTGAGGAAATGTTACTCAGTATTAAAGAGGTTTTAAACGAGGGTGAAACAGAGATGGTTGACATGATGCTGAATTTTATGAAGGCCAGAAGAATATATAGTGCATATCAAAGTTATAATGAAAATGTATTACAAACCCAGGCAGTTGGAGGAAGTGGAAATTCTATGGGAAATGGAGGCCGCAGGAATCCATTTGGTATGGGTGGCATGAACAATAGAAGAAATAATTCAGCGAACCGTGGAAATAATATGAATTCCAATAGTAACGATGGCCAGGCAAGAATGCAGGGACATAACAATCAAGCTGCTGCTATGAATAATGGAAATATGCAAGGACAAAACTTTATGAATTTCCTTATGTCCCAGTTGTCACCAGAACAAAGAAAGACATTTGAGATGTTCAATATGATGATGAACAACATGCCAATGGATAACGGAAATGTAAGTGGCCAGAGCGTCAGACGCGAAGAGAAAAAAGCGGACGTAACAAGCCAGGAATTAGCAGACAATGAGGAAAATTCTGATGAATCAGAGGAAAGGGGTTAGCGATGATTCAGAGTAGTTGGTTAGAAAATCCTGCGATTAAGAAGATGGATCCAAGAAAAGTGCAAGTGTTAAAGAAAGTGATGGTCGAGGCAAATGGAAAAGACATGCAGCAATCGTTTCAATGTGTGATGGCTGCTAACAATACGTTAAGGAAACAAGGGTTATCGTTTAGCCGCGAAGAGACAAAGGTAATCATCGACTTGATTACGCCTAATATGACGCCGCAAGAGCGTTCACAAGTCCAAATGGTCATGAACTTTATGAATTCAATGCGAAAATAATGTTACATAAAAAAAGGACAGCGACTTATGCCGATTAGGCATATGTCCCTGGCCTTTTTTTGATAGTTAGGAAAAGAAGTCTCCTAACTATCAAAACGCTTTGTTCTTTATTCAGGATAAACAAGACGTTCTTCTGTAATATTGTATAACACTTCGTTTAAATATTTATTTGCAAGATAGTTTGCCATTGGAAGGTTCATATCTAAGCAGTTACCACAGCCTTCTTTTGTTGCACCAGGAACTTCGTCTTTAAAGTCACGGATGAACTCGAAAAGCTCTACCATTAGAGGCACGATATCTTTGGAATCGAAGTCACCTGCTAATAATAGATAAAAACCAGTTCTGCAGCCCATTGGTCCGAAATAAACAACCTTATCTTTAAATTGTTCATGATTTCTTAAAAAAGTAGCTGCAAGATGTTCGATTGCATGCATTTCTGCTGTATTCATAACTGGTTCGTAGTTTGGTCTTGTCATTCGTAAATCGAAAGTCGTAATGACTTCTGCGCCTACATGGTCTTTTCTTGAGACATAGACACCAGGTAATAATTTGAGATGATCTATAGTAAAACTTGCTATTGGTTTCATTGTATATCTCCTTTCAAAACGCAAATTCTATTAATATCTTCGTGTATTATAACACACAACGAATTATTAAAAAAGGATAAACGTTATAAAAGCAATGAGAAAAAGATTGACAGATGTTCGGTGAAAAAGTATACTAAGTAAACAGTTAACCTGATTAACTATTTGCAAAGTTAATTAATGTTATGAAAATAAAAGAAGGGGGTTTGTGAATGCAGTCAAGGGAAACAAAGCAGTTTCTTGAACGTCTTTTTCGCTTTAATAAGCTAATGGTCGCTCATATGAACAAAATGTCCAATTGTTCTCCGGGAGAACTAAAGATGTTGAATGCGATAGAACAAGAGCAAGAAAAGCTGAAAGAAGAAGGCAGTGATCTGCCAGGTGTAAGCCCGTCACGAATCAGTGAATTGCTTATGCATTCAAAGCCAGCAACTTCGAAGATGCTGAATATATTAGAGAAAAAAGAGGATATTGAGCGCGTATATTCCAAAGTAGATCGACGAGCCGTATATATCAAAGTGACGGATAAGGGACATGAACGAGCAAAAGTGCTTCAAGAGGAAATGGATCATTATACAAACTTGATTCTCGAGCGGTTAGGACCGGAAAAGACAGCACAGTTATTTGAATCAATGGATGATTTATATGAAGCTATAAAAGCTGTCCATGAAGAAAGACTAATATAAGATTTAAGAAAAGGAGAATAAGACGTGACAAAGCTATTTAAGTATTTAAAAACAGCGTTAGGTCCGATAATACTAATCATTGCATTACTAGTATTACAAGCATGGTGTGACTTATCACTTCCGGCTTATACATCGGATATTATCAATATTGGAATCTCGCAAAATGGTATTAAAGACGCGGTTCCAGATCAGATGACCAAAGAGGATGCCGATGATTTGATGCTATTACTCACAGAGCAACAGAAAGAAGTATTCCTCGATAACTATACATTAGACCAAGAAAATAACAAATATGAATTAAACAAGGATGCAAAAGACCAAGACATCCTAGATGCAATTGAAGGTAAAGAAGCATATATGTATTCTTTAACACTTTCTTTCGAGAAAGATGGTCAAAAAATCGATGCAATGCAAATGACAATACAAGCATTAGCGCAACAGATGCAAATTCAAGATCCTAGCATACTAGAGGGAAAAGATCTTTATGATATGCTAGCAGCTATGGATGACCAAATAAGACAACAAGTTGTAGAACAACTATATGAGAACTTTATATCTACTTCTCCAGAGATGATGAGAGAAAGTTATCCAGTATTACAAGTAGCAAACTACTATAGAAATGCTGGAGTAGATTTAGATAAATTACAATTAAATTATGTAATCAAAGCAGGTGCCTTAATGTTAGGAATCGCATTACTAGCAATGGTATCTACTGTATTTACTACATTATTAGCAGCGAGAGTAGCTTCCAACCTTGCGCGTAGATTACGTAAAGATATCTTTACAAAAGTAGTAGCATTTTCAAGCAAAGAAACAGATCATTTCTCAACAGCATCACTTATTACAAGAAGTACGAATGATATCCAACAAGTACAAACGTTAGTATTTATGATGCTTAAAATGGTATTATACGCACCAATCCTCGGTGTTGGCGGTATCATTAAAGTAACAAATACAAATGCAAGCCTTTCATGGATCATTGCCTTAGCAGTAGGATGTATCCTTGCAGTAGTATTAGTATTACTTGTAGTAGCAATGCCTAAGTTCAACATGATGCAGAAGTTAGTTGACCGTATGAACTTAGTAACAAGAGAAATCCTTACAGGACTTCCAGTAATCCGTGCTTTCTCTACTGAAAAACACGAAGAGAAACGTTTTGACGGTGCAAATAAAGACTTAACGAAAAACTCCTTATTTACAGGCCGTGTCATGATGTTCATGTTCCCAATCATGATGTTTGTCATGAGTATGACAAGTATCTTAATCGTATGGTATGGTGCAAAGAGCGTTGACGTTGGTGATATGCAAATCGGTGATATCGTGGCATTTACACAGTATGCGGTTATGATTGTAATGTCATTCTTAATGCTTACTATGGTATCCATTATCTTACCTAGAGCAAGTGTTGCAGCAAAACGTATTGATGAAGTAATCACAACAGAATTAACAGTTCTTGATCCAGCAGAAAAAACGGATCATGCAGTGATTAAAGGAATCGTTGAATTTGATCATGTAAACTTCGCTTATCCAAATGCGGATGAAGATGCACTTCATGATATCACATTTACTGCAGAGCCAGGAAAGACAACAGCAATCATCGGTAGTACAGGATGTGGTAAATCTACATTAGTAAATCTGATTCCAAGACTTTATGATGTAACAAGCGGTTCTATTCGAATCGATGGAGTGGATGTTCGTAACCTTTCACAACATGAATTACGTGAAAATATCGGATTTGTTCCTCAAAAAGGTATTCTTTTCTCAGGAACGATTGACTCTAACCTACGTTACGGTAGACAGGATGCAGATAAAGAAACAGTTGAAAAAGCTGCAAGAATCGCTCAGGCAACTGAATTTATCGAAAGCAAGCCAGACAAATACGAAAGTGAAATCGCACAAGGCGGTACAAACGTATCCGGTGGTCAGAAACAACGTTTAAGCATTGCAAGAGCAATTGCAAAAGAACCACCAATCTATGTATTTGATGATAGTTTCTCAGCACTTGATTACAAGACAGATATTACACTTCGTAAAGCATTAAAAGAAGAAACTGGAAACAGTACAGTAATCATCGTAGCACAACGTATCAGCACAATCTTACATGCTGATCAAATCATTGTATTAGAAGACGGTAAGATTGCAGGAATCGGTACACATAGAGAACTTCTTAAGAATAATGATGTTTATAGACAAATCGCATTATCACAATTATCTGAAAAAGAATTAAAAGAGGATTTAGATCAAGAACCAGCTAAGGAGGTGACAGACAATGAGTAATACACATAGACCAAGAAAGCACCATGGCGGTCCTATGGGAGGCCCAATGGGCGGAGGAGCTCAAGGAGAAAAGGCAAAAGATATAAAAGGAACAATGAAGAAATTACTAAAGTATTTTGGTTCCTATAAATTCGGTTTCTTATTTGTATTTATTTTTGCAATCGGAAGTACGGTATTCAACGTTATCGGACCAAAGATCTTAGGTAAGGCAACGACAGCAATCGGTACCGGAATGGTAAGCAAGTTACAAGGCGGAGATGGCATTGACTTTTCCTATATTGGAAAAATCGTTATCACTATGACGATCCTTTATGCAGTAAGTGCATTGTTCGCGCTTATTCAAGGGTATATCGTAACAGGTGTATCTCAAAAAATCTGTTACCGTATGAGAAAAGAAATGTCTGAGAAGATGAATCGTCTTCCAATGAAATATTTCGATAAGATGACAAATGGTGAAGTGTTATCAAGATTTACAAATGATGTTGATACGTTAGGTCAGAGTTTGAACCAATCCTTGTCACAAATTGTTTCAGCAATTACGACAATCATCGGTGTTGCAATCATGATGCTTACAATCAGCCCAATCCTTACTTTGATTACAATCATCATCTTGCCAGTTTCCATGGGATTCATGGGTATTATCATGAAACATTCGCAAAAACACTTTACTGCACAACAAGTAAACTTAGGTCATGTAAATGGTCAAGTAGAAGAAGTGTTTGGCGGACACAATGTAGTAAAATTATTTAATGCCGAAGAAAAAGTAACAGAAGACTTCAACGAAATGAATGAAAAGCTTTATGAATCCGCTTGGAAATCTTCTTTCTTATCAGGTATTATGATGCCAGTAATGACATTCGTAGGTAACTTAGGATATGTAGCAGTTGCCGTTGGTGGTGCTGTCTTAATGATTGGTGGTAAAATCACTGTTGGTGATATTCAGGCATTCATTCAATATGTAAAACAATTTACTCAGCCAATCGGTCAGGTTGCCCAAGTAAGTAATATGTTCCAATCTACAATTGCAGCAGCAGAACGTGTATTTGAATTCCTTGATGAAGAGGAAGAAGATGTTACAGTTCCTAACCCAACAAGCATTGAAGGATTAGAAGGTAATGTAGAATTCAAACATGTAAAATTCGGTTATAAAGAAGATAAGACAATCATTAACGATTTCTCTTGTAAAGTAAAACAAGGACAGAAAGTCGCAATCGTTGGTCCTACTGGTGCAGGTAAGACAACAATGGTTAAGTTATTAATGCGTTTCTATGATGTTACAAGTGGAGAAATCTTAGTTGACGGTCATAACTTAAAAGATTTCAATCGTAGTGAATTACGTGAAATGTTCGGAATGGTATTACAAGATACATGGTTGTTCAAAGGAACGATTATGGAAAACATTCGTTATGGACGTTTAGATGCAACTGATGAAGAAGTTATTGCAGCAGCAAAAGCAGCACATGCAGATCACTTCATTAAAGCACTTCCAGGTGGATATAACATGGAATTAAATGAAGAAGCAAGCAATGTTTCCCAAGGTCAGAAACAGCTTCTTACAATTGCAAGAGCAATCCTTGCAGATGATAAGATCTTAATTCTTGATGAAGCAACAAGTTCTGTAGATACTCGTACAGAAGAACGAATCCAGAAAGCTATGGATAACTTGATGGAAGGAAGAACAAGTTTTATCATTGCCCATCGTCTTTCTACAATTAAGAATGCAGATGTAATCTTAGTAATGAAAGATGGAGATATCATCGAACAAGGTAACCATGAAACACTTATGGCGTTAAATGGTTTCTATGCAAACCTTTATAATTCCCAATTTGAAAGAACTGCATAGACATTCGGGTAACGAAACCAGACATTTAAGTAATTAATCTTTTCATAGAGGAAAAGAATTAGTATCATAAGACTCGAGCGAACGGATAAATTATTTATAGAGTTTTAAGAGTGTGTGGTTTTTATACTTGAGGTTGGAGGGTGGATGACCTCCTTTGGATTGAGGAAGGCTAAGTACTTGAGCAGGTACTTAGCCTTTTTTCGTTGCTAAAAAATAAAGATCAATGACTTTTATATATTCCTTCATCATATAAGCAAAGATTGAAATAATTTCCAAAAGAGATTAATATATTTATATGTCAATGTTTTCAGGAGGGAAGATATGTACACATATACAGAAAATATTTTGGATTTGATTGGGCATACGCCTTTAATAAGTTTGAAGAATACGACAGGCTTAAATATTTTTGCAAAAGCAGAATTTTTGAATCCGGGCGGGAGCATCAAAGACCGCGTGGCAAAGAATATGATTGAAGAAGCGGAGCAGCGTGGAATATTAAGAAAAGGAATGACAATCGTAGAGCCTACCTCAGGCAATACAGGAATTGGACTGTCATTAGTCGGAGTAAGGAAAGGGTATCGTGTCATTATTGTCATGCCAGAGAATATGAGTGAAGAACGTAAAAAGATTATTCGTGCATTAGGGGCAGAACTAGAACTTACACCAGCAAATGAGAGCATTGGCGGGGCAGTAAGAAGGGCAGAAGAACTTGTGACAAATGATGAGAAGATGTTTATGCCACAGCAATTTAAGAATCCAGACAATCCAGACATACACTATCGTGCCACTGGTCCAGAAATCTATAAACAGTTGAATGGAAAAGTGGATATATTCGTATCAGGCCTTGGAAGCGGCGGAACGTTACAAGGAATTGGAAAGTATTTGAAAGAAAAAAATAAAGACTTACGTGTAGTGGCAGTGGAGCCAAAAAATGTTTCAGCATTATTAGGAGACGAACCGGGATTGCATAGCATACAGGGAATCGGAGATGGATTTATCCCAGATGTATTAGATACCTCATTAATCGATGACATCATAGAAGTGACGGATGAGGATGCCATTGAGACAACAAGGGAACTTGCAAGGGTGCAGGGATTGTTATGTGGAACGTCATCGGGAGCCAATGTATGGGCAGCGAAGGAGATTACAAAGAAATACGGCTCTGATAAGATTGTTGCAACTGTCTTAGCTGACCGTATGGAGAGATATTTTAGTACGGGATTATTATAAAGAAGAATAGTACATAGTAGGCATGTCGAGTTTACAAATAATTTGTCGTATGATAAACTAAAGTGATTAAATATGTATATGAGAAAAAGGAAGAGTGAACTACATGCTAGACGGAAAAAAGACCCTATTTAGTGGGATGCAGGCCACAGGTAATCTTACATTAGGAAATTATATGGGGGCTCTGAAAAACTGGGTTACTTTAAATGAAGAATATCAATGCTTTTACAGCGTAGTTGATATGCATTCAATTACAGTTCGTCAAGACCCTGCGACGCTTAGAAAACGTGCAAGAGCCTTATTGACATTATATATTGCAGCAGGATTGGATCCTGAGAAAAACTGCATTTATTATCAATCCCATGTCAGCGCACATGCGGAATTAAACTGGATCTTAAATTGCTTTACCTACATGGGTGAGTTAAATCGTATGACACAGTTTAAAGATAAGTCATCCAAGCATGCGGATAATATTAATGCAGGACTTTATACGTATCCAGCATTAATGGCAGCGGATATCTTATTATATCAGACAGACGTTGTACCAGTTGGTATCGACCAGATGCAGCACTTAGAATTAACAAGAGATATTGCAAATAGATTTAACAATATTTACGGTGATGTATTTACCATCCCAGAAGCTTATATCGGAAAGACTGGAGCAAAGATTATGAGCCTTCAGGATCCAGTTAAGAAAATGAGCAAGTCGGATGAAAATCCAAATGCAAGCATTTATTTAACAGATGAGCCAGATGCAATCATTCGTAAGTTCAAACGTGCAGTAACAGATTCCTTCAGCGAAGTGCGTTATGACAAAGAAGAAAAACCAGGAATCAGTAATTTGATTGATATCTATGGAACAGCAACAGGCAAGACAATCGCGGAAATCGAACGTGAATTTGACGGAAAAGGATATGGCGATTTCAAATTAGCAGTTGGTGAAGCCGTAGTAGATGTATTAAGACCAATTCAAGAAAAACAAGCGGACTTATTAAAAGATAAGGCATATATCGACAGCATAATTAAAGCAAATGCAGAGAAAGCAAATTACTTTGCTAATAAGACATTGAGAAAAGTTCAGAAAAAAGTTGGTTTCCCAGAAAGAATAAGATAAAAACTTAAGAGTCATGTAAGTAATATTAAAAAAATAAAAAATATTACTTATATGACTTTTTTTGGTCATATTTGTAGTTTATTTTAGATATAAAAGGGAATTTGAAAAAAGAACGAAGGAGTAACGAAATGAAAACGAACAGTAAAAGAATACTTGCATCATTATTAGTGCTGGTAATGATAGCTGGAATATTTGTCGAATTGCCAAAAACAACAGTAAAAGCAGCCAAAACGATTGCTTCAATCAATATTACAGTGAAGCATCCGTCTATGAATACAGTCAAACTTTCATGGGGAAAGGTTTCAGAGGCGTATGGCTATAATGTCTATTATAAAGAAAAGGCATCGGATACATATCGATTAGCTTCCTCAACACTGGATAATAAAATAGTGTTTGACGGCTTATCCAGTGATAAGTTTTATTATTTTAAAGTTACTGCTTATAAAGTGGTAAGTGAAAAACAAGTCGTAGTAGCAAGTTCAAAGGACTATAAAGTTCGTTCCAACAAGATTGGAATCGACGTCTCAAAATGGAATGATACGATTGACTGGAAGAAAGTAAAAGAAGCAGGAATCGAATATGCAATTGTTCGCGTTGCTTATTCTACAAGCACGACAGCAGAAAAATTATACAAACAGAATATTGAAGGTGCACAGGCAGCAGGAATTCCTGTTGGTGTCTATATCTACAGTATGGCTACGACAGAAAGCCAGGCAAAGAAAGAGGCTGCGTATGTACTTAAGTTGATTAAAGGATACAAGTTACAGTATCCAGTAGCATTTGATATTGAAGATAAAATACAATCAAAGCAGGGAGCTACAGCATCAGGAAGAGCAAAGAATACGAAGCTTACAAAGGCATTCTGTGAAGCAATAAAAAAAGGCGGTTATACGCCAATGATCTATACAGGATGTACCTTTAGTAGAACGTATATCAATATGGATGAACTTTCTGAGTATGACGCATGGCTTGCACATTATGGATCCACGGAGAAATATACTCATTATACGGGAAAATACCATTATGGAAGAAACTGTAATCATGAAAAAACAAGATTCTGGCAGTACTCCAGTTTAGGAAAAGTAAATGGAATTAATGGAAATGTAGATATGAACTATGAGCTTGATTTAAAACAATCCGTATATGGAATGGCTCATTATAACGTATCTAAGGGAACAGAAACGTATTTAACAGCAAGTGGGGAAACATTAAGTTCTATTGCAGATAAATATAAGGTTTCTGTCAGCCAGCTAAATGTAACAGGTAAAAACTATACGGCAACTACAAAATTAGCTAAGGGAAATAGTATTGCAATCAATTCAAAAGTACTTAGTACAAATGGGGTAACTGTATCCAATGTAACCAATGTAAAGACAGCATCCGCTGGATTTGACAAAGTTAAGATCACATGGTCTGCAATCAATTATTCTAATGGATATTACATCTATCGTGCTACATCAAAGAATGGTACGTATAAAAAAGTTGGAACCGTAACAGGTACAAGCTTTACAGACAAGGGATTAACAACGAAGAAGACTTACTACTACAAAGTATATGGCTATAAGAAGAATAACAATGCAGTGGTACAATCCAAGTCGGCTAAAGCTGTTGCAGGCAAACCGGAGATGCTTGCACCATCCAAAGTTTGGGTAACAGATACACAGTATAATAGCGTGAGTCTGAAATGGAATAAGTCAGAAGGAGCTTATAAGTATAAGATTCTGGTTGCTACAAAGAAGAATGGAACTTATAAGACAGCAGGTTATTCTAAAACAAATACTTTTACACACAAGAAATTAACACTTGGAAAGACTTACTACTACAAAGTACAGGCAGTAAAAAGTTATAATAAGAAGAACTACTGGTCTGCAGAGAGCAAGTATACATCAGCAACTACGAAAGTTGCTAAGGCAAAGATTAGCAAACTGTCAACAAGTTCTAGAAACGCAACCATTAAATATGGAAAAATTAGTGGAGCAAGCGGTTATGCCATCTATCGCTCAACAAAAAAGAATGGCACATACACAAGAATAGCATATACAACAAAAACATCCTATACAAACAAATATCTGACAAAAGGAAAACGATATTATTATAAAGTTAGGGCATATCGTGTTGTAAAAGGGAAAAAAGTATATGGAAGCTACAGTAACAGTTCATCCATAAAAATCAAATAAAAAGAATGAAAAAAGACATGCATGTAATTTATGGTAAGCGACGTAGAGCTATTATGAAGTAAGAAACTAATGTCGATATCATACTGCAAGTATGTCTTTTTTTATTAGTGACATGTAAAGAGAAACACCAGGGAGAATAAAGGGGAGATATGGTATGAAAAGAAGAATAATGAGAATTGTTGCAGCTTTACTTTTCTTAGTTGTGATTTCAGGGACTGCATTCGGTTATGAGCCGAAAAAAGTAAAGGCAAACACTACAATTGCTGTTAGTGTTACGCATCCTGCAATGAATACAATCAAGCTTTCATGGAAAAAGGTAAGTGGGGCGACTGGATACAACGTGTATTCATCAAAGACAAAGAATGGAACTTATGAATTAGTATCATCCACTACGAATACGTCAATTATCTTTGATAATCTGACTACAGATGCAATGAATTACTTCAAAGTAACTGCATATTCTGTAAGCGATGGAGCAAGAGTTGAAGGGGCAACGTCAGGAGTGATCGCATCAAACTCAAATCGTATCGGTATTGATGTATCCAAATGGCAAGGTGATATTGACTGGAATAAAGTAAAGGCTGACGGAGTGGAATTTGCAATTGTTCGTGTTGCATATGGAGCTAGTACATCAGCCGAAGGAAAATATAAACAAAACATTGAAGGTGCTACTAAGGCAGGAATTCCTGTTGGCGTTTATATTTATAGTACGGCGACAACGACAGCAGAAGCGAAGAAGGAAGCTGAGTTTGTAGCCAGCTTATTAAAAGGATATAAGATTACGTATCCAGTTTGTTATGACATTGAAGATTCATCGATTCAAGGGAAATTATCAAATAGTTTAAATACAAGCATGGTTAAGACTTTTGCAGATACCATTGAAAAAGCTGGTTATGACTTCATGCTGTATACAGGAGATAACTTTAGTAGTAATCATCTGAATATGAGTGAGTTAAAGATGTATGACTGGTGGATTCCTCATTATGGAAGTTCAAGTTCTTACCTTGCATATAACGGAAAATATCATTTTAAATGTGATACGGATAAAAATAGATGTGATTATTACAAGACATATACAAGAATGTGGCAATATTCAGAATATGGTAAAGTTGCGGGTATAAGCGGAAGAGTTGATATGAATTATGAGCTCGACTTAAAGGAAGCAACAACAGGAATGACATATGTCGACATGAAGACAAAGAAAGAAAGATATGTGGCAGGAGCCAATGAAACAGTCGCGTCAATTGCTACTAAGTTAGGCGTTACCGCTGCTGAACTTTTAAAAATGAATCCACAATATACGACGGAAACAAGTCGCGTGGCAGAAGGAAACAGTCTTAGTATCGACAGCCTCAACATGGAAACTCCTATCATTAATCCGGTACAATTAGCTGCACCGACTGTAAAGACAGAAATCTATACAGCAAGTAAGATCAAATTGACTTACAATAAGGTAGAGACAGCAGAAAAATATGAGATTTACCATTCTACAAGCAAAAATGGTACGTATAAGAAATTAACTACGACAACAGCATTAACTTATACGCATACAGGAGCTTCTACTTCAGCAACAAACTATTATAAAGTTGCTGCTTTACGTACGAATGGAGATAAGGTAGAAACTGCAACTTCAGCAATCGTATCATGTAAGACAGCGGTTGCAAAGGTTACTACGTTTAAAGCAGTTAGTGAAAGTTATAATTCCAACAAGATTACTTGGTCCAAAGTGTCTGGAGCTACAGGATATAAATTATATTCCTCAACTTCTAAGTCCGGGACATATAAATTAATCAAGACAACAACAGGAACATCATTTTCTAATACGAAGTTAACAAACAATAAGACGGTTTATTATAAGATCAAAGCTTACGTAAAAGGTAAGGAAAAGGATATTGATTCTGCATTTTCTTCTGTAGTATCTGCAAAACCAGTGCAGGCACCAGCAAAAAATGTGAAGATATCTTCCGTTACAAGTTCTTCTGTAAAGATTTCATGGTCAAAATCCTCAGGAGCAACTGCTTATAGGTTATATCGTGCGACAAGCAAAAATGGAAAATATACAAGAATAGCAACAATCACATCCACAAGCTTTATAAATAAAAACCTTACAAAGAATAAAACGTATTACTATAAAGTAATGGCAGTGAAGAAAATTGGAAACAAAGAGTACAATTCAGCATATACCACACCAGTTAGTGCGAAGACTACCAATCCAGTAAAGCTTTCTGCACCAACCATTAAAACAATCACAGGATACAGCGGAAGAGTCCATATGACATGGTCAGATGTGAAAGGCGCAACGGGATATGAAATCTATCGTTCTACAAGCAAGAACGGAACGTACAAGAAAGTAATTACAAAATCCCCTACGTATATTAACAATACAGGTCTAAAAGGAAATACAGTATATTATTATAAAGTACGTGCATATCAGAAATCCGGTGGAAACCTTGTGTATTCAAACTATAGCGCAATCAAGAGTGTAAAAACAAAAGCGGTTTAGAATAAATGAAGTCGAGCAACTCTCAGAAATGAGAGTTGCTTTTTTTAATTGTTAGGAAATGTCTCTGTCGAGCTCTTTCCTAACAATTAAAAATGTCCCAAAAAGCGGGGCGTGTGATGCGCACCTTATACATAGAAGAAGGATTGTTTAATTATAGAATAAAGCATGAAAAATATGCATAACCTTAAAGTATTGGAAAGTAATTGGTAAAAACAAATAATAATGAGAATTCGGATGTCGATTTATTTAAAAATATATTCGTAAAAAGAGAAAAAATGAATTGACATCATATAGAAAGAGAGTATAATGTTTTATGCACTAAGTTTAGTAAAACTAAACATAAAGTTTATTATTACTACAAATGATAACGAGAAAACAGTAAAAGTAAACCCGAAGTTTATAAATACTGTTATTTATTATAAATAAAAATGAAGACAGAAGAAAAGGAGTCTTTTTATGCATATCGGAAATAAAATCAAAGAACTTCGAACGCAAAAAGGCCTTACACAAGAAGAATTAGCGGATCGATCAGAATTAAGCAAGGGCTTTATTTCACAGTTAGAACGAGATCTTACAAGTCCGTCCATTGCAACTTTAGTTGACATATTACAATGTTTGGGAACAAATTTAGAAGAGTTTTTCAGCAATACGACAAGTGAGCAAGTGGTATTTAAAAAATCGGATTATTTTGAAAAGATAGACAGTGAGTTAAAGAACAAGATTGAGTGGATTATACCGAATGCTCAAAAGAATATGATGGAGCCAATATTGCTACAGCTAGAACCAGAAGGAGCTACATATCCAGACAACCCACACGAAGGAGAAGAGTTCGGTTATGTACTGAGTGGAAGTATAAATATAATTATTGGCAACACTAGTTATAAAGCGAAAAAAGGAGAATCTTTTTATTTTACGCCAAATAAAAAGCATTATATACAAGCAGTAGGAAAGACAGGTGCCAGTTTAATCTGGGTATCAACACCTCCAAGTTTTTAGAGAAGGGAAAATCGTGCGATTATGTCAAAGAAATTAATAGATTTACAGAATATATCAAAGGCATATGGCGAAAGTGTCATATTAGATGATTTAAACTTATATGTGAAAGAAAATGAATTCTTAACGTTATTAGGTCCAAGTGGATGTGGTAAGACAACAACGCTAAGAATCATTGGTGGATTTGAGTCTCCAGATAAGGGGCAGGTTGTTTTTGATGGCACAGATATAACAAAGCTTCCACCAAACGAACGTCAGCTAAACACCGTATTTCAAAAGTATGCGTTATTTACACATATGACTATTGCTGAGAACATAGCGTTCGGTTTGAAAATTAAAAATAAAAGTAAACAATATATAAAAGATAAGATTGAATATGCACTAAAGTTAGTGAATTTAGAGGGATTTGGTAATCGTTCCGTAGAAAGCTTAAGTGGTGGACAGCAACAACGTATCGCCATTGCAAGAGCAATCGTAAATGAGCCAAAGTTATTATTATTAGATGAGCCATTAGGAGCCCTTGATTTAAAATTACGTCAGGACATGCAATATGAGTTAATCCGTTTAAAAAATGAATTAGGAATTACATTTATCTATGTAACACATGACCAGGAAGAGGCACTTACTATGTCTGACAGCATCGTTGTCATGAATCAAGGATACATTCAACAGATTGGTTCCCCGGAAGATATTTATAATGAGCCACAAAATGCTTTCGTTGCCGACTTTATTGGAGAAAGCAATATTGTAGATGGTACATTTATTGAGGATGAAGTGGTTGAAATCTTTGGCAAGAAATTTAAATGTGTGGACAAAGGTTTTGGAAAGAACAAACCAGTAGACGTTGTAATCCGTCCAGAAGATATCGATCTTGTAGATCCGAAAGACGGAATCCTTACAGGTGTCGTTACTTCCTTGATCTTCAAAGGCGTGCACTATGAGATGGAAGTTTTGGCAAATGGACATGAATGGCTAGTTCATAGCACAGACTTAAGTCCAGTAGGAGCTATGGTTGGTATCAAAGTTGATCCTTTCGATATCCAGATTATGCAGAAGCCACAGTCTGAAGATGAAGAGGCGGTGATCAGTGATGAACAATAAGAGACGCTTTTTAGCCTTTCCTTATATTATTTGGATGGCTGCGTTTATTATCATCCCTCTTCTTATCGTAGTTTACTATGGTTTAACGGATGTAGACGGAGCGTTTACCTTAGAAAATGTCCGCCTTATGTTTGATCCGATTAATTTAAAAGCACTCGTGTATTCGTTAATATTAAGTATGATTGCAACGGTGATCTGCTTATTACTTGCATATCCTCTTGCGATGATACTTAAAAACGCCGAATTAAAGAATTCAAGCTTTATTATTTTTGTATTTATTCTTCCAATGTGGATGAATTTCTTGTTACGTACAATTGCTTGGCAGACGTTGCTTGAAAACAATGGTGTAATCAACACTTTGTTATCTTGGATGCATTTGCCAAAAATCAATATTATCAATACTCCTTATGCGATTGTATTAGGTATGGTATATAACTTCTTACCATTTATGGTATTGCCAATTTATAATACGCTAGTTAAGATTGATACTAATGTAATTAATGCAGCAAGAGACTTAGGCGCAAATGGATATCAGACATTTACAAAGATTATTTTCCCATTAAGCATGCCTGGAGTAATCAGTGGAATTACGATGGTATTCGTACCATCCTTAACGACATTCGTAATTTCAGATATTTTAGGCGGTGGAAAGGTTCACCTGATTGGTAATGTAATCGAGCAAGAATTCAAGTTTAAATATGACTGGAATACTGGTTCAGGATTATCCATCGTATTAATGGTATTTATCTTAATCAGTATGGCATTTATAGCAAAATACGATACAGATATGGAGGGTACAAACGTATGGTAAGAAAACTATCACAACGTGCGTATCTGACAATTATGTTAATCTTTTTATACGCACCAATTTTAACATTGATCATACTATCATTTAATAAATCAAAATCCCGTGCAAAATGGGGGGGGTTCACATTAAAATGGTACAAAGAATTATTTTCAAATCAAGATATCTTAAATGCATTATATGTAACGTTATTAATTGCATTTTTATCTGCGTTAATCGCAGTAATCCTTGGAACATTAGCTTCCGTAGCTATGAACTCCATGAAGAAGAAGCCAAGAGCGCTTTTAATGGCAGTAACAAACATTCCAATGTTAAATGCAGATATCGTAACAGGTATCTCCTTGATGTTACTGTTCATCTTTATGAACCTTTTTTTTAAGACAAGAATCCGACTTGGATTTGGAACGGTATTGCTTGCGCATATCACATTTAATATACCGTACGTAATTTTAAGCATAATGCCGAAATTAAGACAGATCAATAAGAATACGTATGAGGCAGCCTTAGATCTTGGAGCATCTCCAATCTATGCATTTTACAAGGTAATCCTGCCAGAAATCTTCCCAGGAATATTATCTGGTTTCTTATTGGCATTTACGATGTCACTTGATGACTTTACAATTACGTATTTTACAACAGGGCCAGGAATCGATACGTTATCTACAAAGATTTATACTGAGGTACGTAAAGGTATTAAGCCGGAAATCTATGCGTTATCAACGCTTATGTTTGTTGCGGTGTTAATTTTATTAGTCCTCATTAATAGAAAGACAGATAAGAAGGAGAAGGCGTAAATGAAACGATTTATCGCATTACTTTTACTATGCGCCACTTGCATTGCAAGTTTGTCCGGCTGCTCCGGAAACTATGATTTGTATGTATTTAACTGGGGCGAATATATTGATCCTGATGTAATTACTCAATTTGAAGAGGAAACAGGATTAAGAGTATTATATGATGAATTCGAAGAGAACGAAGATATGTATTCTAAAATAAAATCAGGTGCAGTAAGCTATGATGCAATCTGCCCATCCGATTATATGATAGAGCACATGATTCAAGAAGGATTGCTTCAAGAAATTAACTTCGATAATGTTCCTAATATTAAAAATATTGGTGAAGAGTATATGAAACAATCCCAATATTTTGATGCAGAAAATAAATATTCAGTTCCTTATACTTGGGGAACAGTAGGTATCCTTTATAATAAGACAAAGGTAGATGAGCCGATTACAAGCTGGTCCTCTATTTTCGATGAAAAATATAAAGGTCAGATCATTATGATCAACAGTATCCGTGATGCACTAGGAATTGCACTGAAATATCAAGGCCATTCGGTAAATTCTACAGACGAATCTGAAGTAGCAGCGGCTACAGAGTTATTAAAGAATCAAAAGTCCCTTGTACAAGGTTACTTTGTGGATCAAGTCCGCGATAAGATGATTGGGGATGAAGCAGCAATCGGAATTATCTATTCTGGGGAAGCCTTATATACACAAAGCGAAAATGAGAATTTGGAATATGTAGTTCCAGATGAGGGAAGCAACATTTGGATTGATTCTTGGGTAATTCCAGAAAATGCTGAGAACAAAGAAAATGCTGAGAAATGGATTAATTTCTTATGCAGACCAGACATTGCATTAAAGAACTTTGAATATATCACGTACTCTACGCCAAATAAAGCTGCTCAAGCTTTGATTGAAGACGAAGAGGTAAGAGATAGCGAAGTATTATTCCCAGGTGATGATATCATTTCTCGTTGTGAAACTTATAAATACTTAGGTTCCGCAGGAGATAAATTATATCAAAAATCTTGGACAGAAGTTAAGTCTAAATAATAAATAAGGAGCTGTCACGCTAAGCGTGGCAGCTCCTTATTGTTATTTGTAGAAAGATTCAATTTTGCTCATAGTCGATGTCATATTTGCAAAAAGCATGTCAACTAATGTTAAAGCGACCATGGATTCTACAACGACAACGGCTCTTGGGACGATGATTGGGTCATGGCGTCCTTTGATATTGATATCAATATTTTCTCCGTCTTTATTTACGGTATGTTGAGTCTGAAAAATGCTTGGTGTTGGCTTGATTGCAGCACGGAGTATTATGTCAGCACCGTCGCTCATACCTCCAAGGATACCACCACTATGGTTGGTAATCTTTTTCACTTTTCCGTCAGCTCCCATTACGAAAGCATCGTTATTTTGAGAACCGTTCATGTTTGCTACAGCGAAACCATCTCCGATTTCAAATCCTTTCACAGCGCCAATGGACATGATGGCTTTTGCAAGATTTGCATCTAATTTTTCAAAGACAGGTTCACCAACACCAGCAGGCATGCCAGTTACGACGCATTCGATGATACCGCCAGTGGAGTCCTGTTCTTTGATCTTTTCCTTAAGATATTCTTCCGCTTGTTTAGAAGCAGAAAGATCAGGCATATAGAGAGGGCTCTCCATAATATGATCAAGGTTTGAATTATTATAATCTATCGTAACTGGTCCAATGGATTTGCTATAGGCAGTTACATGGATATTAAGCTGTTTAAGAAGTTCAAGAGCAATGGCGCCTGCAGCAACACGACCAATGGTCTCGCGTCCGGAAGAACGTCCGCCTCCACGGTAGTCACGAAAACCGTATTTTGCGTCAAAGGTATAATCTGCATGGCCAGGACGATAATAGGAGGCAATTTCCGTATAATCATGTGAGCGCTGACTCTCATTATTGACGATCATAGAAATGCTTGTCCCAGTCGTCTTTCCTTCAAAAACGCCAGAAAGAATGTGCACGGTATCGCTTTCCTTACGTGGTGTAGCATAAGGGTTGCTACCAGGCTTTCTTCTGTTTAAATACTGCTGAATGATTTCTTCATTAATGGTAAGTCCTGCAGGACAACCATCTACAACAACACCGATTCCCTTTCCATGGGATTCCCCCCATGTAGAGATTTGAAACTGTTTTCCAAATATTGAACCAGACATTACGTCACCTCTTTTATTTTAGTAAAAAGCTTAGAAGTATTATAACTGAATAAATTATTAGGTGCAAGAGAAGTACCGTTCTTTTCTACATGCATATACTAAAGTAGATATTATTTTACAAAATAGAAAGGACGTTTGTAATGTCTAGAGAAGATTATAATATGTTGAAACAGATAGGTGAGTTAAGGAATAATAATACGTATAGTGCTCAAGGAGGAAATGATGAAAATGATGAATTGATTATTGAGCAGAATACAATTTATGAAATAGATTATGAATGTTATGAATGTCTTATGCAAGAGAAGAAAAAGTATTTACAAGGAAAGTAGTATATGTAAAAAAATATTTTTTCAAATATCGAACTGATGATTAAAAGAAAGTTTTTAGGTTTTCAAGACAAAAGAAGAAGAGGGTGCTGGGCACCCTCTTCTGGCAGTTCGCAATTAGCAGCATCCACCACAGCAGAAAAGAATAAGGATAATTAAGATCCAGCATCCGCCACCAAAACCATTGCTACTGTCACCACAGCCACAACTGTCACTTCCGCCAAAACCATTGCCGCAGAAGCAGAAGAGTAAAATGATAATCCAAATCCAGCAGCAGCCATCTCCACCAAATCCATTACCATTAAATCCGTTGCTGCAGCCGCAGCCATTACCGCAGTTAGTAGTTGTTAAATCACTCATTATTGTTCCTCCTAAATGATGTTTACAATCTATACTATGCGGTAGGGCTTGACTAGTTTACCTAAAATATAAAAAAAAAAATTAGAATATTTTATAATGCTTGTCCAATCGGCTATTTACGACGTTTTGCTACAACGATAAAACGTCCTCGATTATCTCGCGCATGGCTAGAACAAGTGGAAAGTGTAATAAGTTCATCTCCATATTCGGCTTTAATGCCTGTTTCATACAGTTTGTTCTTTGATAAGAAGTCCATATACTCATTGAAAGATTTTTCATCTTTATATCCTGTGAAATAATAATATCGAAATCCTACATCATTGCTCATCATTACTTCGGTACGAGCAGTTGCAATGATATCATAAGTACCTTCTTCATAGATGGAATCAAAATGAATTGTAGGATGGGCGTTATAGTAGGATTCATCTTCATATCCATGCAGAACGCCAAACATTGCGCCACTTTTCATATTGTGTCCATAAATCAGAAGATTGTTATCACGTTCGTTTTTATTTAGAATATTGGTTTCATCTAACCAGATGGAACCGTTATCGCTATATCCTTTATTGAAATTACGCCTTGCGTAATAGTCTTTTTCCTTTGTATACAAAACAGGATAATTCACAGTCGTATTATCAATATGGATCCAGCCAATCAAATCATTATTTTCATCATAAGCCTTCTGATATTGAGGAAGAATATCGGAATTCGGATTGCTATTTTTTATTGGACTCTTTGTAACATTAGGATTTGCAGTTTCAACTGGTTTTTTTGTTGCCTTTGTTTGTTTTTTTGCAGGCTTCTTGGTAGGAGGAGGCGTTTGCGTTTTCTTGGGTTTTGCACTAGGAGTGATAGTAGGCGAGACTGAATTGGGCTTAAGCTTGTCATAATCAATCTGATTCTTTACATTGGCTACATCGCTTGCAAGCGCATTGTTAAGCTCATCAGCCGTGTAATTGGTATATCTGTGATAAATGATTACCCCAAGACTATAGAGAATGCCGCAAATCAGAACAACGTTTATTAGGACTGTTAGTTTGCTGCGGCGAGGTTTAGTTTTCAACTTTTTATGTATATCAAATGATTTAATATGCTTATTAATCGGTTTATATTTTATCTTATTATTTTTATTCATTTTTTTCTTATGCAAAATATGAAACTTCATAATAAAAATTCCTCCTAGCTCCTATAAGCTTTAGCAATTAATGGGTTTTTATAACAATATTATAACAAATACTTCCAAAAAAGTCTATGAATTAGCAACCCCTTTTGTTAGCAAAACATAGGTAAGATGAATATGATATTAGTGATGAACTCTATGAGGTGGAATATGCATAACTTGCAGTCCTTTTAAAGCGACTTATATTACGTAAACAAAAGGTCTTAAAAGTCAGCAAGTTTGGATAAGAAGATGAAACATATGGGATTAGGAAAAAAGAAAAAAGAGTGTAACCAAAGCAAAACTCAAATAATAGTAACAAATAGGGAGTTAAGGGATATTGTAAAAAATGTGACAGATAACTATTGCATTAAGTACACTCTTCCAATGATAGATTCAGTGGTGATCGAAATAGAAAGCGGTTTAACAGAGAAGCTGTTTGCCTGCGATTTCAATAAGAAAGAATCAATGAATGTAGAAGTAGACTCAATTATCCATGCACAAATGAATCGAGCTACCCATATCCTTCAGCTAGAGTCAGCAAGACAACAACGAATTTTTGGAGAAGGAGTAGGAGTGGCTGTTCTCGATACTGGAGTGTATCCGCATGCAGACTTGACGTTTGGAAAGAATCGAATTATTGCATTCTGTGATGTTGTCAATGGAAGAAGATATCCATATGATGATAATGGTCATGGCACACATGTGTGATGTGAGTATTCCTAACGAATATGGGACATTCTTGTAAAATCAAAAAGACACTATAAGTTAATATAATGGATATGTAATAACTATAAGAAATCAAAATATTGATTTGGGAAATAATGGTTGAAGTTTTCGCTAAACGATGTTACGATAAGGACAAGTAGTAAATGGAAACGTTACCGATAACGTTTCCGACCAATGATACAACCAATTGTACAATAGAATACAGCTTAATAAGCTACATAAGATAGAAGGAAGAATAGTTATGAAGAAGGAGAGGAAAGTATGAAAAAAAAGCTTATTAGCATCATTATGATTCTGGTTGTAGTATCATTATATGTTACTGGATGTGGGGGCAACAGTGATGAGACATCAAAGAAGGAAGAGAAAAAAGGTAAGGTTTATTATTTAAGCTTTAAGCCTGAAGCTGATGCAGCATGGCAGGCGATCGCCAAAGAATATGAAAGTCAAAAAGGAATCGAAGTCAAGGTAGTAACTGCTGCAAATAATACATATGAACAGACATTAAAGTCTGAGATTGCAATGACAGATGCTCCAACGTTATTCCAGATCAATGGTCCTGTAGGATATCAGAACTGGAAAGATTATTGCAAGGATTTGAAAGATACAGATCTCTATAGCTGGCTGATTGATAAGAACATGGCAGTGAAAGATGGGGACGGAGTATATGGAATTCCTTATGTAGTTGAGGGTTATGGAATTATCTATAATGAAGAGATTATGGATAAGTATTTTGCATTAGCAGATAAGGCCGTAGACATTAGTACAACAACAGATATCAAGAATTTTGATACCCTTAAGAAAGTCGTAGAAGATATGACGGCGAAGAAAGATCAATTAGGTATCGAAGGTGTATTTGGATCTACTTCTTTAGCAACTGGCGAGGACTGGAGATGGCAGACACATCTTGCTAATATCCCTATTTACTATGAATATAAAGATAAGAACGTAAACGATTTAGATAAAATCGATTTTACATATAGTGATAATTTTAAGAATATCTTTGATTTATACTTAAATAACTCTTGTACAGAAAGAACAAAATTAGGTTCGAAGACAGTTACTAATTCCATGGAAGAACTTGCATTGGGCAAAGTCGCTATG
Source organism: uncultured bacterium (assembly GCA_905214875.1). Taxonomy (GTDB): domain Bacteria; phylum Bacillota; class Clostridia; order Lachnospirales; family Lachnospiraceae; genus KM106-2. The sequence goes on along the minus strand of CAJMNR010000004.1, from coordinate 62,716 downwards.
ATACAGAATGGAAACTGGGGCTGGTCTGATATCGCAAAAGTAAAAGGTAATACTGTAAAAGAAGATAAGGTAAAATTCCTCCCTATTTACACAGGTATATCAGGGGAAGAAAATCAAGGCTTATGTATTGGTACAGAAAACTACTTCTGTATTAACAGTAAGGCATCTGAAGAAGACCAAAAAGCATCTCTTGATTTTGTAGAATGGTTATTTAATTCAGAGTATGGTAAAAAAGCTGTAACGAATGATTTAGGATTCATTGCTCCATTCTCTACATTTAGTGATAGTGAGAAACCAACGGATCCATTGGCAAAAGAAATCAGTAAGTACATGAGTGACGGCTCTAAGACAAGCATATCTTGGAACTTCACATCCTTCCCAAGTCAGGCATTTAAGGATAACTTCGGTGGTGCTTTATTAAAATATGCACAGGAGAAAGAGTCCTGGGACGATGTTAAGGCAGCTGTTATAAAGGATTGGGAGACTGAGAAAGCTGCTATTGCTAATAATTAGCAGTTAAAATTAAATATGCTACATCTAATGTTGACATAAATATAAAAACTATAATCAAGCACATCTTATGCTGACTCCAAGGAGACATAGGTTTAATGACTTACTAGGAAAGGGGCTTTCGCAAGATACGTGGGTATTTTGGGGCGGCCCCTTTCACTATCCAAAACTGGAATTCGTAATGGCAAGGACCGCTAGTCGGTGGTTCTGTGGTTGAGAAAGGAGCAAAGGTATGCAGCGTATATTAAAGAAATACTTCTTAGTGTTTACACTGCCAACATTAATTGCATTTGCCATTGCATTTGTTATTCCATTTGTTTACGGTATCTACCTTTCATTCTGTTCGTTTAAAACAGTAACAGATACAAAATGGGTGTGGTTTGATAACTATATAAAAGCCTTTACAAACAATGGGGAATTTTTGAATGCACTTTGGTTTACAGTGAAGTTTGCAATTGTAGCACTTGTTACAATAAATATTTTTGCATTTTTATTGAGCTTGGCATTAACAAGAAAGATTAAAGGGACTAATATATTTCGAACGGTCTTCTTTATGCCTAATTTAATTGGTGGTATCGTACTAGGTTATATCTGGCAGTGTATCATAAATGGTGTGCTTAGCAATTTTGACGTGGATCTGCTTATGGATTCTCAATATGGCTTCTGGGGTTTAGTTATATTAATGAACTGGCAGATGGTTGGATATATGATGGTTATTTATATTGCTGCATTGCAGAATGTACCGACGGATTTGATTGACGCAGCAAAGGTAGATGGCGCGGGAGTAGGGCAGAGATTACGATACATTACGATTCCAATGGTAATGCCATCGATTACGATTTGTACTTTTTTAACATTAAGTAATTCGTTTAAGCTATTCGATCAGAACTTAGCGCTTACTGCAGGTGGACCCGCAAAAGAGACTCGAATGCTTGCACTTGATATTTACAGTACGTTCTATGGGCGTATCGGTTATGAGGGGGTAGGTCAGGCGAAAGCAGTGGTATTCTTCCTGTTAGTTGCTATCATTGCGTTCTTGCAGCTTCGATTTACGAGAAGCAAGGAGGTGGAGTCATGAGACAACGTAAGAAGATTGGGGATATTGTCATTTATATAATTTTATGTATATTAGTGGTTTTATTCTTTACACCAATTCTATTCGTAATCCTCAATTCGTTTAAAGGACAGTTGTATATCGGAGATTCTCCTTTTGCACTTCCAACAGGCGAGATGTTTGTACAGCTCGAAAACTATACAAATGGAATTCAAAAGACTTCTTTCTTCCGTGCATTTGGATGGTCCACAGTGATTACGGTAGGCTCTGTACTTGTAATTCTTTTATTTACATCGATGACTGCGTGGTATATCACTCGTAGAAAATCAAAACTTACATCATTTCTTTATTACATGTTTGTATTTTCAATGGTTGTACCATTTCAGATGGTTATGTTTACAATGTCTAAAATGGCCGATACCTTACATCTTAATAACCCATTGGGAATCATGGTGTTATATCTTGGGTTTGGTGCCGGATTATCAGTATTCATGTTTAGCGGATTCGTGAAATCCATTCCGATAGAGATTGAGGAAGCAGCACTTATTGATGGTTGTAGCCCGATTAAGATGTTTTTTACGATAATAGTACCGATATTAAAACCAACGGTAATTACGGTTGCAATTCTGAATACAATGTGGATATGGAATGATTATCTGCTACCATATCTGACTATTGGCCTGTCCACGAAGTATAAGACAATTCCAGTCGTTGTGCAATATTTGATGGGGTCTTATGGCTCTAAGGATTATGGTGCTTTAATGGCACTTCTTGTGTTAGCGATAATTCCAATTATTATATTCTATCTTTGCTGTCAGAAATATATTATAAAGGGCGTTGTTGCAGGGGCAGTAAAAGGTTAGCAAAGGAGAGATTATAGTGCGTGGAAGTGGTATTTTATTACCTATTTCAAGTTTGCCTTCTAAGTATGGCATTGGATGTTTTTCAAAAGAAGCCTATCAGTTTGTAGATCGGCTTCAAGAGGCAGGACAAAAATATTGGCAGATTTTGCCTCTTGGTCCTACTGGATTTGGGGATTCCCCTTATCAGGCATTATCTACATTTGCAGGAAATCCATATTATATCGATTTAGAGCAGCTAGTTGAGCAAGGATATCTTAAGCAAGAGGAGATAGATGCTCTGGATACTGGTGAGAATGAGCGAGCTGTCGATTATGGAAAGGTATATAATACCAGGTTTGAAATTTTAGAAAAAGCTTTTTCTAAATTCAAAGAGCACATCGAAGAAGATTTTTATCAATTTGAAGAGGAAAATAGTTATTGGTTGCAGGATTATGCACTCTATATGGCAATCAAAAAGGCAAACAATGGTGCGAGCTATGTAACTTGGGAAGAAAATATCCGCCTGAAAAAGACAGAAGCAGTTGCTCAATATGAGAAAGAGCTTGCAGATGACATCTTATGTTATAAGTTCCAGCAGTATATTTTCTTCCATCAATGGAATAAGTTAAAAGCGTATGCCAATGAAAAGGGAATAAAGATTATTGGAGATATCCCATTTTATGTTGCTTCTGATAGTGCGGATTGTTTTTCACAGCCATCCTTATTTCAGTATGATGAGAAGAATAATCCAACTCATGTGGCAGGGTGTCCACCAGATGCATTTTCTGAAAATGGACAGCTTTGGGGAAATCCATTGTATGATTGGGACTATTTAAAAGAAACAGATTATGAATGGTGGATTAATCGGATTCGTCATAGCCTGATTATGTATGATGTCATTCGGCTGGATCATTTTAGAGGATTCGAAGAGTATTATGCAATTCCTGCAGGAAGTGCTACTGCAAAATATGGTGCATGGAAACGAGGACCTGGTATTGAATTCTTTAAGGCAATCAAACAGGTATTAGGAGACGTTTCGATTATTGCAGAGGATTTAGGATTCCTAAATGAAGCGGTATACAATCTCGTAAAAGAGAGTGGCTATCCAGGAATGAAGGTGCTGCAATTCGCATTTGACTCAAGGGAAGATAGCGACTATCTCCCACATAACTACAATAAGAATTGTGTGGTTTATACCGGTACCCATGATAATAATACGGTGCTTGGCTGGTATCAAGAGATTTCCAATGAGGATAAGAAGTTTTTAATGGAGTATATGGATTTAGATGAGGACTCTGTGAAAAAACTGAATTGGAAAGTCATTCGGCTTGCATTGTCAAGTGTAGCAGATTATTGCATTATTCCAATGCAGGATTATCTTGGGCTTGGAAGTGATGCTAGAATCAATCAGCCAGGATCGCAGAGAGCCAATTGGCTATGGAGAATGAACAAAGATGAATTTACAGAGGAGTTAGCAAGAAAGATTGGAAAGCTAACAAAATTATATGGAAGAAAGTAAGGACATTAGTTAAGTCTTACGTAATAAATTGCAAGAGGGGATTCGTATGGAACAAATCACAATTAAAGACATTGCAAAAATATGTGGTGTTGGAGTAAGCACAGTTTCCAGGGCCATTAATAATCATCCGGATATTAATAATAGTACGAAAGAAATGATTCTTCAGGTGATCAAGGAGTATAATTATATTCCCAATAATAGTGCTAGAAATCTGAAACGGTATGATGCCAAGGTAATTGCCATTTTAGTAAAAGGAATGAATAATCCGATGTTTGGAACAATGCTTACGATTATGGAAGAGGAAATTAAACGGAATAAGTATGCATTGGTTCTTCGGCATGTGAAACCGAATGAAGATGAAATTGATGTAGCCATCGAATTGGAAAATGAGAGGCACTTAAGGGGAATTGTATTTCTTGGCGGTTTATTTATGCACTCGGAGGAAAAACTAGCGATGATTAGTGTTCCATACATTATTAGTACAGTGAGCAGTATTGCTGAAAATATTGATAAGACGAAGTATTCCTCGATTGCAGTGGATGATCAAAAAGAAAGCTTCAAAGCGGTTGAATATCTGATTAAGCAAGGACATAAGAGAATTGCAATTATTACTACTCCCAAAGAAGACTGTAGTATTGGGTATCTTAGGTTGACGGGATATTATAATGCATTAAAAGCATATGGTCTGGAGCATGATCAGTCTTTGGTTGGCTATATGAATGAAGATAGTACAGAATATTCCTATCAAAATGGTTATTCCGTAATGAAAGAGCTGTTAGAGAGGAATACCGGTTGTACGGCAGTATTTGCAATTTCAGATATTTTAGCAATTGGAGCATGCAAGGCAATAGTGGAGAATGGAAAGCGTATTCCTGAAGATATTTCGGTCATAGGATTTGATGGAATAGAGATGTCTGATTATTATAATCCATCGATTACTACTATCTCACAACCTGTGAAGGAACTTGCACAAGAGTCCATACATATCTTATTCGATGTCATTAAGGGAAGGGCAAGTAATAAGCACATTATGCTGCCGGCAGAGCTGATTGTTCGCGGTTCAACAAAAAGTTTATAAACAGTAGAAGCAGGGATTGTCTGAAGAAACAGTAGTTACGACAGGCAATTCCTTTTTGCATAATGAATAATATCTATCATAAACTATAATAAGAGGCTGTATAAGGAAGTACGAAATGAGTCGGGAATATGAAGTGATTCATCATTTTCAGAGTGAAACAGATAAGGAAATCAGTGATCATTTATATCAAATCTTATTAGAGTATAAGGAGCATTTTGAGACAATACATAAAATAGAAAGAGAGGAGGAGATAGCAAATGACCATGGCCGCCCTTTATATTAGACTTTCAAAGGAAGATGGGGAAACGAGATATAAGGGAGAAGAAAGTGAAAGTATAAAAAACCAGCGGTTACTTTTACTGGAGTATGCAAGTACCCATAAGTATCAGATTTATAATATTTATGTAGATGAAGATTATTCTGGATTATATGATAGGAATCGGCCAGCATTTTACCAGATGCTTAAGGACGCAAGGGCAAAGAAGTTTGATACTATTTTATGCAAATCACAGAACCGGTTTTCAAGGAATATGGAGCATATTGAAAAGTATTTACATAAGGAACTTCCGATGTTAGGAATACGATTTATCGGCGTCGTGGATGGAACAGATACCGCATCGACATCGAATAAGAAGGCAAGGCAGATTAATGGACTTGTGAATGAATGGTATTGTGAAGATTTATCGGAGAATATCAAATCCGTATTTCAAAAAAAGATGGAAGATGGCCAGTATTTATCTGCATTTGCAACGTATGGGTATAAGAAGGATGAAGAGGATCATCATAGGATTCTAGTGGATGAGAAAGCAGCAGAAATTGTGAGATACATATTTGAATTATATTTGGCAGGCAATGGGACAGCTAAGATTGCGCAGATTCTTAGCGATAAGAAGATTCCAACACCATTGCAGTATAAACAACAACTCGGATTTAAGTATAAGACGCCAAATTCAGTATTTAGTCAAAGTGGTATATGGAGCGTATCCACAATTAAAAGAATCCTGACCAATCCTATTTATATTGGAACACTGATACAAGGAAGAGAGAGAAAGCTAAGTTATAAGGATAAAAAAGTGGTCGTTTTACCAAAAGAGCAGTGGCATGTGATTGAGGAAAACCATGAAGCAATCATTGAGAAGGATGTATTTGAACAGGTGCAGAGAAAAATCGGTGAGAATAGAAAATCGTTCGGAAAAGAAAAGGATAGGAATTTAGCACCTAATTTATTTAATGGAAAACTGGTTTGTGGTGATTGCAAGAATCGGCTATATAAGGCAAGTACCAATCGCAATAAGATGTATTACTATTATATGTGTCAGCTATATAAAAAGAGCAATGGCATGCAGTGTAAACGTAATTCAATTCGCTCAGATGAACTGGAGCAGATAACGTTAGAGAATATAAACCGATTAATCAAACGTTATATTACAAAAAGTAAGCGTCAGATGTTGCAGGGAAGTTTTAATCGTGTGAATCAGCAAGCAGGAAATATGGGACAGCTTATCGGAGAGAGAGAGCATATTTTAAAAGCGATGAGTACACTGTATATGGATTATGCAAAAGGAATCGTATCGAAGAAGGATCGAGAAGAAATCCAGGCAATTTTGCATCAGTCATTAAAGGATGTAGAGAAGGAAATGCAGTTATTGAAAGAGTTGGAAGAAAAAAAAGATGAGCAAGAGCATGAATTTCAGATAACGGCGTTAGATTATTACCTGATACAGTCATTGATTCAGACAATTGAAATAAGTGTTAAGGAAGAGTCTGGAAAGGTCAAAGTAGTATTCTTTTGGAATGTGTAGGAATAGTAACATCACACACATGTGTGTGGTATCATAGCAGGAAATGGTCATGAATCAGGCGGAGAATATATGGGGATTGCTCCGAAATGCAATATAATAGGAGTAAAGGTATTAAATAATAAAGGAAATGGAAACGTATCAGATGTGTTAGCGGGATTACAGTGGGTAATCAATCATAAAGAAATGTATAATATTAGAATCGTTAATATATCGGTAGGCACAACATCATCTGATAGTTATGATGAAAACTCGGCATTGGTAAAGGGTGTAAATGCTGTATGGGATGCAGGAATTGTTGTCGTTGTAGCAGCAGGAAATAATGGACCAAAGCCTAAATCAATTTCAACACCAGGAATAAGCAGAAAAGTAATTACAGTCGGTGCGTCTGATGATGATATCAGCGTTGAATTATCAGGAAGTAGGGCAAAGGACTATTCAGGCAGGGGGCCAACCAATGCATGTATAAAGAAACCGGATGTCGTCGCACCAGGATCCAATATTGTATCCTGTAATGTCAGCAAGACAAGAAACGCGTTCAATTTCTTCGGAGGAAAGAGAGATACACAGCTATATACGATTAAGAGTGGGACTTCAATGGCTACGCCGATGGTCTCAGGAGCAATTGCGTTACTTTTAGATAAGTATCCAGAAATGACAACTCAGGAGGTAAAGATTAGAATTAAGAATAGTTGTGTTGATATGGGGCAACCATGGAGCAAACAAGGTTGGGGACTACTGAATATACACGAATTTTTAAAATAAGACGAAAAATAGAATTAATTGATTGCTTTTTTGTTTTTTTACGATATAATTTTGTATGCAACAATGTTAAGTCGTAAAAAAGTGGAGTTGAGAGGTTTAAATGTTTGATTTTAAGTTTGATTGGAAAGAAGACTTAAATATTGGTATTTCCCAAATAGATGAGCAGCATAAAGAACTCTTTCGTATCATAAGAGATATGGAACAGCTACTAATTACAAGATGTATTGGAGTAACGTATCAGCAGCTGTATGATATCATCACTCAGGTGAGAGAATATGTGTCTTATCATTTTTATGAAGAAGAAAAGATGATGGAAGAGTATGGATATTCTTTAAAAGAACAGCATATTAAACGTCATCGAGAGTTTCAACAAGTTATTGTTGATATTGATATTCCTAAATTAGGAGAAATGCCTTACGAGGAATTGAAGAAGTTAAAGGACCATGCTCAAGATTGGGTTTTTGAGCACATGTTTAATTCAGATAGACATATGGGGGAAGAGATTGCTCGTAAAAAGGAGCAAGTATAAGAATAGGAAAAGAGCTATTATGTGTGAGCGAGATGCATAATAGCTCTTTTTCTATCGCATTCTAAAGATGGTAATTAATGAACATTTATAATGCTTTATTTGTATATATATGTATAAAACTAACCATTTATTAATAAATATACATTTTTTACTTGAATATTCTGAATATATATACTATAATGCAAAAAGACACTAATAACGGGCATCGAATAGGAGCAAGTATGGAGAAAAGAACTAATAGCATACAAAACTACATTAAATTTATTCTTCCATCATTAGTAGGAATTATATTATTTGTTCTACCAATAAAGAATAATGGGAAATTTACAATTCCGATTGCAGTATTATCAAACATATTGATGGAATTTTTCGCAAATAACATTCACATGATTTTAGTAACATTAATAGGAGCTTCATTTTTAGGAAGTGTAATCGTAAAGCTTATAAAAATGAAAAATCCTAAAAATGTTTTTATAAATAATGAGCTAATTCAGTCGTTGTTTGACATTAAGCCATTGGCACTATGCATTCGAGGAATTGCAACAGTTTATACAGTAATCACGGTGTTTTACAAAGACTTTGAGGTGATTGCTTCAAGTGCAACGGGTGGATTAGTATTTGAAGAATTATTACCAGTATTATTTAGCATTTTCTTATTAGCAGGAATCTGCTTACCATTATTATTGAATTTTGGATTATTAGAATTTGTAGGAACATTACTTATCAAAGTAATGAGACCAATCTTCGGATTACCAGGAAGAAGTGCTGTGGATGCGATTGCTTCTTGGTTAGGCGATGGTACGATTGGGGTATTGCTTACGAGCAAGCAATATGAAGAAGGATTTTATACAGAGAAAGAGTCTTGTATTATTGGTACAAACTTCTCCCTTGTATCCATAACATTTTGTCTTGTCGTAATCAACACAGTAGGACTGGGAGATATGTTTTTACAGTTCTATCTAACTGTAACAGTTGCATGTATTATAGCAGCAATCATAATTCCAAAGCTTCCGCCATTATCAAGAAAAAGTGATAAGCTGATTGATGGGACAGAACCTGTAGAAATGGAAAGCCATGAAGGAAAATCAAGTGTGGCATATGGAATCGAATGTGCACTTGATAAAGTAAAAGATATTAATGTGTTTGAAAACATTGTGGTAGAAGGTTTAAAGAATGTAATCGATATGTGGGTAAGCGTTATACCAATTGTTATGATGGTTGGAACAACAGCGTTAATCATAGCCGAATATACACCAGTTTTTAGAATTCTTGGGTTGCCATTTGTTCCATTCCTTCAAATATTAGGATTACCAGAGGCACATATGGCTGCACAGGCAATGTTTGCTGGATTTGCAGATATGTTAATTCCTTCAGTTATGGTTGCGGATACGGTAACAAGTGAGCTAACGAGATTTGTCGTAGCAGCAGTTTCTGTTTCTCAGTTAATTTATTTATCAGAGGTAGGAGCGTTACTACTAGCATCAAAGATTCCTGTAAAGTTAAAAGATCTAGTAATTATATTTATTGAACGTACTTTAATCACATTACCAATTATAGCTGGAATAGCACACTTATTATTTTAAATAAACGCCATTGTAAGGGAAAATGATTCTTACAATGGCGTTTCATTTATTAGTATGTTATTGGATTGACATAGTCACTTCACTAGAACTAATGGAAAGAGCGGTATGGTAGATTTTATTTCCCCAAGAGGAGTAGCTTGGATCATTCGGCATCTCTATTTCTTCAATCGTAGCATAGGTCACATTGCTAAGTGTCAGTGTACCAAGCGTCCCAATAGAAAGTATAGAATCACGCAGGCAAGGCTCCTGATTTGTGACGATACTTAAGGAGATTAAAGTGTTTTGAATGGTACTAGAAAGAAAAGCATCTAAGTCATATTCATATACATCACGAATTTGTATTCCCTTTTCTTTCATTAAAGTGACAGTCCGCAAATAAGAAAGAATTTTGGTCTTCTTAGAATAGGTGGAGGCAATGTCCATGGAGATAGAAGGTGCACTACGGTCAAGAGATACTTTCACGTTTTTTGCATGAGAAGTAACACCAGAGCGTTGGAATCTATTGTTGATAATAGGAACATTATGATATTGGGAAGTTTTTACGAAGTCGTAATCCTTATAATCTCCTAAATAGCCGATATCAATAATTAGCGGCTCACCATTTTTATAGATTGTAAAGTTACCAACATCATTATGATTGTGGGGCGAATGATTGCTTCCAGCAGTGACAGATATAGCATAGGTTGAGTCACGGGCAATAAAAAGGCCTGAAGATGGATAGTAAATATCTTTATACAGTCTGGAATAATCGATAGAGAACTCTAGGAGTTCTTCTAATATAAGTAATGAACCTAAATAATCGAAAAAGTCTAAAAATGTACGTGGGTGACGCTTTATTGTATGGATACAGTTTTTAAATTCATAGCAGGCGAAATTACAAAGATCCTTAGAACCAATGAATTTGCCAATGATATATTCAGTTGTAAAACACCGAGGACCAATGGTTGGAAGGTCTCCCACGCTGAAATAACGATTTTCTGAAATATGCATCATGCGTATGTGATTAGCTAGAGCTTGCATTTTCTTTGTCTGGCAAAGCTTATGTGCCTTTCCCCCTGTAAAGGGATTTAATAAACGTAGGGAAAGGAAGAGATTATTTACACCAATCTTATAATAGGTAATGCCTTCTGATACAAAGCCATCTTTACTGAAGTGTTCTGTAAACTGGTTTAAGATAGGAATGATTTTAGTAATTATCGTTTTCCTTTTTGATTCTTCAATTGGGAGTAACAACGTACAAACAAGGATGTCTTTACATTGAAGTACTAAATACTCATCAATTATGGAGTCATTGTCTGGTAGCGTCCAAGTAATAAAAGGATCGATGATTCTTTCGGTGACAATAGATACAATGGCTTCATTTAATGAATTGTAATTAGTACAGAAATAATCGTGAAATATGTAATAGAAAGTTGCCAATAAGGAACCTGTGCAAGTAGCAGCAGTATCAATAACAAAATTATCAAATTGGATAAGTGGAAGAATGCTTTGGTCTTCCTTGGATCTGTTGCTTGAAGGCAAATGCCAGCATGGTTCATAAAGGATGGAATAAGCATAGTCTATAATCGACTCCATGTGCTTTTTGGAAAATGTGATGCATTCAGTAAGAATCACATGGATAAAAAGCTCTCTCTTTTTATAATAAAGTTCTTTATAAGTACTTTCATCACCCGTTTGTTGATAGGTTAGGAAGGATGAAGCAGTAAGTACCGGAATAGGAAGTTCAGACTCTCGTCGAATCAGATCAATAAAACGCTCACTTAAATATGCTTGTAAAAAGGCCCATTTGGAACGATTCTCATAAGAGGGAATATCAAGCTCAATATTTAAGGATAAGTCTAAATGATTTAATAGTTCATTTAACAGAAGAATACCTCCTTCATTAATATTGATACTTAAGGATACCATAAATTAGAGAAAAAAGGGAAGAAACTGTAGAAAAAAAGAGAAAATGATATAATTAGGAATAGACTTGAAAATAATATTAGATACAGTAAAATGGTAGATAATAGAAAAGGAAGGATTCATTTGGTATAGAAAGCATATGAAAATAGTCAAAAAGTACATAAAAAAAATTTATAATAAAATTTTAATGGTATTATACAATATTAAATTAAAAGAGCGTCTGTTAGGCGTGTATTTTTTGTGTGGTGTAATTCCGTTGGTAGCGGTCAGTGTTTATTTTAGTAATGGTACAAATGAGTTGCTAATCAAGCAGTCGGAACAGGCAGAATTTGTGGAATTATCCCTAATACAGGATGCATTAACCGAAAATTTACGAGTTGTCACAGAAGTATCAAAAAAGTTATATTTTGACAAAGATATTGAACATGTTGCATTTTTTGAGTATAATAGCTATAAAGAGGTATTAAATGACTATAAAAAATATACAAAATTTACAGAATACCTTACCGATTATCACCAGGAGATTAGCAGCATAACGATGTATCTGACCAATAAGACAATTGCAAACAGCGGTAACTTCGTTTATGCGGATCAGAACATAAGAAATTCGGAATGGTACAAGAATACGATTCTGGCGGATGGAAAACCTGTGTGGACATATGCATATAACAATGTTCAAATGAAAAATGCTCTTCGTTTGACAAGAGTAATCAAGACAGCGGAAGGAAAGACAGTGGGAGTATTGGCAATCGTCATGCAGAATAAACGAACAGAACTTCCAATATCCAACAGAAGCAATACTACGGTAATGTTGTTAAATGATGAAGAAGTAATACATAACAATGATGAAAAAGCGGATTTGAAGGAATTAATTGAAATAGTAAAGACATTGCCGAAGGAAGATAATAATTATAAGAAAGTAAAGTATAATGGTGAAACTTGTATCATGACATATGAACGGATTCATCCAACCTATTCGGATTCTTATTTTACGATCGTAAGTGTAAGGCCGTATAGTGATATCTTAAAGGGGACCTATGAGAATAAGCGAAATGGTTTTCTATGCATTATAGCGTGTGTTTCGTTATCATTATTATTAATTATTACATTTTCTCATAGATTTAGTTTACGAATCAATCGTTTAAAACGAGAGATGCATAAAGCTGCAAATGGAGATTTTGATATACAAGGGGTATCGGTGCAAAACGATGAAGTAGCAGAGCTTTATGAAGATTTACATAAGATGATAGCCAGTATAAAGGTACTGATGTCAACTGTAGTCAAAGAACAAGTTCAAAAAGAGCAGCTGTATTCAAGGCAAAAGGATGTAGAATTTAAGATGCTGGCAAGCCAGATCAATCCACATTTTCTGTATAATACGCTAGAAACAATTCGAATGAAGGCGAGAGTGAATCATCAAGAGGATATTGAGGACTTAGTTAAAATGTTAGCAAAGATGATGAGAAGGAATATACAGGTGGGAGACCGTCTGGTTTCACTGAAATCGGAGATGGAATTAGTCGAATATTATCTGAAGATACAACATTATCGTTTCGGAGATCGAATTCAGTACAAGATAGAAGTGGAAGAGCAGCTACAGAACATAGCAATTATGCCATTATTGATTCAGCCGATTGTAGAAAATGCATTTGTTCACGGACTAGAGTCGAAAGAAGGAGCAGGAATACTAAAGATAACAGCAAGGAAGGAGGAAGAAGACATATCTATTGTTGTAGAGGACAATGGCGTAGGAATAGAAGAAGAGAGACTAGAAGAGCTTCTAAAATCTATGAATGATATGGATGAACTAGATAGAAGTCATATTGGGCTTAGTAACGTAAATCAGCGAATTAAGCTTCTCTATGGGAACGAATATGGCGTTACCATACATACAGTTTTAAATGAGGGAACAATGGTAACGATATCATTACCATTAAAAGGTGAGTAGCAATTAATAAAGGAGCAGATCAATGTATAAAGTACTAATTGTTGATGATGAGACAATTGTTCGTGAGGGCATACGACAGTTAATTGATTGGAATAAATACGGGTTTGAAATATGTGCCGAAGGCATAGATGGAAAAGACGGTTTAAAAAAGATAAATAAATATTCGCCGGATCTTGTCTTAGTGGACATAAAAATGCCTGGTTTAACTGGAATTGAATTGATTGAGGAAGCTAGAAAAGAAGGATTTGAGGGCGAATTCTTAATTCTGACAGGATATTCTGATTTTTATTTTGCAAAGGCAGCAGTGAACCTTGGCGTAAAAGGTTATTTGCTAAAACCTATTGATGAAGATGAGGTTCATGGAATGCTGAAACAGTTAAAACAGCAGTTTGATGAAGAAGAAAAAAGAGAATCTTACGTATCTGTCAGTGTGAAAAAGGCAAAGCAAGAAGTGCTCAGAAGAGTATTATCACATCGTTTAGAAATGCCGTTATTGCAGAAAGATGTAGATTTATATGATATTGATTTTAGTGCCTCTTGCTATTGTGTCTGCATTGCCAAATTCAATCATCGTATGATGGAAGATGAGTGTATTTTGGAGAAGGCTGTCATAGACGAGAAGGTGGATGCATTATTAAATGGAATCAATAATGTAGAACTAATCAATGAAGAGGATAAGGCAATCCTAATCATGAAAGACAGAACGTATGAAGAGGCGTGTGATGCCTTATGTATCAACAATAATAAGATCAAAAGCCGTGATGGAGAAGGGTTTTTCCTTACATTTGGTCATACGGTAGTTTCATGGAAAGATCTTGTGTATTCCTATGAATGTGCAAAATTACTATTAGATTATGAATTTTTATATGATTCAGAGGGAGCACTTACCATTAAGGTATTTGAAAATGGAGAGCAAGGATATCTTGAAAACTTTGTAGAACGCCTTTGCAATATGATAGAAGTAGGCGATAAAGAAGGAATTCGTACAGCAATGGAGGAGTATGAATTACATATTAAGACAAGTCTCGTACAGGAATCAGAAGCCAAAATGTTAACCGCTCAGAATTTAATCTTGTTACATAATAATTTAAGTAAACGATATGAGCAGATCAAAGATCATTTTCCAAAGCTGAATGAGATGACAGCATTGCTTTTAGATGCCTCATCCATTGAACAGCTAAAGGATGATGTCATTACATTTGCTGTCCAGATGTGTGATACAATCGGGAATACGTCTTCGGATAATGTCGTAAAACGTATGTATGCATATATGGAGAGAAATTACGATAAAGAGCTGAAATTAGAGAATATCGCAAAGATGTTTAACTATAACAGCGCTTATCTCGGAAAAGTATTTAAGAAAGAATTTGGAGAAAGTTTTAATGTGACACTGGATAAGATTCGTATCGAAAATGCGAAGAAATTTTTACTTTCTGGAAGCATGAAAGTGTATCAAGTGTCAGAAAAAGTTGGATTTAGCAATATTGATTACTTCTGCTCAAAGTTTAAGAAGTATGTCGGAGTTAGTCCAAAAGAGTTTAAAAAAGAAAGTAAAGCATAAATAAGTAGTGAGCCGCCAGCTTAGATTTACGTTTTCTTAGTTTTTTAGTCATTGTAATGTACATATCTAAAAATTTATGTATTTCATGTACAATAACTGAGGTGTAAATTATTGTATAGTTCCTCTATAATATAGTTAAGTCATTAAACTATTATTATCAAATAGGAGGGCAAAATGGAACGAACGAAAAAAGAAAAAATATCAAGTATTTTATATGTTGTGTTACGTTTGGTTTCAGTAGTGGCAGCTGCGTGCTTGTTCGTGTCGGCTTTGAATCCTGCAAGGATTTCTGGCTTGCTAAGTAAGACAACATCATTTTTTACATCAGCAATTTCTTATTCAGGTACAAAAGAAGCATTTTCTAGAGCAGTTACAAATGGTTGGGTGAACCAGAGCACAGTAACATTATTATATGTATGCAGTTTGGCAGCATTTTTAGGTGTATGTGCAATCATTGCTGGCGGATGTATGTCTGTCGGTTCTAGAAAATTACAACGTTTAGGTCTTTTCTTTAGCATTGGAGGAGCAATAGCAGGTGCAGTATTTGTAGGTGGTATCTACATGGCATATTGCCAATTGTTTAACAGCCCATTGGTTTCAAAACTTGAGCCAGTGTTTAGTGCCGGTTTTTATTTCTATTGGATAGTATTTGCAGTCATATTAATTTTAAGTGTAATTTTATTAGCGCTATTTCCGAAAGTTGATAAGAATGAAAAATATGAGATGGAAAGTCAATATAAGTTATTCTTGCTTTTTATGCCATTCTTGGCGTTAATCTTCGTATTCTCTTACTTACCATTGTGGGGTTGGAGATATGCATTCTTCGATTATAAATCAGGTGGAACAATTACAGCAGATTCATTTGTTGGATTAAAATATTTTAAGATGCTTTTTGAAAATGCATCAACAAGACATGATATTGTTTTAGTACTTAGAAATACATTAGTAATGAGTTTCTTAGGGATAGGTACTTCATGGATCGCAATGGTATTTGCAATCTTTATTAATGAAATCAAATGTAAACCTTTCAGAAGAATTATTCAAACATTGACTACAATTCCTAACTTTATCAGTTGGGTATTAGTTTATGCAGTAGCATTTGCAATGTTTTCTACAGAAGGTTTTATTAATACATTAACAGGTGGAACAACTAACTACTTAATGAGTGGAGATTTTATTTGGATTAAGATGCTTTTATGGGGCTTATGGAAAGGTACAGGATGGAGCGCAATCATTTACATAGCAGCAATATCAGGTATCGATCAGCAATTATATGAAGCAGCAACTGTTGATGGTGCTGGCAGATTCCAGCGAATGAGACATATCACACTTCCAGGATTGTTACCAACGTATTGTGTATTATTAATGTTAGCAATTGCAGGTATTCTTAGTAATGGTATGGATCAATATATGGTATTCGAAAATCCACGTAATACAGAGACAATTCAAGTACTCGACCTTTACGTTTATAAATTAGGTATTCAAAATGGCCGTATTCCATTGTCTACTTTAATCGGTATGGTCAAATCTATAGTCAGTGTTGCGTTACTGTTTGGAGCGAACAAGATATCCCAACTGGTACGTGGCGAAAGCATAATGTAGAGGGGAGGAGAAGAATATGGCTAAAAAAGAAAAAAAGCAAAAAGCTTTCTATAAAAGAAAACCTTCGGATATTATATTTAACATTATAAACTACGGTGTATTTGGAATCTTTGGACTTATGTGTTTCTTCCCATTTTACTATATCTTTATCAATACAATCAGTAATAATGATTTAGTTAAAAAAGGTGCAATCAAATTAATTCCAAAGGGATTACAACTACAAAACTATTTAGCATTACGTCAGGTTGATGAACTTGGACAAGCGTTCTTAGTTACAGTAGGAAGAACACTTCTTGGTACCGCATTAATGGTTCTTGCTTCCGCATTTATCGGTTATCTTGTTACAAAACAAGAGATGTGGCGCCGTAAGTTTTGGTATCGTGTAATGATTGTAACAATGTATTTTAATGCAGGTTTAATTCCTTGGTTTGTTACATTATCAGCATTAAACTTAACAGGTACTTTCTGGGGATATATCATTCCATCAATTGTAGCACCGTATAACATCATATTAGTAAAAACGTACATAGAATCTATACCGGCAGAACTTGAAGAAAGTGCACAGATGGATGGGGCATCTTATATGATGGTATTTAGAAAGATTATTTGGCCATTATGTAAGCCAATCTTAGCAACAATCGCAATCTTTGGCGCAGTTGGACATTGGAACTCCTTTACAGATTCCATTATCTTAATGTCTTCTACTCCAAAGTGGTACACATTACAACATATTTTATATAACTATTTGAATAAGACGACTAACATTCAGGCAATGATGGCAAACCCTGACATGGCAGCTTCTAGTAACCAGTTAAATGAAAAAGCTATCAAATATACGGTTTCTATGGTATCCGTTATTCCAATCTTAGTTGTATATCCATTCATGAACCGTTACTTTGAAGAAGGTATTATGTTAGGAGCCGTTAAAGGTTAATGAATCTTATGGTTGCGTATGCAGCTTTAGATAGAATAACAACTATTAAACGATAATAAGGAGGAGATTATATGTTTAACTTGAGAAAAATTGCTTCAATGGTAACACTTGTAGCAGTTACTAGTACAATGGTACTTGGGTGTGCAAAAGAAACAACAACGACTGGAAATACTAGTGGTATTCAGGCTACAACACCAGATCCAACATCTACTAAGTTAGAGTCAGACAAGCTTCAGGATATCATTCCTAAAGAGACAGTCCAATTAGATGTTTATAGTCAGACAGCAAATTACAATGGACTTCAAAAAGGATGGTTTGCAAAAGTAATGTTGGATAAATTCAATGTAAAAATCAATATCATTTCTGATGGTAATGGTATCTTTGATACATTGATGGAAAGAGGAAATCTTGGTGATATCGTTATTTTAGCCGATACAGCAAAATATCAACAGGCAGCTTCAAGTGGCAAACTTTATGACTGGGATGCAGAAGGTGAGCATTTATGTTCGGAGTATGCTCCTTATATCTGGAACCATATGCAAGTAGCATTAGAGCAAAATAGAAGTGTTACAAAGGATGTAGGTAAGATCTTCGGTTATGGATATAATGTTGCTTCAAGTACAGATTCCCATGGCTCATTCTTCTATCATCCAGATATCCGTTGGGATTTATATGAACAAATCGGTTCACCAAAGGTTGATACATTAGAAGATTACATTCCAATCCTTAAAAAGATGCAAGAAATTTGTCCTAAGTCTGATTCAGGAAAGAGTACATACGGTGTTTCCTTATTCAAAGACTGGGATGAAAACTACGTAATGTATGTTAAAGCTACAGCTGCATTATATGGTTATGATGAATTTGGATTTGGTCTTTATGATGTAGATAATCAAACTTTCCAAGGTGCATTAGATAAAGATGGTATGTATTTAAGATGTTTAAAATTCTATAATGATTTATATCAACAAGGATTACTTGATCCTGACTCAATGACTCAGACAGCAACTGAAGCTGGTGAAAAATATAAAGATGGTGCAGCATTTTTCAATATCTTTACATTCAATGGTGCATCAAATTACAATACTTCGGAACATTTAAAAGCTGGAAAAGGTATGTTTGCATTACCAGCAACAGATTCTAAGACAATCTGTTATGGAAACAGTTTACTTGGTGGAGATAGACAATGGGCTATTGGTTCTCAATGTAAGTATCCAGAGTTAGCTATGGCAATTATAAACTACTTAGCAACTCCAGAAGGAACTCAATTAAATTACAACGGTCCTAAAGGAGTAACTTGGGATTACAATGAAAATGGTGATGCATATTTAACAGAATTAGGTCTTGAATGTAAAAAGAGTAGCAAAACTGAGGTTAATGTAGATGGATATGAAGGACAATATGGTGATGGTAGCAATCAGATGAACATCACTTCATGGAGTATCGATGATACAGATCCTAATTCAAAATCCGGCGAAACATACAACTATTTATTCTGGAAATCTTATCTTGAAACAGAATTAACAGATATCCAGAAGAAATGGCAGAAATGGAATGGCGGATACATCAATTCAGATGAGTATATTGAAGAAAAATGTAAA
Organism: uncultured bacterium; assembly: GCA_905214875.1. Taxonomy (GTDB): domain Bacteria; phylum Bacillota; class Clostridia; order Lachnospirales; family Lachnospiraceae; genus KM106-2. The sequence goes on along the minus strand of CAJMNR010000004.1, from coordinate 43,489 downwards.
TATACAGTATCTCCAGTTACTTCTTATGTAGCAACAGATAAGAGTGAATCCTTAAAGACAAAATGGGAGCAAGTAGCTACTTGTCTTAAGAATGGTACTTGGAACGCAATCTTCGCTAAGACAGACGACGAGTATAATCAAATTGTAGATAAGATGATCAGCGATGCAAAAGGTTATGGATATGACGAATGTATTGAATACCAAAAAGGTGAAGCTGAGAAGAGAAAACAATGTGAAGATGCCGTTAAATCTGCAGCAGCTAAAAATACTACAGAAGAAGCAAAAACAGAAACTAAATAAGAGTTAAATTAACTTTTATCCTGAAATCATGGCAGTGGGCCTCCCACTGCCATGTTGATTTTTAAGGGGAAAAACTATATAATGAAGAAAAAAGGAAAAGATAGCCAGTTTGGGAGGGATACAATTGAAAAGGTTACTTGCGTGCATCTTAATTATGACTTCAGTAGTAAGCACGTTAGCCGGTTGCGATAACAAACAAAATCAAGATACACAGGAACCAATCACTTTTGTATTCTATAATGCGGATGGACAGGAAGATCCGTGGAGTGATCCAGTTGCCAGAAAAATTACAGAGGCAACGGGAGTTTCGTTGGAGGTAGACTATCCTGTTAACAGTGATCAAAAGCGAATTGCACTTATGACTGCATCAGGGGAGTATCCGGACTTAGCATATGCTAAGGGGGATAGTGAGAGTTTGATTGAAGCCGGTGCATTTATTGATATGTCTGATTTAATTGATCAATATGGACCAAATATAAAAAAACTATATGGTTCGGAATATGAGAAGTTAAGATACAGTAAAGAAGATCCAAGTATCTATCAGTTATGTAGTTCTGGAGTAGGGGGAGAGATTTCAACTACATCAGGAAACGCTCAGTTACAATGGGCGGTTTTGAAAGAAAACAAATATGTAATACCTAAAACATTATATCAATATGAAAAAGCTATTAAGGCATATATGGATAAATATCCGACAATCAATGGAAAAAATACGATAGGAATATCGTTATGTTGTTCTGACTGGCATTGGTATACTACATTATCAAATCCGGCTGGATTCATTGCAAATGGTTCCCAGGACAATGGACAGTGGATTATTGAAGATGATACATATAAGGCTTATTATAAGACCGCTTATGATGGGCAAAAAGAATATTTTCGATGGCTAAATCAAATGTATGCAGAAGGAATTCTAGATCCTGAGTTTGCGACACAGACAAATGAAGAATATCTAGAGAAGATTGCAGAAGGACGTGTGTTAGGCTTAATGGATGCTGATTGGGATTATAGCAGCGCAGTAAAAGCACTGAAGGCTAGTAACCAGTACGAGCGTACCTATGCGGGACTTCCGGTAACAATGAATGAATCAGTAAGGTGTCGTTCCCTGATGAATAGCGGATTGCAAATCGGATGGGGCGTAGGAATAACAAAGGCATGTAAAGACCCAGTAAGGGCAATAAAGTTTTTAGATTATCTGTGCTCTGAAGAGGGACAGATCCTTTTAAATTGGGGGATTGAAGGAATAAATTATTATGTCGATGAAGATGGCAAGCGTTACAGGACAAATGAGGAAATCAAGCGTTATAATGAAGATACCAACTATATGGAGAAGACAGGCGTCGGATTACATAAATATCCGTTCCCTTGTTATGGTGATAATGTGTTGGATTCTACAGGCAATCCTTATACGCTGACGAGTACGCAATTGCTTGTAAGAGAGTATGATCAAGAGCAGAAAGAGGCAATTAAGGCATGGAATGTTAATTCGCTCACGGATATATTCCCAAGCTCTAATGAGTTCACGGCACCTGCGTATGGACCACTTTGGTCTCAAACCATACCGAAAGAAATAAAAAGCTTGCAAGAACAGCTAGATGAGATTTCTTGGAAAGGTTTGATTGAATGCGTTATTTGCGACAGTGACGACTTTGAAACGGTATGGAATAAGATGCAGTCTGATTTAGAAAAAGCAGGCCGAAAAGAGGCAGAAAAATTAATGACAAAGTATATACAAGAACAAGTAAATACATCAAAATAACAGGAGGAAACAGTATGAAGTTTATGAGTGTAGATAGTAAATTATTTAAGGGTCTAAATAAAGTTCTTGATATTATGTATTTGAACCTTCTTTGGATTCTGTTCAGCATTCCAATCATAACGATTGGGGCATCCACAACAGCGGCATACCAGGTCGGTATGAAGATGGTAAGAGATGAAGAAGGTTACATAGGAAGAGGCTTTTGGAAGGCATTTAAAGAAAACTTTAAGCAGTCCACAATTGTATGGATCATCATGTTTGTACTTGGGGATGCATTGTACATAAATTATCAGATTATTAATAAGTTAGATAATCCATCAATCGTGATGGTTATTGTTACAGTTATTGCAACTTTTTTATATGTTGTCGTATTTTTAGCAATGTTTCCATTGCTTGCAAGATATGAGAATACATTAAAGCAGACCTTTATCAATTCCTATATGATAACAGTTCGTCATTTAGGACATACTGTTGCTATGTTGGCACTTTTAGCAGTATTTACGTTGTTGTTCATGTTTTCTTATTTCACATTATTCTTTGGAATTATCATGGGACCGGGACTTTTGATTTACATTGCAAGTTCTTGTTATATTAAGCTGTTCCAGAAGGTAGAGGGAGCAAAAGATGTAGCTGCGCAGGCCGCAAAAGAGTTAGAGGAAGAAAGACGTTTAAAAGAGCAACAAAATTAAGTCGAAATATAGCTTTAAGAACTACCGTTTATTGACATAAATGATTAAATTTGTTAATATAAAATGTCAAAAGGAAAGGAGTTTTAAATATGCCAAAGTTAAATGAAAATTATTTGAATTTAAAAGAAAGCTATTTATTTGCAGAAATCGCACATAGAGTAGATGCCTACACAAAAGCGAATCCGGAAAAGAAAGTTATTCGTTTAGGAATTGGTGATGTTACCCTACCTTTAGGTGAAAGTGTAGTGAAAGCATTACACGAAGGTGTAGATTGTATGGCCGACCCTAAAACGTTTAAAGGTTATGGTCCTGAAAAAGGCTATGATTTTGTTCGTAACGCAGTAGTTGAATACTACGAAAGAAACGGTGTATCTATTGATGCTGAAGAAGTATTTATCTCTGATGGTGCAAAAAGTGATACAGGAAATATTACAGAATTATTTGATAAGGATAACGTAATCCTTGTTCCAGATCCAGTATATCCTGTTTACGTTGATACAAATATGATGGATGGAAAGAATGTTACATTTATTAATGCAAATGCAGAAAATAACTTCTTACCAATGCCAGATCCAAATCAACATGCTGATGTAATCTATATCTGCTCACCAAACAATCCAACTGGTGCTGCATACAACCATGAACAATTAAAAGTATGGGTTGATTATGCGTTAGCAAACGACGCAGTAATCCTTTATGATTCCGCATACGAATGCTTTATTACAGATCCTACATTACCTCGTAGTATCTTTGCAATCGAAGGTGCAAAAGAATGTGCCATTGAATTCTGTTCTTTATCTAAGACTGCTGGATTTACAGGAACTCGTTGTGGTTATACAATCGTTCCTAAAGATCTTAAGTTCACTGCAAGCACAGGTGCAGAAATGTCATTAAATGCTATGTGGACTCGTAGACAGACTACAAAATTCAACGGTGTTTCTTATATCGTTCAATCTGGTGCAGCTGCTGTATTTACAGAAGAAGGTATGGCAGAATGTAAGAAAAACATTCGTTACTATCAAGAAAATGCAAAAATTATTGCAGATTGCTTAGCCAAAAAAGGTATTCGTTATTTCGGTGGTGTAAACTCCCCATATATTTGGTTTGAATGTCCGAATAACATGGATTCTTGGGCTTTCTTCGACTATTTATTAACAAATGCTGGTGTAGTAGGTACACCTGGTGCAGGTTTCGGTAATAACGGAAAGAACTTCTTCCGTTTAACTTCTTTTGGTAATCGTGAAAATACAATCGAAGCTATGGAAAGATTCGATCAATTATTTTAATAAACTATTAAAAATAGGAAAAGAACTACGCAAAACTAATGCGTAGTTCTTTTTTTATCCAAAAATATGCATAATCTGATAACGAATTGCAAACTACTATATATGTTTATTTTAGATTCTTTTTAAGTCATAAGAACATAGAAAGTGAGGTAAGACCAATGCAATTTTTTAATCAGACAGCATTATCAGGAAAAAACAACAAAAGACTTTATTCATCTACTCCTACCAATAGTGAAAAGACAGCGGCTTGGAACGACGACAATGAGACGATTGCTAACAGTCAAGTTCAGATTCCTGCGACTTCCTGCGTAGAAGAAGCAAAAGACTGGGTTGACAATGGCAGTAGATTATAGGAGGGGATAGATATGGGAAAAGTAACGATGACTGTAGATGGAAACACTGCAGCGGCTTATGTTGCCTATGCGTACACAGAAGTTGCAGCAATATTTCCAATTACACCTTCCTCACCAATGGCAGAGACAGTAGATGAGTGGGCTGCCCATGGTAAGAAAAATATTTTTGGTGAAAAAGTTGATGTAGTAGAAATGCAATCAGAAGCTGGTGCTGCCGGTGCATTTCATGGTTCCTTACAAGCCGGTGCATTAACAACAACTTTCACTGCTTCACAAGGTTTGCTTTTGATGATTCCTAACATGTACAAAGTAGCTGGTGAGTTATTACCAGGTGTTTTCCATGTTAGTGCACGTTCGTTAGCATCAAATGCCCTTAATATCTTTGGTGATCATCAGGATGTTATGGCGGCTAGACAGACAGGCTGTGTTATGTTAGCATCCGATTCTGTTCAACAGGTTATGGATCTTGCTCCGGTTGCACATCTTTCTGCAATCAAAGGAAGATTACCATTTATACACTTCTTTGATGGATTTAGAACATCTCACGAAATCCAAAAGGTTGAAGCACTTGATTATTCTGATTATGAATCCTTAGTTGATAAGGAAGCTCTTAAGAAATTTAGAGAAAATGCATTATCTCCAAATCATCCGGTTACTCGTGGTACAGCACAGAATCCGGATATTTATTTCCAAACAAAAGAATGCTGTAATCCATTTTATGATTCCATTATTCCAATTGTAGAAGAGTATCTTGATAAGGTTGGAAACTTAACAGGAAGAAAGTATGGATTATTTGATTATTACGGCTCTGAAGATGCAGAAAACGTAATTATTGCAATGGGTTCCGTAAATGAAACCATTGAAGAAACAGTCGATTTCTTAAATGCAAAAGGTGAGAAGGTCGGCTTATTAAAAGTTCATTTATATCGTCCATTTTCTATCTCTCACTTTATGGAGAAACTTCCTAAGACAGTAAAGAAAATTGCAGTTCTAGATAGAACAAAAGAGCCAGGTGCAATCGGTGAACCATTATATTTGGATGTATGTACTGCTTTTGAAGGAAAAGAAAATAGTCCTTTAATCGTTGGTGGACGATATGGTTTAGGTTCTAAAGATACAGATCCTAATGATATTCTTAAAGTCTATGACAATTTGAAGAAAGAGAATCCAAAGAATCACTTTACAGTTGGTATTATTGATGATGTTACAAACACATCATTAAATGACAAATCAGTTGATTTTGAACAAACAACAGATATTAAATCATGTAAAATCTGGGGACTTGGTTCTGATGGTACTGTTGGTGCAAACAAACAGGCAATTAAGATTATTGGTAATGAATCAGATCTTAAAGTACAAGCTTACTTTGAATATGACTCCAAAAAATCCGGTGGTATTACAATTTCCCATTTACGTTTTGGTGAAGGGAAGATACGCTCTACGTACCTTGTACAGGATGCAGATTATATTGCATGCCATAACCAATCATATGTAAATAACTATGATATGGTAAAAGATCTAAAGGAGAATGGTATATTCGTATTAAACTGCCAGTGGACTAAAGAGCAGTTAGATGAAAAGCTTCCAGGCAGAATGAAACGTGAACTGGCAAAGAAAAAAGCGCAGTTCTATATTATAAATGCGGTTAAGATAGCAGAAGAAATCGGCCTTGGCAATCGTATTAACATGATCATGCAAGGTGCGTTCTTTAAATTAATAAATGTGCTCCCTGAAGATGTATTTGTAACAAGCTTAAAGACTACGATTGCCAAGATGTATGGCAAAAAGGGTGAAAAAGTTGTTTCCATGAATCAGGAAGCCGTAGATAAAGGTATTTCCCTAATTGAAAAGGTTGATGTTCCAGCGGATTGGGCAAATGCTGAAGATAAGGCGAGTGAATCAGATCATGCTGTAAATGAGCCAGAATTCATTAAGAAAATCGTTCGTCCTATGGAACACATGCAAGGCGATTCCTTACCAGTTAGTGCTTTCAATGGAAAAGAAGATGGTACGTTCCCTAACGGTATTTCTGCGTATGAGAAACGTGGTATTGGTGTCAATATCCCAGAGTGGATCGTAGACAACTGTATCCAATGTAATCAATGTGCTTATATCTGTCCACATGCATGTATCCGCCCATTCCTTCTTGATGAGGAAGAACAGAATAACAAACCAGAAACTTTCGTAACTAAGAAAGCAGTCGGAAAAGGTCTCGATGGATTACAATATAGAATGCAAGTCAGCCCAATGGATTGTACTGGATGTGGAAACTGTGCTGATATCTGTCCAGCGAAAGAAAAAGCACTTGTCATGAAGAAATTACACACTCAAGTTCCAGCTGAGGTAGATAACTGGGCTTATGGTGTTGAAAAAGTAAAAGTAAAACCAGACAAGGCTACTGCTCATACAGTAAAAGACAGTCAGTTCAAAGTTCCGCTAATCGAATTCTCTGGTGCATGTGCTGGTTGTGGTGAGACACCATATATCAAGTTAGTAACTCAGTTATTTGGCGAGCGAATGATGATTTCCAATGCAACAGGATGTTCTTCTATCTGGGCAGCAAGTGCTCCAAGTACAGCATATACAGTAAACCATGAAGGCAAAGGTCCATCTTGGGCTAACTCATTATTTGAAGACAACGCAGAATATGGCTATGGTATGTATCTTGCCGTTAAGCATATGAGAAATAAGATTAAACAGCTTATGGAAGAACTTATGTCCATGAACGTGGATGAAAAATTAAAAGAGTTAATGTCTGATTGGATTCAATATAAAGAGGACGGTCATGTATCAAAAGAAGTCAGCGATAAGGTAATGCATTATCTTCACAGCTATCAGTCTGCAGATACAGCAATTACTGAAAAGATCAATGAGTTATTTGAATACAAAGATTATTTTGTAAAACGCTCTCAATGGATTCTTGGCGGTGATGGATGGGCTTATGATATCGGCTTTGGCGGATTAGATCAAGTTATGGCATCTGGCGAGGATGTAAATATTCTTGTATTTGATACTGAAATCTACTCCAATACAGGTGGTCAGGCATCCAAATCAACTCCTACAGCAGCAATTGCAAAATTCGCAGCTGGTGGTAAGAGATGCGGTAAGAAAGATCTTGGCCGAATGATGATGACTTATGGCAATGTTTATGTTGCACAGGTTGGTATTAATGCGGACAACAATCAGTTATTAAAGGCAATAGAAGAAGCAGAGAGTTATCATGGACCTTCAATTATCATTGCGTATGCCCCATGTATCAGCCATGGTATGAAAGAGGGAATGGGACGAAGCATGAATGCAATCAAAGAAGCTGTAAAATGCGGATATTGGCATTTGTATCGTTACAATCCTGATCTTAGAAAAGAAGGAAAGAATCCATTTAAACTAGATTCCAAAGCACCAACAGAAAGTTTCAGAGACTTCATTATGAAGCAGGTACGTTATAGTGCATTGATGAAACAATTCCCAGAACAAGCAGAAGAATTATTTGCCCGAGCTGAAATTCAAGCACAAGAGCGTTATGAGACTTATCAAATCTTAAATGATATGAAATATGGTGATGAATAGATAAGAAGAAGCAGCCACGCTTGTCGACAAGCGTGGCTGTTTTTGCTATACTACGTGTAAATCAAATTACAGCAAGGAGGATATAAGATGAAACTAGTAATCTTAGAAAAAGATTGTCTTGGAAAAGACGTTGATTTCTCTAGCTTACATACACTTGGAACAATTGAAAGTTATGGTGCGACAGACTATGAAGACATTGGGGAGCGGTTAAAGGATGCAGACGTTGCACTAATCAACCGATGTAGAATGGAAGAATACACATTAAAAGACTGCAAGAACTTAAAGCTAATCTGTATTATGGGAACAGGAACGGATATGATTGATGTGGATTATGTAAAATCACGTAATATCTTAACTTCTAATGTACGTGGATACTCTACATTTTCAGTGACCCAGCATACATTTGCAATGCTGTTTTATGTATTAGAACATCTTCGTTATTTTGATGATTATGTAAAAGAAGAAAAGTATGTGCAAGGAAGACTTCAGAACTATACAGAGGAAAGACAGTTTACACAATTGGCAGGAAAGACATATGGAATCGTAGGCCTTGGAGCAATTGGCAGGCAAGTAGCAGCAGTGGCAAGTGCATTTGGTGCAAATGTCATTTATTATTCTACAAGTGGAAAGAATCACAGTTCAAAATACGAACAAGTAAGCTTTGAAGAACTACTAAGACGCTCTGATATTGTTAGTATTCATGCACCGCTAAATGAGGATACTAGAGGATTATTTGATGAAGATGCATTTGAAAGGATGAAGGAAACTGCCATTTTAGTAAATGCAGGAAGAGGCGCAATCCTTAAGGAAGAGGCACTTGCAAAGGCACTAGAGACGGGAAAGATTGCCGCAGCAGCGTTAGATGTGTTGATTAAGGAACCGATGGAGAAGGATAACCCCTTACTAAGAATCAAAGATTCAGATCGATTATTTATCACGCCTCATATTGCATGGGCTGCAAGAGAGGCGCGACAACTTGTAATTGATGAGATGTATGAGAACATCAAAGCATTTATGTCTGGATCAAAGAGAAATGTAATTTGGGAACATTAGAAGTTACTTGTTTCTTTTCATAGAATACGCGCTTACAGTATTCAGTCACAAGTCATAATAACCTCCCTTTCGTAGATTAGTTGTAAGAAAAATCTTTTTTTTGTATGGAATATATATCGACATTCAAAGCAACATTGTTGCTAGGGCGAAATTTCTTTGGAATTGAGCCATCATAAGTAAAGTTATTACGCATAAGAACACGAATCGATTTGGTATTTTCAGACACGACCAAAGCTTGTACACTATTGATTTCTCCTAAAGAAAAGATAAACTTAAGCACAAGTTGTACGGATTTTGAGGCATAGCCATTTCCCCAATAATCTTCGTTTATCATATAGCCAATAGTGACCATATTGAGGGATTTATTGAAATCAAAAATCTCAATTAACCCTATTAGTTTGGGAAAAGTGCTTTTTTGATGAATTCCCCAATAAATGGCCTTTTTTTGATTGAAATCTCGCTCAAATTGTGCAATCATATTATAAACGGCAGCTTTTGTTTTTTTCGCATGTGAAGAGCTATATTTGTAAAGAGTTTCGTTGCTAACTAAGTCAAATAAATCATTCAAGTCGGATACCGTAATGTTACATAGAATTAATTCATCTGATTGAAGTTCAGGAAATTCTTTAAATAGATTGAATTCGTTCATTGTTTACCTCCTAATGATATTTGTATGCTTGTACTTTACCGTAAGAGGTTTTAGATCGGTAGAAAGAAAAAGAAAAAAATGACAAATTTATCCTTACTTCTTATTATAACTATATTGTAAAAGAAAGCAATGAAAAATAATGTGATGTAGAAAAAAAGGCTTACCATGTATTGCATAATATAGACTGGAAAAAATCTGGTATAATAAAAAGCGTGTCACTTAAAAATAGCTTGCTAATTGCATGAGAAGCGATATGTAAGCAAAACAATTAAGATGGAGAATAAGTATGTTAAAAAAAGTTGTACAAAAGATCATTATATGCCTTATGGTCCCATTTTTAATGTGTAGTAGCGTTAATACGCCAACAGTAGAAGCAGCTGTAGACACTAAAAAAATTGATGCATCCGCATATGCTAAGATTGGTATCACAAAAGTAGATAAGCTAAACATTAGACAATCTGCGACAACAAACAGTAAGATTGTTGGGAAGCTTTCCAAAGGGGATGCTTGTGTGATTAAATCGAAAAGCGGTAACTGGGCAAAAGTTACTTCGGGAAATGTTTCAGGTTATGTGGCGACAGAGTATTTAGCAATTGGAAAAGCGGGATATTCCTACTATGACAAATATGCAACACAATACGTTAAGATCACAGCCTCAACATTACGAGTAAGAAAGAGCAACAGTACAAGCTCATCAATCTTAACAACAGTAAGTCGCGGACAGTCTTTCAAAGTACTTAGTACAAAGAAAAACTGGGCAAAAATCAAAGCCAATGGTAAGACAGGCTGGATTTCCATGGATTACGTTAAGGTAAGCTATAAGTTCTCTTATGGTAAGAAAGTTGGAACGACTGCGACAGCGAAACCAACTGCTACGAAGAAACCTACAGCGAAACCAACGCCAACGAAGAAACCAACTGCAACACCAACCCCTACGAAGAAACCAAGTAGTTCAACGACAAGCTCTAAAACAACAGGAATTAAAGTTGCAAGCTATGCAAAACAATTCGTTGGAAATCCATATGTATATGGAGGAACAAGCTTAACTAAAGGTGCTGACTGCTCTGGATTCGTACAATCCGTTTACAAGAACTTTGGAATCTCAATTCCAAGAACATCAAGAGAACAATCTACGTATGGTAAAAAAGTAAGCATAAATAGCCTTCAACCAGGAGATATTCTATTTTATGCACAAAATGGTACAGTAAATCATTGTGGTATTTATATTGGAGATGGAAAGATCGTTCATGCAAGTAATGCAGCAACAGGAATTAAAATATCCAATTATAACTATCGTTCCGTATATACAGCAAGAAGAGTATTATAATAATTATATAGAAAAAAGGCAATTGGAATTAACCAATTGCCTTTTTTAATCTACTTAAAATGAGTTCCTGCCTTACCACGCACGGCAGCTTTTGCATCCTGCAATCCAGCAATGATTGCCTTATGTTTAGGGTCTAAAGCAACGAAGCTTGCAGCAGCTTGTACTTTAGGTAACATTGAACCGGAAGTAAAATGACCTTCATCGATTAATGTCTGTGTCTCATCTAATGTCAATTCATCAAGTGCTTCTTCTTCTGGAGTATTAAAATTCTTACATACTTTTTCAACACCAGTTAAGAAAAGAAGCATGTCTGCATCTAATAATTCTGCTAATTTTTCACTTGCCAAGTCTTTTTCAATAATGGCACTTGCACCTTTTAAGTTCGCCCCTTGTTGAAGGACTGGAATTCCGCCCCCTCCACAAGCGATGACGATTTGATTAGCATCGAGGAGAGCTTTGATGGCATCAAGTTCATAAATGTCAATTGGCTTTGGAGAAGCGATGATTCTTCTATAACCTTGATCTTCTTTTACAACATAATTCCCTTTTTTCTCTTCTTTTTTTGCTTCCTCTTCTGTCATATATCGACCGATAACCTTGCTAGGTTTGTGGAAAGCTTCATCAAAAGGTTCCACACGTACTTGTGTAATAATGGTAGAAACTTGTTTGTAAATACCACGATTCAATAATTCAGTTCGAATGGCATTCTGTAAATCGAAGCCTATGTAACCTTGGCTCATTGCACTACATAAAGACATAGGGGCAACGGTATAGCTGTCATCAAGTCTAGAGAACTCGGTCATGGCAGTATGAATCATTCCCACTTGAGGAGCATTACTATGTGTAATTACGATTCTATATTTTTCTTCTACAAGATCAGCAATTGCTTTCGCAGCTTCTTTTACAGCAGTTTGTTGCTCAGGAAAAGTAGTACCAAAAGCACTATGGCCAAGTGCTACGACAATCGTTTTATTTTCCATAAAAGTACCTCGCTTATTCTAGTTTTACTTCAATTATAGTATACAAATGAGACAAGTCAAGAAAAAGACATTGAGAAGAATGTCGATTATAGTAATCATTATCGGTTGACAGGAGAGGAACTTTGAGTTATAAATAATAAGTACAAACTTAATAATATAATACATAGTGGTTTACTATGGATTATACATAGCGATTGATTAGCGAGATATATAAGTAGAGCGGGAGGACCAATGAACTATCAATTAATTCAAGAAAGTCTAGCAGGGGGAAAAAAGCTAGGCATTTATAAAGACTTTAAAAAGATGGTGAATCGTTATCAATTAATAGCACCAAATGATAAGATTGCAGTTGAGATTTCTGCAGATAAAAATTGTTTGCTTGTAATGAGCTGTTTAAAAGAATTTCAAAAAGAAGAGAAGACATTTGACTTACAATATTTTATTGTAAAGAAAGAAAATAAACTTACAAAGATTCAAGAAGAGATTATTAGTGCATTTGAAATCCAAGAGTATGTAGAGCTAGATGATAAAAAAGTTGAAGATGTATACGACAGAATGGAACGCTTAGGATGTACAAAAGTAGCTCTTCCACATAACTATAACGATATCGTAAATTCTACATTTATGACGTTTATGCAAAGAAAGCAAGCAGCACAGATTCAACCAAAACGTACTTCAAAGCATGTGAGCAAACTTCAATTTATCCGTCCATTATGTATTGTCGAGGATGCAAAAATCCTAAAATGGATTGACGTTATCGATATGGAATTAGTAGAAGAAATCTCTCTTTTATCGAAATTAGCATTTATCGAAGAAGGAATTGTTGTACCTGAAAAAAGTATAGCAACACAATTTGAATTTAATATTTATGAACGTATCTAATAGATAAACATAAGAGGACTTAATAAAAATAGGTCCTCTTGTTGCATTTATAGAGAAAAATGGTAATATTATAGGATATGGCATAATGATTTTATGATCTATGATGGAGGGATTAAAACAAGAATGAAAAGACATCGCAGGTATAGCATGGTGGCACTGCTCATGGTCTTTATCTTTGTACTTACAAGCTGTTCCAATGACAGTAAGAAAACAGAGGAAGAACCGGTGGCGACAGCCTCGCCAGTTGCGGAAGAGATTGAAAAAGAGGATAAAGTGACTATTAAAGGGACGCCACTTAATGTAAACGAAAGTGTATTTGCACTTGAGGAGTTTACGGAAGATCCAGGGGACACAATCGATTCTCTTTATTTTTATGATGATAAAACGTTATTAGTAGTATTAAAAGATGAAAAAGGTATGTCACAGATTTATTTTTACAATATCGAGGACGGTACCTTATCAGGTGGAACGAAGATTAACTATGAACCGTATTTAGATCAGGCGTTGTTTTGTGATAACGGGACAATGTTTTTGGGAACTTCATGGGCCAACAGCTTTTATTATTTAGATGAGAATCTAAATGTCATCTATGATTCGAAGCAGATGACGGAAAGCTATTCTTCCATGGCAGCTAGTAAAGAGGGAACATATTTTTATTATTTAGATTCCAAAGATCGTAATTTATATAAATACACCATCGCTACAAAAGAAAAAGAGAAAGTCATGACGGTATCCAAAGAATATGAGAATCTGGCAATCCGTCAGATGACAGAAGACGGAAAATACATTATAGCGTCCTATTCTGACAGTAAAGGTAATTTACAGACTGCATTTTTACAGCCGGATGAACAAAAGCTTCTTCCGATTGAAGGAATCGGCAGTGAAATCGTAACAGCCCAGGAAACGGTATATCTTACAAATTCAGAACAGACATCCAAAGGATATTTAGAATACTTTGCAATTGATAATCCAAGAGTTCTTCATACGTTCTATTTTGATAATAAGGCAGAAGGAAACAACTTTTATGTGGATCCAGACCAAGGAAATATGGTTTCTATAAAGAATAATATCGATGATAAGGAGGAACCGAATGTCATTAAGTTCCAACTTTATGATTTGAATAAAGGATTATTAGAGCGAAGTGCCAAAGTAAGCAGAAAAGAGTTGTTTACGTATGCAGGATATGAAGAAGAGGGAGGAGACCCGGTAAATGACTGGTTCTTCTATACACCGAGCTATTATGGCTTCAGTCCGAATAATAAGGTAGCGTTCTTTACGTATTTCGTAAATGACAAGACAAGGGTCATGCTATGGGATATGACAAAGGATAGCGAAAAGGCACTAACCCAGTCAGGAACGGCATTTTACACAGATACGGAGATTACAGAAGAAGACAACGACAAGTATGTTGAGCAATTAAATGAAAAATACGATGTAACCATTTATATTAGGAATAATGTAGTGAAGTTCTTCCCGGACTTTGCCGTAAATGCCTTATATAATGAGCAGACGACCAATGAAGCCTTAAAAGAGGTGGAAAAGCTGTTAAGCAGGTTCCCGACTGGTTTCTTTAAAGATATGAATTACGGAAGCATCAATGGATTAGAGATTTATCTGTGCGGCGCGCTTGTACAAGGAAGTGAGAATGGAATACAGAATCCAGGAGGTTTTTCGCTGCAGTATCGTGGAAAACAGATGATCGTTATGGATGCCACATATCCTGCAGGGCTCGTGCAGTCCATTTCCCACGAAATCATGCATGCCATCGATAATCGATTAGAGTATGTCATTGAGACATTGGGAAAAGAGGATGCTTCTATTTATACAAAATGGGAAAAATTAAATCCTAAGAAATATGACTATAAATATAGTTATGTTGATAAGGATGGAAATGAATACAATGCATATAACAATCAGAAATATACGCCAACCGATGAGAAGAGTCTTGATGACGTAAATAATATTTATTTCTTAGATTATTATGCGAATACGTTCCCAATTGAAGACCGTGCTAGAATCTTTGAATATTTGATGACAGCAGATAATGAATTATCCTACGAATTCAATAGTAAGCATATAAAGGCGAAAGCAGAGCTCTTATGCGAAATGATTCGAATGGCAATGCCATCCGTTCCGAAAAATGAAATCATGTATTGGGAGAAATTCATAAAAGCAGATACAACAAAAACTAAGAAATAAGAATAAAGAAATAAAAACTTGAAAAGAGGCAATCCGAAAATCCAATTGGAGAACGGATTGTCTCTTTTAAGGTTGATAATCAACTATTTCGTGCTATAATGTAATAAAAAGGTAAAAACTGTATTATTTTTAATGAGAGGATACCGTATGAGTGAAAAGACAAAGAAAGTTAGCTATTGCAGATGTCATTTACAACACCTTGATCGTGTAGAAGAGTTTTTAGAACAAAAAGCCAAGGAAGGCTGGTTTGTATATAAGTACATAGGAAGCCTGTTTTATTTTAAGAAAGGCAAGCCAAAGGACATTCGATATTATGCAGGAGTTTTCGAAAAGGAAAAATGGAATAACTCCTACGAAAATAAAACGAATAAAGATTTTATCGAAAAATGCAAAGAAAAGGGTTGGAAGTTCATATATGCGAATAGCAAGTTCCAACTTTTTTCAACGGAACAAAAAGGGGCACCAAGGCCGAAAATTAGTGAAGAAAAAAAGGCAGAAAGTATTTATAAAGCATATTTTAAGGAATATTTTTATCTTGTGGCGTGTATGTTCTTCCTCGTATGCTGCAATATCCTAACGGGACTTTTAGGAATTGTCCGTATGCTTACCAGCTTCAGTCAGTTTATATATGTTATGGCTTGGGTTATATTCGCAGTGTACTTGTTGTGTTATATGTGGGTAAATAACCGATGGTATAAGAAGGCCCAGATGAATGCGAAACTTAATCGTAAGATTGCCGAATTTCCAAGAACAAAATTATTGAAGGTTGCATTAGGAGTCGTAATGTTGTTGCTTGGAATAAGCATAATTGGTTTCTTTGTTGAAAATAAGACCTTCCAAGCGGAGGGGGCTTTTAACCGCTGCATGTTATTGTTTGTCTTAGTCGGAATACTTTGTGCAAACTTGTTAGTAAAGGAAAAAAAGAAAATAGCACTGCATATTAGTGTGAGTTTGGCAGTTTGCGTAATCAGTGGATTGATTTATTGTGCCGCATATTATCAGACGGATATCTTTCAAAAGTTACACCAAGTTACGACTTATAGCTATGAGGACGAAGGAAAGACAAAAAGTCTTAGAAAATATGAAGATGAGATCCCGATAACTCTGAATGATTTTGATATTCAGAAGGATAGCCAATATGAGTATTCTACCTACCATGAAGTGGATGGCCAGTTTATGATCAAGAAAGATTATTATAGCGAGGAACCTGTGTTGTCTACGGTGGATAATGAGGCGGCAAAGGAACCTGCTCTTTATTATATTGTGTATCGGACAAACAGCAAGTATTTATATCGCAGAATCCTGACCGATGAATGTTATAACGGCTCAGAAGCCAGTACATACGATATTCTTGAGAATACGAATTTTAAAGCTAAAAAGATTTATAAAAAGAAGCTAGATGACAAGTATTATGAATATATCTTCTTATTTGATGACGCAATCATAGAGGTTAATATTACAAGTGAGTTATCAGAAAAACAGTTAGCAAAAATCGATAATCCAAATAAATAGGAAAAAGTGTCCTTAGTTTGGAAGTCGCAATCAATATATTTTGACCATGGAAAGAGGCTGAACACGGATGTGGACAGCCTCTTAAATATTACAAAGAAAAGGGATATTTACCAGGACTGTAGTTTCTGGATTTGATATATGATACTGTTTTATTATCTATAACAATCGTGAAAATAATGGAGGAAAATACGTTGGAGATTGTCGCAAGCTATTGTACTGATGTTGGAAATAGAAAAAAGGTAAATCAAGATAGTTTATGTCTAAAATCCATAAAGTATGGTGAATACACGATTACTATGGCAGTTGTATGCGATGGAATGGGAGGCCTGGAGCAGGGGGAAGTTGCAAGCGCTTCAGTCATCCGTGCATTTGTAACATGGTTTGATGATTCCTTGCCTGAGTTATGCAGAGAGGGGCTTACTTTTAAAAAGGTGAAGGAACAATGGAATAAACTTGTATTGGAATGTAATGAACAGCTGATTCTCTACGGGGACAGCATGGGAAAGAAGCTTGGAACGACGCTTACGGCAGTGCTGATTGCTGACGAACAGGGAATGTATGTGCTTCATGTTGGAGATTGTCGACTGTATGAGATAAAAAATGAAATCCGTCAGCTGACAGAGGACCAGACGCTGGTGGAACTTCAAGTGAAACGTGGATTGCTTACAAGAGAACAGGCAAAGAAAGATCCAAGGCAGAACATTATCTTACAATGTATCGGGGATACGCCAAATGTAAAGTTTGAGGAGTATCTGTTTCGGGTAGAGCATGAGTGCACTTATCTCATTTGTTCAGATGGATTTCGACATAAGATATCAGAGCAGGAGATGCAGACATACTTAAGTCCGCTAGAGCTGTCAAAGGAAGAAAAGATTTATGAGAATGCTCGGTTTTTAGTGGATTTATGTAAGAGTAGAAAAGAACAGGATAATATCAGTGTTATTGTTATCCGTACGTTATAAATCTGGGGGAGCAGTATGGCAATTATCGGATCAATCATTGAAAATAAATATGAGATTTTGAAATTAATAGGACAAGGCGGAATGTCCAAAGTATATCTTGCAATGGATATACGTTTGAATAAGCAGTGGGCCATTAAGGAGATTAATGACAGGATCGAGGACAAGGATTTTTTGCTTAGCAGTTTGGCAGAAGAAGTAAAGCTGCTTAAGAAGTTAGACCATCCGGCACTTCCACGTATTATTGAAGTAATTGAAAAAGAGGATTTGTTATACGTAGTCATGGACTATGTAGAGGGAGAAGCCTTGAGTAAGATCATCGGACAGTTTGGACCACAGCCACAGACACTTGTCATCGAATGGGCCAAGCAGCTGTGTGGTGTGCTTCATTATTTACATACTAGGACTCCAGCCATTATTTACCGAGATATGAAGCCCGATAATATTATGCTGAAGCCGGATGGCAACTTAAAGCTGATTGATTTTGGAATAGCAAGAGAATACAAGGAGAAGCATAATTCGGATACCGTAAGTCTTGGAACAAGGGGATATGCCGCACCAGAACAGTTTGGAGGGCACGGACAGACCGACCCTAAAACCGATATCTATAGCCTTGGTGTTACGTTGTATCATCTTGTTACAGGAAAGAGCCCGAGTGAGCCACCTTATGAGCTATATCCAATTCGTCACTGGAATCCGAATCTATCCGGTGGCTTAGAGCAGATTATTATGAAATGCACCCAATCGAATCCCAAGGAGCGATATCAGAATTGTATGGAGCTTTATTATGCACTATGCAATTATACTCAGGTCGATTTAGAGCATATCAGAATACAAAAACGAAAATTACGTTTCTTTGGCGCCGTTTTGTCTGCAAGCGTATTACTAGGTCTCGTAGGGACCGTGAGTTATTTTCTTATGAAAAATGAGGAGAATAAAAACTACGATACGATCTTATTACGTGCGGAGGCTACGGCCAACGAAGAAAATGCCAAAGATCAGATCCTATCAGCAATTGAGATTTGCCCAAATGATACAAAGGCATATTTGCAATTAATCAATCTTTATAAGGATGATACTGTGTTTGGCCAAGAAGAGGAAGCACAACTGCTATCAGTACTGAATCCACATCTTGAAGAGCTGCAGAAGCAAGATGAATACTGCAAGCTGGCGTTTGAGATTGGGAAAATGTATTGGTATTACTATGATTATGGGCAGACAGCCGAAAAAGACAATAAGATTACGAGGATGAAGAGTTCCATTCGTTGGTTTGAAGATGTACTTAAGTATTCGGATGAGAATTATGAGAAGCGGAACATGGCAGCGGTATATCTGAGTATTGGACAGTTTAACCGTGACATCACGTTAAATATTGAGGAGGCCAATGACCAAGGAAGCTATGCCCCTTATTTTAATCATTTAAACGAACTGCTTGCCTTAGTACAGAAAAGTAATGAGGAAAGTGAAATCGTAAAACTGGAGCTATATAGTATCATAACGTCTTCCGTGGAAGTCTATGCAAGAAAGTTCAAAGTGGACGGTGTGCCTAAGGAACAAGTGGTTTCGATGTATGACTCCATCCTCGAAAAAGTCAAAATGACAGAGGCGTTGACCGAAAAAACCGAAAACATAAAGGAATATATTCTTGGACGTGAAAAGGATGTGCGCATGATCTTAGAAAGCACATATGCAAAATAAAAGGTAGTAACAGAAAGGAGAAGAAGGAAATGATCGAAGTCTACAAAGGAATCTATATGGTAGCGATTGTGCTTGCCGCAATATTACTAATTGCAGCTACAATAACCTTTTTTTCATTTCATATTGTTGCTGTGGTAAAAGAATTGAAGAATTCAAGCCAAGAGGAGGATATCAAGGTTTTACTAAAAAATAGCGTTCTCCTAAATCCACAAATCCAGGATGATATAGAGAACATTGACGGCTACAATGACCTACTTGCCTCTTATTTCAGAATATTGAAAGAGCAGGAAAAGCAAAGGGAAGAGTTATTGGCACGAGCACAATTGGCCTATGAGCTAGAACAGCTACCACCAATGCCAACATACGAAATGAAATTAAATGTTTCGTATTCCTTTGCAGCAATCGAACAATACAGTGCAGAAGTGGTAGGAACCGAAACAATAGTAGAGTGCTATAAAAGAGCTAGTATAGTACAAGGAGGGGAATAGAAATGTGGGGAAATAAAGGAATGAAGAAAAAAAGTTATCGGATGATTGGAATAGTGGTGATGCTATTTGTTGCAATATTTTATTTAAGTGGAAAACAAAATAAAGCATTGGCAGAGGTAACTTCAACTAGTACAGATCTTACGTATGGAGACTATACCTATAAAATATTAGAGGATGGAACTGTCAGCATTACTGGGTATAAGGGGAATGCAAGTGAGCTTCATATGCCGGATACGATTAATGGGAAGAAAGTAACTGTTATTGGGGAGTATGCATTTTTCGACAATACAAAGTTGACAAAGGTTATTCTTCCAAAAGAGCTAAAGATTATTGGAAAAGCAGCATTTGGATATTGTCTTCATTTAAAGGAAGTTAAGATGTTTGACGGTCTTTTGAAAATTGGACCTAAATCTTTTTTTATGACAAAGTTATCAAGTGTATGCCTCCCTGATACAGTAAATGATATAGGAGTAGAGGCATTCTCTACGAATTATAGTCTTATTGAAGTAAAGCTTTCAAAACAGTTAAAAGTTATTCCAGTAAAGGGTTTCTATAATTGTAAGTATCTAAGTAAGGTATATATCCCAGAAAGTGTAATAGAGATTCAAGAGCAGGCATTTGGATATTGTGACAATCTGCATACCTTGTTATCAGATGAAGTTTTTTATACAGGAAAAGAGTTTATGATTATTCCCCCAAATATTAAAGAGATAGGAGGGAGTATATTTGAGGAGTGTAATATAAAAAATTATATAGTACTAAATAAAGATTGTTCTATTGGTTTTTTGGGATCAGCTGGGAATATATATTGTGAAAAAGATTCAGCAGTATATAATTATGCTTTTTTTTCAGGCTATTATAAGGAATGGAAACCAGTAAAAGAAATATCATTATCCAAACAAACTCTAGATTTGATAGTAAATAAGAAAAACACAGATAAATTAACAGTAACCTATGCACCAAAAGATAGCATCATACAGCAAGTTATATGGAGTTCATCAAATCCAAAAGTAGCAACCGTAGACCAACAAGGAAATGTAAAAGCAGTTGGGAATGGTAGTGCGAAGATTACGGCAAGAACGGTAGAGGGAAGTAATATATCCAAGAGTTGTACTGTAAATGTTCAGACGGAAGTAACAAAGGTAGCTTTAAATAAGAGTAAAGTAACATTATGTACTACAGGTACAAAAACGATACAGTTATCTGCAAGTATTAGTCCCAAAAACGCAAGTAACAAGAAAGTAACTTGGAAGTCTTCCAACACGAGAGTTGCAACAGTGGATAGTAAAGGAAAGGTAACTGCCAAAGGTCCTGGAATAGTCTCGATTACAGCAACAAGCAATAATCATAAGGCAACATGTAAGGTAGCGGTGACACCTGCAGCGCAAAAAGGATTAAAGGCATATGGGCAAAAAAGCAATGAGATAAAACTGAAGTGGTCAAAAGTTGCAGGAGTATCTGGATACTCGATTTACCGTTATGATGGAAAACAAAAGAAATATGTAAAGATCAAGGATACGAAGTCAAACACGTATACTGTAAAAAAGGTAAGTGGATCAAAAGGAAAACAGTTAGCAAGTGGAACGTATTATACATTTAAGGTTACTCCATATAAAATTTCAGAAAATAAAAAGATTTGTGGAACAAGTGCAAAAGTAAGAACATCAACGGCAACGAAAGCAACTACAATCACAAAGGGAACTAAGGTTTATAAAAAAGGAAAATGTGGAATTACAATTAAATGGAAGGAAATTAGTGGTGCAACAGGGTATAAAGTATATCTTTCAACAAAGAAAAGCAGTGGATATAAATGCGTAAAGACATTAAGTGGAAAGAAAAGTACAAGCTATACGAAGTATGGAGTATTAAAAAATAAAACTTATTATATAAAGATTCGTGTATTAAAAAAGGCCGAAAAAACTACAATTCAAAGTGACTATTCAAAAGTAAAAAAAGTGAGATAAATAGTAACTAAAAAACAAAAGCAGAGAAAAGAAAGAAGGATAATAATATGGAAAGAGTATAAGAAAGTAGGGAGAGTATGAGGGGAGTTATAAAGAAAGATAAAATCATTATTGGAGTTAGCATAGTTGTGTTGTGCTTTGCATTAATACAACTTGGAGTATTGGTGTATCATAGGTATACGACAAGTGAGAAAACGAAGCGAGAAGTGAAATTAACAGTAGAAAAGATTGAGAACGGAACAGTAAAAGTTATGCAAGGAGAGGACGAATTACTAGCAAATGATAATAATGAGTTTTATATAAAGGAAGGAGAGAATATAAGCATAAAGTGTACACCAGATGAAGAGTATGGGGTTTATAGCGTAAAACTGGGCGAGGAAAACTTAAGTGTTGAAAATACAAAAGAATTTACATATGAAGATAAGATAAAGGAAGATCAAGTATTACAGATTGACCTAAAAAGACAGTATTGTCTAAGTTATATAAAAAGAGGAGAAGGTTCTTGTGAATGTACTTATGGAGAAAACAAAATAAATGAAAAGCAGTGGTTTTTCGAAGGGGAAAAACTTGAGTTATCTTTTATACCTGAGTTGTATTATGCTATAAAGCATATAGAAATAAATGGGGAGTCAGCAAATGTTGAGGAAAATAATAAAAGTTTTTCATATGCAATTCCTATCATGAACAAAGATTATAATATTGAGGTAGAATGTTATAAGCCGATATATAGTGTAAAGATTACAGGTGGAGAGCTAAAGGTATGGATTAATGGAAAGGAGACTAACGAAGCAAAAATTGAATCAGGAAGTAAATGTGATATAAAAATAGAGGGAAAAAGAAAAGATATTTGTATTATTGGAGCAAGGGACAAAATTAATGAAAGGGTAATTGAAGATGCCATAGAAAAAGTAAGCTATAATATCTATAATGAAGCATTAAATAACAATATTAGCATTGAGTTTCGGACTTTTGAACTTGGGCTAATAGATGGAAAGTTTGATAAGTATTTTGAAATTTTTACAGAAAAGGGAGATATTTATAGAGCAAATGCTTATGGTGACGATAATATCAAAATATACTTAAATAAAAATGAGACTTTTTATGTAAGACTTAAAGATAGAAAAGAAAGAAATAGATTATTAGTAGGAAAAGCAGGAGCAATGGAATACGTAAAAGAATTAACAATAAATCAAAACTGTAGTTATAATAGGATGGAAATTGAGGGGATTGGTGAAACGGGTTTCTACAAACCCGACATCCAATTCATCTTCGATACCACTCCACCCCAAGTATCCTCCTACAACACAAAGAAATCATCAGCAGACACCTTATCTCTTATTGCAACTATAAAGGATCAAGGGGATGCTGGTATTGATACAGTACAGTTTGGTACAAAAGAGGATTATGATGCGAAAAAGACAGTAGAGGAAACTGAAAAATCTTATCAGTATAAAGCCAATGCAGAGAGCAATGATCAATATATATTTGAGCTTCCTAAGGACGGATTGGAAAAGAAGGAATATTACATATGGGCTACAGATCGGGCAACCAACCAATCAGAGGCGGTCAAGGTTGACATTACAGGCCCAGAATTAACGGTAGATACACAATCGGAATGGACGAATCGGGATATTACAGTAACAGGTAAGGTAGTAGACGAAAGCAAGGTAAGCCAAATCTACTATTCAACTAGTAAAGAGGATGCAGGCAAGCATACGGTAGAGCAAAAGAGTTCGAAACAGTGCAAGATGGCGTCCTATGATCAAGAAACAGGAAACTATAATTTTGTCATAGAGGCTAATAGCTCAGGGAAAAGTGCATATTATGTCTGGGGATATGATGAGGTAGGAAATAAGTCAGAGAAGATTATTTCGTATACGGCGTTAGTCGATATAAAGAAACCAACGGTCAGCCTGGTGAAGAAAACGCCAAATAAAAAATGGACCAATTCCCTTGTTACGATGGAATTTAAGGCAAGTGACGCTGAGGCAGCAGAACATTCGGGAATCACAGAAGTATATTATTACAATAGTGAGCATGAAAAGGAACCAACAAAATTGGTTGTAAATAAAGAGGAAAAGGATAGTTATGTAATACAGTCGCCAAAGGATCAGAAGGGAAATCCGGTTCAAATGGAAGGGTATTATAACATTTATGCGAAGGATAAGGCAGGAAATGTATCAGAGCCTTTGGTGGTGGAAGTGAATATAGATACATGTGCTCCAAAGGCAGTTGGAATTACGCTAAGACAGGAGGGGGAAGAGGGAGAAACACTGAAAGGAAGTACACACGGAATGTATGGTAATACGCCTGTTCTTATCGAAGTTTTGGCAAAAGACCGTTATCAGTTAAGTGATGGAAGTATGGCGAAGTCAAGCGGCCTTAGTGCAATTGCTCTGTTATGTAATGAAAAAGAAATCGGTAGACAAAAGATAACGGAAGATAGTACAGAGGAAACGCAAAGTGCGAAGTTTAAACTACCAGCTCCATTTAAAGGAACGCTTTCTGTGGTTTTGTATGATGTGGTTGGAAATCAGACAAAGTCAATTCCTATCAGCAAGATTGACTCTTCCTATCATGATGATATTTGTATAGAAACAGGAAAACCATCCATTGGTCTTGATGGAGGTGATGGCTACTATGTGGATGAGAATAAGAATATTTGGTATGGCAAAGATCAGGAACTAACGGTTACATATAAAGATACAGAGTCGGGGCTTGCGGCAGCAGAGATAAAAATTAATGGACAAGCAATTAAGAAAGATGCGGCTGGAAAGTCAGTAAAGATAGGTGGTTCAAAGAAGATTGCAAAGGAATCCTTTGTTATTAATACGAACCAGATTGGTGAAAGCAGCGATGGAAAATACACGATTGAGCTTCGAACTTGTGATAATGCAGGAAATGAGAAGACAAGTGAAAAGACGTTTTACATTGATCGTGGTGAACCGAAAATTGAGCAGTTTAGCTTTACAGCAGATGGGATAAAGGATCAGAGCGAACGGTTAATTGAAAAACAGGAATATGGCTACTATTTTAATGGGAATACGAAAGTAACCATTAAGGCATCGGATGGAGATCCTTCTTCCGGGGTACATGCAATCGAATACTATATGGTAGATTATAGTAAGGATAAGAGCGGTGTTGAGACAAAGAAAGTGGTCAAAGAGGCGGCAAAGGATAATACCGTATCCTTTATGATACAGAATAATTTTAAAGGACAGGTATTTGCACGAGCTATTGATTGCGTAGCACATACTACGGAAAGCTATTCCAAACCTTATGGAATCATTATTGACAGTAGTGCTAAGAAAAACAGTAAATCGGAGATAACATTTACGACGCCTGATACAAAGAAAAAAGATGAGAAGGGCAACCTATTATACAAAGAGAATGTGGACGTTGGGATTGACGTGGCTAATACATTTAAAGGAATCCGAAGTGTCGAGTGGGAGGTTTCTAGTAAGCAGGACAGTGCTAAGAATCAAAGTGGTAAGGTTACCGTATCAGCTGATGGAAAGCTGCAAGGAGATAAGGGGATGTTTAGCATAAACGGGACAGATGCTAACTTAGTGACTAGCTTAAAGGGAGCCTTGAAAATTACCAATAATAGCAATGATATACGGGTTCATGTTGTTGTCACCGATCGTTCCGGCATAGAAAGTGAGAAAGAACTTTATATCAGTATTGATAAGACAAAGCCAACAGTCCAGATATCCTTTGATAAGCAAAAGGAAGGAATTTATTATAACGAAAACCGTATGGCTACCATTCGTGTAAAAGATAGAAACTTTAGTCCGGAAAAATTAAATCTTGAGGTGTTTAATGCCGATGGCATGGTTCCTACATTAAGTGAATGGTCAAAAACAAAGAATGAGAAGAATCCGGATGAGACATTGTACACAGCTACCGTATTGTTTGATAAAGATGGAATCTATTCACTTGCTGTATCGTTGGAAGATTCAGCAGGCAATAAGGCAAGGAGCGAGAAAACGGAAGTGTTTACCATTGATAAGGAGAAACCGGTTTGTCAGATTGACATGCCACAATCAGAAAGCAGAAGCGCTGGCATTGAGTACTATAATTCCGATATAATGGTAAGGCTTCATGTAAATGAGAAGAATTTTGATTACAAGAAGATACAAGTAAAGGGAACTGCAAAAAAGGATGGAAAGATATTGTCATATCCAGAACTGCAGATAGTAAGCAGTACAAAAATAGACCATAATCTTGCTATGGAGTTTACAGAAGAAGGAGAGTATACGTTACAGATCGCTTATACCGATGAGGCCGGAAATCAGGCAGAGGAAAAAGAACTGGTCAAGTTTGTAATTGACAAGACTGTTCCAGAAGTTTCGATTGTAGGAGTAGAGGACAGCAAGGCATACAATGGAGACATTATGCCGGTCATTACATGTAAGGATGGAAACATGCAAAGCAGTGGAGGCAAGGTACAACTTTATGATGCGTTGGAGAATGAAATTGAGATAACTCCAGCTATTGTGAGAGAGCAGAAAGTCTACCAATACACATTGAATTGTTTCCCAAAAGAAGAAAAGTACGATAATGTCTACAAGCTATATGTGGAATGTGAAGATTTAGCTAAGAATAAGACGAAAAAACAAATCTATTTTTCATTGAATCGATTTGGGTCGACATATAGTTTTAATGATTCGCTACTATCTGTTGCAGGAAGGTATGTCAATAATGACGTTACTCCTACGGTTAAGGAAGTGAACGTGAATAAGTTGCAAGAGGAAGATACCGTAGTTCGCCTTATTTGCAATGATAATGTAAAAGACCTTGTGAAGGAACAGGATTATACGGTAAAAGAAAGTGGAGGAAATGGTAGCTGGTATACATATGAATACGAGATTTCCAAGGAACTTATTAAGGAAGATGGTAAATACAGTATCGCAATCTACTCAAAGGATGAGGCTGGCAATATTAATGAGAATATTGATGGAGATAAGAAAGCGGAGTTATGGTTCGGAATTGACCGTACAGCGCCAAGAATCGTCCCAATCAATATCTCAAGTGGTGCTACTTACAATCAGGAGGAGCGAAAGGTCTTAATCAATGTGGAGGACAACTTGCTTCTTGGTTCTACGAAGATCTTTGTAAATGGAGAAGAGCAAAACTTCTCCATAGAAGATAACCAGTATGCAGTGCAGGTGGGGAGCAGCAATTCGGAACAAGTGATTAAAGTAGTTGCCACTGACTTGGCAGGAAATGAATCCGTGAAGGAGATTGGAAAGTTCTATATCACTAAGAATTTATTGATTCGTATTGCGAACAATAAGGCGTTTTTATTCTTAGTGATTGGTGGTATCGCGCTAGTGGCAGTAGTTTCTGTAGTAGGAGTCATTAAGTATCGACGAAAACGTGAGTATTAAGAAAAAGTCTGCTGAAAGTAAAAAAACTTGCTTTCAGTGGACCTTTTTCGTTTTTTTTAACTTTATTTTATTCGAAATCTTCTTAATAAAGTAAAGCAATTTTTGAAATTCGCTTTATTTTATTAAGAAAGCGTATGGACAAAATAGAATAGCTATAGGATAAAAATTAAGAATAAAATATCTTGTAAAGTTGATTCAAAGCCTTGTGAATGCAAGGGCTTACAAAAATAGTAAAAAGTTTGAGTGAAAAATAATAGGAAGAAAAAGGGGAAAATACACGTGGTAAATGATGGCAAAAGCTTTGTTGACAATACATGTATTATTGTATACAATTATGCAAAACGAAAGAAATGGAATAAAGGAGTGGCGAAATGGAAAATCGAAGAGTTTGTAAAAATCCACAGAATAACTTGCTCCAATTAGAAGAGCATATGTACCCATTAGTTGATACTGATAAGCCAAATGTATTTCGTAATTTATTTCCATATGATGAAGTGCCAAAGATTGCATTTAATGATCGAATCGTACCTCATAATATGCCAAAAGATATTTGGATTACCGATACGACGTTTAGAGACGGACAACAGTCTAGAGCTCCCTATACGACAGAGCAGATTGTTACGATGTACGATTACTTACATAAATTAGGCGGACCGAACGGAATCATTCGCCAGAGTGAATTTTTCTTATATAGCAAAAAAGACAGAGATGCTGTTTACAAATGTATGGAGCGCGGCTACGAATTTCCAGAAGTAACTTCTTGGATTCGTGCAAGCAAGAAGGATTTTGAATTAGTAAAAGAACTTGGATTAAAAGAAACAGGTATTTTAGTTAGCTGTTCTGACTATCATATCTTCTATAAAATGAAGATGACACGTAGAGAAGCAATGAACCATTATCTAAGCGTAGTTCGTGAATGTTTAGAAACTGGTGTTGCACCAAGATGCCATTTAGAAGACATCACACGTTCCGATATTTACGGATTTGTAATCCCATTCTGTTTAGAGCTTATGAAACTGGGAGACGAATACAACATTCCAGTTAAAATCAGAGCATGTGATACAATGGGATATGGTGTTAACTTTGCAGGTGCCGTAATTCCTCGAAGCGTACAAGGAATCATTTATGGATTGAATACTCATGCAGGGGTTCCTAGTGAACAGATAGAATGGCATGGACATAATGATTTCTATAAAGCAGTTTCCAACTCGACGACGGCATGGTTATATGGTGCTTGTGGTGTAAACTGTTCCTTATTCGGAATTGGAGAACGTACCGGCAATACTCCACTTGAAGCAATGGTATTCGAGTATGCGCAGTTAAAAGGAACGCTTGATGGAATGGACACAAGAGTCATTACGGAACTTGCTCAGTATTACGAGAAAGAGATCGGTTACCGTGTGCCATCTAGAACGCCTTTTGTTGGGCGTAATTTCAATGTGACAAGAGCAGGAATCCATGCAGATGGACTTCTGAAAAATGAAGAAATCTATAACATCTTCGATACGGAAAAATTCTTAAATCGACCAGTTTTGGTTGCAGTGTCCAATACATCCGGACTTGCAGGAATTGCACACTGGATCAATACATATTTTAAATTATCCGAAGAGAAAAAAGTAAGCAAAGCAGATCCACTTGTTATGAAAGTAAAAGAGTGGGTTGATGAGCAGTATGAAGATGGTCGAGTTACGGTAATCACAGATGATGAACTGCTAAAAGTTATAGATTCTGCATGCGAAGAATTAGGAATCACCCTAATTTAATACATTTATAAATACAAAAAATGGAGGTAACAAGATGTATCAACAACAAATTGAAGCTGCCAAAGAACATTTTGGTAAATTATTAGAAAAACAACTTAAGAGAGTAGATGAAATGAAAGCACAAGGTGATTTCGTTGACTACAAAGCTCTTGAAAAGATCGTAATCGGTGTTTGCGGTGGTGATGGAATTGGTCCAGCAATCACTTCTCAAGCTCAAAGAGTATTAGAATACCTTTTAGCAGAGGAAGTACAAAAAGGAAAAGTTGAATTCAAGAAAATTGATGGTCTTACAATTGAACGTCGTGCTGCTGAAATGAAAGCAATCCCTGATGATGTATTAGCAGAATTAAAAGCTTGTGACGTTATCTTAAAAGGACCTACAACAACACCTAGAAAAGGTGATGAATGGCCAAACGTAGAATCTGCTAACGTTGCAATGAGAAAAGAACTTGATTTATTTGCAAATGTTCGTCCTGTTCGTATTCCGGAACAAGGAATCGACTGGACATTCTATAGAGAAAATACAGAAGGCGGATACGCAGCTGGTAAAGAAGGCGTTGCAGTTACTGACGATTTAGGAATCGACTTTACAATCGCTACAAGCCAAGGTTGCGAACGTATCATCCGCGCTGCATTTGAATTTGCAAAAGCTAATGGAAAGACTAGAGTAACAGCAGTTACGAAAGCAAATATCATTAAGACTACAGATGGTAAATTCCTTGATACATTCTACGCAATTGCAAAAGAATATGAAGGAATCATGGCAGATGACTGGTACATCGATATCATGACTGCTAAATTAGTAGATGAAAAAAGAAGAAGAGACTTCCAAGTTGTTGTATTACCTAACTTATATGGTGACATCATCACTGATGAAGCTGCTGAATTACAAGGTGGCGTAGGTACAGCAGGTTCTGCCAACATTGGTAAAAGATATGCAATGTTCGAAGCAATCCATGGTTCAGCACCACGTATGGTAAAAGAAGGAAGAGATATTTACGCAGATCCATGTTCTGTAATCCGTGCAGGAGCTATGTTATTATCTCACATTGGATATCAAGAACAAGCAGATAAATTATACAAAGCACTTGATATTTGTACAGTAACAGAAAAGAAACTTGTTATGACAGGTAGAGATACTGGCGCAACTGGTGCTGAATTTGCTGATTACATCATGGATACCATTTCATCTTTATAAGATTAAGTAATAACACTAGTATAATTATTTATTAGACAAGACTTGTAACTTGTGTAGAAATTAAAAAGGACAATTCTTGTCCAAATAATATGTTAGAATTTTTCGCTTTCGTTTTTATGCTGTTCAGCAAAAGGTTTCGCTGTCCTTCTTGAAACTTTTTCTGTCAGCAGAAAACGATTAAATATAAGGAGGAAATGTTCTTGGATGGTTTAGGTATAGATCAAGAAACAGCTGATAAGTATTCATTACGAGGACGTGTTTTTCACCACATTCGAGAAGGTATTTTATCCGGAAAATATAAGAAAGACGAAGAACTGAAAGAGAATACAATCGCAAAAGAGCTGGGCGTAAGCAGGACACCTGTAAGAGAAGCGATACGGCAACTAGAGCTGGAAGGCCTTGTGAAGATAGTTCCAAATAAAAGCGCAATAGTAACTGGATTGTCATTTAAGGACATGAAAGATATTTACATAATCAGATCCTATCTTGAAGGACTGTGTGCAAGACTCGCATGTGAGAATATAACAGATGAAGAGATTGGACATCTTGAGGAAGTTCAGTACCTGTTTGATTTTCACGCACAAAGAAAACATTATGATCAGTTAGTGGAACTAGATGATCGTTTTCATGATATTATTTATGGAGCTAGCAATAGTAGAATGCTAAATCATGTGCTTGTTGATTTTCATCACTATGTATCTAGGTTGAGAAAAGAAACGTTAAGCAGTGATGAACGCGCAATCTCTTGCAGTAAAGAGCATAATGCAATACTTGAGGCGATTCGTAACCGTGATAGTGACAGGGCGGAAGAACTGGGTCACAAGCATATCTTAAATACGATGCAGAATATTACAAAAAAAGGCATTGATTCTTTCTTTTAAGAATCAATGCCTTTTTTTATTCTGAAAGTTCTTCCCAACGTTCCATAAGTGTTTCTAAACGTTGTTCTAGTTCCTCTTTTTC
Source organism: uncultured bacterium (assembly GCA_905214875.1). Lineage (GTDB taxonomy): Bacteria > Bacillota > Clostridia > Lachnospirales > Lachnospiraceae > KM106-2. The sequence continues at coordinate 12,507 of CAJMNR010000004.1, read as the reverse complement.
TTTATTTAATTTCACAAGTTCTGAGACATTGGTATAGATTTCTTCTTTGGCTAATAACTCATCGATTTCGTCATTTCGCAGTTCAAGAGAAGAGATTTCTTCTTCAATTCGTTTTAACTCGTTTTGTTTTTTTCTTAATTTCGCTTGTTCCTCTTTTTGTTGTTTCCAATCAAGGGCACCAGAGCTTACTGGTTCAGTCGCTTGTTTTGCATTTGTGGAACTTGAGGATGCGCTAACTTGAACTAAAGGTTTTAAATATGCTTTTTCAACCTCTTCTTTTTTCTCTAAATAATAATCATAATTACCGATATAATTAAGCATTTGATTATTCGTTAGATCAAGAATTCTAGTCGCCGTCTTATTGATGAAATAACGGTCATGGGAAACGTAAAGAACCGTTCCTGTATAGTTTCTAATAGCGTTTTCAAGGATTTCCTTGCTGACGATATCAAGATGGTTGGTAGGCTCATCTAGGATTAAGAAGTTGGCTTCACTTAACATAAGTTTTGCAAGGGAAACACGTCCACGTTCACCACCGCTAAGATCCTTGATACGTTTAAATACATCATCGTTTGTAAATAAAAATGCAGCAAGTACGTTACGGATTTTCGTATTATCTAAATTCGGATACGTATCTTGTAATTCATCAAATAGAGTCTTTTCTGGATGAAGTACATGATGTTCCTGATCGTAATAACCTATGTTTACTTTGGAGCCTAATTTGATTTCGCCATCATCCGCAGCAAGAAGCTGATTGATAATCTTAAGGATTGTTGTCTTACCTGTTCCATTTTTACCGATGATTGCAACTTTCTCTTGGCGCTTCACATCGAAGGAAATATCAGAGAAAAGATGGCGATCTCCGAAGGATTTGCTTAAATGTTCAACAGAAAGCACGTCATTGCCACTTACGATGTTTGGCTCTAAAGTAAGGCGCATATTGGCTTCTGTTGTAATTGGCTTATCAATACGCTCAATCTTATCTAACATTTTTTCGCGGCTTTCGGCACGCTTGATGGATTTTTCGCGATTAAATGATTTTAGTTTTGTGATGACTTCTTCCTGGTGCTTGATTTCGCGTTGCTGATTTAAATATGCCTTCATTTCGGCATCACGAAGCATAGCTTTCTTCGTAGCATAGTCAGAATAATTGCCTTGGAATACAGTCGCTTTGGAATGATCCACTTCGACAACTTTTGTTACGACACGGTCTAAAAAGTAACGGTCATGGGCTACGATAATAACGGCACCATTGTAGTTCATCAGATATGTCTCTAACCATGTAATGGATTCCAAATCAAGATGGTTGGTAGGCTCATCGAGAAGGATGATGTCCGGTGCAGTAAGAAGTAGCTTACCAAGGGCAACACGAGTCTTTTGGCCACCGGAAAGGGTGCTCGTTTTCTTTTTGAAATCTTCTTCGGTGAAGCCAAGTCCCTTTAGGACGCCTGTGATTTCACTTTGATAAGCATACCCATTTTGAATCTCGAACTCATGTGTGAGTCTTGTATAAGTACTAAGCATACGCTCTAATTCGGCACCCTCAACATGTTTCATGTCTTTTTCGAGTTGGCGAATTTTTCGATCTAAGTCGATAATGTTTTTCTTTACTTCAAGAAGCTCATCGTAGATTGTATTTTCACTAGATAAGTCTTGATGCTGAGGGAGATAGCCGATGGTTGCGCCTTTGGCTAATGTAACTTCTCCTTGATCAGAGGAGAGTTGTCCCATGATGATTTTTAAAAGCGTGGATTTACCTGCACCGTTGATGCCGACAATTGCCGCTTTTTCTCGTTCATTTATATGAAATGTTACATTTGAGAGTACTTGGTCGGTCCCAAATGATTTGCTAATTGAATTACATGCTAATATCATTTTTAGTAGTCCTTTCACGATAATAAATGATAAAACTCTAGCTTTTAGCTTATCACATTTTGTTTGTATGTGCAATAAATCGAAATATGTAAAATAATCGGAAAAGTATGTATAAAACGTTTAGAAAAAAACAAACAATTTTAATAGGAAAGCTGTTTGACAATAAACTAACATTTTACTATAATAAATATGTATGTAAAAATGTCGTAAAGGAGGATATATACTTGACAGATAAGGGAATATCACTAGCAGTTATAAAACGTTTGCCGAGATACTACAGATATCTTGGAGAATTACTTGAGAATGATGTGGTTAGAATCTCATCAAAAGAATTAAGTGAAAAAATGCAAGTTACTGCATCACAGATACGACAGGATTTAAACAACTTTGGAGGTTTTGGACAACAAGGTTACGGATATAATGTTGAATATTTATATACAGAGATCGGAAAGATCCTAGGTTTAGATAGAAAGTACAATATCATTATAATTGGAGCTGGTAATTTAGGCCAGGCACTAGCGAATTATACAGATTTTGAGCGCAGAGGTTTTAATATAAAAGCGATTTTTGATATAAATCCAAGATTAATCGGGTTATCCATTCGTGGAATTGAAGTACGTATGATGGATGAGTTGGAAGAGTACGTGAAAAATGAGCAAGTACACATTGCAGTGCTTACGATTCCTAAAACAAAAGCACCAAAGGTGGCACAAGATTTAGTTAGCTGGGGGATTAAGGCAATCTGGAACTTTGCACCTGTCGATTTAAATTTACCAAAAGAGATAAAAGTTGAAAACGTACATTTGGCAGAAAGCTTAATGCGTTTATCTTATGATTTAAAAACAATGCAAGAAAATGAAGAAAATACACTCCAATAAATTGCAATAGATGTCGATATATCTCATGAGAAATGATTTATATACAAAGGATGGTTAATAGTGGGAAAGAAAAAAGAAGAAATTGATGTACTTAAAAATGATTTGAGGCAGCTTTCTAAAATGAAACATCTTCCTATTTTGACGCTAGATCAGAGATGGCATTTACTATTTCCGGAAGAAAAGAAGACATCTACAATTAAAAAATTGGAGAAGAATCTGAATGATCTGTTAAAGGAACAAGGAAAGTTAATCCAAGAAGCTAAGGAAATGAAGAAGCTAAAGCATTCTTTCATGGCCGGCATCGTTAATAACATGCAAGAGTCGAATCAGGAAAAAGAAGAAGCTGTTAGGGTTAAAAAACTTGAAAGCAGTCAAAGATATATTAAAGAAATCAATGAAAAGCTTGCGGCATACGATGACGCGTTAGAACGCATTCCAAACGATATCGCAAAGGCAAATGAGCAGCTTATGTTAGAGAGCGTTCGTATCTGTTATGCAAAGCTTCATAAAGACAGGGTTAAGATTGTAGCAATGAATGATTGGATCGAAAAAACGAGAACGAAGTTAAAAGAGGTCTTAGTTGAAAAACAGGAACTCGAAGACAAGAATTCTCAGATCTATTCTTATATGCATGATATCTTAGGACCACAAGTAATTGAAATATTTGACGCAGATTATGATGAAATATAAATAGCGGATTTAAAACTTGAGAATAGGGGAAATATTGTGATTATTGGAATTGGAACCGATTTGATTGAAAATGAAAGAGTGCTCAAAGCACTTGAAAATCCACATTTTATAAAACGATATTTTACTGAACCGGAACAAGAATTAATACAACAAGATAAAAGAAAGGCTGCAGGAAATTATGCGGTTAAGGAATCAGTGGCGAAATCTTTTGGAACAGGTTTTCGTCACTTTTCTTTATGTGATATTGAAGTTCTGCGCGATTCACTTGGGAAGCCTTATGTAAATTTGTATGGGGAAGCAAAGAAAATTGCCGGGGAACTTGGTATCGATATGATTCATGTTTCAATCACTAATACGAAGGAGAATACAATGGCCTTCGTTGTTGCGGAGAAGAGGTAGAGTTTTATGGAATATGTTGTTGATGGAACAGTTATGAAACAATTAGATGATTATACAATGAATGAGGTGGGAATTCCTAGCCTCGTATTAATGGAACGCGCCGCGGTATCTTTTACCAACGTTTTACTAGGGAAAATTAGTTGTCATGATAGTATAATTGTTCTATCTGGTCCAGGAAATAATGGAGCTGATGGAGTTGCAATAGCGAGAATACTAGTGCTTAAGGGGTATCGAGTAAGAGTCTACATAATGGGAGAAAAGCACTGTTTTTCAAAACAGATGAGTGAACAAGTTAGCATTGCAGCAAAATTAGGTGTTAAATTTATAAACAATGCCAAGATATCTGAATATACTATAGTGATAGATGCAATCTTTGGGATTGGACTCAGCAGACCTGTGACAGGAAAAATTGCTGAAATTGTAGAAGAAGTGAATAAATGTGATAATCAAGTGTTTTCTGTGGATATTCCTAGCGGAATTCACTCAGGTTGTGGAAAAGTCATGGAACATGCAATTAAGGCAGATTATACTGTGACATTTGGATATCAGAAACTGGGAATGCTTATACATCCTGGATGCGAATATGCGGGGGAGGTAACTGTTGGAGATATAGGGTTTCCAACACTGCAATTTGCAAATCTGAAACCAACAGGAGTAATCTATCAAAAAGAGGATATTAAGGATATTCCGTGTCGTCCAAATGATTCCAATAAAGGGACATATGGAAGAGTTTTGGTCATAGCGGGATCAAAGAACATGAGTGGTGCTTGCTTTATGTCAGCGAAAGCTGCGTATCGAACAGGTGCAGGGCTTGTAAAGATACTAACCGTTGAAGAAAATCGTACGATATTACAAACCATGTTGCCAGAAGCTATCATTTCTACTTATGAAGATTCGAATATCAAAAATCAGCTAGAAGAAATAAGAAAACAAATAAATTGGGCTACATCAATCGTATTTGGACCAGGAATCGGAACATCAGAGGCAAGCAAAGAGCTTCTTACCCTTCTATTACAGGAGTCTAAGGTGCCGACAGTCATTGATGCGGATGGATTAAATATATTGTCTGAAATGGGACAGTTAGAAGAGCTTCCATTGGGAGACAATATAATTATTACGCCGCATGTAAAAGAGATGTCACGCTTATTGCATTGTGAAGTCAAAGATGTAAAAGATAATATGATTGAAATAGCAAAAAAAGTAACAGCAGATCAATCGTATGTACTTGTCTTAAAGGATGCCAGAACATTAGTTAGCTATAATGATGAATTATATATTAATGTAAGTGGAAACAATGGTATGGCAACAGGAGGAGCAGGAGATGTGTTGACTGGAGTGATCGCCGGTTTGCTTGCTCAAGGAATGGACAATTACAAAGCAGCATGCATGGGAACGTATATTCATGGAATTGCTGGAGATAAAGCGAAAGAAGTACGAGGAACCTATTCACTTATGGCGACAGATATTATTGAATTTCTCTTTGACGCTTTAACACATTGATAAGAAAAAATAATAGCTTCCATAAGTAAAACTACTAGAACTATAAGATATTAAAATAGTTCTACCACTTGTAATATCTTAAAAAACGCGATAAAATGCTAGTTAGCGTCATTTTTTACGCGTTTAATGAAAAAGATAGAACTAAAATGAGACATACAAATGAATAAGCATTATAATATTTAATTATAGGTACAGAGTTTTCTTGTTATTGCGAACTACTAATTCAAACAAATTTACGAAAGAAGTGAATGGTGTAATGGAATATTATCGTGTACAGGCAAATATAGACTTAGATGCTATTTGCCATAATTTAAGGGAAACTAGGAATAAGCTTTCTGAAGATGTAAAGCTGATGGCCATCATTAAGGCAGATGGTTATGGTCATGGTGCAGTGCCAATTGCGATGGCAGTGGACTCTATCGTAGATGCTTTTGGAGTAGCAATTATTGAAGAGGCAATTGAACTTCGCAAGGCAAATGTAACAAAACCAATTTTAATCCTAGGTTATACATCACCTATGCAATATGAAGACCTGGTTAATTACGACATTACTCAGACAATCTATACTTTTGATATGGCACGTGCTCTTTCTGATTGTGCAAAACAATTAGGAAAAGAAGCAAAAATCCATATTAAGTTAGATACTGGAATGGGTCGAATTGGCTTTAAGGATACAGAAGATAGTGTAAAGATAATTAAGTCGATTAATGCTTTGCCAAATATAAAAATTACAGGTATGTTTACACATTTTGCATGTGCAGATACAACAGATAAGACATCTGCTAACAAGCAGTTTGCAAGATATCAAGCATTTGCAGACCGACTTGAAAATGCAGGAGTTAAATTACCTACAAAGCATGCTGCTAATAGTGCGGCGATTATGGAGATGCCACGCACATATATGAATATGGTGCGAAGTGGAATTTCTACGTATGGATTATATCCAAGTGATGAAGTTGATAAGGAACAATTAGGATTAAGACCAGCGCTCGAACTTATTACAAGAGTAGTGTATGTAAAAGAAGTAGAACCTGGTACAGGGATTGGATATGGAAGTACCTTTGTTGCAGAGCGCAAGACAAGAGTTGCAACGATTCCAGTAGGGTACGCGGATGGATATCCACGCGCTTTATCAAATAAAGGATACGTAATTATTCAAGGAAAGAAAGTTCCAATCATAGGCCGTGTTTGTATGGACCAGTTTATGGTGGATGTCACTGAACTTTCTGAAGTAAAAGAAGGCGACAAAGTGACTTTAGTCGGTACTGATGGAAATGAAACAATCACAGTTGAAGAACTAGCAGATCTTGCATATACATTCAACTATGAATTTGTTTGTGATATCAGTAAGCGAGTTCCTCGTGTTTACTACAAAAATGGTAAAATGATTGGGGAGATTAGATATCGTGGAGAGTTCAAGTTAAATTCTCTACAAATATAGTATATGATTTGCAGAAACAAAACTTGATATTGTAGACAGAAGTAAAGGAAAGCATTATTATAAAGATTTTTTGATGTAATGGTAGTTATTTTAAAAAAATTTAGAATTAAATGCACTTTATGGAATACACAAGTTAAATCTGGCAATAATAAAGCTAAAGCCAAAATAGACGGAGTGTGAATAAAGTGATTATAAAAAGAGGCGATATTTTCTATGCAGATTTGCGTCCAGTTATAGGGTCAGAACAAGGTGGCGTACGTCCTGTATTAATAGTTCAAAACGACACGGGTAATAAGCACAGCCCAACAGTAATTTGTGCTGCGATCACTTCTAAGATGAATAAAGCAAAACTTCCAACCCATGTGGAGTTAGATGCTGAAAAATATGGAATTGTAAAGGATTCTGTTATTCTTTTAGAACAAGTAAGAACGATTGATAAATCTCGTTTAAAGGAAAAAGTTTGTCATTTAGATGATGATGTATTAAAGAAAATTGATAAAGCCTTATTAATTAGTTTAGCTCTTAATACATAATATGATGGATCGTTTTTATAGCGAAAAATATAAAGAAAATGATTAAGAGTTAGTAAAGATGGTTTTAGTTATCGGGTTAAAAGGTTTAATCGAGAGCTATCAAAAAAATCATATGGAAAGTAGTATTGCAATATGAACGTGATTGTTCTTGATTACAATACATATTATATGCTTTTAATTGGTTGGGAATGTCCTTTGTGAGCATTCCTAATAAGTTCCCTCGAAAGAGAGGGTAAGACGTGCATTTACGCGTAAAGGAGTGTGTTACTTCCTGATCGTGTCTAGCGCGCAGAGTTTTGCTTGCAGAACTCTATGTTCATTGTTAGGAAATTTCTCTGTCGAGCTCTTTCCTAACAATTAAAAATGCCCCAAAAAGCGGGGCGTGTGATGCGCACTCACCTGAAAGGAAGATGTCGCTACCAAGACCAGGTTCGGCGCGGGCAAAGTGTGCGTTCCTTGAGAAACACAAAATACGGGAGAGTGTGTGGAACACACACTTTGTTCTAAAAAAGAAAAAAGCCTGTAACATCAATAGGGTATCGATGTCACAGGCTTTTCTTATTAGTTACATGAACAACGAGCAAAAAACAATGCTCAAACTGTAAAAAAATTACTACATACTGCAAAAAAAAGGAATGTGCTTTACACATCCTTTTTCCATTATATATTATAATGTGGGGAGGAGAGAGTGATATGTTTCACTTTCTGAAGTCTATTATAATGAATAAATATGTGCAGAATATGTCTAAGAAAATAACAATTTGTGAACAAACTTGTTCATAATTATAGTATCGTTGAAATAAAGGAGATTAAATGAGAATAACAGTTTTATGCGTGGGAAAGATCAAAGAAAAATATTTTGTGCAGGGAATTGAGGAGTATGCGAAGCGTCTAAGCCGTTATTGTAAATTAGAAATCGTAGAAGTTCCAGATGAAAAGACTCCAGATGGAGCAAGTGAAGCAATTGAACTCCAAATCAAGAAAAAGGAAGGCGACAGAATTCTAAGCAAGATCAAAGACGGCTCATATGTGATCGCATTAGCAATCAACGGAAAACAGTATGATTCGGTTGAATTTGGACAAAGAATTGAAAAGCTTGGAATAATGGGCGAAAGCCATATCGTGTTTGTAATTGGAGGTTCTCTTGGTTTAGACGAGAGAGTGCTTGATTTGGCAAAAGAAAAGATTAGTTTTAGCAAGATGACGTTCCCACACCAGATGATGAGAATGGTGTTGCTAGAGCAAGTTTATAGAGGGTTTAGGATTGTGAATGGAGAACCGTACCATAAATAAGTGAGGTTTTTGCTAATATTGTAAATAGAGTAAGGTTATAAGATATTAAGACTCTTACTTATATTCATATAGGTAAGAGTTCTATTTAAAATAAAAGAATAAAGATTATTAATATGATTTAATAAATATTATATTAAATTAACAAAGTAAGAGTCAGTATGGTTAAATACTGACCTTAAAATAAATTGCTGATATTGAAAAAGCGAAGTTTAGTTTAGCACTAATATTTTTTAAAGATTTCTACTTTTCAGTAGCTTCGTCATTTCTTCGCCGGATTCCTGCATTCCTCTTAAAAACCATTCTTCAATCCATCCATAAATGCCATTGGCAATGAAAGCGGCAGTGTACGCACCAAAATTTGGATACTCCTTCTTGGGTCCTAAAGCATCCATAATAATATCTTTAAGGAAATATAAAATGCCTCTATCCCTTAATAGCAAATAAAAACTTTTATATTCTGTGATATATGCAAACATATCTCCGAGAATATCATCTTCAGTATGTTCGCTAGTTTTAGGGTGATTTATATTCCATTCATTTAATGTTAAAGATATATACTCTTTGATGATGGTATCTTTATCTTCATAATTTCGATAAAAAGAAATACGACTGACTTGAGCTGCTGTAGTTATTTCACTTATAGAAATATCCTTCAATTCTTTTTCTTTCAATAATATAAGTAAAGCATTAGTTATTTGTTTTTTTACATAACTATTTTTTTCATCATTATTCATGATGTTACATTCCTCCCTTTTTTGTATCATTTTTTAAAATTTATTGACTAAGAAAAAATAAAGATGTTACACTTGTTTCATCTAAATGTTACACTTGTTACATTGGGATGTCAAATAAATTTTGGAGGTAAAAATTATGGAGATTACAAGAAAACGAGTTATCATTCTTATTTCTGTTATCATTGTTGCCTTTGTATTAGGTAGATTGTCTGTGAGAGCTATTATGAACTTTCTATTAGGTGGAACAATGTTTGGAGGTAATTTACTATGATATCGATGAAAAAAGAAAAGAAGAAGGGAAAAGGAATGTTTATATTTATTTGTATATTAGCATTTATAATTTCATTTGTTGGTTCAGCTATATTTAAAATGACATATCAACCTAAGTGGGCTAAAAAATATTCTGTAGATTGGGATGACTCTATAGGAACAATTTATAAAGATATTTCTTATGGTGATAAAGAATCTAATAAATTTGATTTATATGTCCCAAAGGATAATTCAAAAGAAAATTATGGCTTAGTTGTCTATCTTCATGCGGGAGGTTTCACAAGTGGAGATAAAAGTGATGATGCAGCAATGCTTCAGTGGTTATGTTCTAAAGGCTATGTAACAGCAGGTATAAATTATACACTTCGTACAGAGGAAAATGATGCAAGTGTTTACACACAGTCTATGGAGATTAAAGAAGCTATACCAGTTGTTGTAGAAGAAGCAAAAAAGCTTGGATACAATTTAGATGAAATGGTCATAAGCGGTGGCTCAGCTGGTGGAACACTTGCTATGTTATATGCTTATAGAGATGCTGAAGAATCTCCTATACCAGTTAAAATGATGTTTGAAATGGTTGGACCATCAAGTTTCTTTGCTGAAGATTGGGATAGTTATGGACTAGATAAAAACAATGAAGCGGCAGCAGGACTATTTGGAGTAATGCTTGGTAGTGAAATAGATAAAGATATTATTGGAACAGATGAACTTCAAGAAGTAATGAAACCAATATCAGCTTATGCATGGGTTAATGAAAATTCAGTTCCATCAGTAATTGCTCATGGAAAATACGATAAAGTAGCTCCATTTAAAACTGTAAAACATCTAGTTAATGCATTAAAAGAGAATAATGTAGATTATAAATATTTTGAAGCAACACATTCAGGACATGGACTTCAAAATGATTCTAAGATATATGAGGAATTTATGGATACTGTTGTTGAATACTTGGATAAGTATATGCCTGTAGAAAAATAAAAGTGAGGTAGAAATGAAAAAGATTTTTAAAATTATTGGAATTATATTATTAATAATAATTGGGGGAGTATTTATTTTATTGAAGGTAATAGAATATAGAGGGAATCATTACTACAATTATTTAGAAACTGAAAAAGATTTAGAAAAGAAGTATTCAGAGCTTGGAGAATATGAAGTATCATTTAAATCATTTGATGCTAATAGTGATGTATTTAAGAAATATGAAATATGGTATCCAACTAATTTGGAAAATAGTAATGAAAAATACCCATTAGTTGTTATTGCAAATGGAACAGGGACACCAGCATCAAAATATAAAGCATTTTTTAAACATTTGGCATCTTGGGGCTTTGTTGTAATTGGAAATGAAGATGAAAATTCAAGAAGTGGTGAATCTTCATCAAAATCTTTAGACCATGCTTTAAATCTAAATCAAGATAAAAATAGTATTTTCTATAATAAAATAGATACTGATAATATTGGTATTGGTGGACACTCGCAAGGTGGAGTTGGAACAATTAATGCTGTAAATGACTGGGAGAATGGTGAATTATATAAAGCAATGTATACAGCTAGTGCAACATCACCATTTTGGGGAAAAGAAGGTCAGCTTGGTACTGACTGGGCTTATGATGTAACAAAAATAAACATACCTTATTTCTTTACTTCTGGAACAGGAGATTTTGATGCAGGAGAAGCAATAAGTATAGAAGAAACATCAGGTCAAGGAATAAGTCCTTTATATGCAATGGAAGACATTTATAGTAAATTAACTACTGATTATAAAGTTATGGGAAGATTAGTGAATATAGACCACGGAGAAACATATCAAAAGGCAGATGGATATATGACAGCTTGGTTTATGTATTGGTTAAAAAATGACTTACAAGCTGGCAATGTATTCTTCGGGAACAATGCGGAGATACTTACAAACTCTAACTGGCAAGATGTTAAAATAAATAAGTGATATATACTATTATAGAAAAGTATGACTACAATTCTTATTTTCTGCTTCGTAATTTTAATTATTACGAAATAAATCTAAAATATAAATATATATTATAGTTAAGAATAATATATTGAATAAAGATATTACTTACAAGAAGCTTCTATGTGTAATTAGATTACATATAGAAGTTTTTATATTTTAGGGAGGATTAATGATGAAGAAAATTTATAAAGAAAGTCAATTACTAAAAGTGAATAATATACCATTAGAAGTAATTGAAAGTATAAAAGCAAAAATAGATATATTAGATGAAAACTATGGGGCTAATAGGGATATAGAAGCTGACTTGGGTGGATATATACTTATAGTGGAAAATATCGTAGATATCGAAATACTGAAACAAGGTAAGTTACAAGGTTTAATACCAGAATATACTGATATAATTAAATGTAGTGAAGGAGTTAATTGGACTTCTTCACTATTTTTGCTTTCAAGTGATGTAGCAATTGTAGTAGTAACAACAGAAGAACTTTCTAAGTTCCTACTAGAATAAGATAAGGAGGCTGAATAAACATGAGTAAGAAGAGTGAAGAAAAGATAATAAAGGAAACTAAATATTGCAAGATAAGAAACCAAGTAAAAGTTGGAGCAGGAGAGTATACATACTCAATAGAGAAAATCTACATCAAAGAACTAAAGAGAGACGAAGTAAGGTTCTGTGTATACAAAGCAACTAGAAGAGGTGATGAAACATACATTCCAAGAAGTCTTGATGTAACGGAGCTAGAACTAATAGAGTTAATAAAAGAATCAATAAGAGAGAAAGTATTTTCAGAAGAATTCATTGAAATGTTAAAACAAGAAATAAATAAAAGCTAAAAGTCTTAATTGCTATAAGTATAGTGATTAAGACTTTTTTACTTTATAGGAAAGTGCTACTTTCCTATAAAGGGGTATAAAAAAACCA
>CAJMNR010000003.1 GCA_905214875.1 uncultured bacterium | reverse complement strand
TAAAAATGTTGGTAGTGTGACTTGTAGTCGCACCCCAACATTTATTGTAGAACCAGATTATAGAGATATAGAAAAAAAGCACATCATAAGATGTGCTTTTTTCTATATAAACTCCCCTATCATATCTATGTAATTTAATTCTTTATGACTTACCAAATAAGCCTCTTTTTTTCTTCTTCTTAGATTTAGAAGGTATGGTTGCCGCCGCTTCTTGTCGACTCTTCTGAACATCACGAATCAGCTCATCTAATTTCTTGAATCTTTCCTCTTCATGGTCTTCTTTCACTCGGAATAAATAATCCATCCTCTTAATTACACTATCAGTAACATGTTCGCTTACTGCTTCTGATACTTCTGCATTATTGGCTCTCATTGCCTCACCAATGACTCTGGTCATAATCTGCTGAAACTGCTCCAGCTTTTGAGATGAAGTCCGTTCAACTACAACTCGATTTTCCTCTTCATTTGCAACAACAGGATTGGTTTCTTGTTTCTCCAAGATCTCCCCCCCTTCAACTTCAAAGTTGCCTTTATATTTACTCTCTCTCAATTGAATCACTTTGGAGTTCATCTCATCTTTCAGTTGCGTCATTTCCTGAACATCAAGCTTGTCCATTTCTTCGCCCTCTGGCAGCATCATTGCGATTGCCTTTAACTGAAATCCTTTATTCTTTAATTCGTTAATCCGCAAGAATAGCTTAATATCTTTATCCGTATAATATCTATGTCCCATCTTGTTACGAGCTATGGCCAGGTTAAGTTGCTCTTCCCAATACCGTATCGTATGTGACTTTAAACCGGTTTTTTCGACCACCTCTGATATCACGTAAGTACTACCCTCACTCATACTGGCAACCTCCTTTATCATACTAATAATTATAGCATGCGAGACTTGTTTTGCAATAAACTTTTCCATTTATTTACATAATCTTATCGACACATTCTTGCTATCTTTTCTATAAAATATCGGCATAACAGACAATGTATTTACATCTCCTTAATTCTCCTATCATATTATTTATGAAGAATATCAGACTATTTATTACATACAAAGGATTACGATACAATATACGAACCACTAAAGAAAAAAAGCTACCATCCATAAAGGGAACTCCCTGATTGGACAATAGCTTTTGTTCTATTTCATTATTCTTCGTCGTCTTGATGCTGATCATAATAGCTACGATCAAGATTTGCAAACTTAGTATATTGAGATAACCATGCAAGCTTAACTGTTCCCGTAGGACCATTTCTCTGCTTACCAATAATAATCTCAGATACACCTGCATCTTTAGACTCTTTATTATAGTAGTCATCACGATATATAAACATGATAACATCGGCATCCTGCTCGATGGCACCAGATTCACGTAGATCCGACATCATCGGACGCTTATCCGGTCTTTGCTCAACCGCACGGCTAAGCTGGGATAATGCAATAACAGGAGCATTAATCTCTCTGGCAACGGCTTTTAAGCTTCTTGAGATTTCAGATACCTCTTGTTGCTTTGACTCCGCTTTCTTACTACCACCTGACATAAGCTGAAGGTAATCGATGATTACCAGCCCGAGGTTCTTTTCAAGCTTTAGCTTACGGCATTTAGAACGTAGCTCCTGTACCGAGATACCAGGCGTATCATCTATAACAAGATTGGAACTACCAATATTTCTAGCACTTTCTACAATCTTTAACCAGTCTTCATCTTGTAGGTCACCAGTTCTCATCGCTTGCGAATCCACTTTGGAATTCATGGCAATAATACGCTTAACCAACTGGTCCTTACTCATTTCCAGACTGAATATTACTGTCGTTGTATCGTTCTTAACCGCAACATTCTCTGCAATATTTAAAACGAATGCAGTTTTACCCATAGAAGGTCTGGCAGCTACGATAATCAAATCTGATGGCTGCAAACCTGCCGTCTTATAATCAAGATCATAAAATCCGGTAGAAACCCCAGTAACGCTTCCTTTATTACGTGCTGCTGATTCAATACTTGCCAGTGACTGGATAACGACATCCTTAATACTTGTAAAATCAGCAGTACTACGATTCTGAACAATATCAAACACTTGTTTTTCGGCATTTTCCAAAATAACTTCCAGCTTTTCTTTACTCATATAAGCTTCGTTGGTAATGCCTTCGGTAATCTTAATCAGTCGTCTTAACACCGACTTTTCTTTTACAATGCCTGCATAATACTTCACATTCGCAGAAGTAGGTACTGAACTAATTAACTCACGGATAAATTCAATACTACATAATTCTTCTGGAATATCTTTCTCTTTAATTTTATCTTGTAATGTAACCAGATCAACTGGTTTACCTTCATTATACAATTCCAGCATTGCATCATATAGTATACCAAATTGATTCTGATAAAAGTCTTCCCCAGTAATGATTTCTGATGCACTTGTAATCGCGTCTTTATCCATAATCATAGAGCCAATAACAGAGCGCTCCGCTTCAATACTATGAGGAAGCACTCGTTTAATCAATGCTTCTTCCATGAATTACTCCAATCTAGCTTATGCGCCAATAACTTTAACGCGTAATTCTCCATTAACTTTTGCATGTAACTTAATTGTGATTACGTAAGTTCCAATACTCTTAATTGGCTCTTTTAACACCATTTTCTTTTTATCAATTTCATAACCTAATTGTTCTTTAGCAGCTGTTGCGATTTCTTTTGTAGAGATAGAACCAAATGTTCTTCCACCATCGCCTGCTTTAAGCTTAACTTGAACTTCTTTATCTTTTAACTCTTCTGCAAATTTTCTTGCTTGATCTAAGATTTCTTGTTTAATCTTTTCTTCATTTGCTTTTTGAAGTTTCAAATCATTTTTGTTCTTTGAAGTAGCTTCCACTCCTAATTTTTTAGGTAAAATAAAGTTTCTTGCATAACCTTCGCTTACTTTAACAATGTCACCTTTTTTTCCTAATGCTTTTACATCTTGAAGTAAAATAATATCCATTTATATTTCTCCTTCCTGCTTCATCTGTTCTAGTGTATTTTTAACTGTTTGTTTTGCTTGATCAATTGTACAATCTTCAAGTTGTGCACCTGCGACAGTCATATGACCACCACCGCCTAATTTCTCCATAACGATCTGAACATTCAGCTCATCTATAGATCGAGCACTTATATATATCTTATTATTATAATTTGTCAATACAAACGATGCCTTGATTCCTGTTATATTAAGAAGCTCATTTGCTACCTGAGCACCTAATACCGTTGGACTGTCTACGCCTTCACTTGTACTAACTGCAATTGCATAATGATCCATAAATACTTCTGTACTACTCAGAGCTTCTGCTTTCTTAACATACTCTTTCATATCACTTCTAAAGGACTTTCTTACTCTTGTAACATCTGCACCACTTCTTCTTAAAAATGCTGCAGCTTCAAAAGTACGAACACCAGTCTTCATCAAGAAGTTATTCGTATCGATAATCATTCCAGAATACATTGCATCTGCCTCTAACGGCTTTAACTTAAGCCCTTCCTCAATATATTGAAGAATTTCAGCAACCATTTCACAAGTTGAAGATGCATATGGTTCAATATAGCTTAACACTGCATTCTGAACAACTTCACCTGTTTGACGATGGTGATCTAAAATTACAATCGTCGGTGTCATTTTCAATAAATCCGGACACTCTGTATAAGATGGTCGATTTACATCAACGACTACAAGCAAAGTGTTTTCATTGGTAACTTCCAATGCTTTTGCACTCGTTAAGAACATATCATCTTCATACTCTGGGTTATCCATAAATCGCTCCATCAATGGGCGAACACTCTTTGTTATTTCATTTATGACAATATAGGCTCTCTTATTAAGAGTCTTTGCAATTCGATATATACCAATGGCAGCGCCAAAGGAATCCACATCCCCAATTGCATGTCCCATGATCACAATATTATCTTTTGCTTCCACTAATTCTTTTAATGCGTGGGCCTTAACACGAGCTTTTACACGGGTATTTTTCTCTACCTGCATGCTTCGTCCGCCATAATAAAGAATCTTATCTCCATCCTTAATTACAACTTGGTCACCACCACGACCTAATGCAAGGTCAATTGCCGCTCTGGCACTTTCGTAACCTTTTAAATAAGTCTCTGCATTTACGCCAAGCCCCATACTTAATGTTACCGCCATATCGTTACCGATATTTACGGCACGCACTTCATCAAGTAATGAGAATCTTGAATTCTGTAATTGTGGTAAATACTTCTGTTTGAAGATAACAATATATTTATCTTTCTCTAGCTTTTTAATAATTGCATCAATGCTCTGCATCTGCTTATTAATCTTACGATCTACCAAGGCAATCAGTAAGGATCTTCTTACTTCATCGATACTTTCTAATGCCTCTTCATAGTTATCAATATATAGGAGTCCTATAATCAGTCTCTGCTCTTTGTTCTCTCTAATACAAGCATTGATCTGTGTCTCATCTAAAAGATAAATGCTATAAATGAGATCATTTGCAGCGCCGTCTTCCTCTGTTGGCTGTTCTACATATTCCTGGCCTCCTGCCCCCATTGCAATTACTCGTCTGATAATAATCTTGTAATCTCTGTCTCCTAACGAAATGTGTCTCTCTACGTCCATCTCCGTGCTTGGGAACATCCCTGGATACACTTCTGGAAATATACTTGTAATTCCTCTTTTTGCAGATTTTTCATCTTGTATAATGTCTAGGAACTCATCATTTCCCCATAACAAATGTCCTTCACAGTCTAATACTCCATATGGGATTACCATCTGTTTTATTAGCTTATTCTGGACACTATTATAAGTCGTAGCATACTGAACAATTTCGCGTAAGATTGTGGAGCGTTTTCTACAATAAATAACAATTGCGAACAGCAAATAAATCCCTAAATAAATAGACATTACCATGCCTGCTTCCATATCTACCATATACATACTTGCAGTCATGGCAACCAAAACTATGGACAAATAAATTGGCCATCTTAGGTATGTCTTTAGGGTACCATTCAATCTAACCTTTTGCTTCATTTCCACATCTCCTAGCTAATACGCTATGATTCTATACCATACGTCATTATACCATTTTAAGCAAATTTAGAAAAGACTTAATTTAGTAGGGGTCCAACTCGCACTGTAAACTTCTCCCTTTCTAGTATGGATGAGAATGCACATAAAAATGCCCTATAAGAATAAATTCTTATAGGGCATTTTTCCACGACTATATTACAATCATCTAATATGACTAATTCTTTTCAAATCGTAATACTATCTTAGAAATTTTTCCTGTCTTTAGTTCACCATATAATGTACCCGCAGAAACAGTAACTGTACGACTCTCTCCTGGTGAAACAGAACTCGTTACATAATTCCAACTACTATTAGGTTGAGATATTAACTTTCCACTTGCATCATATGCATCAAACAAAACCTTATAATACTGGTAATCATTTGTTTTATTTGTTACTGTAAATTGATATGCAGTTCTATACTCATCATACTCATATCCATAAGCACTTGCCATTACATAATTTTTTACATCGATACTAGAATCATTGTTTTTCAAAGCAAGAGTTGGATTTGTTCTTTGGGTTCCAACAATCGAATCATCTAACTCTACACTTATTCCTACTAGCTTAACACTTGCTACACTATTCAACTTATTACCACTATCGTACTTAGTATATTTATCTGTATAAGTTTTTCCTTTTACAGGCTTATCAATATAGCTTGTAGCTGTAGCAATTTGTTTTCCATTCTTGTCATAAAACACATAATCTAATGCAATATAATCTACTTTAGCATCAATCTGGCTTGTAAAACTACCTACTACTGCAATATCATGCTCAGAGGATTTTACAGATTTATAAGCTTTAATACTATTCACTTTTAGTCCATTAATTGGATTACTTACTGTACTTGTTGATAAAGCATTTCCTTCTACAGTAACTTTACATTTTTTGGTCCAACCAGCATTACTTTTAAATACAATATTTGTTGTTCCAACATATTCTCCAGTAACGGTCATTGTTAGTTTATCACCTTTATAGAAATAAGATGGACTAATACTAACTCTTGCAATACTTGAATCCTCACTGCCATAACTAAAACTATCTGTTGCCGTTAATGTAATTTTCTTAGTTTCACCATACTTTACTTTAATGGTGTCTGGACAGTTGATAACGTTGTATCCAACTTTTACTTTACATGTATAGCTCTTATCATTTACTTTTGCAGTAATTATTGCTTGTCCTATTCCTTTGGCAGTTACTTTACCATTGCTTACTGTTGCTACTTTAGAATTGTTTGTAGACCATTTAACACTTCTACTAGTTCCGTTTAACTTTAATTTATAGGTATTTCCTTTTTTAATTGAAATAGATGTCTTAGACATGCTTGGTGTTTCAACTTTTACAGGTACAGTAAAAGTTTCTTTCCCTACTTTAACCTTAATGCTTGTAGATCCCTTTTTTACACCTTTAATAACACCCTTGCTAGTTACTGTTGCAATCTTTTTATTGCTTGACTTATATGTAGCTTTATTTTTTGTCCCTGATACTTTTAAAGTAGTTGTTTTCCCTTTTGTTAATGTTACACTAGTTTTATTGATCTTAAATTTTAAAACTTTTACTTTACAAGTGTAAGTCTTTTTCCCTACTTTTGCTTGAATTTTAGCTGAGCCTGCTGACTTAGCAGTAATTTTACCCTTAGAGTTAACTGTTGCTACTTTTGTATTTGTAGACTTCCAAATAACTTTTTTGGAGTTACCGTTAACCTTTATCGTTTGGCTTGCTCCTTTTGTAAGTGTAAGGCTTGATTTGCTGATTTTAGCCGCTGCTTCAACTTGAGTTGTAGCGTTCATGTTTAGTACGTCATTTGGCATTGCAATTGCCATAGCAAGAACTAACATTGCTGAAAATAAAATTGCACCTAATGCTTTGGACGTATTGTTTAATACTTTTTTCATTTTCATTCTCCTTATTTTTTTCAATATCCCTATTATAAAAATTCCATATTTTAGTGTCAACAAATCATTACAATCACACTACTAATTTCCTATAACATTCCAATTACTTTATGTCGTATTTTGTCGTATATAAGGCTATATTGTTGGTTTATGTAAGTAGCAGTATCAATTAAGATTTTTAGAGGCAACCAGGACTTTGGCTCGTTGCCCGCGTAACTCAAAAAGGACCATTGTAAAATTACAATGGTCCTTTCTTTCAGCAATTATGCGTCTACAATACAACTAATTAGTCAGTAGTGTATGGCATTAATGCGATGTGTCTAGCTCTCTTGATAGCTACAGTTAAAGCTCTTTGATGCTTAGCGCAGTTACCAGTAATTCTTCTAGGAAGAATTTTACCTCTTTCAGACACGTATCTTTTTAATTTATTAATATCTTTGTAATCGATTCCTGTATGATTTTTGTCAGCACAGAATACGCAAACTTTCTTACGTCTACGTCCGCCTCTTCTTTTCATAGGAGAATCGCTTCTATCTGTTCTATTGCTTGGCATTACAACATGACCTCCTTATATCCTTATAATTAAATGCTAATTGAATGGTAATTCTTCATCAATACCGTCAGGAATATCCATGAATCCATCTCCTGCTGCTTGGCTTGGAGCTGGTCTAGAAGCTGGTTGGAATCCTAAATCCATTCCACCATGGTTTCTTTCACTAGCAGCTTTGCTTTCAGCGAATTCAACTTCTTCTACAACAACATCTGTTGTGTATACTTTTTGACCTTCTTTATTCGTATAACTACCTGTCTGAATTCTACCGCATGCAACGACTTTCGTACCTTGCTTTAAGTATCTTTCAGCAAACTCAGCAGTTTTTCCAAAAGAAACACAGTTGATAAAATCAGCGTCTGCTTCTCCTTGACGTTTAAATCTACGATCAACAGCTAAACTGAAACGTGCAATTGCTGTAGCACTTTCACCTTGAGAATATCTCACTTCTGGATCTCTAGTTAATCTTCCCATTAAGATAACTTTATTCATTAGGGAATCCCCTCCTTATTATGCGTCTTGGCGAATGCATAAATATCTGATAACAGATTCCATAATACGAACGTTTTGTTCAACTTCGTTTGGACATTTTGAATCAGATTCGAAAGTGATGAAGTAGTAGAAGCCTTCACGCATTTTTTGAATATCGTAAGCTAATCTTTTCTTACCCCATTCATCAACGTTAGTTACTGTACCGCCGAAACGAGTAATATATTCTTTTACTTTTTCAACTGTAGCAGTTCTTGCTTCATCATCGATTTTTGCATTTACAACTAAGGCTAATTCATATTTGTTCATAGTTGTTTGCACCTCCTTTTGGTCTCTGGCCCTTATACTAAGATAAGAACAAGGAATATATTTAACATATCACAATTAGATATATTAGCATAACATTTACAATAATTCAAGTAGAATATTCATCTTACGAACTTTTTCGTATATTTCGAATATTTTTTTCCACTTGTTTACGCGGAATCATAATCTGATGACCACAACCGGTACACTTTAAACGGAAATCGATACCGATTCGAAGCACTTCCCATTCAAAGCTTCCGCATGGATGTTGTTTTTTCAATTTTATAATATCTCCAACAGCTACTTCCATTATAAACCTCCGCTTTTTATATTGTTTCCTATTATAGCATACGAAATACAACTGTTTCAATAAACAAAATATTTTCCAAATCAGCTATTGCTTTTTTTTCATAATAGATATAATATTAAATCACATAACGTGGTTTTAAAAACTACATATCATAATATCAACATTTGTTTTTGGATATATTAATGTCAAACAGTATTATAAAGGAGGTATTTTTATGAGTAAAATTAAACCCAAAGATCCCGGAAGCGCAATCACACATTTTATCGGAATGCTTATGGCACTTTTTGCCACAACTCCATTGCTTATAAAGGCTTCCACTAATCCTGATAAGATTCACCTTATCTCTCTTACAATATTTGTTATCAGTATGGTTCTGCTCTATGCAGCGAGTACGATTTATCATACTTTTGACATTTCAGAAAAAATAAATAAAAAACTTAAAAAGTTTGATCATATGATGATCAGCGTACTAATCGCAGGAACCTATACACCAATTTGCCTTGTTGTCCTCGGGGGAAAGCTTGGACTCTTCCTATTTATCTTAATCTGGTCAATGGCAATCGGCGGAATTATCTTAAAAGCCGTATGGGTAACTTGTCCAAAATGGGTTTCCAGCGTTGTCTATATCGTAATGGGGTGGACATGTGTGCTTGCTTTCAGTCCAATCATCAACGCTTTACCAAAAGCGGGATTTCTATTACTTCTGATTGGCGGTATTATTTATACGATTGGCGGTATTATCTATGCATTAAAGCTTCCAATCTTTAATGCGAAACATCGTAACTTTGGCTCACATGAAATCTTTCATATCTTTGTAATGGCAGGAAGCCTTTGTCACTTTGTTCTTATGTATCGATTTGTAGCTGACTTTGCAATCAGATAAATTTTAAAAAAAAGAGAGAGCACAATATATCTTGCACTCTCCCTAAATCTATATGAAGCAACCGAATAAGCTTGTGCTTCACCCAAAAAAGAGATTCCTCGTAAAAAAAAATTCGGTCGCGATTTTTTTTATATGTACAGAATCTCTCTTTGGGGAAGTTTATACTATACTATATGTAAAAAGAAAAAAAGTGTGACTCTCACTTTTTGATAAGAGAGCTCTTGCAGCGAAAATTCCTATCAACTAATAAAAGAAAAGGCCTCTATTATGGAGACCCTTTCTCTTTTACACACTATTTAACCACAATTCTATTAATCTAATAAATACATTGGATTTACTGATTCTTTGTCCTCCGTTACCTTAAAGTAAAGGTTTGGACCCTCAACAGAATAGTATTTCGTTGGTTTTGCAATCTTACCAATTACTGCACCGGCTTCAATCGTATCTCCAACTTTAACACCTACATTCTTCAACTGGCCATAAATTACTTGATAGCCACTTCCGATATCTGTTGTTACAGTAAGTCCAGTCTCATCGTTTTTCTTAATACTTACTACTTTTGCCTTAGCTGCACTCTTTACCTTTGTGCCAACTTCAGCGCCTATAACAATTGCATCACTGCATTTGTATTGGCCCAATGTCAAAAAGTGAACGCCATGTTCCATATCGTAAGGGATAATTACATCACCCTTTACAGGCCATTCAAATTTTGCATTCTCATCAAACGAAAGAGTTGTTTTTGCGGCTTTACTATTTGCTTCTACCGCATTATTTGAGTCGTTTTTGTTTTCTGCTAATGACTTACTTGATAAATCAGGATCTGCGGTTGCTTTACTCTTGTTTACCTCACTGTTTTTTGCATTTTCAGAAACAACTGTCTTGTCTTCTCCTGGTTCATTAGCTTCGTCTCCATCGTCTTTTTGTTTCTCGCTATCAGCTTGTTTTGTAATAGGGTTACCATTTAAGTCAGTCAAGCTGTTCTTATTATTGTTACTGTTTGTACTTACGCAAACAAAACAAATGGCTGCTATAGCTAGGACACCAGTTAGAAGGGATAAGTAAAATCCTTTAGTTTTTAGGATTTTCGATAATTTATCTTTATTCATTTTATCACCTCTAACTGTATTTTCGCCACATTTAGGAAGATTATACATTTCCTTCTAAAAGTATGTAAAATATTTCCGACATAATTTTATATATTTCGTGGAATACTGTGATATTAATCCATGCTATCTATATGAATCATCGTAGTTCCGGGATAATAATACGACAATAACTCCTCGTACTTTTTCCCCTCTGCTGCCATGGCGTTTCCTCCATATTGACTAAATCCAATGCCACTTCCTTTTCCCTTACATACAATGCGAAGATCCCCATTCCGCTCTTCAAAATAAAAGTTTGTGGAATTTAAATTGAATTGGGCGCGAAAATCTTCACCACTGATCTCATTTTCTGCAATCTTAATTGTATGGACATATCCACTATCCTCTTTTTCTTTTATTAGAAGCGATTCTATCAGGGTATCTTCCGTCACTCCTTCTAAGGTATACTTTTCTTTCAGTTTCTTTAATACTTCTGCCTTCTTTAACACCTTAGTTGTGACTCCAACCTCTGCCTCCACATCCTTCTTACTATCTACGCTCACAAGGTATGGTATCTTTTCTCCATACGCTTGCTCATAACTTCTTGTGACTCCATTATTAGCATAATGAAAGTAAGCCATAATCGGTGCGTCTCCATACGTAAGAACTTGTCCTTTTGTACTGTAAATAGCATTTTCCATATTAGCGATATCCAAATCATACTCTTCCATGCTGACCTTATTCTTTAACTGGTCCAACGTCATTGTCTCTAGCCCTATGGACTCCAACGTCAAGATCTCACCACTTTTCTCGCTCTCCTGCTGTTTCTCATAAACCCAAGTCCTAAGGATGACTGCCTGGGCTTTCAATGTTTCCATATTCATATCTAAATCAATATTGCCTGCCATTGCAATCATCAGATAGTCATCAACGGTATATGTCTGATCTAATGCTCCCTGCTCTGCTGTCACCTGTTTTACCTGCTCATGTTTCGTCTCTTTTACTTTGCCTGTAAACAGCATCGTAAGCAACACGGGAAGCAAAATGATTCCTACAACGAATCCACTTACCTTTAAAATAGTTTTCCCCATACAATACACTCCTTACCTTGAGGCATCTCAATATATTATATGGGGACAACTTATATTTATGAATTCACAAGACTTCTTCTCATCATATCACTATTCATACTGTAAATCATTGCGGTATCCTTGGAAATCAGCCCTTTTATTCTTCAATGGTGCCATCCCAAAATGAAGAATTTTCATAAGAAGGATCACCAACTTCACTTTGGTTTACTGCCCACTTAACCACATTGTATCTTGTATTATTATCTTCCTCTACATTATATTCCAAGCTTACATCTAATGTAGCATACTCATTCATTTTAATACTATATTCGACACTTCCAGTCTTATCGCTCTTTGCATCCACTACACCTGTATCACCTACCACCATTTGAAGCCTTACTTTTAACACTTCACCTGAAGGATTCTCCCGATATTCTAACAATTGCTGATCAATCTTCATCAGAAGTATTTCTGCTTCTGCATCAGCATTATAATACTCTTCCACTGAGTCCCTTGTTTTCTTTGCAAGTACTAAATCACTATTGGAGGCTTTAATGGATAAGACAGAAAAAATAGCAAGGGCAAATACTACAATAATCAGAATAATTAAGGAAC
The DNA here is from genome assembly GCA_905214875.1 of uncultured bacterium. GTDB lineage: Bacteria > Bacillota > Clostridia > Lachnospirales > Lachnospiraceae > KM106-2. The sequence goes on along the minus strand of CAJMNR010000003.1, from coordinate 114,922 downwards.
CTCCTACATTCCATTTGAATTCTCTATTCGTTTTCATCTTGTCCCTCCAAGCTTTTTCTATTTGCTACTTATAACTGCACACTTTCAATGATGTCAATACATTTCCCCGTTCCTTTTTTATTATCGGATAAGACTTTTCACTTTTAATCACAATGTTGACTTCATACATGTCGTTATTCCCTAAGGATTGTTTCTCAACCGTCAGGGTCGCTCGGTATCTTCCCTTCTTCTTTACTGGATTCCAATCTTTATCATAAAAACGTTCATATACTGCTGTAGTATGATTGTCCTGTACCTGATTCAGATCCAGTTCTTTCATTGCCTCCTCTATAGAGGAATATCCCTTAATCGTATCTGCCATAGATTCGGCCATAATGCATGCCTTACTAATATCACTTGCCTTCGTCTCAAGAGAATTTGCTCCAACAAACAATTTTAGTACCAATGCACCTACTACGACAAAGATTCCAAGTGTACATATTATTTCGAGCATGGAAGTATTTATTTTTCGTCCTCTAACCTTATATGTCATACTTTTATCTCCTCGTTCTTAAATTCAGTGTAATAGACTCTTCTTGTCCATCTACCTCTTTGGCGTTAAAGTATAATAAGTTGCTTTCCCTTTGCTCCATAGTAAACTGATCTATTTCTAGAATCTCACATCCACCATCTGGTAAATAGAGTTCTTGGCCCTTTTCATGAAATACTTCATATATATGTCCTTGATAAAAATAGATTAATGTCTCATATGGCTCATTTTCAATTTCCTGTTCCATAACTAAGACATCGATTCCTTCTCGCTTCTCTATATAAATCTTGTTATCCGCATCTAGCTGCCTTACCTTTGTGGCAACATAAGATAAGGATGTCCTAAGCTTGTAATTTTGTGCGTTTTCAGCAACGATATTTTTATACACCCCTACTCCCACATAGGCTAATACTAGCGATACAGTCGCAAATGTCCCAAGGATTCCTATTGCGCATATGAAATTTACCAAAAATGATTTTCTCTCTGTCTGTTCCATATGATACTCCTCTACATTATTTTATTTCTCATATACAATGATGGTTGCCCACCTCTATCCAATTGAAGAAATAATGCTGACCATCGGAAACATAACCGACAGCAAGACGGTTCCTACCACGATAGATAAAGAAAGTACTAGAACCGTTTCGATTACTGTATAGACGCTATTTAACGATTGTCCAACCTCTTCATCATACTTTTTGCTCAGCTTCTCAAATACTGTGTCTAACACGCCTGTCTTTGCTCCCACACTGATCATTCTTCCGTTCAATCCTGTGATCAGTCCATTATTTCTTAAAGAATCCTCTATCGTTTGGTTTTGACGAATATCGCTTAAACATCCGACAATCCTCTTCTTAACTGTTGGATGTTCTACCAAATCAATTGCCAACTCCAGTGATTCTTCATTTCCAAGACCACTGCTAATCATTAAGGACATGGCTGAAACAAACTTTCCGATTCCCAAATGGTACATAATTCCCTTTATATATGGTATCTGGTTCGCCAACCGTTTGATCGCCTCATGTCCACGTTTCGTTCTATTGATTAAAAGTAATCCGGCGATTAAGACAAACCCGAAAAACACTAAATAAGCTACTGCCTTTCCAATGAACATACTCATATGCATCAAATTACTTGAAGAACTCGAAACGTTGACATCCAATTCACGAAACACATTTTGAAACATGGGTAGAATCTTTACTACAAGCACTAATAAGATGACTCCTAACATTGCAAATAACATAACCGGATAAAACAAGACATTCTTTATACTCTGCTTAATCATTGCTTCCCTCTCGTAATACTCGGCCAGCGATGTCATAACTTCCTCGATCTTTCCCGTCGTTTCTCCGATCTTAACCATATGCACCATATATGATGGGAACACTCCCGTATGTTCTAATGCTTCATAGAGTGCCATGTTCTGTTTCATATCCGCGTCAATTTCTTGTAAAACGTTCTTTAAATTCTTTTGCTCCATCTCTTGATATAAAATATATGTACCTTCATAAATAGGGATTCCCCCATTTAGCAATAATGCAATCTGCTCGCAAAAAGCAGAAACTTCAGATGACGACAATCTTATTTTTCTTCTCTCTGACATGCAGTAACCTCCCCATTTTGTCCTCTTTTATTACTTCTATAATAACACATTTTTAGCAGTATTATCATATCATTTGTTTATCTTTTTCTATATTCTACATAAAGTTCATTTTGATGTCATTCTTCAATAGCACAAAAAAACCTACATGCGGTTCCAACGTTCGCACATAGGTTTTTCTTATCTATAATTCTACTGTTACACGATCTAAATGCCAAATATCTCTTACATACTCCTCAATCGTACGATCTGAAGAGAACTTTCCACAACAAGCCGTATTTAACATTGCCATCTTAGCCCATCTTGGACGGTCCTTATAAGCCTTCTCAATCTCCTTCTGTGCCTCTACATATGCTCTAAAGTCCTTCAAAATAAAGTATTGATCCGCTCTTCCACCATCAATTGGCTCTAACAGGGAGTTATATAATTCTCGGAACAGCTCTGAGTTCTCAGGAGAATAGAATCCATTTACCAACTGATTAAGAACAGCTCTTATCTCTGCATCTGAATTATAAATATCTTTTGGATTATATCCTCCATGAAGCTCATAGTTAATTACTTCATCGGAAGATAATCCGAAGATTACGGCATTTTCTTCTCCTACTTCTTCGACAAGTTCTACGTTTGCTCCATCCATCGTACCGATGGTAACTGCTCCATTGAGCATAAACTTCATATTTCCAGTACCAGATGCCTCTTTACTTGCTGTTGAGATTTGTTCTGAAACATCCGATGCTGCAAAGATTAACTCTGCATTGGATACACGATAGTTCTCTATAAATACAACTTTAATCTTATTATTAATGGATTTGTCATTATTAATAACATCTCCAACATTATTTATTAACTTAATAATTGCTTTTGCCCTTCGATAACCGGCACTGGCCTTTGCACCAAAGATAAACGTTCTTGGATAAAATTCCATATCAGGGTTCTTCTTAAGTTCATTATAAAGATACATAACATGAAGAATATTTAATAACTGACGTTTATACTCATGCAGACGTTTTACTTGTACATCGTAAATGGAGTTTGGATCTACATCCACATTATTATGCTTCTTAATGTATTTAGCAAGTCGAACTTTATTTTTATATTTTATATCCATAAACTCGTTACGGCACTGTTCGTCATCTGCGCAAGCTACAAGCTTTTTCATCTCTGGCAAATGCGTAATCCACGCATCACCAATCTTACTTGTCACCCACTGGGCAAGAAGTGGATTACCATGCAGTAAGAAACGTCTTTGTGTTATGCCATTGGTCTTATTATTGAACTTCTCTGGCATCATTTGATAGAAATCTTTTAACTGTTGGTTCTTTAAAATCTCCGTATGCAACCTTGCTACACCATTTACAGAAAAACTTCCTACAATTGCAAGATGGGCCATCTTTACCTGTCCATCATATACGATTGCCATGCTTGCTATCTTATTATAGTCGCCTGGATATCTACTTTCAATCTCAATAACAAACCTGCGGTTGATCTCTTCTACAATCTGATAGATACGTGGAAGCAACTTTGAAAATAGCTCAACTGGCCATTTTTCCAATGCTTCTGACATAATGGTATGGTTCGTATAGGCACAAGTCTTTGTCGTAACCTGCCATGCTTCTTCCCATGAAAGGCTATAATCATCCATCAGTATTCTCATAAGTTCAGCAACTGTTACGGTTGGATGGGTGTCATTCAATTGAAAACAAACTTTTTCGTGTAGCTTATGGACATCGTCATGATGCTCCATATATTTTTTCACTGCTCTTTGGATGCTTGCTGATACAAAGAAATATTGCTGTTTTAGGCGTAGTTCTTTTCCAGCATAATGGTTGTCGTTTGGATATAATACTTCACAAATGGTCCTTGCTAGGTTCTCCTGTTCTACGGCCTTTTGATAATCTCCTTTATCAAACGAATCAAGATTAAAGGAACTGGTTGCTTCTGCATCCCAAATTCTTAGTGTATTCACCACATTATTACCATAACCAATGATCGGAATATCATAAGGTACTGCCATTACTGACTGATAATTTTCCTGAACGAACTTTTCTTTTCCAAACTCATCTTTCATATACCGAACGTATCCACCAAATTTTACTTCTACTGCATACTCTGCTCGCTTCATTTCAAAAGGATAACCGTTCTTCAACCATTCATCTGGTACTTCGATCTGGTACCCATTTTCTATTTTCTGCTCAAACATACCGTATTTATATCTAATTCCGCATCCGTATGCGGCATATCCAAGGGTAGACAAGGAATCCAAGAAGCAGGCAGCGAGTCTTCCTAGTCCGCCATTACCTAATGCTGGGTCCGGCTCTTGATCCTCAATATTCGTAAGGTCAATTCCCAGTTCATCTAAAGCTTCTTTCACGACTTGATCCTGACATAAATTAATAATACAATTTCCTAATGCTCTACCCATTAAAAATTCCATCGATAAATAGTATACTGTCTTTACATCTTTTCTCTCATATTCCTGATGTGTTGCAATCCAGCGATCAATGATCATATCCTTAACTGCATAGGATACCGCTTGGTAGATCTGCTGATCAGTAGCTTCATTTACTTTTTTTCTATACAAAATCTTTAAATTATCGGCAACGTTCTTTTTAAATTCCTCTTTATTTACTATTTGCATAAGTAGCCCTCCCAACCAACGGTAATTCCGTTACCATTATATACCATTTTGTAAACCATGCATATAGCGAATGTCTCTAAAAGTTTTTTATATATTTGGGCGAACTTGTAAAACAATACCAAACAAGGCGATACCCTCTCGCTGTTACTATAATACTATTCATAAAAGTCGTACTAATATTCATTTTTTCTGATAAATGTTCATTAGTTTTTCGTACTTCTAACGTTATTCCTATAATAAGGGATAATACCTTATTAGTCTCATGGAGAACTTTGGCTCGTTATTGGCCTAAATAAGAAAAAGACAACTAGTCGTACTAAATTAGTTAGACCAGTTGTCTTTTCTCTTACGTAGATTAATCTACTTTTTTCACGCCCATCTTAACAGCTTCGCCGTTGATGTTCCAATCTTTTACGAAACCATCTGCCTTGTCATATACAATTTCATCGCATAATACTTTAGACATGATTGATTCGCTATTTGCTTTCATTACGTTTTCGATGTGTTCGTTTCCTTCTACACTTACTACGATATGATCCATAACTTCGAAGTCAGCATCTTTACGCATTGTTTGGATCTTACTGATTACTTCAAGTACGAAACCTTCTTCGATTAATTCATCAGAAAGGTTTGTATCAAGAACTACAGTGATTCCACGATCGGATTCTGATTCGTATCCTGGCATTTGAGCCATATCGATTAATAAATCGTCTTTTTCAAGAACTTCTTCATTACCATCTAATGTGATTGTAAGCTTGCCAGTTTCGTTGATTTCATCCATTGCTTTGTTTCCATCAAGGTTTGCAAGTACTTCTTTTAATGCATTTAACTGTTTACCAAATCTTCTACCTAATGTACGAAGTTGTGGTTTGAAGCTGTAAGAAGTAAATTCTCTTACGTCACTTGTAAATACTACGTCTTTTACATTTAATTCATCTGCAATGATGTCTTTGTAGAAGTCTGTAAGCTCAGCTGCTTCACTTCTTACATACATCTTGCCGATTGGCTGACGGTTCTTGATGTTTGCTGCATTACGGCAAGCACGTCCAAGAACTACGATATCAAGAACTTCTTCCATGTCTCGTTCAAGATCTTTGTCGATCCATTCTTCGTTAACTTCTGGGAAGTCACATAAATGGATACTTTCAGGAGCAGTCTTATCAATGCTTCTTACTAAGTTTTGATAGATATCTTCTGTCATGAAAGGAATCATTGGTGCTGCAGCTTTAGAGATTGTTACCAATGCTGTATATAAAGTCATGTAAGCATTGATCTTGTCTTGTTCCATTCCTTTTGCCCAGAAACGTTCACGACCACGTCTTACATACCAGTTACTCATTTCATCTACGAATTCTTGAAGTGCTCTTGCAGTTTCAGGAATCTTGTAGTTTGCTAAGTTGTTATCTACAGTCTTAACTACTGTATTTAACTTAGATAATAACCATTTATCCATTACTGGAAGTTTATCATAATCTAGTGTGTATTTTGTAGCATCGAAGTTATCGATGTTTGCGTATAATACGAAGAATGCATACGTATTCCATAAAGTACCCATGAACTTACGTTGACCTTCCATAACTGCATTTCCGTGGAAACGGTTTGGTAACCATGGAGCGGAGTTAATGTAGAAGTACCAACGGATTGCATCTGCACCGTATGTTCTAAGTGCTTCCATAGGATCTACTGCATTTCCTTTGGACTTACTCATCTTCTGACCATTTTCATCTTGAACATGACCTAATACGATAACGTTCTTGTATGGTGCTTTATCAAATAATAAAGTAGAGATAGCAAGTAAGCTGTAGAACCAACCTCTTGTCTGATCCACTGCTTCAGAGATGAAATCAGCTGGGAACTGTTGTTCAAATAAGTCTTTGTTTTCAAATGGATAGTGATGTTGTGCAAATGGCATGGATCCTGAATCGAACCAGCAGTCGATAACTTCTGGTACACGGTGCATTTCTTTACCACAGTCTGGACATTTGATTGTTACATCGTCGATGAATGGGCGGTGTAATTCAATATCGTCTGGACAGTTATCACTCATGGATTTTAATTCTTCGATGCTTCCGATTGCATGTTGGCATCCACAGTCACATTCCCAGATGTTAAGTGGAGTACCCCAGTAACGGTTACGGCTTACGCCCCAGTCTTGAACGTTTTCTAACCAGTCACCGAAACGACCTTTACCGATGCTTTCTGGAATCCAGTTGATTGTATTGTTATTTTTGATTAAATCATCTTTTACTTCTGTCATCTTGATGAACCAAGATTCTCTTGCGTAGTAAATAAGTGGAGTATCACATCTCCAGCAGAATGGGTAACTGTGTTCGAATTTGAGCGCTTTGAATAATTTGTTTTCAGCACCTAATTTCTTAAGAACGCCTTCGTCAGCTTTCTTACAGAATACGCCTGCAAAATCAGTTACTTCTGGTTTTAATTCACCTTTTTCGTCTACTAATTGAACGAATGGAAGGTCATATCTACGTCCAACTTGAGCATCGTCTTCACCGAATGCTGGAGCGATATGAACAACACCAGTACCATCTGTTAATGTTACGTAATCTGCACAAGTTACATAGAATGCTTTCTTGTTGTTTACGCTGTCACGGTTACCTGGATCTCCAACTGTACCGTCTGGTTTATTGAATGCATAATCAAATAATGGAACGTATTGTTTGTATTCTAAATCTTTACCTTTGTAAGATTCTACAACTTCGAATTTACCATCGATTACGGAAGTTAATGCTTCTGCAAGGTAGTAGAATTCTGTTCCTACTGCTGTATCTTCTTCGCCTTCTTTTACAACATCATGTTTTTCATTTACACTTACTTTAACTTTTACGTAAGTTTCTTCTGGATTCACACAAAGTGCAACGTTACTTGGAAGTGTCCAAGGAGTTGTTGTCCAAGCTAAGAAATATTCATTTTCTGTGCCTTTTACAAGGAATTTTGCGATTGCAGATTTTTCTTTTACATCTTTATATCCTTGTGCTACTTCGTGAGAAGAAAGTGGAGTACCACAACGAGGGCAGTAAGGTACGATTTTGTATCCTTTGTAAAGTAACTTCTTGTCCCAGATTTTCTTTAATGCCCACCATTCGGATTCGATAAAGTTATTATCGTAAGTTACGTATGGATGTTCCATATCAGCCCAGAAACCTACTGTGCCGGAGAACTCTTCCCACATACCTTTATATTTCCAAACAGATTCTTTACATTTACCGATAAATGGCTCTAAACCATACTCTTCGATTTGTTCTTTTCCGTCTAATCCTAATAATTTTTCAACTTCAAGTTCTACTGGAAGTCCATGAGTATCCCAACCAGCTTTTCTTGGTACCATGTAACCTTTCATAGTACGGTATCTAGGAATCATATCCTTGATTACACGTGTTAAAACGTGACCAATATGTGGCTTACCATTTGCTGTTGGTGGTCCATCATAAAATGTATATGTTTCTCCTTCTTTTCTAGAGTCCATGCTCTTTTCAAAGATGTTATTGTCATCCCAGAACTTTTCAATGTTTTTTTCTCTCTCAACAAAGTTGAGGTTCGTTGATACTTTTTCGTACATTGCATCTGCCTCCTTAATATTTTTAAGTATTACCATGATTGTTGTACTTTTATCTTTTTATTATTATGTTTTCTTTAAAATAGATTAATTAGCTTTCCTAAATCTTTTTGCTTGCAAAACTTTCTGCGCCAAATGCCTTCAGCGTCAGCTGACATCTTCCTTTGACTTGTTGCCCATGTAAACGAGAAGAAACACGCTCTGCAAGTTTCTCTCTATCGCGGCAGTCGCCAAGGTCATGCAAGCAGGACTTTGGCTCGTTGCTCGCGTAAATAAAAAAGTCCATCCTGAAAACAGGATGAACTATAACGATTCACTAACCACCTATTTACATACGAGTCCATAAGGACTTTATACGCTTTCCTGATAACGGAGGAATTCCGGCTTAGCTTACTTAGGAAGTCAACTTCCCTTTCTGTCTGCAACTGGTACAACCTGTACCGAGGAGTGATGTTCAAAATCCATTACTTGCACCAGACTCTCACTATCACTGGTTCGCTTTGCCGTTCATGCTGATTTTTACTGTCTCCATCATGGTTTTTTGCTCTATTAGTTTTATGATAGTATATATCTTTCGCTTTGTCAACGGGGGGATTTTTCAGAATCTAGCACTTTATATAGTAGTTCGTACAATACTTTTGCTTCTTCTGCTGTTAAATTCACACACTGCCCTACTTTAGCTGGAATATCGACTGCTTTTTCTTTTAAAGCTTCTCCCTCTTTCGTAAGAACTATTTGAAGATTTCTCTCATCTTCCTTGGCTCTAGTACGGGTAATAAAGTTCTTTGCCTCAAGTTTTTTAAGTACAGGCGTAAGTGTTCCGGAATCCAAATATAGATGTCTACCTAATTCCTTTACATTTAGCTCCTTTTTCTCCCACATTACCATCATGGTAATATACTGTGTATATGTTAAGTCAATTTCATCTAAGAACGGCTTATATTGCTTTACTACTTCTTTACAAATTAATTTTCCAGTTCTATACCAAGTGTACTACGTAGCATAGTACACTAAACACGAAGGTGACATATGTTCCAAATAGATCTAATGTCAAGGACACCCGTATACGAGCTTTTAACAACAAAAAGGATTCGCAATTTGGTCCATATTCTCCCACGTACAGGAATACTAGCTATCATCAATGTAGTTCTCATTGGTTGTTTAATTGTTGCAAAAAATCTTGCTTGTTCCAACATCCCAGACTCATCAGATATTAAATCAGTTTCTTTTGCCTTTAATAATCTTTGCTCGTCTGAGTTATTAGGATCGTCTGCAACTCTAAGCTGTCCGTTTACGACAGATACAAGTGACTGTCGATACTGGTCTTAGAAAGATCACACGCTCTGTTAGAATCGCTTCAGAGGATATGTTAACGATAAAAGAGACTCTTTATAAAGATACCGCTTTTACTTCTATCTATAAAGAACTCCCAGAATGTACAAAAATGAGTTTGTCTTTATCTGACTATGAACCTATATCCTTGCCAGAAAGTGCTCTACAAGACTTATACAAAACTATGAAAGAAGAAATCGCATCAACAAAAGGTAATGAATGGATGACTATTTACAAAAACTCCAATCGCGATGCGATTGATTTTCTTTACTTTGGTGTTAATAAGGGTGGCTCTTTTACCACTGGTAAACTCCCAATTATTTCTTCCCTACCAGCAACTTATCAAAAATACATTTCTTATGTAAATGATACACAACATGATATGCTAAAAAACTTTGTGGATAAAGCTATGTCTATTACTTATGTAATCTTCCCTTTTTATTTCCCGTTATTGACATCTTCCTTTTTAATGATTACTATTAACTTATTTCAAAAATTAATAAAAAAATCTCGTAGCTTAATAATATCGATTGGCAATACATAAGTGTGTTATAATAGCTAAAAATAGATATTAAAGAACCCCGTGAAAAAGGAGATACTATGAACGATAATCTAACATTATTAACCGATTTTTACGAGCTTACAATGATGCAAGGGTACTTTGAGACACAACAAAATGAAACTGTAGTCTTTGATGTCTTTTATCGTACCAATCCATCCGGCAGTGGTTATGCCATTTGTTGTGGCTTAGAACAAGCAATTGAATATATTAAAGAATTACATTTTTCTGATGAAGATATTGAATACCTTAGAGGGTATCAGACATTCAGTGAAGATTTCTTATCTTATTTAAAGGACTTTAAATTCACAGGAGATATCTATGCCGTAAAAGAAGGAACTGTTGTATTCCCAATGGAGCCATTAGTAAAAGTTGTCGCTCCTGCAATGGAAGCTCAGCTTGTGGAAACTGCTCTTCTTAATATAATTAATCATCAAAGTTTAATTGCAACAAAAGCATCTCGCGTATGTTTTGCTGCACAAGGCGATCCAGTCATGGAATTTGGTCTTCGTCGTGCGCAAGGTCCAGATGCCGGTACTTATGGCGCAAGAGCCGCAGTAATTGGTGGCTGCGTTGGTACAAGCAATGTTCTTTGTGCAAAAAAATTTGGAGTTCCTGCATTAGGCACTCATGCACATAGCTGGATTATGAGTTTTGAAAATGAATTAACTGCATTCCGCACATATGCAAAACTCTATCCAAATAACGCTACTCTTTTAGTAGATACTTACGATACTCTCCGTTCAGGTGTTCCTAATGCAATTAAGGTATTTCAGGAAATGAAATCAGCAGGCAATATGCCAAAACAATATGGTATCCGTCTTGATAGCGGTGACCTTGCTTACCTTTCCAAAAAAGCACGTAGAATGCTTGATGATGCTGGTTTCCCAGAAGCGTCCATCTGTGCTTCCAGCGATCTTGACGAATACTTAATTGATTCATTAAAGACACAGGGTGCCAAAATTAACGTCTGGGGTGTCGGTACAAACCTAATTACCTCTAAAGACTGCCCTGCCTTTGGCGGTGTATACAAATTAGCTGCCGTTGAAAAAGATGGAGAGTTCATTCCAAAGATTAAAGTAAGCGAAAACCAATGGAAGATTACTAACCCAGGAAATAAAACGATATTCCGTATTTATGATAAAGAAACAGGAAAGATTAAGGCTGACTTAATTGCCTTAGCTGATGAAGTATTTTCAGAAGAAAACCCACTTCACCTATTTGATCCAATCAACACTTGGAAAAAAACGTACCTAAAACCAGGTACTTATACAATTCGCGAACTTCTTGTTCCTATATTCAAAAACGGCGAATGTGTTTACGAATCACCATCGGTATTACAAATTCGCGACTACTGTCAAAAAGAACTTAATACATTATGGGATGAAACAAGACGTTTTGCTAATCCACATATCGTACATGTCGATTTATCAAACCAACTTTGGGAACTTAAAAATCAATTATTAGATCAATTTAATGCTGAACAGCAAAATTAAATACGTTTGAAAACCAGAAAAAACAGCTTATCACACTTAGATGAGCTGTTTTTTGTTTCCCTTTTTAAAACTTTTTTGACAAAAATATCATTTACAATTTGTACATCTAGATTTTATGTAGTTTTGTGGTATAATTTTATTGAAAAGGGGGAATGATGCTTGAAAAGAAAAATTGCTGTCCTATTCTGTCTTATTAGTCTATGTATCATTACTGTACTCACAGTTTCTAATAAATTAAACTCTGACAACAATACTGAAACTCCAGACAATAACGTAAACACATCTGACAAAAACAATCCAGAATTTGGCCAAACACAGGCACCAACTACAACAAACGATACTACAATACATACAAATGTAGAAATCGACACCACACCAGATAGTTATACCGTTTTAGTAAATAAAGAATATGGTCTTCCATCTGATTATATTCCAGATGATCTTGTAGTTCCTAACGTAAGATTTTCATTCTCTTACTATGACGAAAAGAAACAACTAAGAAAAGTGCCAGCTGAAGCACTCGAAGAGCTGTTTACGGCAGCCCAATCAGAAGGATTAATCATTAAGGGTGTTAGCGGTTATCGTTCTTACAAAAGACAACAGACACTCTATAATAACTATTTAAGAACACAAGGTGTGGAGCATACAGAAAAATACTCTGCAAAACCAGGATACAGTGAACATCAGTCAGGATTATCTATTGATGTTAGTTCCGCTTCTGCAGGAAACGATTTAACAGAAGCATTCGGCAATACTGCAGAGGGACAATGGCTTGCCGAAAATTGTTATAAATACGGTTTTATCATCCGTTATCCAGAAGGAAAAGAATCTATCACTGGATATGCTTATGAACCATGGCACATCCGATATGTTGGAACGGAACTTGCAACATATCTTACTAAAAATGATTTGACCTTGGAAGAGTATTATAATTACACTCCATCCGCTACGATTGCGCCTGAAGAAAGTACAAACGACTATGATTTAGAAACTGTACCAACAATTACACCAAAACCATATAGCTATACTTCCAAGCCAGTGCGTACAAAAACGCCTACAGAATCACCAAAGGCTACAGAAGAAGCTACAGCTACACCAAAAGTGACAGAAACTCCTAAACCAACAAAAACTCCAACGGCTACAAAGACTCCGAAGCCAACGAGTGCTTCTACAAAGAAGCCTACGAGCACACCAAAGGCTACAAAAGAACCTGTGAAAACAGAAAAACCTGTAGCTACAAAAGCGCCTGTCACGCAGCCAGCTAAAACACATACACCAGCAGCAACGAAAACTCCAACGAAGAAACCTGAATCAACCGCTTCTGCTGAAATCGAAGGTACTGGCAGCGATTCAGAGAGCTCTATAGAAGAATAACGGCTAGGGATAATACAAATACTAGATTAACCATAATCATTATGTTATAATGTAGTGGCTAATCTAGTATTTTTAATATGACGGAGGAAAAAATGAGAACTTTATTAGTAGCGTTATTTCTAATTGTTTTTTACATCATTAGTATTCCTTTATATTTAATAGAATATATTATTGGTAAATTCAATCCACATGCAAAGGTACGATCTTCACAGTTTATTGTATCCCATGCATTACGATGTATTCTATTTTTAAGTGGTACCAAAATGGTTGTAAAAGGTATTGAAAATGTACCAAAAGACACACCAGTATTATTTGTTGCAAACCACAGAGGATACTTTGATATCATTGTCTCCTATGCGACCGTTCCACATCTGACAGGTTTTGTTGCAAAGAAACAAATGAATAAGATTCCATGTATCACTCACTGGATGAAGAATCTCAACTGCCTGTTCTTAGATCGTGAAAATATCCGTGAAGGTCTTAAGACTATTCTTCAAGGTATTGAGAACATAAAAAATGGTTATTCTATGTATATAGCACCTGAAGGTACAAGAAATCAGGCAAAAGAAATGCTTCCATTCAAAGAAGGAAGCTTCAAATTAGCAGAAAAATCAGGATGTCCGATCATCCCAATCGCACTTACCAATACAGAATCCTGCTATGAAACACAGGCTCCATGGATTAAAAGTGCAAAAGTCGTAATTCACTACGGCGAACCAATCCACATCAAAGAACTCGACAAAGAAACAAGAAAGTTCCTTGGTGTATATGTACAAGGCAAGATCCAAGCCATGCTTGACGCAGATGCAAGCGAAATAAAATAGGATAATTTTCTATTTTCTTTTATGAAAGAAAGTGCTACAATAGAACCGTTGACAACGGAAAAAAATTTATAAGGAGGTACATACATTTGAAAACAGTGTTAATTGTACTCGGAATTATTCTTTTAGTAGCAGCAATACTACTATTTGTTTTATACAAATTTGGAACAAAAATGCAGAAGAAAAATGAAGCTGCACAAGCCCAAATGGAAGCAAGCAAACAAACAACTTCTTTACTAGTAATCGATAAGAAACGAATGAAATTGAAGGAATCCAACTTACCACAAATGGTAATTGATCAAACACCAAAGTATCTTCGTAATTCAAAAGTACCTCTAGTAAAAGCTAAAATTGGTCCAAAGATCATGACATTAATCTGTGATGAAAAAATCTTTGATTCCATTCCTGTTAAAAAGGAAGTTAAAGCTGTATTAAGTGGTATCTACATTATGGAAGTTAAAGGGCTTCGTTCCGGACTTGAAACAAAACAAGAAAAACAAGGTTTCTTCAAACGTATGAGAAACAAAGCTTCTAAACAAGCTTCTAAATAATAAAAAAGCTATGCGCCAAAGCGCATAGCTTTTTTTTCATCATCTATCTAGTTTTCATCATCTATCTAGGTGTAACTTTTATGGTAATATCACAATCCGAAACATGGCTTGAATTTACTTCTAGTGCATATTCTAACTTCACGAGAATTTCTTCTTCTGTTTCAGAAATATCTAATCGCGTTGTATAGATACCAATAAGAAGTTCACCAAATGGTGTGTTGTAATAAGTCACATTTTTCTTATTCTTCTCAAAGATCATATGAGTATTACTTGCACCCTTTTTAATGATATCAACTTGCTCATCACTAAACTTAACTGTATTCTTATTGATATTATCAATGCCTTCACAGTCCATTGCTAAATCTTCATAACGAAGATAATGCTTTCCATTCTTCTTGTAATAATCACCTACGGAAATGACTTCAACTGCCTCATCCGCGTCAATATCAAGCTGTAAACCACTGATTGAAATCAGTACCTCTTTTGTCATACAGTTCCCTTTCTAATACTGTTCTATATTAATATCCTTTGTCTCCTCGACTTCACAAGGAAGAATCGTATTGGCAAAAGATTTAAATTTCTCTGCACCATCACTTACATAAAACTTATGTCTTACACTCTCACTGTCATTTGTAAGATTCTCTTTTTCTAACACTGCTCGAAGGCTAATCGCCGTCTCATAAGCGGGATTAACAAGACGTACTTCATCTCCCATAATTCTTTGCACGGTCTTTCTAATCAAAGGATAATGGGTGCATCCAAGTACGAGGGTATCAATCTCATCCTGCATTAACTCATTCAAATAACGAGTCGCAATCTCATGCGTAATAGGATCATCAAGCCATCCTTCCTCCACTAGGGGAGCAAACAATGGACAGGCCTTGGAATACACTTCAATTCCAGGATTTAATTCATGGATATAGTCTTTATAAATATCACTTTTTACAGTACCATGGGTACCAATAATTCCAACACGATGGTTAACTGTTGTTTCTGCCGCCACCTTGGCACCAGGTTTTACTACACCGATCATTGGAATATCAAATTCCTTTTGAAGAGTCTCAAGAGCAAAGGCACTTGCAGTATTACATGCAACTACAACTGCCTTTACTTGTTTTGTTAATAAGAATTGAACAATTTGGCGAGAGTATGTGATAATCGTTTCCTTAGATTTGCTTCCATAAGGAACTCTTGCTGTGTCTCCAAAATATATGATTGACTCATTTGGAATCTGTCTCATAATCTCTCTTGCAACAGTTAATCCACCAACCCCCGAATCAAAGACACCAATCGGAGCGTTACGATTCATCGCACAAATTCCTCCTACTCTTGGTATCGATTAAGTCCTAATTGAATTAATTTTTCAACTAAACGTTCCTTACTAAATCCTTTATTCTCCCAAAGCATTGGATACATACTGATTGAAGTAAAACCTGGCATTGTATTGATTTCGTTAAATACAATTTCATTTGTACCATTTTCTAAGAAGAAATCGACTCTGGATAAACCATGTCCATTGACTGCTTTGAAGATACGTACTGCCGCTTCTCTTACTTGATCCTCAATTCCTTCTGGAAGTTCTGGTCCAATGATTGTCTTACTTTCTTCATTGTTGTATTTTGCATCAAAATCATAGAATTCAGCTGCAGCTTTGATTTCACCGATTCCAGACGCTTTTACATCACGGCTTCCAAGAACCGCACATTCAATTTCACGTCCAACAATTGTTTCCTCAACAAGAATCTTACGATCATGTTTTGCTGCATCGAATAAACCTTTTTCAAGTTCATCACGAGTATGCGCTTTGGAAACCCCCTTTGAACTACCTGCATTGGAAGGCTTAATGAATACTGGATAGTCTAATTTTTCTTCTACACGTAAAACTACCTCATTCATTTTTTGTAGTTCTTCAGCATATACGCCAACGAATTTTGCCTGACGAATTCCTAATGTATCTACGATAATCTTTGTATATAATTTATCCATAGAAACGCTGGAAGCTAATACGCCACATCCTACATATGGAATCTTGGATAATTCTAATAAACCTTGAACTGTTCCATCTTCCCCGTTAAGTCCATGTAATACAGGGAAAACAACATCAACTTTTTGAACAGATACTTCATTTCCTGAAATAAGCAGAATGCCTTTTTGGCTAGTATCTGGAGAAATAACTGCAGTTGTGTTGCTGTTTAACCATTCTCCTGATGTGATATCTTCCTGCTTCTCAACATGTAACCAACGTCCATCCTTTGTGATACCGATAAGAACCACATCGTATAAATCTCTATTAATATTTGTAATCACTGTATTTGCGGATACTAAAGAAACCTCATGTTCTGAAGACTGTCCACCAAATAATACTGCTACAGTTAATTTACTCATTGCAAAAATCCTTTCTTAATCCTTAATATGCTTTATTGTACTCTTTTTAGTACTAATATTCAAGCATTGCGCATTGCTAAAAGTACTGTCCCGTAATGCAAAAAATCCTTTTATAAATCATATGACTTATAAAAGGATTTGTTCCAAATCATAATTTATTCAGTTGTAGTATTCTCTAAAATAAGTTGGATAATGCATCATACAACCAGAAGTGATATTCCACCTTAGGCTCTTCTTCAATCAAATCGCCACTTGTATCTGCATTGATTTCCTCATCAGATGTATCGATAGCTTCATAATCTTCCTCGGATAATACATGTTTTAATTTATTTTTAGAATCTTCCGGTACAACGCTATATGTCTCATTTACAAGACAAAGGCTTGGGAACATGACACACCACCAGTTCTTCCCTTCCGCATTACCGATTAAAATACGAAACGCATCATAGTTTCCGGCTGGGAACGTCAGGTCGCCATATACCTTAACCGGAAAATACTCTTTTGAAAGTTCACACGTTACATCATAAGCATATCCATTTTTACGAAGTACATCGATTGCAAGGTTTTTAATCTCGGACTCTTGTTCTCTTAAGATTTGCTTTGCCTCTTCCTTTGATTCACAAGATGCTAACTTGTCCTGCATATAATGAACAACTTCCTCTTTTACTTTCAGCTTTACTTGCTGGTCCTCGTCAGAATTGCTGTTTGCCAACACATGAAAACGAATGATCTGCTCCGCAATATCCATCTGAATCTGATCTGCTACCTTTGCCTCACCATACGAAGTCCGAATAAGGATTACAGAAAGGATAATTACCATTGCCGTTACTGCTTGCAGCACTCCCACTTTTCTTTTATTTGTTCTATAAAAATGTTCCGCCTGTCTTACAAAACGATCCATATAATTCATACGATTCCCTCACTTTATTATGTACTTCCTTTATCTTAAGTGTGGACATATTTGAGAAATCTAAACACAAAAAACAAATATTGTAATCTACTTGTCATCGCATAAAACAAACTTTTTCCGCATAGTTTTACTCTGTCTTGTCAAATTCGCTCTATCTGTGTATAATTATGTATACAAAGTACAAAATACAAGTAAACAAAAGAAACTATTTTGTAAGAAAGGCTTAATTCTATGGATTCAATTAAACTTAAGGCAATGGCAAAAATCAACCTTGGACTTGATGTTGTAGGAAAACGTCCCAACGGTTACCATGACGTTAGAATGATCATGCAGAGTATCTATCTTTATGATAATCTAATACTTACAAAAACTAATTCCAATAAAATTACGATTAAAACTAATCTGCCATACCTTCCAACGAACGAAAATAATCTTGTCTATAAAGCGGTTAAGCTGCTTTTTAATGAATTCCATATTGAAGGTGGGCTTGCAATCACTTTAGATAAGCACATTCCAGTTGCGGCGGGTCTCGCAGGCGGAAGCTCCGATGCAGCGGCTGCTTTAATCGGTGTAAACAAATTGTATCGCCTCGGACTAACAAAGAAACAGCTTATGGAACGGGGTGTAACATTAGGTGCAGATATTCCTTTCTGTATTATGCGTGGAACTGCACTGTCAGAAGGCATCGGCGAGGTACTAACTCCAATTGCCTCAATGCCACATTGTTATATCATCATCGCAAAACCCGACCTTTCTGTTTCAACAAAATACGTTTATGAACACTTAAAACTAGATCATACGACGTATCACCCAGATATTGATAGCCTAATCACTAACCTCAAAGATAAAGATCTGGCTGGTATTGCATCTAATATTGGAAACACACTAGAACAGGTTACCGTACCAACGTATCCAATCATTAGCCAGATAAAGCAATTTCTATTAACGGAAGGTGCACTCGGTTCCCTTATGAGTGGAAGCGGCCCAACCGTATACGGTATTTTCGATAGCAAAGAAACTGCGAAAAGAGCTGAGAAAAAACTAAAACAATCAGGTCTCGCAAAAGATATCATTTTAACAACATGTTTTAACCAAAAAAAATATAAATAGTAGTTTAGAAAGGTTGGATTACCAATGGAAGATTATTTCAATGTAGCCAGTGATGAATATCTACCTTTGCGTGACGTCGTATTTAAGACGCTTCGTCAAGCGATTTTAATGGGTGAACTATCTCCAGGGCAACGACTAATGGAAATCCAGTTGGCAAATCAATTGGGTGTAAGCCGTACTCCGATACGTGAGGCCATGAGAAAACTTGAATTAGAAGGTCTCGTAATTATGGTTCCTCGTAAAGGTGCTCAAGTTGCTAAAATCAATCAAAAAGGACTTAATGATGTACTAGAAGTTCGTTGTTCCCTTGAACAACTTGCTGTAGAACTCGCATGTGAACGTATCACAAATGAAGAATTAGAAAAACTTCATGATGCTCTCAATAAATTTAATGATGCTGTTGCAAGTAAGGATTTATCCCTAATTGCAGATACTGATGTTGTATTCCATGATATCATTTATGCATCAACAAAAAATGATCGTCTGATCGTAATCTTAAATAACTTACGCGAACAGCTTTACCGCTATCGTATCGAGTATTTAAAAGATTATGATTCCCATCCAAGTCTTATTGCAGAACATGAGGCAATCTATGATGCATTATGCACTCATAACATTGCATCTGCAAAAACAAACATCACATCTCATATCTATAATCAGGCTATGACTGTAAGCCGCATTATTGAAGAGGAAGATGCCAAAGCTGCAAAAGATCCTAAATCAAAATAGCTAACTTGGAAAACAAAAAAGCTGCTGTACTTTTAACAAGTACAACAGCTTTTTATTTTGTCACGAAAAAGTTTTCTTTAACAGATAGCATCTACTTTCTTAATTAAAAGAAGATGATCGCCCTCTTTGACTTGGTCACTTTCAATTGCATTCATTTCCATGATGCTATCCACCGTGGTGTAATATTCTTTTGCAATTGTCCACAATGTATCCCCAGCTTTCACAACGTAACCAGTCATACTTGGCATCTTCTGAAGAAGGTTCGTATCGATGTCTTCCTCAATGACATTCTGAATGATCATCTGTTTGATATGGTCAAATACGATTGCATCCAAATTAATGGATATCTTTGCTTCAATATCGTTGCTGTCTAGCATAACTACGCTAAGCTGCTCGATACCAGGAGTAATATTATATAAACAGTCTTCCTTAATATTTTTTACTTCAACAAGCTGCGAGAATGGAATAATGCCCTTTGCACATCCAAGAGGTTTGGTATCGTCATCAGTAATATATAACAGCTGCACATAAATAACCCCATCTACTTGAATTCCGCCTGGAACGATTTCAGAATCGTCAATCTTTATGGTTCCGCTTGCATTGCAAATCTGAAGAGCACTTGGAGCACTCGAATCAATTAATATGTGGTCAACGATGCGAGCTTTCGAGTTATTCTTCATTAAGATATTTTCAAAATAAGTCTCTTCATACTCAGGTACCATATGTTTTGAAACAGAATATACATCACATAATAAATCAATCACTTCTTCTTCGTATGCCTTCACATCTAAGTCTAATACAACTTCCATATCGAGGATTCTCTCTTCGCCATCGGAATCTGCCTTTACTTCAAGATTCTTGCTTAAAATATGTATTCCAATATCTGAGATCATATTCTCACTACAGCCATTACAATCGATGGTGCCGTTAAATGGAATCTCTGTCTCATAATATTGCATTGGCTGCTCTTCACTGTCTGATGTATATAATGCAAACAGCAGCATATCGCCCTTGATACTAATCTTATTGTCTGCCAGCTTCGTATCAACATTGCGAAGTTCAATCTCATTATAGAGCACATCAAAAACATTAGGTTTGCCTGAAGGAAGGATTACCTCATCCTTTACACGATAAGTATCCTTCTTATTAATTACCAGCTGTGTGATATCCAGCTTTTTATTCAGATACTGCGCATCCTCACAATCTTCCACACCAACTGCTGTTTCCTCATCATAGATATCCTCTGCCAGGCAATGGAATGAAATCACGGATTTTACATTTAGTTTTCTGGAATTAATTAATGATGTGCTAAGATCTTCAATCTCACATTTTACATTAACTGTGTTGTCACTTGTAGCATCATCCATATTGATTGTCTCCTCAAATGGTAATTTCCCAACGATGTTATTGATTGGTTTCTCACTGTCTTCACTTACATATAATAATGTAAAGTTTAATTCACCTTTGACAATTAATTTTCCATTCAGAGGTTTTACGTCCGTTAACGTAATGATTCCTTGTTCCTTTACTATGCGCTCAATATCTGGCTTTACATCAGGAACATTGAAGTCATCGTCGAGGGTTAACTGTGTATTGCATCTACATTTTAATTTATTCATATGGATATTCTTTTTAATTAACTCCACAAAAAATCCCTCCTTGTCTGTATATAACATTAATATTCAGACCCGAAGGGATTTATTCTAAGATTTATCTTTAATTAGTCATTTATTCATTTCTGTATATTCACTGTAAGATTACTAGTAATTCTAACTGCATAATGTCATTCGGACATCCTTCGTTAATACATCTGTATAGCTAAAGGATACCATTCTTGATGTTTCTTCTACCTCATTGTCAACTCGCACTAGAAATATGCTTGGATAAGTTTCAGAGATAACACCTTCTGTAATATCAATCTTATGTCTACCTTTGTTGGCTCTAATCTTAACTTTACTACCAATATGACTTACTACTGCTTGTCTCACTTTATTTAGATCGTTTTGCATAATGATTACCACCTCATCTTATAGCATTGAACTAATTTTAGCACTGAGTGCCAAAAATGTCAAATTAAGGTGCCTTTAATCTCCCCATCATTTGGTAATAACTTAAAAAATACTATCCAGTTTTATAGCTTTTTTTTGTAATATTTTATTTACTTTATCAATTCATTATACAAACCAAAAACTATCCCTAGTATTAATTACTATATTTAACACCTCTATATTAAGCATATTTTACAAGATTTGTTACTATTTTATTAATTCTACTATATATTGGGATGTATTATCTTTGATTTTCTAAATATAGTAGAAAGAGGAGCCCTACCACTATCACTTAAGAATCGGTATAAGGCTCCTCTACTCTATTCTATTGGAACACGACGCTCTCATCCATAAATGGTGTCTTAATTACCACATATGGATACGTCAAGGCTGTCGAAACTTCCTCATCCTTTTTCGGACCAATTAGGTTCGTATCAATATAAATAGCATTGGTAGCCAGATACAGATCATCCACGCTTATGCTATAGCCTCCTGTATTCTGGGCACCGTATCCTACAACAATATATAAATACTCATTGTCCGTACTAGTAAATTTTAATTTAAAAGGAGCTTCTTTCTTTGTCTCAATGATTTGCATTAGCTCCTGTGGTACGTTTTCATCTGGAACTACCGTAAACTCTAAATCCTTTACCCGATCAATGTTCTTCTTCTTTGTTTGGCAAGCCCCCATAAGCATAATTAACAACATACTTATAATCACCATACATAAGATTGACTTAAATTTTCTCAAGACAAAAACTCCTTTGATAGCTTCTCTATTATATACTATGAGACATGTACTATAAAATATGATACGAGTTTTCGTCTACCACCACTGACTAAATGTCCAATTTACGTCGGTCTTATCGTCTGTAACAGTAAGAGTATACGTCTTATCAGACTGTCCTTCCTTCTTAAGCGTACACTTAATATTCGAACCGATGATTTTTGTCATGGTTAATGGAAGAGTTCCTTTATATTCATCATTAATATATACGCTTACACCGCTTGGCCCACTAATTGAAATCGTATGGTCAGCATCCTGTGTCAAACTTGCTGCCGCTGTCACACTAGGCGTTGCTGTAGCTGCTGTCGGTGTTGCTGTTATCGTTGGTGCTATCGTTGCAGCTGACGTTGTAGGAGATGTCGTCTCGCTTGCTTTCTCTGTTGCAGATGGTGTTGCTGTAGCCTTTGATAACGATGACTCTACAAGATTGATATAAAGTGTCTCTGATGATTTTCCAACAGTAAGCTTCTCAGAGAATGTCTCATATCCTGTACAACTTACTTTTACATCATACTCACCGTATTCTAAGGAGATTTCACTGCTATAATCCGTTTCTACATTATTAATATATAAGTCTGCTCCTTCTGGGGAAATATTAAATCTTACCTTTCCTTGCTGTGCTGACTGATTTTGATATTCCTTCAGATCAAGTGTCGTAACCTCTCCTGCTGTAATATGAACATATTTTACCGCTTCAGTTTTTCCCTTTTTCACTGTTACACGGTAATCTCCTTCGGTTAATGTGAATACTTGGTCTTCCTCCACCTCAGTCATTACGTCATATCCAACCTCAATTGTTCCTCCGACGAACTTCGAATAGTTAGAAAGCATGAATGTTCCGTGTCCTTTTGACACGATTACAGAATATACTTGTCCGTTCATTCCCTTTACGGTAAGTCGATCCTTTTCACTTAATGCATTACTGTCGATCAGACCATTCTGATCAAATACTTGGAATAGCTCTCCATATTTGAACGTTTGTGAACCTAGATAGAAAGTATTCGTCGATTTATCTATGCTCCAGTTCGACACGTCTTTATATTCCCAAGCATCTGTTGTTATCTCAATATCCGTCACCTTGTTGGTAGCCCTTTCATAAGTCGCCTTCACAATCTCTCCTAATTGAAGATTGCTAACCATTAGGACCTTTCCATATCGGCTTGTTACATTGGTTCCTCCAGTATATGAATATACCGTTTCCCTTCTGGTACTTACATCTGTGATTGTTATGTTCTTCGCCTCATTATCAATCTTTTTTACAATACCTATGGATGTATTTGTCGCTCCTGGCGTTTCCGATGGTGTTGCCGTCCCTGTTACCATTGGTTTACTCGTTCCGTTTGTCCCTTTAATGTTTATAAGAGTTCCAGCAAGTATCGTAACAAATCCAATTACGATAATTCCTAAAATACTCTTTTGTACAAAAGGTTTCTTCATAAAAGTGTTTTTACTCATATGCCACCTCTGTCTTTTTCATTTTTATTCAACATGTTTCATCGTAATTATACACTAGGTTCTAAAGAAGTAAAAGAAAAAAGACCATTGATAAGTCGAAATAGCGCTAAAAAGCAAACTTATCAATGATCTTTCTCCTAAAAAATCACATCTGAGAACAATTCTTTTAAACACTGGGCTTTTACTGGAGCCTGCTGTTGCTGGCTCATCAGCTTTTGGATATTTCGTTTGGAAATCCAAGACTTCTTATTATTAAAATAGTAGTTTGTAACTTTCCAAAACTTTTCTGGATAAAGAAGTAACAGATACAATGTCTGAATCTCCTCTTTACTAAGTGGCTTAACTTGATTATAACTCTCGATAATTGTAGTTCCAAATTCTACTGACCAGTTGTTCTTCTCCATACACTTCCTAAAGAACTGATATAGATCTGTAATCTGTACTCCGATACAACACTTATCAAAATTAGTAGTTGCAATTATATTTTTAGAAACTAACAAATTATGATAGTTATAATTGCCATGACATACACAATTATTTTCACAGCTCTCACTATAAAGCTTTTCATACTGTGAGGTTGCTAATAATTTAGTAGCCTTTAACGCCTCTTCATAAAAGGCATCAAATAATAACAAGAAATTATTTTCAAACTCATTACGCTGCTTCTTGTTCCAAATATATGTACGTACCCGCTTTAATTCTTTATTATGCTTTTCAAATATTTCATTAAGTTTTTGTTGTATGAAATATGTCTTTTCTTCCTCAGACGTTTCAATGTGTTGCATATGATTATGTAAGTTTGCAAGGTTCTTTGATGCATTTGCAATATCTTTTTGTTCCTTCAGACTACTTTCTTCCCCTGAGAACCAATTCTTAATAATATAACTATTTGAGGAAGAATCATCTGATATATATTCACCTACTTTATTAGGCACTATCACGTCAATTTCAGTAATTCCCTGACTTACTAGTGCTTCCTTAACTTTGTTTTCATATATCAGATGATTTTTGGACCCTTCAAAGCTCTTCAATAATTTGAGCCCTTGATTGGTTTCTAAGAGAAACGCACCCCTGGCACGATACGTATTGTACACTTTTAAGTCATACTGTCTAAAAACTTCACCATGTTTGTCGTCCAAATCGATTGCCTCCAATCAAAATAATCATCCTACAACAATTGTGCACACTACTTTAGCCATGCGAAAGCATGACAATAATTACGGTATGGATGTCTTGTTTAATATTATGAGGCTCTAAATGGTTTCATTCCTAAAACCTATGACATTCTAATTGTTTCTGAAATGGCTAATAGCTTCTCTTTTTCATTTAGTTCTGGCTGCTCGATTACCATTTCTAATAATTTTTGTAAGATAAAACCTAGTTCTTTTCCTGGTTTATGGCCATTTGCAATCAGGTCTTTCCCACTTATGCTTAAGTCCTTTAACTGCACACACTGGTTCTTTTCTAATAGTTCTTCGAAAAGTATTTCTACGTTACGAATTCGCTCTAGCTTCTCTTCCTGTGTCGTTGGATTCTGAGCCAGTACATCCGCACGCTGTACGAAAAATAGATATGGCATATATTCTAGACCAATCTTATTTGCGGCACGTCTTACGGCAACAGCTGTTGGCTCTACGCGATAGTCATGATATAAGACTAATCTTGTCACCATGTCTATTGTATGGTTATCGAACTTAAGTCTGCGAAGTATGTGTTTCGCAATCACTGCACTTTCCTCTGGATGGCCATGGAAACGGTCTGTTCCTGTCTCATCGGTCACCCTCATCTTTGGCTTCCCTACATCATGCAATAACATGGTCAAGCATAACGCCGTATATTCCTTTTCAGTAATATCTTCTCTAGCCTTAACCATATCTTTCATAGCTTCGATGGACTTAATTGTATGCATTCCTACGGAATAAATATGATGCGGATTGATCTGTTCTGTCTCCATCATTACATCAAACTCTGGTAGCACCACTTTTGTAATTCCAAGTTCATAAGCACTTACTAATAGCTCTGGATGATTGGAGATTAATAACTTGACCAATTCAACGCGAATTCGCTCCGCACTTATATTCTTAAGATGTTCTGCCTTATTTTGAATTGCAAGCTGTGTCTGTTCTTCAATGGTAAAGCCCAGCTGCGCTGCGAATCGAACCGCACGCATGATACGGAGAGCATCTTCATCAAAACGGTCAGAAGCATTTCCCACACATCGAATGACTTTCTTCTGAATATCCTCTAATCCTGAGAACTCGTCCACAATACCATCCTGGTGATTATATGCCATTGCATTGATTGTAAAGTCACGTCGTTTTAAGTCTTCAACCAAGTTGCTTGTAAACTCAACACTCTTTGGATGTCGATTATCTTCATACTCGCCATCGATTCGGTATGTTGTTACTTCATATCCGATTTTGTCGAGCATAACGGTAACTGTTCCATGCTCAATTCCGGTATCGATTGTTCGCTTAAATAATGCTTTCACTTCTTCTGGTTTTGCAGATGTTGTAATATCCCAATCTCCTGGCACGCGTCCAAGAATGGTATCACGCACACAGCCACCAACTGCATAGGCTTCATACCCATTTTCAATTAATGTATTTACAATATATTCTACATGTTCTGGAACCTTGATTTTCATATATTTTACCTACTTCTAGTATTAGTATCATTATTTGCATAGTTGCTATCATTATAATGCGTTCGTCATTTTAAAACAATAATTTTAAAAAAGATATTGCATAATTACTTATATGTGATATACTTTATCCCGAAAAAATAAAAGAGTAAGCAGAGTAGAATGTTGTGCGTTAAGTGCCATCCAGACGGGGAGTTGCTGGGTGGACGAAAAGTCCAAATGATTTGCGGTACACCATTCGCATCCCGCTGCTACACATAGACATCTATACCTCTAATGTTGTAGCGCTCGATCTGCAAAGGAGGTCATCTATTATGAAACATGCGATTTCATCGTTTCAATCTAGTTCTAAGGAACTAAAAAGTATTAACTGCCTTGCAACTTGTTCTATGCTCATGGCAGTATCTATCGTTTTAGGTTATTTTTCAATCTACCTAACAGAAAGTATCCGAATCAGTTTTACAATCATACCTATCGTGTTAATCGGCTATCTATATGGACCTGTTGTATGTGGCTGTGCCGCTGCTGGCGTAGATATTATCAACTACATGATGAAACCAGTTGCAGGATTTGCACCCGGAATCACATTATGTGCCGTACTTGCTGCAATGATTTATGGATTTTTCCTATATCAAAAAAACTTTAACATCGTTCGATTAACGATTGTATCCTTTTTCGTTCGATTTTTTATTGATTTACTATTAAAGACATATGTTCTGGCAGGATTATATGGTCGACCATTTAATGTATACTTGTGGACTCGCCTTCCTGTTCAAGTGGTTATGTTCCTTGTAAATACAGTATTAATATATATCTTAATCAACGCATTAAATAAATCCGGTATCTTTTCAATTTTAAAAAGATAAGTTACCCGATTATAAGTTTTCTCTTGGAGTGTTGCCCAATATGGAAAGGATTATTCCCCGTGATTGCTTCACTCCAAGGATATGTACATATTTTTTAAACTCCCACCTATAAACAAGGGGTTTCCCTTAACTTTTCTATAATTCAAAAAAGACGGTACTTCCTATCTTCTAGGAAATGACCGTCTTTTCTTATTATTCTAGTATGCTCTTCCCCAGTAAACCATGGATTTTGCTGGTTTTCCACAGCAAACACATACGTCAGATAATTGTTCTTGTTTAAATGGCATACAACGAGAAGTTGCACCAGTATCTTCTTTGATCTTGTTTTCACATTCTACGTCGCCACACCACATAGCTTTAATGAAACCTGGTTTTTCTTCAACAGTTGTCTTAAATTCGTCATAAGTTCTAGCTTCGTAAGTATGAGAATCTCTATGAGCTCTTGCTCTTTCAAGCATATCCGCTTGCATTTGTTCTAATACTTCACCAAGTTTAGCTTCGATTTCATCTAATGATACAACGATTTTTTCTCTTGTGTCACGACGAACGATAACTGCTTGGTTAGCTTCGATATCTTTTGGTCCAATTTCGATACGAACTGGGATACCTTTGATTTCTTGTTCAGAGAATTTCCAACCTGGACTCTTATCTGTTGCATCTACATTTACGCGGAATTCTTTTGATAATTTTTCTTTTAATTCAGCTGCCTTATCAAGTACGCCTTCTTTATGCTGTGCAATAGGAATGATCATAACTTGAGTTGGAGCGATTCTTGGTGGTAATACTAAACCGCTGTCATCACCATGAACCATGATGATTGCACCGATGATTCTTGTAGACATACCCCAAGAAGTTTGGTGAACATATTGAAGTTTATTTTGTTTATCAGTGTATTGAATGTTGAATGCGTGAGCAAATCCATCACCGAAGTTATGGCTAGTACCAGATTGAAGTGCCTTACCATCATGCATAAGTGCTTCAATTGTATAAGTTGAGTGAGCACCAGCGAATTTTTCTTTATCTGTCTTACGACCTTTGATCATTGGGATTGCAAGTACGTTTTCACAGAAATCAGCATATAAGTTAAGCATTTGAACTGTTCTTTCTTCTGCTTCCTCTGCTGTTGCATGAGCTGTATGGCCTTCTTGCCATAAGAATTCCATAGAACGAAGGAATGGACGAGTTGTCTTTTCCCAACGAACTACTGAACACCATTGATTATATAATTTAGGTAAATCTCTATATGATTGAACAATATTTGAATATAAATCACAGAATAAAGTTTCTGAAGTAGGACGAACACATAATCTTTCTTGTAATGGTTCTAAACCACCATGTGTAACCCAAGCTACTTCTGGAGCAAATCCTTCTACATGATCTTTTTCTTTTTGTAATAAACTTTCTGGAATGAACATAGGCATGTAAACATTTTCAACGCCTGTTTCTTTAAATCTTGCATCTAGGTTCTTTTGGATGTTTTCCCATAACGCATATCCGTTTGGTCTAAAAATCATACATCCTCTAACACTTGAATAATCGATTAATTCTGCTTTTTTAACAACATCTGTATACCATTGTGCAAAATCTTCAGCCATAGGTGTAATGGCTTCTACTAATTTTTTGTCTTTTCCCATAACAATGTCTTCCTTTCTTGTTGGCTCACCAGTCTGCCTTACGCAGACTATAGTTTCACATTTCGAACGATTCACGAGCTTTTTATCCAATAAAAAAAGCCCTCACGTCCACAAGGGACCGAAAGACTCGGCGGTACCACCCTATTTAGCAACTTTGTAGTCACTCTCTTTTCATCCAATAACGCAGGAAATACGCTGTACTTTCATACAGAGCTCCAAGGTAGGTTCAAATATCCAGTCTCTAAGAATCTCGCACCAAAATAATTCTCTCTCTGAAAAAGCGTGACTATTCTACTATTCCTCTTCATCGCCATATATAGCTAGATTTTAAGATAAGTCCCCTATTTTGTCAAGAATTAAGTCTAAATACATTTACTTATCCTCCTTTGCTTTAAAACAATTGGATTCCTGAAGTATTGTCTTGATGATTACAAGTGCGAGCGGGCCTAACAGGAAACCGGTCACGCCAAAAAGCTCCACACCGATATACATTGCCATCAACGTATAAATTGGTTTTAAACCAATTCGATTGCCTAATAGTTTCGGTTCAATTAATGAACGGATAAATTCGCACATTCCATATAGCGAAATCAATGCTGCTGCTGAAAAATAACTACCGCTAATTAGTTTAAATATAGCAAGTGGAATAATGAACAGTCCACTTCCCAATACCGGAAATGCGTCCATAATTGCAATTCCAATTCCTGCAAGCCAAGCATACTCTGACCCAATGAAATGGAATCCGCTCACCAAGATTACGCTGTTTATCACCATAATAATCAACTGTGTCTTCACATATGCAATGCCAACGGTGCCTAATTTACTTGTGACAGGTGAAATAGCTTTATGAAAATCACTATTAATGTAACTTTCTCTTATACTATCGTAATCCAGCAGCATATTTATGATAGCAATTGCAATAATAAAGGAAACTGCCAGCACACCAAAAATACCCCATATAATATTCATCGTATGGGTAGACAATGCCGGAATTCCAATTTGCTTTACAACTCCCCATAGGGAGCTCATATTATCATATAAATATTCATTTGTAGCTCCGTCTTCTAATCCAAGCATGCAGTCACATCTTCCACAAATCACATCAAGATTTGTGACAACAATCTGAGTATAGATTGGTATATTCTTAAGAAATCCTCTCAACTGCTCTAGTACAACACACATTACATAAAAGATTCCTGTTCCGATTCCACCTACGGTTACCCCTAATGTAAGGATACTCCCAAGAATTATTGGAATGTGCAGTTTTTCTTTTAGGAAGTACACGATAGGCCGAATTAACTTCATAATAAGATACGCAAGTATAAATGGAAAAAATAAAGGTAAGAAATACCGAAAGCCAATAAATACACCAATAAAGGTAATGGCTATTAAAAGAATCTGCTTTTGCAGCATAGATAAATTATTCAGTTTCAAGCTATCACCTCACTAGTAAATTATATATTGTATAGTATTGGTAAATATATAATTTACTATGTGCAGGGAAGCTAAAAAGTTAATTAATTAATTAATTAAAAATAAAAATCGTATCAAAGTTTCTAAGTGTCTTGAAGTTACCTTTAGCAGCAATCTCTCCTGTCATAAATGCATTTTGGAAAGAAACCTGGCCTCTCGTAACTCTTTCAACAACAGCACGGGACGTTCTTGCAACTACATCTGCTGCTTCACTTTCTCCATAATATACAGAAACGCCTGTCTGTTTTGCCTCAAGAATAAGATTCTTGTCGGTATCCTCCATATAGATAGAATATACTGCTTCAAATTCCTCTAATGGATGATATGCAGACTCGAATTCTGCTATGAATTCTTGTGTTTCAGTCTTTGTTTCACCAAGCATTCCTTTAAATAATTGTGCTAATTCCTCAATATCCTCTTTCTGTTTCTTAATATACGTATCATCAGAAACATACATGGAAAGCTGCTCACTCTCCTGCGGAGTAAGGTCTAACGAGATATTACGAAGTACGTTCTGTTTCATAGCGATCTGGCTATTTGGCAGTACTTTTGCCTTCTTATTCACTGTACGATATAAATCTTCTGCATATTTCTCAATTGCACTGATATTGTCGCTATTTGTCTCGAATTCTACATGGTCTTTTACATATGCACATAAACCACTTTGAATTTTTCCACCAAGCATCTGCCACGATTTGATTAATGTATTTTCTGCATCTCTCTCTCCATAAGTCGTGGATAATACGACTGGGAGCATATAAATATTCTCAATCTTTTCTTTATCTGCATAAAACCAGCAAGCATCTAAGAATTGCTGCATATAGCCGCCGATTCCTAACCATTCCACAGTTGTTGCTAAAATAACGCCATCTGCCTCTTTAAGCGTCTGTGGAAGCATGCTGATATTGTTTTTTTCTTCATATAAATTATATCGTTCTACTTCAACCCTTAATTCCTGAAGCACTTCAATTAATTTATTCACTACAAATAATGTCGGATCTTCAATAATCCCTCTTCCGCCATAATAAATATTGATTTTCATTTGTTTCACCTAGTCCTTTTTCTTTTTCGTAGCTCGTCAATGATAAATGTAAGAATAACACCGAAGATACACCCTACAATATGTGCGGTATTATCCACATTGGATGAAGTACGAACACCACTATATAAACTTAATAAAAAGAATAATACCATACGATTAGTCGACATTCCAGTCTGACTTCCTCGATATCGGATTACCATATAAAACACGCCCCCGATAATACCAAAAATAGCACCGGAAGCTCCAACGCCTACAACAGCTTCTCCCATCCAATGATAATAAAGAATGGATCCAATAGAGGCGAATAGTCCTGTCAGCATGTATATGATGAAATATCTTGCTTTACCAAGTATCTTCTCTAAGCGCTCTCCAATAACCATAAGGACGAACATATTATTAATCAGATGTTCTGGCCCTGCATGTAGAAACATTGCCGCAATCAATCGATAATATTCATGATCATATACAACTGCATCATATTCACTTGCGCCCCAATCAAATAAATGCATCGTGCTCTCCGTAGAACCGGTAAGTGCACATAGGATAAAGACAATCACATTGATAGCCACGATACTGATAGTCACCACTGGATAATTATTAAGTATTGCCTTTATATTCATTGGCTGCTTGTTCATATGTTCTGGCTTGCGATCCATCACCTGTTCATAAATAGGCTGTGATTTAGTTCCTAAGAACTGTTCTAGCATTCTTTGTATCTGCAAATGTGATTTTAGCTGGTTCTCATAAATTACAAGTCGGTTCTGATTCATATCAACCACCCAATGTGTATACGCATCCTGAGTGCAGAATGACTTGACCCTGTCCACATTCTTAGTACATATGATACTTAGTAGTTCCACATTATAAAACCCTTTTTTACGAAATGCCTGCTCTATCTGATACATCACATGAGCATATTGCTCACTGGTTGCTTCAATCCCTGATACTATATTATTTAATACCAAGACCAGTGCATTTGCACCGTTCTCTTTATATAACACAGTTAAAAGATCACTATTTGTGTTCATCTCTTTATATGAGTCCTGCATAAAGAATTGTTTTAACTCCGAGTACATAGAAGCCTCCTTACTTTATGACATTCTTTCCGTTTATTATAGCATAAAGCACATGACTCCGTTAGTAAATCTTTTCTTAAATCAAACTTAAGAAACTAGCTCAAATTGTTTATCAGCAATCTGTATTTTATCTCCCCTATGAATTGCTATTCTTTGATTGCTAGCAAGTTTTTTTGCGTTTACATATGTCCCATTGGTTGATGACATATCAATAATAAAAAGGGTTCCTTTCTCCATAATTAATTGTGCATGCACCTTGCTTACCGCATCACTATAGATAATTCCATCTACTTGCTCTGCTGACTTTCCAATTAAGTATGGTGTCTTGTAAATAATATATTGCTGTCCATTTTTATTTCTTCTGTCTACTAAGCGATACTGCTCTTTAGGCTCACTTCCCATTGGCTGCATTGTTAAAGACTCTGTTTCTAGAGGTTCTGTTGCTAGAGGTTCTGCCATTACTGGCACGGCTTCCATCACAGGTATATTGACATTTTGTACCGGTATATTTTGCTTCGGAAGCTGATTTTCTTTTTTAGTATCCCCTTTTAACGCCTTTTGATTTCCTTCTTTCTTCTTTTCTTCTTCCATTCCGTAAATTCGATAACACGCATAGATTGCTATGGCACTAATAAGGATTCCTACTCCTGCTGCCTTTGTTGTATCTAGCTTTTGGGTATGGCTTATATATAGCATTCCAGACAAGTAGGCTGCGAGAAAGCTTGCAATTCCCGCAATTACAACTCCAGAACAAAAAAGCAACTTTTTAACGGAGAAGTTACTTGTTTGTTCGGTTGAATCCTTCTTGCTTATACTTGGATTATCCACTGATTTTTCTTGTACTTTAGGATTTCTATATATCTCTTGTGGACCAAGATTTCCTAACATTTGATTCTGAGGCTGTTGATAATTTGCAACTGGAGGAGGGGTTGGCTGTCTCTTTCCCTGCTGTACATAAACAAGCACCTCATTAAGGGTAGAATGTCCATCTCGTAACATCTTAAATATCTCATACACCAAAGTAACTGCATTTTGATCCTGATATTCCATGTGATTCATAATGTATTCCGTCAAATCTGCAAGCTGTTGTTTGATTTCTTGCTTCGATTCAGGACAATACAGTAATTCATAGCTTCTTTTCTGTGCCAAAAAATAGATGAACTGCTGTCCTATCAGGAAACTATCTTGATCTAAAAAATAATCCTCTGCTTTTAATAAAATACTAAGCACCTTTTCATATAACTCTTTAAGCTCAAGTAATGCTATTTTTTTTCCCTCATACTGCTGTTCAAAGGAAATCATACCCGTAACATCATAATCATATACGGCTACCTCATCTTGAACACTTCGCCCAAATGCTGCTATTCCCTCTACTTTATTTGCGCGTAACATACGATATCCGAATTCGTCAAATTGCGCAGGCTCTTTTACTTTGATACTAAGCTCTGTCTTAGATGCTCCATTCTTAACTTCATACTCCACCATATCATCACCTATCCATTACCCTAATATATGATCAATCTTATTTATAACTTTAACAATTTTATCAAATGCTTTTGTCTGTGATACGACATCTAATGTAACGCTCGCTGCCCTTACATATTCGGACGTATTATTTACCTCACACTCCGCTGAATTTTTACTTTGCTGATACTGCTTTAAATATGTTACTGCAGGTAACAACTTAATCTGATTCTTCATCTTTACCTCGGTCTTAATTACCCCTTTTTCCTTTGTTACCTTTATATTGGTTACCTTTCCAAGCATAAGTTTTTTTTCTAATTGTTCTTGTATGTACTTCTTTGCATTTGCAATCTCTACACTATAATCCCCATTGTATCTGCATAACAGACTTTGACTCGTCATCTTATCATAATAAATAACTCCCGTCTCAAAGTTTGTCGGCTGTCTTACCGCCTGATTCAATCGCTCATTTGCTTCGTCCATCACACATGTTACTACGGTCTGATCATGCAGATAAAAAGTAAAATAAATAAATGCCATTATAATAAAAAGAATGATTGGAAATAAAAATGCCGCTTCGACTGTAATACTTCCTCTTAATTTTCTCTCTTTTACCATGAAAATATTACCCCCAGATATCCAAGCAGCATAAACGGAACAAATGGCATTGCAGTTTGTTTCTTCACACGCTTTAATAAAAGCAAAATAACCGATACAACCGATGTAATAAGAAGTGCATAAAAGAGAGCTAACATAGTATTAAACAGCCCAATCGATAAACCAATCATCACCGTTAACATGGCATCTCCTGTTCCTAATGCCCCTTTTGTTAATTTGCTGACCACGATTAACACAATTCCAAGTGCCGCACCCAATAACGCATTTACAAGTGATATGTCTTTTCCTAAGATATTCAGAATAATGGTACCTCCGATTCCTGCAAGAATCATATATACCGAAACCTTCTTTTCACGAATATCTCCATAGGCACATAATACAAGCACACCAACCACTACCATTATCTTGATTATTGAAATATTATCCATACAAATGCTCCCCCATTTACTTTCCACATTTGGAGCAAGGTCTCCTTGACCCTACTTCACTTAACTTTATTTTGTTGATATCACGATCAATCTTATTGCAGCTCGTACTGGAATGATACCGATTTCCATACGTTGTAATGTAATACTTTTTATTAGGATCCAATGCCTCTTTCATACATGCTTCACAAGGATAATAAATTGCCCCACTGCTATTGCGTTTTGTTGCAATATCTTTTCCCTGAATGGTTGTTAACTTCACATTTAGGTAAGTACAATTACAGTTCTTATGATAAACCTGCCCTGTTCTCGTCACATATACGTAGGTCTCTTCTTTCTCTTCGTTGCTAGTGGTAGACGTTTCCTGCTCCGTTAACGTTTGTCCTACAAACGCCCTGGAATGCACTCTCTGTACAACCGTAAATGGATGAAGTTGAAAGAACATTACCGGTATCTTAACCTCATAGATTGCAACCACTTCAATATCCTGATCATGTCTCATAAAGCTAGACTCTAAGAAACTGATTCCTTGTATTCCTCCCATAATGCATTGGTCATTTACGTCATCCCCCATATATTCTAAAAATTTTGAACGAAATAAGCTTCCATCTACAAATCCCTGTACTACCTGTTTTGCTGAAGAAGTTTCCTTTTCACTTGCTTTCTCTGGCGATGCCTTCTTTATGTAATTATATACATATCCATATTGTGAAGCTTGTTTTGATACCCTTGTAATGCTCTCCTGAATCTTTTCCTGAAGAGTAAACAACTGAAAGAAGTATAAAAAAGCAAGCAATGCAAACATAAAGATTGGCATTATAAATGCTGCCTCTACAGTGATGGAACCTTTCCATCTTAATGACTTATTCATGCTTCCTCCTTTCCTGCTACTCTTATAAGATCTCTGTTTTATTCTGAGGTGATATAAGACGTCCACTCTCTACTTTTCACGCTTTTCTGGGGCAACAGATTGCTTGAAGAGAGAACTATTTTTTGTTTTTGTTTTGGCATATGGTTGAGAATGGACATCTCATATCACCTCAGATTTCTTGGCTAATAGGAATATTCCGTACTAACCTTCACCTTTGCTTCCGCTCCGTCATACCCAACGGTGTTCTTAATAAATGGAATATTTAAAAACTTTCCTGGCATGGTGGCCGTTAAGGAAACCTTAGTCCCAAAGATTCCATTCATAATCTGGAACTGGTCATCATACCGAACCTTCATATTTTCTTGTATCAAGTCCATCATTCGATAAGATAATGTATCTGATGGCACCATTAATAAATAAATTCTCAAATAATCATTGTAGGATAGGCCAATTATCTTGCTTTTTCCCTGTTTATAATTCTTTGCCTTATTCCGAATCGTTTCTTTGCTGATACTCAATAAATCCTTATATTCTATATTAAAATCTGCTGCTTTCTTAATAATCGGTATACTATTTCCGTCTAGCAAAGCTCTTGTATCAACGAGTGCCTCCTCAAATCCCCAGGCAATTAAGATTAACTGTGTCGTTAAGATAATAAGCGGTGTCAGACCAGTAAATCCAACTAAGATCTTTGCTGTAGCTCTGGCAGAATCTCTGCATTTTGAATTGGTTAACAGTGCAATATAATTTCCTGCTGTCCGCATAAATATCGTGCGCATCACAATACTTTTCACATTATCTAATTCGTTATATCCGCCAATCGCAAGATACTCTTGCTCATACTTGATCTTTGTCGGCTTATCGCTCTTTGTCTGGTCCGTCTTCTGTTCTTCTTTTGTTTTTCCCTTCTTTTCTTGTGTTTTTTCCTTTTTTAAGTTTACTTTGTTGCTTGTTTTTTTCCCACTGCTACCTTTTTCTATCGACACTCCTCCCTGATTTAAGTCATCCATAAGATTTTTAAAATTCGTAACCCCGTATTCATTAATCAACACTTTTCTTGCGATATCATTTACACCGCTGTCTGTGACATTGGCACTTTCACAATTGTCTTCATATCCTTTTAAGCTATCAGAGATTCCACTATTTGCTGCATCCCCTTTTGCGACTTTCTCTGCCATGTCATTGCTGGATTTTTCATCTTTCTTTGTATCTATCTGTTGGTTACCACATGTGTTGCTTACTAACTTAGAACTGTCTAACTGAACATTTGATAGCTTCGATGTATCATCCACGACTAATTCAAGTAATCCTGTATTCACTAAAGAGCCAAAGCTTGTTAAAGGACTCTCTGTATTCTCATGGACTGTTAATGTGCTATAGTCAAAACGCAACTCCTTAATAGAATAATTATCATATTTTGTAATTAGAGCACTGATTTGATTCTTCATCTCTTCTACCTGTGTCTCTGGTACCCCTCGAGCTGTATCCATCAACTTAGTCGTCTCATCTAGAATAGCCTTATTGGAACATAGCGTTGGCCTCATATTTACTACCGTGCCAACAACTGATGTATCCTTTCCATTTTCATCAATCTGACTCATATACTCTTTCGTTTCTTTATAATCCTTCTGAAGCCCCTCATAAGTTTCACTATCGATCTTATCCTTGCTATTCTTAAGATCAGAATCAAACGATGTTAATGCATTCAGCCCTTCCGTCTTTTCGTTATTGAGGCAATCAATCTGATTTATTGCCTGAATTGTATGATTTCTCACATTATCTGCTTGGTCGTAAAGAGATGCTGCCTCTTCTCGCACCTTTGGAAGGTATGATTTTTGCTCGTCTTTCTTTTTGCTTAACTGTTCTTCTTTTTCTTTCTTCGTATCCTCTAATTCCTTTATCTGTTGATTTACCATCTCTTCACTAGACTTTGGAGACTCTGTTGGTGTTGGCGTAGCTGTTGCCGATTGTGTCGCTGTTGGTGTTGGCATTGGTGTCTCGGTTACAGTCGGTGTTGATGTAGCTGGTGGATTCTTCAATTCATCAATCTTCTTATCAATCTCTTCGATTTCTCCCTCTAAGATCGTTATTTCTTCACTGACCTTTGAAAAATCCTCTAGCTTTTGTTTCATTGCCTTTAACTTCTCCACCGGATTTATGTACTGATTACGTAAGGAATCCCATACTACTTCATGATCAATCGATACCGTTCTTGGCTTTACCTCTGTAGTACAAAACTTCTTAGCAAAACTATTTTGTACTTTTATCGTATACTCTTTGGTCACCTGTAACTGATTATTCTTAAATGTAATTCCTTCTACTTCTTGCATCAGTTTTAGAATGCTCTTATCCACTTTAGCAACCTTTTCATCCACCTCATTTTTCTTTCGTATGATTGTCATGGTCTCCTTGGATTGATTTAGCAGATTCAGTTTTCCCAAAATTGATTCTGCTGCCTCACCAGCCACATAATACTTCATATATTGAGCTACCTGATCCTGAAAGATTACTCCATTATAGTCCGTGAGTTTTGTTATACTATCCACGTTGCAATTATCGACTGATAACTCTAATAAATCAGTTGCCTTAATCCCAAATGATGTATGAAGCATTGACAAGTTGCTATCGGAATCAAAAGAGTACATAAGGTATTTTGTCATTGAATTAATAAACTCTTCTCCACTGACATTTGAAAGGCTATGACCATTCCCCAGCATATAGATATGATAGTCCTCATATAATTCGCTACAGTACTTTGTAAATTCTGTATCAATTGCAGAAACCAATGCACGGTAAGAATAACTGCTTGCCATATTGATTCTTGCCGCATCCAGTAATGTTCCGATCAATGCAAGGACCATTACTAATATCAAACTTAAAAATACGGTAATACTACCTTTGACCTTATGTACCACTTTCTTCTCCCCCTAATTCCTTATAGTGCTTGTTTTTCGTTTATTATTTTAAACGATTCATACTGTTATTTACTTTTCCAAATGCGCTTCCTACAACTTTCTCCATCTCCTCTTTAAAGATTACAACCAATGCAATTAGTACAACTACAATCAGTATCATTTCAACAACACCAACGCCATCCTCTTCTTTTACAAATCCTTTCACGCTATTCTTTACCATTGATAATCCTTTTTTAATTTGATTCATATATGAATCCTCCTTCATTCTTTTTATAATTTATATCTAATACCTCGCATCCTTAGAAACTTAAGAATGCTGGTATTAATATCATGACAAATACGAGTAACAACATAATTCCCATTGGTAGAAGCAGCTTGGTTCCTGCCTTTTCTCCTAATCGTTTGGCAAGCTCCTTTCGCTCTTCAAACGCGCCGTAAGCCTCTAATTCTAATGCCTTTAAAAGTCCATCCATTCCCTTAGAAACATTCTGAGCCAAAAGAGAACTAAGCTTCATATATGGTAATAGCTGCATCCTACGTCCAAAATTCTCATAAGCTTTGCTTTCATTCATTCCGTTATTTAACTCAAATAACGTAACTTTCAATTCCTCGTAGGCATATCGCCGCTTTACCTTGTTAGCCGCCTTACGCTCTTCGTACTCTATAACAATCTTTTCCCAGGCTTTCTTTACTGTCATTCCAGCTCCAATCAATAAAGTAAACTTATTAATCAGTTCCGGATAATCAATCATGATCTCTGTATCTCGTTCTTCTTTCTGTTTGGAGAGTTTCTGTTCCATCATTACAAATACAAGAACGATAACTAATGCTCCAAATACAAGTATCGTTGCCATACTATTGTCTTTCTCTTCCTCATAATATACTTCATGACCATCGATGGTATCTGGAAGAACCATCTTATCCTCTGTAATGGTTTCTTTATTCGTTGAATCCATCGAAGACTCTAAATGATATAGCAACAGATCCTCATCGCTTAGCTGCTCTGGAAGAATCACAACACTCATTACATACTGCTGCTCAAACTCCCCATACTCCATAATCGCTGTTAGATTCTCAAGCTTACTTTCCGTTAAGCCTTTTCTTACTAGTTCACCATCGGATTCAATTAACGAATCTTCCTCCATGCTCCAACTTACGGAAATTCCCGTATCCGGAATGCTAGAGACAAGGTTCAGTGGATAATAGACTTTTTCTAAACTGACGTTTTTCCCAAGTATCTGAGTGTTTAAGTACTCTTTTGCTTTCTCTGCAGCCGCATTGAATTCCTGTTCGGTATACTCTTTTGGGTCAACAGAAATTGTCATATGCTGCTTGATGTAATCCGATTCATTATTAAAAATGACATCTACGTCTACATCAGAAGCATCCTCCCCATAAGAAGGTCGTTCAATGGCTCCTTCCTTAATCAATGGCTCCTCATTTGAACTTAGCTGCACAATAAGTGCCAGACTGTTAATCATCAAAATGCAGAAAAGTATAGTTGCAAACTGCTTTGCCTTAAAAATCTTATATTGTACTGTAGCGTCTTCATTTGCATGCAGTAGCTTGATTCGCTCCATGTGCGATTTATAACGATCACTTTTTGGATTTTCTAAGAAATGGGCCAGATATAAGGCCAATGGATAAAATAGATATAAAGAATGTTCCTTCTTATCAAGTGATGATATGAACTTACTCTCATACTTTCTTGTAAGAAGAAGTCCAACTAGAAAAATAACATAAATCATTAAAATAACAATCAATTTCCCACCCCCTAAATCTCAATCTTTGTAAGGTGGTTGCATAAAAGATATGCCATACAGTAAATGGCAAGTAACACTGTCATAATGATAATTCCTAACACATTATTATATAAGACGTCCAGATATCCTGGGGAGGAAACCCACATATATAAAATGATACCAAGAGGAATCATGCACATAATATTTGCTTCAAACTTCTTTGCCGTAATCATGGTCTGAATTTCCCGCCTTACTTCAATCTTATCATTGATATTTTTACTTGTAGCACCAATGATTTTGATAATATCGCCTCCTGTACGTTTTGCTGTAACCAATACATCCACAAAATTTGTAACATCCTCAAGGTGTGCTCTTCCTTCAAACTCTAAAAAGATTTCCTCAACAGTCTTATTAATCTGAAGTTCATAAAGCATAAATCGAAATTCCTTAATAATATAATCATCCTCATCGTACAAAAGTAATAAATCTTTTGTCGCTTCAAATAAGGAATTCTCTAAAGAATATCCTGCATTGAGTGCTGCACTGATACTGACTAATGCTTCTTTAAATTGCATGTTAAGCTCAAAAAACCGTTTTTCCATAAGTCTCTTCTTCTGAAGTTTTATAAGTAGTAATGCACCAGGACTTACTAGAAGCATGATAATGATATTCTTGTAAAACAAATATGCTATGCTCCAAACAACTAACAGCCCGATTGTAATTGCCTTCGCAAGTTCCCCCTTTGTCATCTTATACTCACTATAATCGATCATAACACCCCTGCTCTCATTAATTTCTGTTTATTCTGCAATTCGCCTTTCTTCCTTAATTCTCCCTTAATTTTTCCCTTTTCATCAACACCAGTTTCCTCAAACTTGAATAATGGATTGATTTGTATTTCATTTTGTTCCACATCCAGTACTTCCACAATCTCAAGCACCTTTCTGGACTTATCCCTAAGACGTCCAAGATGTACAATTAAATCAATGGCGGAAGCAATCTGCTTTCTAACCGCTAACAATGGAATCTCTGTCCCTAACAGCACCATGGTCTCTAACCTGCTTAACATATCCGCAGGTGAATTGGCATGGCCTGTACTCAAGCTTCCATCATGGCCTGTATTAAGCGCCGTTAACATATCAATGGCAGCAGCATCACGAACCTCACCAACAATAATACGGTCTGGCCTCATACGAAGAGAAGACTTGATTAAATCACGGATACTGATTCCATGCTTTCCTTCCACATTGTCATTTCGTACCTCAAGCCGTACAAGGTTTGGCACACTTCGAATCTGAAGTTCTGCAGAATCTTCGATGGTTATGATACGCTCGTCAGATGGAATGAAGTTTGACATGGCATTTAAAAAAGTGGTCTTCCCAGAGCCTGTACCTCCGCTAATGAAAATGTTATACCTCGCCTGTACTAACTTCCTTAACCAGTCCGCCATTTCCTCTGTGATAGAACCATACGCAATTAAGTCCTCAACCGTCATACTATGGTCACCGAACTTTCGAATGGTAACTGTAGAGCCGTCCATTGCAATCGGTGCTAACACTACATTTACACGGGAACCATCTAAAAGTCTTGCATCCACAATTGGATTTGCTTCATTTACGACACGGTTAGCCTTTGCAACAATCTGCTGAATTACGTCATTAAGCTTTCTCTCTGATTCAAACTGCTTGTCCCATTTCATAAGGCAGCCATTTCGCTCAATGAAAATATTCTTTGGACCGTTGATCATGATTTCTGTAATGGTCGGGTCATCTAGTAATTCCTGCAGCACGTCTAGCCGTCGAATACGGTTAAATAAATATGTTCTGGCACTAATTCGGATTTTCACCGGAAGGTACTTTCTCTTGCTTGACCTTACTAATACTTGATCAATTACCTCATATACCTCCTTATCTTCCAAGTCCTTTGTCATATCCAGCCTTTCTAGTACCTGATTATATAACTCCTTATTAATGGTCTCCTCATCCACTCTTCTCACCTCAATTCCATAACTGCATAAGCCATCCCCTTATAGAACCTTTTAGTTCTTCGCTAAGTTCTCCAGTTTCTGATATGTTTGCAAGCAAATAGTTGGTTGCAATGTTACTATAAATGATTTTGTCCTGAATCCACTCCTTTTCCTCTAATGCGAGCATCTTGCAGAACTGCTCACGCTTTTTATTTTCTACATAGCTTACTGGCTCGGCACTTATGATCCGATCACATACCGTTAACAGCGCAAGTGTAAATGGCTGTAAGAAATCTAACACTAACACTATAATTTCTGCTTGAGATTCTCTTTGCAGCTGCTGTAAAAATGCTGTCATCTTCTCTTCCTTCAGTTCATATAAATCCGGAAACGAAGTAATCGGGCTCACGCAACTTAGTCTTCCATTTCTATACTGCATTCCCTCTGCAATCTGTCCTGTCATCTCACTATCTGAGACAACACCATAAATGTAATCTGAGAGAGAATAAGGGGTTTCCTGTTCTCCATATAAGAATGGAAATACCTCCATATTCACAAGTAACACATTGTGTTCCTCCGAATAGCCCTTTGCAATCATATGTCCAATGAGGCTGCTGTTGTCATTGCTTCCTAAAGATAATACAGCAAAGATCTTCGCATGTAAGTGTTCTGTTTTCTTCTGCTTTTCCTGTACTAAAAGTTTCTGTTTTACCGGGCCAAGAATTGCTGTTACCGGTTGATACTTATACAAAACGCTTACCTCATCATATTTCATTTCTTTGCTGTCTGTAATTACGATGATTTTCTCAAGTAACTGTTTCTTTTCCTCTAGATCAAGTTCGTTACATGCTCTCTGTACGACCTCTTCATATGCCTCTTGTTCTATCAAAAATAATTCTACAGAATTTTCTTTTATGTACGGTAAAACCTTTTCTTTCTCACTGAGTATGATATAACTTGCCATAAATTCATTGGCCCTTTGAAATGCCTGTACTAACGACTTTCCATATTGCAGGTCCTTATCACAAATGACAATATTCGTCTCGTTCACAAAGCCCCTCCCTTACTGATAGGATACTAAAATCGTTACAAGAAATCCTATAAAGATGGCAATAGTAAAATGAATGGTTGCTCCTTCCTTCTTTGCCTGTGCTACGTCATAAGCTCCTATCTTTTTATTTACTACACAACTGGATACATACTGAAAAAAATGATTGAATCGATTTTGTAATCGAAGATACGCTAAAATTAGATTTTTTGATTTGAGCATAGACAGAATGCAAATGATTCCGCCAGCGAATAAAGAATACACGATACAGGATAAGACAAAGGGAATACCATACAAACCGCCAATCACGGCGAACGTCTTAATATCTCCTGCACCAAACATCTTAAGTATAAAAAACAGATAAAGAATTAAGATTGGTGTCATATAACCTAAGGCAAACTGCCAGAGTCCATAAGCACCATGGTTCCATATGGAAACAATCACTCCTGCCACCGTTCCCACCAGAATCAGCTTATTGTTTACTTTGTAATTATGTAAGTCGTTTGCGACGATTCCGATGAGAAGGATACAGGTGAGTACACATTTTATAATACGACCACCCCTTTTTGTGAAGTTCTTTCTATTTATTTCCTTTTCATGTATATAATCATAGTACATGCAAAGTAGGGTGTCAATATGTTTTTTACAAATTTTGGAATCTTTTTTTTTTATAAGAATGTAAAATACGCACTTAATCCATATAATAAAGCAAATCCTGGCACACCCAACACTCCAATTACAAGTACATTAAGAGGATTGAGTCCCACCAAATTCGTAATACTAGCAAAGGATAAGATCGTATTGATTAAATAAATGCCGACCATACCAACAACCAGACGCAGCATTAAATTTAGAAACATCTCTATACTCTTTTTATAGATGGATATGATAAGCGTGGCTCCACATAGCAAGCCAATTATGATAAACACATACTTATCCAAACAGTTCCCCTCCTGTGACAAGCTTCGTTTATACAATATATACATTGTCCAAAAATATATTCTCATTATGCTAAGAAATATTCTTAAGAATATTATCTTTTTTTAGCAAATAAAAAAGGATTTTTGTCTATCGCCCTGTTTATTTTGAAGTTTTACCAAATATTGTAAAATAATTAGA
The DNA here is from genome assembly GCA_905214875.1 of uncultured bacterium. Taxonomy (GTDB): domain Bacteria; phylum Bacillota; class Clostridia; order Lachnospirales; family Lachnospiraceae; genus KM106-2. The sequence continues at coordinate 70,121 of CAJMNR010000003.1, read as the reverse complement.
ATAATATTATAGATTCGCGACTATAATATAATATGCAGGTCAATCAGTAGAATATTTATGTAAGAAGAAAGGTTTGGTCATATGATGCGTATTAGAAAAAAACAAGAATTACCAGAAGAATCATTAATTAAAGAAATTCAAAGGACAAAGATGGCATTAGAAACTGCCTATTCAAACTTTGAAAATTGTTTAGATCCAGATTTAATCGACAGCTATATCTATGAAGTTAATGCCGTTCAAAAGCGGTACAAGTTCTTACTGAAACAAGTAAAGACACTAGAAACTGAGAATTACGCTTAGAAAATTTTACTTTAGATACGAACGTAAGCAAATACCGTATGACATAAATTATTCTCTGCAGTCTAAATACTTTTTATTCATGAATTATGAACGTATTTAGAGTCATTTACATGATAATAATGCTTACATTAACTAAATTATTTTGACAGCTAATGATACGGGGAGTATAAAAGAATTTTGTTTTTAAAGTAAACTAGCGCAAGCAGGCACAATATCGTGCTTACTCGCGCTAATTTTATTATTATCAACAATGTTAAGAAGCTTTATGCTTGGAATCCTCTTGAACCACTATTCGACAATAATGATTCATTTAACGTACCTTTTGAATACGTAAGTCCAGCATATACTTGCTCTGTATTTCTCATGACAGCGCCAGAATTATCTTGTTTCGCCACTTCTTTAAACGCTACGTGGAGACCTTGGATTGTATCCATGGCGCTTTTTCTGATTTCTTCGTCTTTTTTCACTTTTAATTTTGCAATACATTCATTCACATATCGATATAATCTCATTAACTGGAACGAAAGCTCGTATTGAAAATCCAAAGCACAGATTAATTCATTGACACATTTGGTTGCATGAAGTAGTACCTTGTTATAGTCTCTATCATGAACTGCATATTTATCTGCTTCCATTAAGTCATCTAAAATCATTTCATATAGGATAACGATCAACTCGCTGCGGTTTGCTTGTGTCACTCGCAGTGTGTATGCCTGTACCTTTTCTTTTTCCATCTTACGCCTCCAAAGCTATCCGATTATCCTTGTAATAAAGATAATACTTGCTGTGGTAATTCATTTGCCTGAGAAAGCATAGAAGTACCAGCCTGCACTAATACATTATACTGCGTATATTTTGTCATTTCAGCGGCCATATCTGTATCTTCGATACGGGATAGAGCATCTTGTAGGTTAAGACCTGCATCATCAAGATTTGTGATTGTATGCTCCAAACGGTTTTGGTATGCACCAAGTTTTGCTCTAACTTTACTTACTTCAGATAAGGCTTCATCTAATAATCCGATTCCTTTTTCTGCTCCTTTTTGTGTTGCAAGGTTAAGGTTTGTGATACCAAGTGTTTCCGTTGTCATTGCTGGAATGCGAACTTCCATTGTCTGACCTTCGGAAGCACCAATCTGAAGGGTCATTGGACCTGCATCTAATACACTGATTTGCGCGTTAGCAGAAGTGGAACCTGCTGGAATTGCATCTGCATCAACACGGATTTTCATTTTAAATCCATCTGCATCAGTAATTGTAACCATATCGCCATCTACCTTTACAGTTGCAGTATTAGAGAATCCAGTTGTACGATCTAATGAAACGGATGCATCTACACCTGTTGCTTTTAAACTTGCATTTGTTAATCCAAGATAATCTAATAAATCATTAGAAGAGCTTGTAATTTCAACACTATTCTTTGAACCATATTCAATTGTTGTAAATTTTAAGACAGCGTTTGGATCATATACTGTTGTTTCAGCTCCAGTAGTAGCATGAACTAATGTTACATTAATATTTGCAGTAGCTGCTGCATCACGAATTGCTGCATATGCATCTTCTGTAGTAGTACCTGCTTGAATCTTAACTTCCACTCCGTTGATTGAGATTGAACCTTCTGGGCATGTTGTACCCGAACCGAATTTTCCGTCAGCTGTTAACTTTGCTTGTTCTGGATTTTTACTTACAGTAATCTTGTAGTCCTCAATATCTACTTCATCAGATAAATATACTAAGTTGATTTTATCATTATCGGAGTAAGATTTACGATCTACAGAACCGTCTAATAATTTCTTTGTATTGAATTCTGTCTTTTCTGCAATGCTGTTTACTTCGGATTTTAATTGTTCTACTTCTGCTTGGATTGTTGCACGATCTTCATCTGTATACGTTCCGTTGGCCGCCTGTACTGATAACTCTCTCATACGTTGTACGATGGACTGCATTTCATTGATTGCACCTTCTGCCGTTTGGATAACAGATACACCATCTGCTGCATTATCTGAAGAACGTTCTAATGCTGCGATTTGTGTCTTCATCTTTCTGGAGATTGCCATACCTGCAGGGTTATCTGCTGCCTTGTTAATCTTATATCCACTGGATAAGCGTTCTGTTGCACTTACCATACCATTATTATTCTTATTTAAAATATTTGCTGCCTTAAGAGCGGCAATGTTATGATTAATTCTCATGTCATTCGTCCCTTTCTATTTATCCTCTTATTGTTCACATGCAGTCTTTGTCATCTTAACAAATGTTTTTGCTACATTATATAGTACTTCTGTCTTTGTTCCTTCTCCCGCTGCATGCTCTGTATCATAAAACTCTGTCTTTTTTCGATTCATTGTAACAGTTAACTGTTTTACGTTCACTCCTGTTTTTTCAAGTGCCTGCGTTACGGCCTCGTTATTTTCTGTAAAATACTCTACTACAGTACGATTATCACATACTACGAATGCGGATAATTCATTATTTACCACAGTTGCCGTTACATCTAATGTACCAAAGGATTCTTCTGACATCTGGACTGCTACTTTTGCCTGACCGTCTGTAGAAGGTACCATTTGCACTTTTAAGTTAACAACCTCGTCACCGACGCTTACCGGTACTTCAAACATCTGGCTCTTTGCTAAATCAGAAGCTAAGCGGATGGAATGTTTATAAAGTCTTAACTCGTCCATATCTTCAGACGTTACTTCGTTGCTTTCCATATAGCCTTCGAATACTTCTGTCATCGCATCCTTAAGTTCGTTAAAGCCAGCTTCCATCTGGTCTTCATCGCCTAAGCGTTCTACAAAGCTATCATAAATTTCCTGTACCTTATCTGCAAGTTCATCACTTACTTCTTTGGCTTTTGCCTTCATGTCCTTATAAAATGTGGACGCCTGGCAAGCAATATAGTTGACTGCTTCCATATTGTTTACGGTAACTTCATTTCCTGCTGCAAGCAATACTTCTGTATTATTTGCGTCACCAAGTATACGCATCATATCTTCATACTTTTTGTTTGTATAGTCATTGCTTTGTACGTCTTTCACATTTTGCTCTGCCTCATACAATTCCTCTAATGTGGCATCATGTAAGGAGGCTTTGTCTTGGTCTAAAGAAATGACTGCGTCTACGGTAAGGTCAAAATATACCTCGGTTGCTAGCTGATTTGCATAAAATGCTTTATTTACCTGGTCCGAAATAGATGCGCCATTTGTCTTAATGCTTTCCACTCCACCAAATGTTTCATCTACTTCGATGTCCATTCCTGCATTATTACGGCTTCTTACTGCTGTCAGTAAGTTTCCTAACGTAAGTTCCTGATTTGCTTTTACAACCGCACCTACCGCTGCACCATCGCTCTTTTCTACTTGATGTAATAAACGATAAATTCCGATATAGGATTCACGCTCTTCGCTTGTAAGCTCTTTTTTACGATCTAAATTATAAAGGTATTCACTAAACTTCTCTTCTGAAGTGACATCCATGGATGCTATAATATCAGATACGACTTCATCTAACTCTGCCATTGACATATTTAATGGATTCTTGCCTTCTTTAATTAACGTAAGGGTAACTTCCGGTGTTAAGTTTTGAATTACCTGATTTACTGTAAAATCATAGCTCTTCATATTCGTAATGGATTCTTCGTTAATATCCATCTGATTATAAGCTAAGATTCGCACTGCTCTTTCATTGCTTTCTGTTTTATCTAAGGATAGGTCTTCTAATATCTGATCCACACTATTAAATGCCTTCTTAATAGAATCTCCTAAATCCTTTCTAGGCACCGTCATAAGTGTTTCATATTCATTTGCCTTATTTACCTTGGCAGAAGCTTTCTCTGCGGCACTAGAAAGTTCTGTCATTGTCACAGTCTGACGAGCTGTATATGTCATGGCAAGTACTGAACTTGGCGCTGACTTTAAGCTGTTTACCGTCTGATCTGTCGCCTTTAACAATTCAAGCTCGCTATCTGTTGCGCTTACTTTCATATCCTTGCAAATACCCTGATAATACGCATCTTCCATAGCACGTAAGTTTTCAACTAACTCTTGTAATTCTGTCGTATCTACGTCGATTCCTTGTTTATACAATTGATAAGAGCTTTCCATTGTAAGCTTTAGACGTACTTCCTCTAACTGTCTTCTTGCAGTGATTGCTGCAATATTCACCGTTTCTGAAGTAGTTGTATCAGAAACATTGGCTAATGCCTGTAATGTAATTGGTTCGCCTTCAGTTACACAATTTACTGCATTGTCTTCAATTGATGCAAGTAGTGCCATTGTCTCCATTGCTTTTTGACGTAGATCAAGATCTTGTCTTTGTTCTACTAGATCTGTCTTCTTAGGTTCTGTTCCCTCTTTTAAACCATTAATGCATAACTTAAACATAAGGTCTGGATCCATGTTGTTTTGTAACTCATTTAACTCACTAAGTGTCTCAATATTCTGCTTAGTAACTGTTAAATCGTTAGAAATCAGCCATTTTGCATTATTTAAAGATTCACTCGTTACTTCCATGCCTTCTTTTACTAATAAATCTTCTACCTGTGGCTGTAACTCCTTCCAGGTTTGTTCATTAATTGACATTCCTGTAGACATACCGCTTCCACTGTAAATGGATTTATATATATTCTCAGGTGTTACCTGCATATTATTCTCAATGATATATGCTTTTGATGCATCACTCATCTGTGGTGCCATTGCTGCTAATTCCATAGCAGTTGCCATCTTCGTAAGGTTCGCTTCAGTTACCGGAAGATTGTTTTCTTCTAACTGTTTTTCAATCTTGGCTGCCTGTGAGCCCTTTCCTGTCTTTGAGGAAGCCTCTGTAATTAATTCCCTTGTCTCTTGTTTTTTCTCAATCTGCTTGTCAAGATGCTCCTGCTTAAACTCCCTTTGCGCCTTAACACGATCGATTGCACGTTCCACACGATCTTCATTATACTCTTCTAAAGGTGTTTTATCCTCTGAAAGCTTAGCATAGTCTTCAGCACTTAGGCGACTCGCCGTAGCTGCCATCTGCTTCTTCACTTGCTCTTTTTTGGTCCCTAATGACTCCATATTCTTTGTATCATCTAGTTTTCCAATAAAAGTAGCCGAACTTGTCACAACGCTAGTCTGTTTAACGCCTTGTGATGCTGGCTGCTCTGCTTCATTTCCAACTTCCCTTAATACAATACTTTTGTTCGAGAAATCCGTTATCTCAAATGTTCTTACTTGACCTTCCTTGGCATTTTGTACTGCCGACTGAGAGACTTGTAACTCTTTGCCGTTCAAGGAGATGGAAATCTTATCAGATACATTTGTGATTACACCTTCCACTACTTGTCCTTTTGAAAATAATTCGCTTACATTCTCTTCAGTGGTGGAATAGCACACCTCCTTGGTGCTTGCTGTATTCACATTAATTCTGTCCATTGATTTCACACTCACTTTACTTATATTGTTACAACATATTTCGGCTTGCTTTTCAATTCTCATTAGATAAACTGCCAAAAATAATTACATGTGGCTATCCTAGACAGTATCAATGGAACTGTTTATAATATAGAAAAATCATATGAAATGAGGATAAGTCATGAAATTAGTCGTACAACGTGTCAGCACTGCACAAGTAAGTGTCGAAAATGAATGTATCGGGAAGATTAACCATGGACTTATGGTTCTTTTAGGCGTAGGTGCCGAAGATACGAAAGATACCGTAAAGAAATATGTAGATAAGCTTTTAAAACTTCGAATCTTTGAAGATGAAAATGATAAAACAAACCTTTCTATTCAGGACGTAAACGGAGAGTTATTAATCATCTCACAATTTACCCTATACGCGGATTGCCGCAAAGGAAACCGTCCAAACTTTATGAATGCTGGAAAACCAGATATGGCAAATGAACTCTATGAAGAATTCATTCATCAGTGTAAGGAGCGAATTCCCGTTGTGGAACACGGCAGTTTCGGTGCCCATATGGAAGTCAGCTTAGTAAACGATGGACCATTTACGGTAGTCATCGAAAACTTAGCATAACAATAGAAAAAAGGCGAAAGTAACTGTCTGGATGTAACACTTACTTTCGCCTTTTCCATATAGTTTTTGCACTCTCACGTTCCCCAACGCATACAAAAATACCATCACATTAACGTCTCCTATGTACTCTCATGTGATACTATCAGAATAACAAAATATTCTAAAATTGTCAATAATTGTTGCGTCTATTTTTCTTAATGTATCCCTTCAATATAGCTGATTGGAATAGCAAACATAATGCCCGTATTTGGTGCATTAAAATCGCCGATCACTTCCTTGATCAGGCTTGTCGTTCTGCTTAATTCATTATCTTTCAATGCAAATAGCATTACATGGCTTGTCTCCATTTCTTCTACTGACAGCATCCTCTTTAACGTACCAAACACAGGAAGATCCTGCATCTGTACTAACGATTCTGCCATACCTACGCCCTCAATAATGGTTCCTCCTCGAATCCCTTCCCTAGCAAGTGCCTGAACCACCTTCTTCATCCGACTTTCTCTCTTTAAGATCACAACTAATAATTGCATATAATCCCTCCTAATACATTCTCGTCTTTTGCAAATGCCACAAACTCTCCGTTATAATTACTCCAAATGGTAAGTGGTAAATCGACTACATAAAACGTACTAAATAAAAGTTCCTTAAAACTGATTTCTAATAGTAGCAATAACTGCTCCTCGCTTGGCGAAAAAATAATAGCCCCATCGTGCCCATGTCCCTTGCACTCTTTATATAATACCTCTAATTGCTGCACTTGGTCTATTGATAATGCTTGTTTAAATATATTTATATTTTCATTTGTGATTTTACTATAATAAAAGTCTGCATACAGACGATGCTCCTTACGTAATTGTAGGAAGTATGCCGCATATTCTTCATAGGTTGCCTTAAGATTTTTATGTTGGTAGCGATCAAATCCATCAAGCACATGTTCTATATAAATTGCGCCTTGATTTAAAAGCTCTTGTTTTGTTATCTTCTCCATACCATCACCTCATATCTCTATCATTTCCTATTCTCTTTGTTCTGTCAATATTACATTATCCAGAAATAAGTATTTTTAAAATTTTCCATATTTGTTATTGACATCTCACCTAAAACGTTTTATTATATGAACAACAATTCATATGTTCACATAATAAAATAAAATTAATATTATATATAAGGAGGGTGCTTATGCCTAAGACTCATGAAGAATTAGTCGCAGCAAATGAATGTTGTGAAGTTAACTGTATCCATCAAGATATCATTCAAGAGGTAAAATCAAAACTCCCAGCGGAAGAAACGCTCTACGATTTAGCCGAATTATTTAAAGTATTTGGAGATTCCACAAGAATTAAAATTCTCTGTGCCCTCTTTGAATCAGAAATGTGTGTCTGCGATATTGCCACACTACTTAATATGACACAATCAGCAATTTCCCACCAGTTACGTGTATTGAAAACAAATAAACTCGTAAAAAATAGGAAGGTAGGGAAAGTGGTTTACTACTCACTTGACGATGCCCATATCAAACATATCTTTGATCAAGGATTAGCCCACATCACAGAATAAGGAGGGATTGTATGAAAGAACTTCAAAAGCAATATACCATTGTGAATCTCGGCTGTGCCAACTGTGCAGCAAAGATGGAACATGCAATGAATAAAGATAAGAGAATTGCTTCTGCATCTGTTAACTTTATGAAAAATTCAGTGTTTGTAACTTACAATTCTGATAATTTTAAAGATGAAGAAGAACTTTATCATGTATTAAACAGCTATGTTACCAAGTATGAACGAGAAGCATATCTCGCAATTGATGAATTGGCCGCAACAAAAGCACCAACACCTCATACTCATGAGGAAGGCTGTGGCTGTGGTCATGACCATACTCACCAAGATTCTTGTGGATGCGGCGAACACCACGAACATTCCCATGAAGACTCCTGTGGATGCGGCGAACACCATGAACATTCCCATGAAGACTCCTGTGGATGCGACGAACACCACGAACAGGAGAAAAAAGAACATTCTAAACATTATGAACATGAACACAACCATGAACACGGAATCAAAGATAAGTCCTTTGCCGGAATTGCAAAGACCGTACTTCCTTGGATCATCGGTATTGCAATCAGCCTTTGCGGCGTTTATCTCATTGACAATACAGTAGCCAAACTGGCTATCATCCTTATTGGATATGTAATTCTTGGTTACGAAGTATTATTAAATAGTTTTAATAACATCAGACGAGGTTCTATCTTCGACGAAAACTTCTTAATGATAGTTGCAACAATCGGTGCCCTCTACGTTGGAAAATATACCGAAGCCATTGCAGTTTTATTATTATTCCAAATTGGTGAATTACTTCAAGGCCTTGCTGTCGACAGTTCGAAACGCCATCTTGCAGAAGCTATGAACCTAAAAGCATTATATGCAACAATTGAAACTCCTTCCGGATTAAAACAAGTTCCACCAGAAGAAGTAGCCGTTGGTGATATCATCGTAGTAAAACCTAGCGAAAAAGTCGCCCTAGACGGAACCGTTGTAGAAGGAACTTCCTTCCTTGATACTTCTTCCTTAACAGGAGAAAGCGTTCCACGTAAAGCCGCAATCGGTGATGATGTCCTAAGCGGATGCATCAATGGCGATCAAACATTAAAAATCAAAGTAACAAAACCATATAAAGAATCTACAGTTGCAAAAGTTCTTGACCTTGTAGAAAATGCAAGTAACCGTAAGTCTGTCACAGAAAACTTTATTACTAAGTTTGCGCGTGTATACACTCCAATCGTTGTATTACTCGCTGCCTTATTAATCGTATTACCTCCTGTAGTTACAGGAACCTATGACTTCCAACATTGGATTTATATTGCATGTAGTTTCTTGGTAGTCTCTTGTCCATGTGCCCTTGTTATCTCCGTACCACTTGGTTTCTTCGGTGGTATCGGTGCTGCTTCCAAAAATGGCATTATCGTAAAGGGAAGCAATTATCTTGAAGGCCTTACTACCTTAAAAACTGTCGTATTTGATAAAACAGGAACCCTTACAAAAGGCTCCTTTGCAGTAAAAGAAATTCATGCCTTATCTTCCATGAATCAAGAACAATTATTAGAGACTGCTGCCCTACTAGAAAGCTTCTCTACTCACCCAATTGCAACTTCCATCGTTGCTGCTTACAACGAGCAATCCGATGTTGCGCTTACTACCAATGCACTTACTGACTACAAAGAAATCTCTGGGCATGGCGTACAGGCAATTATTGATGATACAGTATACTATCTCGGAAATAGACGCTATATGGAATCAATCCATGCATCTAACGTTCCAACCTCCATCGATACGATTGGAACAATTGCCTATCTTGCGAAGGATACTGAATGTGTCGGTTACCTTATTATTTCCGATGAAATTAAAGAAGATGCAAAATCTACAATTACTTCGCTAAAGAAACATGGTATCAAAACCGTACTACTAACAGGGGATACAAAAGTAGTTGCAGAAAAAGTTGCTGCCACTTTAGGCATTGATACCGTTTACTCCGAATTGCTTCCAACTGATAAAGTAACGATGTTAGAGCAAGTAATGAAAAATCAGCCTGAAAATGAAACTACTGCTTTTGTAGGAGACGGAATCAACGATGCTCCAGTTATTGCAAGATCAGATATCGGCATGGCAATGGGAGGTGTCGGAAGCGATGCCGCAATTGAAGCAGCTGATATCGTCCTAATGACTGATGAACCTAAAAAGATTGCAAAAGCTATTGCTATTGCAAAACATACAAAACGAATCGTAATAGAAAACATCGTATTCTCCCTTGGCACGAAAGCTTTAGTATTAGTGCTATTAGCACTGGGACTTGGTTCCATGTGGCTTGCCATCTTCGCCGATGTCGGCGTAAGCTTAATCGCCATCATGAATTCCATCCGTGCATTAAGAAATGTAGAATAATCATATATACCCAAAGAAGAGTTGTGATACTATAACCAGTGTCACAACTCTTTTTTTATTCTACATAGATCAAGTCTTCCCGATCCATCTGGATTAACACTTCTCTTACTTCATCTTTAATCTCTTTTGGAACTTCCTTATAACAACGGATGCCCTTCAAGATCAGACTTACATATGCAAGTACGATATTTCTCACCACCCATACTGTTTTACCTAAAGTATGGACAGTTATCTAACGTTTATACGAAAGAACTTATGTGTATTTGCTAATTATTTTGCATTCTTCTTACGTTTAATAGCCTCCATTGCAATCAAACCTATTGCAACAATTGCAAATAAACCCGCGACTTGAATCATGCTTTGTGTTGTTATTCCTGTTTTAGCAAGAGTCTCAGAGCTGTCATCATCGCTTATTATATAGGCACTTCTTGTTGGCTCCGGCGTTGTTTGATCGTCCGTTGGCGTACTGGATGGTGCCACTGTAGGGCTTGGCGTAGAAGTTTCCTCTCTTACACAGACAAACTTCCAATCAACCTGTCCATATTTATTCATATACTCATTATCCCAGCTTAAAGGCAAAGAAACTGTTGCCTTGATATTTGTACTCGTTCCAGCTTCCAGAGTACACAACTTAATTCCATACTGAGTAATTCCAGGAGCATCAATCCACATTGAATTCTTCACCTCGGACGGATCAGCGGCGTCTTTCGGGTTGCCTGATGTTGGACCTTCGTAAAATGGTTCTTCCTGTCCATCTACCATAACCGTGAGCTTACTCTCTGTAATCAACTTATTTAATAAGTCTTTCCCATCTTTTGTTTCTGGTAACTCTGCTTCTTCTGGTAGCTTTGCTACTATGTAATATGTCACTATAAAATCACTATTATTGCTTATCTTTATATCACTGCTTGCCTGATCGCCTGGCATCATGTCTTTCATATCATCGAATAAATCTTTATCACCAACTCCAACGGTCAGCTTATTCGAATCCCCGTCATACACCACACTATTCTCAGCGGCAAAAACAACATTGGTTGTGCCCAATACTTGAACTATAGCCAATATTGAGGCAAGTACCAATTTACCCTTTTTTATTTTCATAGCGTTCAGTCCTCTCTTGTGGCAACAACCTTATGCCTTACTATATTACTCTATTTCACAAAATCAGCAGTAAATGGAAGTGGAACTTCTTCTGTCTGGCCGTCAGCTTTTACCCATTTTGCAGCACCGTCCGTACTTGTATCTAATACAACGTTAGAAGCTTGAATTAATGCAGCATTAATATCGATCTTGTAGCCGGATGCATTTTGTTGTGCTGTGGACGCTAATCTAAAGGAATCCATCAAATTGGTCGTAAAAGCATCTGGAGCAACTATTTGGTCATAGTAATAAACTACTGTAACTTTAGTGCCATCCGTTGTTGCAGTATTTTTAACCCATCCTGTTGCTGGCTCACCAATTACAACTTGGCTATTGTCATAAGTTACTTGCACTGCAATATAAGCATCAAATGTTGAAGTGTTTCTAACCTTTGCTTCTTTTGTATAATCTGTATTTTGTACTAGGTTTGTATAAGTCAAATCGATTGGCTGAAATTCTCCAAGAGCATCTTCCGTAGTAACTCCATCATTTCCATCATCTGATAAATCCACATCTTCCACCGAATCTGTTGACCACTCATAAATGGTTACCCCCTTATCATAACCATCACCTGTACCAGCAGTACTAATTACGTTTTCCGCATCGTCTTCTGCTGTAAAATAAGCCAAGGATGCACCAATCACCATAGTTACAGATAAAGCAGCTGCAGTAATAATTAAAGAACTTTTCTTTTTCATAGAAATAGATCCCCCTAACTAATTAATATTTATATGTAAATAGCATTTACATCATTTTTTATTGTTCGATATGTTCCTATCGTTCCATGCTTGCATCTTTATTTTCTATTCTTTTGGAAAGCTTCTTCTGCGTTTGTATCTTCCCTATTCCATTGAATTGCCTCCACATATACAACGATATCTAGATTCTTGTTATATGATCCAGACACGGTATCACTACCACCACCAATATTGGCTGTAATGCTAGAAAATAGGATATATTCATTGTTTCCGTCCTTTGTATATTCCACTGGCTGCTGATAATAATAGTATCCATCCGTGCCAAGTTTCCAATTATCGTCATCGCTTCTTACTGTCTTATAGATGTCCCCCTCTATCCCCGTTGGGAGGCCAACAAATAATCTGACCCACGATTTTACACAATCTTTTTGCAACTGAAATCCAACATTCTTTTTTAGCATCTCCTCCACTTCTTCATGAACCTTTACATCTACTATTCCCGTATTAATTGTATTGACGGACTTATCTTCTGTCTTATAATATGCCAACGAAACACCACTACAACATGCAATTACTAAGATGACGGCTGTAACGATAATGAGTAATTTTCTCTTCCTCATACTCTCCCCCCCTTTTCCTTTACTAAGAGTATCGATTTTCAGCTTTTCTGAACAGCACTCTCCTTGCTCTCAGATGGCGTACTAAAAATCTCCGGAATAATATACAGCAAGATAATGAAGATCAATATACAGCCTGCAATCAAATATCCTGTAACGGTTTGCATATAAATCGTTATGTATCCAATAAAGGGAATATTATATACTCCTTTTCCAATAACGTCTGAATACGCAACTGGGGAACCATCTGCTACATTGTTAGCCACACCTTGCGTAGTAAATGTTTGATTTTCTTTATTGATTTCTACTACTTGATGAGTAACAACCTTCTTTGATCCCCAGTGAAATGCAATAGGGTCTCCAACTTCTATCTTGTCAAACTCCACAGGCTTAATATAAACAACACTGCCAACAGGATATTTGGGCTCCATGCTTCCACTCACTACAGAATAAATCTTATATCCAGCCAGCTGGGGCAGAATAAGTGAGCCTGCACAACCAATGGCTATAATTAAGATCAATGTACTTAATGTTTTGCATATGATATTGATCACTTTTCCTGTCATAACTGTTCCTCCAACTCATTACTCATTCTACTTAAATGTTACAACGCCATTTTTGAACTCTGCATGATTTGTAACGATATCGGTATCATCAAAATACTCTTTCACAGTCTTATCTGTATTGACAAAATCTACAGAACCACTCGTTTTATATTCTGCAATTTCTGGTTTTGATGTTGGCTCATAATTAATATGAGAAATCTCTTTTACGATATAGTATCCCTTTGGCAGATTGGTAAATTCACCATTTACGTTTCCTGTTGAATCTGCATCCAATGAAAGATACGCAGTAAAGTTTGGTTTTACTTCCTTATTGTCCTTATAATCTTTATATGCTTGTCCTACATATCCGGTAAGCGCAAAGATAAAAGAGTTATTTCCTGTCGTATCCTGTTTATCTAACGATTTGTTCACTTTGATTTTTCCAAGTGCCTCATTGGTAAATGTTAAGTTTACATTGACGGCTTTTCCCTCCTTGATAAAATCATTTTCTTCCGTTTCTGAACCTAAGATAGTCTGCTTACTTGCTGTTTCTTCTTTTTTTGATTGATCAACTTGAGAAACTGCGTAATCTTTTGATTCGTTACCTGTTGGCAAAACTTCCTCTACTTTATAAGTCTGCCATGGTTTGAGTCTATCTATTGTAATCTTTGCATCTGCAGGAATGGTAACTTGTCCATCCTCACACTCATATGTATCTGAACTTCCGCCTGTTGTTACTTTATACGCACCTTTATAAGGTTTTCCGCTTATCTCAATGTTGAATATATAATTTAAATCAGGTGTCATTGACATCTCTGATAATTTCTTTTCAATGACTAGCGAAGTTGTTGGACAAATTGGTTTTGCCACTGGAACAGGGAAGTAATAGGTTTCTGGACTGTCATTATCTGGCTCCGTCGTATACTCAAATGTGGCATATGCATTGGTTGGATAGCCAACTTGGCTTGTATCTTCCTTTACCACCAGATTTTCTACCTTCTGTCCGTTTACACATCCATTCTGACCTGCTACATATTCTTCCTGACACTTTGCATTATCATTTAATGTTATATCGTAAGCCAACTGGAACGTGTCACCCTTGGTTGCTTCAGTCTTTACCTTTGATAAATCACATTTGATGAGTTTCGTGTTCGTATCATATGACATTACTTTTGTCTTCGTATTATCACCATTGATAATGTAGTAATTAATTATGTTTTCCTCCTTCTCCGGTGTCATAAGAACCTCATCTGTGCCATGTAAAAGCTTTATTTGAGTTGCATCTATGATGTCTACATACTGGCTTAACTGATCTGTTACTTTCATGTTATATAAGTAAGCCTCTTTTGTAATACTTTCGATTAATGCCTCAAACGCTTTCTCTAAATCACTGGAATTCTTTGCAGGATAATATGCATCCGGTTTATAGTTTTTACTGTCATCTCCCACTAATACTTCCGAGTCATCGGACATACAGATGCCCACTGTATATAGCTTTGTTTTTGGAGAGCTAAATTCCTTACGTAAGCGTTTGGCCGCTTCAATCGCATTACTAATTTCCTCTTGAGTCGTATTTCCACCATCATTATCATGCCTTTCTACTTTCAAATCCTCTTGCTCATATGGAAATGGCTCATAAGGGTTGTTATCTGCATTATATGTATCGTCTGTATCCTTAACCGTTTTGTAAGTTCCATAAATAAAATAGGTTGCAACTTTATACTGATACTCTACACTTTTCCACCAATAATATTCACTTCCAGTCTTTTCCTCTTCAGTTTTCTCGTATTTAATATTTTTACTTTTATAACTATTTTCTTGTTCTTCACAAGCCTTAAGATACTCTTCATTATCAAAAGTAGCTTTCGCTGGAGAAGAACTCCAATCTATCTCAACATAATCATTACCATCAATAACTACATCTTTTGTCAATCTCGTACTCTCTTCTACCTCTTTATAAGAATATTCCGAATAATATGTAGGCACGCCATCGCTTAAATAAATGACATACTCGTTATCTGCTAATATATTTTTCGCTTTCCAACTTCTAAGACATTTTAATGCTCCAATAAATCCAGCCTTGCTATCTGTACCAGCTCCATTGGAAGTTGCAATGTTATTTTCCTTTGCCAAAGCAGTTGCTGTATTATATCCAGTATAGGAATTCTTAACTGTATCCTTGTCATTGCTCTTCTCCACCAGTACACTATAATCTTCTTTGTTAGTTCCACCACCTGCATATGCAATGATCGTTACCGTATAATAGGATTTCAAATGGTTGGACAATACCTTGTCTATGACGTCATTCAATGTCTCCTTTAACTTAGCCCATTTTGTTTGTTGATTGTCATATTTCTCGTCCATACTGGAAGATACATCAATACATAAAATCAAGTCTGCACTTCTTTTAGTCTCTGACGTTGTTGTAAATGTATTTCCTGATATATCTAACTTTACTGTATACCCATTCTCAACTCCTGAAATAGGGGTTACAGTCTTATCATAATTTGTTACTTTTGGTGGTTCTTTTTCTACGTCTGCACGTACGTTAAGATCTTGGTTGGGTAGCATTATTAAGTTAAATAACAGTATCATTGCCACAACCCGTTTCAAATTATACTGTTTGAATATCATATTAACTTTCACCCCTAAACATTTTTTATTCTGTTTTTACTATACTCAGCCAAGGTTACATAACAGTTACATTTTATAATTTATCCACGTTCTTAGCGGAACGTTTATCTCTGGTTATTATGGCGTTCGCAAGGTAATGCAAGCACCACTTTGATTGATTGTTCCCGTAAATATAAAAAGATGTAAGGATAGTAATCCTTACACCTTTTTATAACGTTATTCACTTAATAATGCATCTAATATAATCTTCGCATGATCAAACGCAATTCCTTGTTTACTATGAATCTCATATGTTGTTTCTGATAATCTTCCTATTTTGTTTGTAATTCTTGCTACATTAGCTGTTAAGAAAATATTTTTTTCTGAATTGCTTAACTCCATGAAATAGATCTGCTTTACTATTTGCTTGCTGCGAACAGTATCTACTAAGGTAAGCTTCACATCCACCCAGCCTGCATCCTTTGCATCATCAGACGCCACCACTTCTACTTCTTCCTCCAAGTAAGCAAGATATGAAACCGTAATCACTCTTCCCCTTGGATCTCGATTAGGATCTCCCCATGTACGTAGTTGCTGCATTGGAACATCCCTTACCTGCGTTTCTTCTTCTAATTCACGCTTAGCAGATTGTAGCAAGGTTTCATCAATTTCTGCAAATCCTCCTGGAAGCGCCCACTCATTAATGCATGGATGATTCTTTCTTCTTATTAAAAGTAGTTGTAGTCCCGTATTATTAGTAGTCGAATCTACATTGTTTTTCTCTTTTAAGACTACAATGTCAGCTGTGACCGATGGATTCTTATACTTATATGGATCGTACTCCGATAAGAACTCTTCCAATGTTCGGCCTGCGCTGTCCTTGCTTCCATCCCCCATAAATGCTTCATAATTTTCATTTAAATTTAACATCTTAACACCTTCCTATCTCTTTCTATTCTTTCCGACCAATTCTTACGTTACTCGCTTCGATTCATTCACTTATGACACTTGCAAGCTTATTCCATATTATACTATAATGGAGATACCGTGTTAAGTAATATTCACGTATGAGACTTGGGGGTTACAATATGAACGGTACGAAAGAAAACTACATAAAGTTTATAGAAGAATTATCATTCAATGCATGGCCGTCCTATCAGTCAGAGCTTTACGATGACTGGCTGATTGGATATTCTGATTTTTATACGCATCGTACTAACTGTGTCAATGTAATTGGCAGTTCCAAACTGCCGTTAAATGAGAAAGTTCGCTATTGCGAGCAAGAATATGAACGGCTTAATACACCTTGTATCTTTAAGATCAATCCGATTTTTCATGAAAATCTGGAACGCTATTTATGTGAACGTGAGTATGCAAAGGAACATATTACAGATACATATGTCTGTGACCTTTCTAATATTACTACCTTTACTAATGAACGCTTTGAAGTGAGTATTTCAGATACACTTACGAAGAATTGGATCATGAACCTCTTCCATCTAAACCGAACGACCAATGAGAGCCATCTTACCATCGTTCCGAAGATGTATGAAGCCATTCCTAGAGATATTATCTGTGCGTGCATCATTGATCACGGCAATACGATTGCCACTGGACTCGGCATTATAGAACGGGACCATATCGGCATCTATGCCATTTATGTAGATGAACATTACCGCAGGCAGCAGCTTGCCAAGACCATCGTCAGCAAACTCTTGCTTCGTGCCAAGGAACTTGGCATTCATCATGCCTACCTGCAAGTCGTACATGATAACCTTATTGCAAAGAGAGTGTACAAATCCATTGGATTTCATCCTCTTTATACGTATTGGTTTCGTGTAAAACGTTGAAAATATAATAAGAAAGGACGTGCTATTATGTCAGAAACAAATACAAACGAAGAAAATCTAACAATGGCAGACTTTGAAGATGCCATTAACAAATCATTCAGCCGAATTAAAGAAGGAGATCTTGTAAACTGTACAGTCATCGGTGTAAAAGAAGACCACGCAATCGTTGATATCGGTTCTTATGCCGAGGGAATCATTTACACATCTGAGCTTAGTGATGACCCTCACTTCTCTATCTTTACAGATCTTACTGTTGGAGAAACATTTAAAGCCTATGTACTTGATGTAGATGACGGCAATGGTAATGTACTATTAAGTAAGAAACAGGCTTCTAGTGAACTTGCTTGGGAAGAATTCGAAGCTGCCCTTGAAGATCAGAGAAAATATACTGTATTAATCGATAGCGCTGTAAATGCCGGTGTAGTTGCTTATGTAAATGGAGTTCGCGGATTTATCCCTGCTTCTCAGCTTGCACTTTCTCACGTTGAAAATTTAGAAGATTGGGTTCATAAAAAAGTTGAAGTCATCGTAATTACAGCAGATAAAGACCGTAAGAAACTCGTTCTTTCTGCAAAAGCCGTTGCAAGAGAACAGGCAGAACAAGAGCACAAAGAAAAACTCTCCCATGTACAAAAAGGCGTGGTAACGACTGGTGTTGTTGAACGTATTGAACCTTATGGTGCATTTGTAAATATCGGTGATGGTCTTACAGGTCTTGTGCATATTTCAAAAATGTGTGCAAAACGTATTAAATCCCCTCGCGAAGTCGTAAGCGAAGGACAAGAAGTAAAAGTTAAGATTGTTGACGTCGTTGACGGTAAAATCAGCTTAGATATGAAAGCTGTTACAGAAAGTGAAGAAGTCGTAGAAGATATCGATGATACTCCAGTAGAGTATATTAGTGATGACGATGCTAGTACAAGCCTTGGAAGCTTACTTAGCAAATTCAAGCTTTCATAATTTCTTATAAAGATAAATTTTCTCCCGTTTTCGGGTAAAAAAATACTCAGAGCAATTCCCCTTTGGAGAATGTCTGAGTATTTTATTATATCTCTACGTTTTCAACGATTCGGAAACCGTCTTGTTTTGCCTGCTCTTCATCAAATTCTTCATCAATATGCATTAGATAGAATCTTGCCTTCTCTTCTGCAGTCAGATTCTTCGTCGCCTCTAATAACGCTTCATAACTAAAGTGAACCGGTGAATTTTCCATCGCTGTCACTTCATGATAAATCTTATCATAGTTATAGATATTGCTTAACTTCTCATGAAATACGTTTGTATCGCCACTATAAAAGAAGCTGAATTCATTCGGAATCATGAATTCTAAACTGTAGCAGTTTGTTTCGCCTTGATAATCAAGGCCTTCTGTATGTTTCGTTTCAAAGAAACTATACTCTGGCTGCTTTCTTCCACACATCGGAATATATAATTCATCCCATTTGTTTAAGAATAAGTTATACTGCGTTCTTGGTACACCTTGAAGTGTAAGTACGTCAGCAATGGCTTCCGATGGGAAGTATACGCAGATATTACTCATGTCCTGCTTAAATACTTTATAATATAGGTAGGAGATAATCGTCCCAAGACTTCCAATATGGTCGCTGTGTAAATGGGTAATGAAGATATTTATCCTAGCCTTTTTCTCAAATAAATTTAACTTGATAAGTTTTTCAAATACATCCTGACCTGCATCAAATAAGAAGAGTTCCCCTGCGAACTCCATATATGCACAGTTGTTTCCTCGTTTGGTGTTAAATGCACTTCCTGAACCTAGAAACTTTAACATCTTTTCACCTGCTTTTCGTTTTGTTCGTTATTCTGCTGCCGCAGACTGTTTTGTCTCTTTGTCTTTCTTTCTAAAGAAGAAGCTTGTAAAACCATCCTTCTTCTCCTTTGGCGCTTCTGAGATAATGCCGTCCATTACGGTATCTTCTGAATTGACAACATCCTCTGCAATCGGCACTGGAAGTACTGGTTTTTTTGGCGCTTCCGGTGCACCTACCTTTGCCTCCTCTGCCTCATTGACAATTCGACCAAATAAATCATTTAAGTTACTTTGGTATGCCCTTACCTGTACTTCATTTACATGATTGTAAGATTGTACCTCTTCATTGATGGATAACATCTTCTGATCGAGGTAAGAAACGATATCAGCACATTCTTTTAACTGTTTTCTAATATGTGCTGGGGCATTGCCCTCATATTTGTAATAAATCTTATGCTCTAAGCTTGCCCAGAAATCCATTGCAATAGTACGAATTTGGATTTCAACTTTTGTATCAATTACATTTTCTGATAAGAAAATAGGAACTGATACAATCATATGATAGCTCATATACCCATTTGGTTTTGGGCACATGATGTAGTCTTTGATTTGTAACACCTTGACATCGCTCTGCTTCGCAATTAAACTTGCAATTCGATAAATATCAGATGTAAAGGAACAGATAATTCGGATTCCTGCCACATCATTAAGATATTTGACGATGTTTTCGGTTGTTAGCGCGATGCCTTTATGATTCATCTTTTTGGCAATGCTTTGAGATGATTTTATTCTTGATGTAATATGCTCGATTGGATTGTATTGGTGCGTTAGTTTGAACTCATTACTTAAAATTTCAAGCTTGGTTCCAATCTCTTTTAATGCTGAATCGTATAATAATAACGCCTGATTCCATTCTTCAGCCGTGTCATAAAACATAGGTAATTCCATGCTAACACCTTCTATTCCTTCTTACGTAATACGTGAGTTTTTTTGTTTCTGATACTTCGCCATTATAGCATAGAATTATGAATAAATATTGAAAAATGTAAAAATTAATAAATTATTAATGATTAATTTTTACTTTTTTTGTATTGACTTTTCCATATTATGGATTATAATTGTAAACAGCACTACAGACATATGACGTGTCTGAAAAAAAATTATAAGGAGGTAACAATATGCGATTTGAATACTATTTAAGCAACAACAACAACTTAATACTTGAAACGGATCTTGGATATACCTCTGTAAAAGGACTATTATAACCCATTATGTAGCACTCTTGTTTTGCATATTGCTTTATATTCTTAAGCTTTGGTTTAACCATTGCTTATTTTTTTGCGCTTTTTTTCACTTTTACAGAGACATCTTCTAAATTATTTGCCTTTGCTTCGGCAAAGAGAATGTAAGAAAGGCAGGCGACAGTCTTGATTAATTTATCACATTACATACGTAAATACTGGTATTTTTATTTATTGGCCATTACAAGCATGCTCATCAGTATCAGCCTTGACATGCTTTCACCAGTCATCACCCAGTCCATTGTCGACAAAGTATTAGTCGGTGGTGATGTTGCTCTATTATCTAAGCTATTACTTGGAATTGTTGCAATTGGCGTTGGCCGCTGCATCTTCCAATATACAAAAGAATCTACGTTTGACATCGTGAGCAATAAGATCAGTGTTCACTTACGAAGAAACCTATTCCAATACATACAAAAACTTGATATGTCCTTCTTTGATAACGTAAGCACCGGAGAGCTTATGGCACGTGTCAAAGATGATATCGATAAAATATGGAATGTCCTTGGATTTGTCGGTATGCTGTTAATTGAAATCACCGTTCACACGGTACTTGTCCTTACCTGCATGTACCGAATCAGTCCAAAACTCGCTTTGATTCCAACATTAGTCCTTCCAATCATCGGTACGCTTGCCATTGTCATGGAGCGTAAACTTGGAAGCATCTACGGTGAAATCAGTGAAGAGAACGCCGTCCTTAATACCGTAGCAGAAGAGAATTTAAGCGGCGTCCGCACAGTAAAAGCATTTGCACGAGAAAAATTCGAAATTAAGAAGTTTCTCTCTCATAACAACCGTTATTACGAACTTAACATGAAACAGTCCAAAGTATTCGTAAGGTTCTATCCTTACTTCCAAATGGTAACGAAGCTACTTCCATTTACCGTACTTTTGCTTGGTGGTTACTTCTATATAAATGACGAACTTTCCCTCGGACAGTTAAGTGCATTTACCGAATATTCCATGAATATCGTATGGCCAATGGAGATGCTCGGCTGGCTTACCAACGAGTTTTCTTCCGCACTTGCTTCCTATAAGAAGATTGACAAGATTTATAGCAACGTTCCCAACATTACAGATGCCAAAGATGCAACAATGCTTCCTCAAGTAAAAGGCGAAATCTCCTTTGAACATGTATCGTTTGCCCATAATGGAAAACAGATTCTTTCAGATATCAGCTTCCATGTAAATCCAGGGCAGACCATTGGAATCATGGGAGCTACAGGTGCCGGTAAATCTTCCATCATCAACCTACTTGAAAGACTTTATGAAGCTGATAGCGGATGCATCAAGCTTGATAAAACGGATATTAGAAGGCTCAAACTGAAACAGCTTCGTTCCTCCATTTCACTTGTTATGCAGGATGTATTCCTATTCTCAGACACTGTTCTTGAGAATATCAAACTTGGCAAACGAAAGCAGATGGCTGCCTCTGATGTCACTTTAGCTGCAAAACAGGCAGAGGCACACAGCTTTATCAGTAAGATGGACCATGACTATGAAACTATAATAGGCGAACGTGGTGTCGGCCTTTCCGGCGGACAGAAGCAAAGAATCAGTATTGCGCGTGCATTATCCAAACATGCACCAATCCTTGTTCTCGATGATTCTACCTCCGCACTTGATATGGAGACAGAACACGCCATTCAAAAAAATCTTTCTTCCTTAAATAAGACAACGAAGCTCATTATTGCACACCGAATCAGTGCAGTTCGAGCTGCCGATGAAATTATTTACTTAGAAAACGGTAAGATCGTAGAACGTGGTACTCATGAAGAGTTACTTAAAAAACAAGGATTATACTACGAAACTTATAAAACACAATATGGAGAGACGTTAAAGAATGTCTCTGTCAGCTAGGAGGTGTATCCATGGCAGTTAACTCATTTAAACAAGATGAGCAATCAGGCTCCATGAAAAAGACGGCCCTGTTTCTACGTCTGTTTCATTACCTGCTTGACTACAAGATTTCCTTAACTATGGTCTGCCTGATCATGGCAGTTACAACTGCCGTTTCCATTATCAATCCACTGATAATGGAGGCAGCTGTAGATAATTATATAAAACCAAAAGATTTTTCAGGCCTTCTTCGAATTTGCCTCTTTGCCATCTGCTTAAATATACTTCTTGTCGTACTAATTAAATTAAGAATTTACATTATGGCAAAAATCAGTAACAAAGTATTAGTAACCATCCGTCAAGAGCTTTATACCCATATTCAGACACTGAGCTTTGATTTCTTTGATTCAAGACCAACGGGAAAAATTCTCGCTAGAATCATTGGTGATGTAAACTCCTTAAAAGGTGTAATCAGCGATACGGTAACAACACTTGTTCCTGACTTCATCACCATCTGTGCCGTTGTTACTATTATGCTAGTCAAGAATTTTAAACTGGCACTTGCAGCACTCTCAAGTCTGCCACTTATGATGCTTTGTATCTGTCTCATTCAGCACTTTTCACACATATGCTGGCAAGTTGTTCGTAAGAAGAGTTCTAATTTAAATGCATTTACTCATGAGAACTTATCTGGGATACGAATCATTCAAAGCTTCTGTGCGGAAGACGAATCCAATGAGATGTTTGATACCCTTATTGATGAACACCGCAAGTCTTGGGTAAAGGCAATTCTTTTTTCTGACGCATTTGGACCTAGTACAGACTTCTGCTGGGGACTTGGAACAATGATGCTATATTTCTTCGGGATTAAAGTACTTGGAAAAGATGCCGTAAGTCTTGGTACTTACATCGCCTTTGCTTCCTACATCGGTATGTTCTGGAATCCAGTTATGAACTTAAGTAATTACTATAACCAGCTCATTACAAACCTATCAGGTGCAGAACGTATCTTTGAAATCATTGATACCGCTCCTTCCATTACAGATACTGAGGATGCACATCCACTCAACAATATCAAGGGTGACATTGTATTTAATAATGTCACGTTCTCCTATGATAAGGAAACTGATATTCTGCATAAGCTTTCATTCCATGTACATCCCGGTGAAACCATCGCCCTCGTCGGTCCTACTGGTGCCGGTAAGACAACGATTGTTAATCTGATCAGCCGATTCTATGACTTACAGACAGGAGATATCTTAATTGATGGTCACAGTATTAATTCTATTTCTCTTGAGAGCTTAAGAAGTCAAATGGGTGTAATGCCACAAGACAGCTATATCTTTACGGGAACCGTTCGAGATAATATCCGTTATGGTAACTTAGATGCTTCCGAAGAAGAGATCATCGCTGCTGCAAAGGCTGTTCATGCCGATGACTTTATTCGCAAGCTGGAAAATGGCTACGATACGGAATTAAAAGAGCGTGGAGGAGGACTCTCCGTCGGACAGAAACAACTAATCGCCTTTGCAAGAACGCTATTATCCAAACCAAAGATTTTAATTCTGGATGAAGCAACTTCTAGCATCGATACAAAGACAGAGCAGTTAATTCAAAGCGGAATCGAGACGCTCCTGGAAAACCGTACGGCATTTGTCATTGCCCACCGCCTGTCTACGATTCAGAATGCAGACCGTATCTTTGTAATTGATGACGGCGGCATTGTAGAAGAAGGTAGCGCTTCAACTTTGCTTGCAAAACACGGTGCCTACTATAATCTCTATATGGCTCAGATTTCTTAAAGACAAAAGGGGGTGACACACTAAGTACTTAGCCTGTCACCCCCTTTTTTATGTATGTTTTGTTATATTTATTACTTCTTCATTAATCCTTTCTTATAATAATCAGGAAGAATGACATAGAACGTAGAGCCTTTCTTATACTGTGACCGCACCTTTATTGTTCCTACATGCTTTAAAACAATAAGCTTTGCTATGGATAGGCCAAGGCCATGACCCTCATAACCACCATTTCTTACTGCATCGGCACGATAGAATCGCTCAAAGATCTTACCCATATCTTCTTTCTTCATTCCAATTCCGGTGTCTTCCACTGCTACGATACAGGTTCCATTTTTATTTTTACAGCCAATCTTTATTGAATCTCCATTTTTCGTGTACTTAATCGCATTGTCAATAAAGATTCGGAGCACCTGCTTAAGTGCTTGCTCGTCTCCAAATACCATTACGTCCTGAAGACCTTTTGATGAAATCTTACGGTTTTCTGCTACCATCTTTGTCTCACGAATCATTTCCTCTACAATATCTTTCATATTGAATAGTTTCCGTTCTAGCCGCAATGTCTTCTTATCACTTCTCGATAAGAACAGTAATTTTTCAACTAGGTCTTTCATTGACTTTGCCTCATTGGCAATGGCATCTATCGATTCCTCTAATACCGCTCTATCATCTTTTCCCCAACGCTCAAGCATATTGGCATATCCCTGGATAACTGCAATTGGCGTACGTAACTCATGGGAAGCATCCGATACAAATTGTTTCTGACTCTCATAAGAAAGTTCAATACGATCCAGCATGGAATTAATTGTACCTGCTAACTCTCTTAGCTCATTTTTTGTACCAGCTACATTGAGCCTCTCACTATGTAGATTGTTTACCGTAAGACGATTTGCCGTTGCTGACATATTCTTAATTGGCTGAAGTAGCTTGTTAATGCCATGCTGGCCATATTTTGCAACAAGACAGACAAAGATCCAATAGATAAACATTAAAAATAATATAAATTTATGTAATCCGTTAATGGAGTCTGTAATATCAAACTGAAGATATATATCATACTCCTGATTCTGATAGAAACATGTCCGATTCTTCTTTATGATGATTCGTCCATTCTTCTGATAATCATACGAAAGCGATTTAAAGATCTGTTGATCATTCTCCACATCCATCTTAATATCATCATAGACTGCCTTTGCTGATGCCTTGTCATAAATCCTAATATTAATTCCTTTGCTCTGGTAAGGATTTACTGAGACCTGATACATTCGTTCCAAGTAACTATCGATTTCACTGCTAACATGACTCTCCTTCGTTCGCTCTAACGATACCTGGCCACTCTGCAATCCATCTACGATAGTATCCGCCCAGCTATTATATCTCGATATCTCGACTTCTAGATAAAGTGCATAGACTGCTGCAAAGAACAACACGCCAAATACTATAAATAGACGTACATAATAAAAGGCAATTCGAAATGACATCGATAAAAAAAACGTTTGAACTATTTCATCACATTTTTTACGCAGCGGTATAACTGTCCTTGTCAGGACCTTTCTAAGCCCCGTAACTAATTTATCACTCATCTTTTATAA
Organism: uncultured bacterium; assembly: GCA_905214875.1. Taxonomy (GTDB): domain Bacteria; phylum Bacillota; class Clostridia; order Lachnospirales; family Lachnospiraceae; genus KM106-2. Next base: position 44,110 of record CAJMNR010000003.1, on the reverse strand, counting down.
TATACCCTACCCCTCTTATCGTGCTGATCATTCGAATATTAAAACGGTCATCAATCTTATGTCTTAGATATCTGATATAAACATCTACAACATTGGTATCACCAAAGTATTCATAACCCCATACTTTATTTAAAAGCTCGTCCCTTGTCACTGCCACATTCTTATGCTGCATTAAATACTCTAATAGCTCATATTCCTTCTTTGTGAAGTTAAGTTCTTCCTGATTATAGTAAGCACTGTGACTTGTAATATTAAGAGTAAGTTTTCCAACTGTTAAGGATTCTTTCTTTTTATCCGTTTTAATTTCTCCTCTATGTAATGCCACACGAATTCTTGCTAAAAGCTCTTCAATGGCAAATGGTTTTGTCATATAGTCATCGGCTCCCATATCAAGTCCCGTCACTTTGTCCATAATATCATCCTTTGCCGTCAGCATAATGATCGGAGTGGTGTTTCCTTGCTCTCTTACTTTTTTGCATACTTCAATTCCACTCATTCCTGGTAACATGATATCTAAAATTACTAAATCAATATCGTTATGTAATGCAAGTTGTAGTCCATCATTTCCATTGCATGTTGTCACGACTTCGTAGCCCTCATGCTGTAGTTCTAACTGCAAGAATCTTGCAATCCTTGCCTCATCATCTACAATCAATATCTTTGCCATCTTATTTCCTCCTAGCTGTATGCTTCTAACGTGAAGTTTTATTATAAAAACATGCTAGAATCAATCCTTCTTGAATTAGCGTTGGATTAAGATTCTAGCATGTCTGTTACCGAAGTACTAAAATGAATTTGTAATACCATTTCTTTAATTTCGATGCATTATTAAACATCGTACCCGTAAATAGTTGATAGAATGCAATGACCTTCTGTAATTCTTCCTCACTCATTGCACTCATACCAAACTTAGCTTTTAGCGTGATTGCAAAGAATTCCTTGGCATCTTCCTCATTGATGAATGGATATTTCTGTACAAATGCCACCGCATACTGTTCATACGATTCATTGGTAGCGTATGGCCTTAACTGCTGCCCTGTCATTTTCTGAAGCAACTCATACTCATAAAGTATCTTCTCACCAGTCTCATAACGCTGCCATTTTCCTGTATGAAGCATCCAAATTATCTTGAAACGGATAATAAGGATGATGATTGCAAGCACAATAACGATAATGGTCCAAGTAGCTACCTTAATTGTCCGCTTCACACTGTTGCTTAAGCCATTGTACCATTTTCCCATCTTGTCAGTGAAAGACGGTGCCGGAGTAGCTGTCTTCGTCGGATTGGATGGTGTTCCTGTAACTTTTGGTGTATTGGATGGTGTGGACGTAGTCTGTGGTGTGGACGTAGCCTGTGGCGTTGGAGTTGGTTGCTTCGTTGGTTTTAATGTTGCATTTGGATTTGAATTTACAGGAGGAACTTCCACCTCTCCATCTGTTGAATAAGGCGCTGTCATCTCAATCGGCGTCCATCCGTACCCTGGAAGGTATACCTCAACCCACGCATGCGCATTGGTATCCTTAATATCAGCCCTAACATACTTTACTGTTCCATTTGCACCATCAATAGGTCCCTCCTCAATAACTTCACCATTAGCTAAATCACTTGATGTCACAATATAACCTTCTGCATATCTTGCTGGTACGCCCATGGCACGAAGCATCACGGTTGCCGCACTTGCATAATGCATACAATATCCCTTTTTATTCTCAAATAAGAAGTACTCAACATAATCTTCATTACTTGGTGTTACCCCTGGAGCTAACGTATAAGAAGTATTGGTTGCAAGATAATCTTTGACATACATCAGCGCATCAAAAATCTTATCTTGATTGGTTAGCTGATCATACGTAAAATCCGAAGAATATAATTCTTCGGTATCTTCAAGGAAATCAGCGTCTTTATATTTGTTATAAATCGCTCTTGCATAAGCCGTCGTATCAATCTCATCCATGGATGTATAGTCTTGCCCACCCATGTCCTTAGAGAAAATGTCTACATGATGATCTTTTACCAAATCCTTGACTCTTTCCAACCCACTATCCGGCAGCTTAGTATAGATATCTAGAACTTTATTAAAGTATATATTTTCATCTCTAGCATATTGATTTATCTGTGATACGGTATTTATCGCTTCATCTGCAGACTCAGTCACATTACTATAGACAGACACTTTTTTATCGCTTGTAATGCTCTTATCAAATAAAGATAAATCATATGGTCCAATATCTTTAACATTGATCTCATAGTTATTGTCTGGAACTCCAACTGACTCAAACATGTCTATATCAGTATCATAATACTTATCAAGTATTCCCTTATTCATCGTATTTAACTGAAGAATAGAGGAAACCTTACCATACTTATAGAGCATCTCTTGATATGTGAGACCATCCTTGGAATCTGGAATGTCAAATTGATAGTATGAATAGGCATCCTTATTAGCCTTTACCTTGCCATCATCAAGACTATAATTTTCTATACAATTATATGGTATATACTCGCTCGTTTCATCGGCAGATACATTGTCCACTTCAAGCTTAAGCTGAGTGAATGGAAGGTATCCATACATAGAGCTATTCAATTGATTAAATAATGAACTAGAAAGCATTTCAACATTATTGGAAGTCAGCAAGGACATATCCACGTCCTCAATTTCCTGCTTGTCTTTTTTCGAAAGAATGGTCCAACGATTTCCTTCATACTGTTCTCCCACATACCCTTTTAAGTAGATTGTATCATTGCTTCCCGTATAATACGCATTCACTTTTAACGCTGTCTTATTGGCATATGTAATCTTGCCAATTCTTCCAAGCTTACCGTTACTTAATCCGCTGTTTCCTCTAGCCTGATTTTCGCCTGTAAATCGATTAAAGATAGTATCTTTTAACAAGTCACTCGATGTGACTTCCTTAATCTTTGTCTGAATCTGATTTTTTACTTCTTTGGCGTCAAATTCCTGTTCATAGCGCTCTGGAGAATACCAAATGTAGACTATGGAAAATAACAATAACATCAGCACTACACAATACGTCTGCACTCTTATCCTTGTCTTTTCCAAAAGAAGAAAGACTTGATTCTCCTTCTTCAATCGATTCACTTTTGAAAATAATCCATAGCGCTCACTAATAACCCCTGCAAATAATGCCATCGTTCCAGATACATAGATAATATATGGAAGCATGCTTGGTGTTACCCCTACGATAAAGGAAAGAAATACAATTGGTACGGTAATGAGCACATAAAAGAACATTGTCCTACCAAACATGGCACTATAACAAATGACAGCCGTCACTAAAAACATAATAAACAACACAAAAAATAATTCTGCGTTCTCATACTCACTCTTCACAATTGCAACAGTCTGCTGCGAATCATTAAAATACTCATTATAAAGCCTGATAAATATATTATAAAGTCTTGCAAAACCCTCCTGAAGGCGCTCCAAATTAATGTAGCCAAACATGACATACAAAAACATCGTAATGAGCCCAACATAACGAAATAAGGACCGAAACGAATACATCGTCATAAATAATGCAACAAATACAAGGATGAAGAACGTCGCAGTACCATAATTAATTGAAATGCCCAATCCTGAAGCAAAGCAGCCACATACACTTAGACTTACTGCTCCGAGTAACACAAACTGAAGCAGATAATAGTACCACGGAGTAAATCCAGTATTCTTCATGACAAGCTCTATATCTTTATCTACTGTAATTCCATTTTTACTACTAGACTTAATCATACTTTCTCCTTACTTACAATTGCAGTGCTTCAATACCTTCCTTATAGTGTTCCGTCTGGATATACTGATAAGTCAGGTTGCCTATCACTTTCGAAGTATCCTCTGCCTGATTATTCGAACCAACCGTTATGACCTCAACCTGAATCCCCGGATATAAAGTCTCTAACTGCTCCTGATCCTCTTTACTTTCAACGCCACAGATATAATAAAGCTTTGCTACCTGCTTCATATCTCCTACTGCATCGTGCATCATGATAATCTTACTATTTGTCTTTCTTGGATCAGCTTCTAATAGCTCATAAACTGCATTATATATATCATCCAGCTGTTCAATCGAAAAACATCTATAGCTATCTTTTGCCTCATCATACCATGCAATAAAATGAATCTGCTCATTGATGCTAAGCTGATATGAGATACTCGATATTGTCGAAAGAAGCGCATCATAATACTCCAATCTATTAAGTGCAGGCTTATCCGTCTGCATAGATACCATGATTCCTACATTACATGCAATTGGAAGACTATACTCCTTTACCATAAAAATATCGCGTTTACTTGATAGCTTCCAATGTATACGGTGAATCTTATCACCTTCTTTATACTCTCTGATATCAAAGACCTCCGATGGATCATCCCCGCTCTTTATTTTAGAAAACACATCACTGTCTAAAAAATCCTGATTTGCAATGTGAATATCGCTTTCCATCATACATACTTCAGGAAATACCTTTATCTGAACCTCAGATTGTCTCTTATATCTTCGATGAAACACACGCAAAAAGTCATAAATGACTACTTTCTTAATTCCCACTCTGACAGCACCAGTATGTACTGATGATAATGTAAAATTAATTGTGTGTGTGCTATTTGAATTGACACTCAGGCTAAATGTCTGATACTGCTTCAGATGTTCATACTCATTTTCATAGGAAATAATCATTTTCACACAGGAAATAGGAATAAGCGCCTTGTTCTCTACAACAATACCGACCTTCATTGGCTCATTCTTATTTACTGTGGTATTCTGTACTTCCAAATGCACATCCACCTTATGTTTTAAATAACTGACGATAATTGCCTGCAATCCTCCAAACAATAAGAGAATTAAGAAAACATAAAGGCTCTGCACATTGGTATATAACAACGATAATACTCCTGCATATAAAAGTACTGCAAAATAAATTAATTTATTTATCCACATGGGCTTTTAGAATCCTTTCTTGTTATCCACCATATTCACTAAAGCTTTGGGGATGCAACCTGTTGTAAGATTTGACGAACGATATCTTCCACCGAAATATGGTTTACTTTCGCCTTTGGATTAAGCACTAATCGATGTCCTACAACACTTAAAAATACAGCAGAAATATCTTCTGGAATTACATAATCTCTATTTTTCACATAAGCACGTGCCTTAACCATCTTCATTAATGCAATGCTTCCACGAGGGCTAACACCAAGCGTAATCATTGGATGGTTTCTTGTCGCAGATACCAATGCTGCAATATAGGCATACAATACATCGTGTACAAAGACTCTTGTGACATCTTCCTGCATCCTTACAATATCATCTTTCGTCACCATTTGTTGAACCTGTTTTAAAGGATCACCATCTTGTTTTCCTTTTAAGATACTGATTTCCTGATTGATATCAGGATATCCCATAGACAGACGAACCATAAAACGGTCTAACTGTGATTCTGGAAGCATCTGTGTTCCTACACTTCCAACTGGATTCTGTGTCGCAATTACTACAAATGGATTTGGAACCTCTCTTGTAACGCCGTCAACCGTTATACTTCCCTCTTCCATGACCTCTAATAACGCTGACTGCGTCTTAGAAGACGTACGATTAATCTCATCGGCTAAGAACAGATTACAAAGGACTGCACCTGGCTTATATTCAAACGTATTCTGCTTCGTTAATACATTAAATCCAACAACATCTGTTGGCAAAACATCTGGCGTAAACTGCATACGTTTATAATCTAAATCCATAACTTTTGAAAATGCCAATGCTAATGTGGTCTTTCCTACCCCTGGAATATCCTCAATCAGAATATGGCCTTTCGCTAAAATTGCAGTTAAAACATTCTCAATTACATCATCTTTACCCTTGATTACCTTTTGCACTTCAAGTGCAATGTTTCCAACAGTATTCTCTTTTAACATTCTCATATCTCCCATTAGTCAGTTTTATTTATATAAATACTTGGTAAAAAATTTCCATACTATACCTAATTATATAAAATTTGTTATTTTCTATCAAGGTAAACAAAAAAGGAAGAGGTATTTTTTTCTAATACCTCTTCCTTTTAATATTTAGTCTTCCCAAAGGGAATCCATAAGCGTCTTTATTTTATTTGTGCGACTTTCTGTCTTCTCTGGATCGATGCGATATCCATCTGCCGTCATAATAACAACGTCTCCCACCTTCACATTGTCTGGAAGCTCACTTCGTTCAACATCATGCATCTGCTTGTTACAATCTTCTAAGACTGCATACTGTTCTTCAAATCGATCTACAATATATTCATTTACCATTGCGTACCTCCTTATGGATTACAACGTTTACAAGCACTGTATCCCGCACTGACTGCTTTCTCTCTTGAAGAAAATGTCACTTGGTTTTTCTCTGCTGGAAGAGAACTGCATGAGGACTTATGAAACTTCTTCGTATTTTTATTTCCAATATACGTTCCACTTGCTGGCGCTGCAGTCTCTTTCACTTCATTCTTGGAAGTATTCGAGCTGTCAATCTTGCTTGTATCTTTACTTGTATTCTTATTACTTACTGAACTTGAACTCTCTCCGGTTGCCTTAACACTTTCCTGTCCTGTCTTTATGGAAAGATCCTTTCCATTAGACGTCATAATAATCGTCTGCTGCTCATCCGTACGATATACTTTCACATTGGCGCGTTTTAAATACGTCATTGTCTCAGTATGAGGATGCCCATATTTATTATTAACGCCACAGCTAATTACTGCATACGTTGGATTTACTTTTTTAAGTAAAGACTGTGAAGTAGAAGAATGACTTCCATGATGTCCAACTTTAAGTACTGTAGCAGATAAATCTTCTCCACTTGCCACCATGTCTTCTTCTGCATCTAATTCTGCATCTCCTGTTAATAGGAATGAATTCTCTCCATGGGTTACTTTAACTACAATGGAATTGTTATTATTGTCATCGTAGGTTGTGGTTGGTCCCATAATCGTAACCTTCGCACTTCCTAAATCAATGCTGCTGCCTACCTTTGGAGCTGTGACCTTTAATCCCTTTGCTGCAATTGCTGTAAGCACATCTTCAAATGTCTTTGTATTGTTTTGTTTCTTTGGCATATAGATCTTGCCAATATCAAGGTTGGAGATTACAACATCAAGTCCACCGATATGATCCGCATCTGGATGTGTGCCAACCAAATAGTCAATCTTCTTAATTCCCTTGCTTTTTAAATAGCTTACTACGCCTTTTCCGTATTTATTATCACCAGCATCAATTAGCATCGTTTTTCCATCAGATTTTAATAGAATGCTGTCTCCTTGTCCTACATCGATAAAATGTACTTCAAGATCAGATTCGACCTTACTTTCTGTTTCCTTTTTGGGTGCTTCTGTCGCTTTATTTGCTATCGGCTTTTCTGTCGGTGTTACCGTTGCACTTACCTGTGCCTCTGCAGATGCAGTCGCTTCTGGCGCTTTAGTTTCATTTGTAATACTTGCCTTAGGAGTATTGCTTGCCTTCGTCCCGTCTTCACTCGTTACGCCACAACTTGCAAGCAGCAATACCATCATAGATGCCAAAATGAGACTAATACGTTTTCTGTACGCTTTCATAACCTTCAAACCTTTCCTCTTTTTACCCTAATTATAGGTAAGGAAAAAAGTTTGTGCAATAGTTTATACAGATGATTAATCATAGAAAGTTTCCTATGGATAAAAAATAAAAGCCCTACAACCTAGGCTTTTCCTAAATCATAAGACTTTTCTAGTGCGCCTCCAGGGGTTCGAACCCTGGACACCCTGATTAAGAGTCAGGTGCTCTACCAACTGAGCTAGAAGCGCATATCTATAATTTTTTTTACGTTTCGTTCAACGCAAGATTTATTATATACGATAAAAATTCAAAATGCAAGTCCTTTCTTTTAATTTTTTGATTATTTCTACATTTTCGTACTTTAGGCACAATACCTGCTATAGTAATTAGAATTTTTTTTATTTTTTACACAAATATTAGGTATATGGCATTGAATAACCCTAACATAATCGATATAATCACATATATAAATAATGAGTAGGAGAATACAATGGCGAAATCAATAAGAGGTAAAATGACTGACCTTAATAGACGAATTCAACAGCCTAATAATGGTCAGGACAACAAAACCAAAGACACCGTTAAACCGAATCCCTTTATAAACGAAGGACCTATCGATCATTCCATTGAAATTGATGAATCTACCGCTAATGATTCCAACGCCTGGAAGTTTACTGCAAATAACAATTATTTCACAGTAGTTGTCTATGGATTACTCTTCGTTGCTTTAGGTACCTTAATTTTTATGGGCATTACGCACTGGAACGACGTTCTAGATAAATTTTGGACAATACTTGGTACTTTAAAACCATTTATTATAGCATTCTTTATTGCCTATATTTTAAATCCATTTGTAAAATGGATTGATGATTTATTAAAACGCAACATATTTAAAGATAAATTTGTTAAGGGCCGTAAATTGACTAGTATCGCAATTTGCTATCTTGTAGTGCTTGCATTTATAATCATTACAATTCTTTATATTACTCCTGAATTAGCAAATACGGCAAAAGATATTGAGCAAAAATACAGCTCTGTCAATATAAAAGATATTGAATCCAATGTTACAAATGTTCTTGATAACCTTCAAACTAAATTCCCTGGAATTGAATTCGAAAAGATTGGCGACAAGATCAATGAATACTTACCTCGTGTATTTACTTATAGTACGAACTTAATTACAAATCTTCTTTCTATCTCTGTTTCCATTGTAAAGACATTAATTAACATCGTCCTTGCAATCGTAATCAGCTGCTATATGTTAGCCGATAAGAACTCGTTAAACTACAATGCAAAACGTACGATTTTTAGTATCTTATCAAGAGAGAAGGCATTAAGCTTCTTACAAACAGTACGAGAATGTAACTCAATCTTTAGTAAATTCATTATCGGTAAATCCATTGACTCCTTAATAATCGGTATTATCTGCTTTATCCTTATGTGCATCTTAAAGCTTGATTATGCCATCCTTTTAAGTGTCATCGTTGGTATTACCAATATGATTCCATACTTTGGACCATTCATCGGTGCCATTCCTGGAGTAATCATTTATTTATTCCTCAACCCAGTACAAGCTATCATCTTTGCACTTATGATCTTTGGCTTACAACAATTTGATGGATTATACCTTGGACCAAAGATTCTTGGTGGTTCCACAGGACTTACTCCTCTCTGGGTTATCTTCGGTATCACAGTAGGTGGAGCTTACTTCGGCGTATTCGGTATGTTTATCGGCGTACCTGTTGTTGCTGTAATCGCATACCTATTAAATAAGACAATTAACAATCGCCTTCAGAAAAAAGGCGTTACAATTAAAGAAGAAATCTAATACGGTTACACAATAACAATTTCATAACCTATAGAACATAAATAGCACCGGTTTTAATGCCAATGGCATGAACCGGTGCTATTTATATATCATAATATCAAATTAATTATTATTCAAAACAATCGTAGACTAAATTATTGGTTTGCAATGATTTTTTCTACGATTGTTTCCTTTGGTACTACTCCTACAATCTTTTCTACGACAGAACCGCCTTTTAAGAAAAGAATTGTTGGGATGTTCATAACACCATATGTTCTTGCGATTTCTGGTGCATGATCTACATTGATTTTTCCTATCTTTGCTTGGGCCTGCATTTCTTCTGCAAGGTTTTCTAAGATTGGCGCCATCATCTTACATGGTCCACACCAATCCGCATAAAAATCAACTACTGTTAACTTCTCTGCTTTCACTGCCTCATCTTCAAAATTTTCACCGGTAAATACAAATGCCATTTTACTACCTCCTATCCTTTATCTACTATTATTTTTTTTCTCATCGACACGTAGTAATGTGGCAACTTCATCCCAAGAACGCTTCAAGTTCAATGCTTTTTTATTTAAATCAACATTGGCATTAAACTTTCTTGAAAGTTTATTTTTAATGCTCGCCATGTGACAAACTCCTTACTAAACCTACTATATAGTATATTAATAAAAGGCCTGCCAAGTGATTACTACGTCATGTCGTTTTACTACTATTCGAAATTACTTCTTACGATATGCTACTAATCGATTGATTGGTGTACCTTCTGAAGAGAATTTTTCTTCATACTCAGTCATAACATTACCCTCAACATATTCACTGTTATGAAGATCAAATGTATGGTTTTCTAAAATCCAACCAGCTTCTACAACTTCTTCCAATGAGAAGTCGAATAACGCACGGTTATCAGTCTTAAAGATTACTCTTCCCTCTTCTTTTAATACCTTATCGTATCTTGCAAAGAACTGTCTTGAAGTCAGACGACGTTTTGCATGACGATCTTTTGGCCATGGATCGGAAAAGTTAAGATAAATTCTTGCGATTTCATCTTCTGCGAAAATCTCTTCTAATTCTTCTGCATCAAATCTTAAGAAATAAAGATTCTTTAATTCAAGTTCATCTTGTTTCTCAATGGCACGGATTAATACACTTGAGAATTTCTCAATTCCGATATAATTAATATCTGGATTTTGGCTAGCTAAAGTAGTAATAAACTGACCTTTTCCCATTCCAATTTCAATATGGATTGGGTTATCGTTTCCAAATACCTCATTCCATTTTCCTCTATGCTCTTTTGGCTCTTTTATAACAAAGGTACTAGCTTCAATTTTCTCTCTAGCACCCTTAACATTTCTGAGTCTCATTACGTGTTCTCCTTTAAGTCTGTTCCTATGATTATTACCTATTATTATTGTAAAATTATCTACACTAAATTATACGAATACTACTTCCCTACGTCAAACTTTAAATTTTCATAAACTACTAGTAATTTGAAATAAAGATTATTATAATGAATACTAGGTTGGAAATATTTAGCACTTGTTGTTAATTTTTGAATTTATATACATAATCAGCAAAGCTAATTCTATAAATTTGTCGTAGAAGGCAACCTAATTTTTCCATTTTTATTGTGGTTTTTTTAATTTAAAGATGTATTATTTATGTGTGCATTTTATTTCAGCATTCTAACAATACTATAATCTGTAACCGTTAGAAGCTAGAATGCTCAACGCTATTTAATAGGAGGTCGCATATGGAAAAGGTCATAAACGTATTGTCTGAAATTGAAGATAAAGCAAGCAAAATTTTAGATCGAACTCAAGACCAAAAGCAACAACTTTATGAGCAGCTAAACAAAGACCTTGCTAAACTTGAAACTGACATCAAGGCAGACACTACTGCCAAAATTGATGCCGTGCAGAAGGACATGGAATTGGATATCGCTAGCGAACGTAAGAAGCTGCTCGCTGATTGCCAACATCAAATTGATGATTTACAGCAATCTTATGAGAAGAATCACGACCAGTTAGTAGACAGCATATTCCAATCAATCCTTGAAGCATAAGCTTCTAATGTATTTGAATTTTTATAATTCAGAAAGGAGGTAATCATGTCAATCAGCTTGTTAAGTTATAGTGGTATCATAGCTAAAGTACGTGCTTTAGAAAGCAATCTATTAACCGAATCAGACTATGAGAAAATAGCAAATCTAGACAGCACTTCTGATTTTGTAAACTTCTTAAAACAAAATAAAAGTTATGCTGTGGTGTTTAATAATTGTGATGAAACTGAACTTCATAGAGCCCAGATTGAACTGTTGCTTTCCAATGCCATCCTTATAGAATTCATCAAACTCTATAAGTTTGCCAATCAAGAGCAAAGAAAAGTATTAAATCTTCGGTTATTTCGCTTTGAAGTCACAATTCTAAAAGCCCTACTTCAGATGGTTTTTAATAAAGATAGTGAGTACGACCTATTAGCTTTTGAAGAGTTCTTTAAAAGCCACTCTGACTTAAAGGTAAAAGAATTAGCCACTTCCAAATCGCTCGAAGAGTTCATTAATAATTTACAGGGCACACAGTACTATGACTTATTTAAACGTCTTCAAGCAACTAGCCATAATACCTTATATGATTATGAAGCTCAGCTGGACGTTTATTATTTTACTCGGGCTTGGAAATTAAAAGACCGGCTCTTAACTGGTCCAAATCGCAAAATCGCCACAGAGATCTATGGTAGACAAGCAGACTTGCTAAATCTTTTATGGATCTATCGTTCCAAAAAGTTTTTTGATATTGATTCTAATAAGATCTTAGGTACTATTATTCCAATCAACTACAAACTAAAAAAAGATGAGATTAAGAAGTTAGTCGAAGCAGTTTCAGTTGAGGAATTTTTTAAACTTGTGCAAACAACCTACTACGCCAAATTGAATCAAGGAATTGCAGATTACAACATTGAATCACTATATTACAAGAATTTTCAAAAGTTATATAGAACATTAAGTACTAAATTTTCGACATCAATGGCTCCAGTCTTACGCTTTTTGTATGAGAAGGAAATAGAATTAGATTATTTAACTACTGCTTTGGAATGCATCAGGTATCATCTTGAGCCGAGTCAGACAATGCAGTATTTACACATCGATAGTAAAAGGATTAGTTGATGTAGCAAACGGGAGGTGCTAAATGTGATAGAGAAAATGCAGTTTATCAACATAACTGGTCCAAAGCATGATATTGACCGTGTGGTAAACAAATATCTTAGTAAATACGAGATTCATCTTGAAAATGCCCTAACCGAATTGTCAGGCGTTACCGACTTAAGTCCTTTCGTTGAACCCAATCCTTATAAAGAGGTTTTAGGAAAGGCAAGCGACCTTATAAAACGGGTAAGCGAAGACGCAACACCTAATGGCAATCCCCTCACTGTAGAGGAAGCAATTGCTATTATTACCAAAATGACAACTGAATTAGATAAATTCAATATTGAAAAACATTCTCTCAAAGATGAACGCAATCATATGAGAGAACTTCTTCAAAAAATTGAACCATTTCGTCTGTTAAATTATGATTTACGAAAAATCCTTCATTTTCGATTTATCAAGTTCCGATTTGGACGAATCTCGCATCAATACTTTGATAAATTCTCAAAGTATATTTATGACAATTTAAATACCGTATTTTATGAATGCTTTAATGATAAAGATTACATCTGGGGCGTATATTTCGTTCCTGAATCTTCAAAAGATGAAGTTGATGCCATCTATTCCTCTCTTCACTTTGAACGTATTTTCTTAAGTGATGAATATGAAGGCACTCCGGAAGAATCTTATCAGGCAATGAATGCCTCCTTAGATCGTGTCCTTGCTGAAATCAAGGAAATCTATGAAAAAATCAGAGCATTTATCAATAAAAACTCCGGTGATTTATTAGATGCCTATAATGTCTTAAGCGAGCATTCCAGGAACTTTGATATTCGAAAGATGGCCGCTCTTACCAACGAACAATCGGATAATGCGACGTTTTATATCTTGTGTGGATGGATGTCAAAGGATGACTGCAAAAGCTTCATCAAAGAGATTTCAAACGATGCCCTCGTATTCGTCATAACTGATGCATCAGGAGTGGAAGGAACAACGAAACCGCCAACAAAATTAAAGAACTTTTCATTGCTTCGTCCATTCGAGCTATTTGTCAAAATGTATGGGCTCCCGGCTTATAACGAATTTGACCCAACTTGGTTAGTAGCCTTAACATACTCCTTCCTGTTCGGTGCAATGTTTGGTGATATTGGCCAAGGATTATGTCTCGTAATCGGCGGTTTCATCCTATACCGAGTAAAACATATGGATATCGCAGGTATTATATCCGTTGCAGGCATCTTCTCCGTCATCTTTGGATTTGCGTATGGATCATTTTTTGGATTTGAAGATGTAATACAAGGATTTTGGATGAAGCCAATGGATAATGTAATGTCAATCTTACTTATTTCTGTCTGCCTTGGTATTGTGATGATCCTCGTAGCAATCATCTTGAACATTATCAATTCAGTCAAACAGCGAGATTTTGACCGATTACTCTTTGATCAAAATGGTATTGCAGGACTCATCTTCTATGGTGGTGGCATCGCATGTATTGCAGCATTTGCATTGGGCCATACGCTTCCTGGAACCATAATCATTGCGGTTCTACTGGGAATACCATTACTGACCATGTTCTTTAAAGAACCACTTACCAAATTGATCGAACACAAAAAACAAGAGTTTCCAGAAGGAAAAGGCATGTTTGTCATAGAAGCCTTTGTAGAGTTGTTCGATATCCTACTATCTTATGCCACTAATACCGTTTCCTACTTGCGTGTTGGCGCATTTGCCCTATCTCATGCAGGTATGATGAGCGTCGTTTTATTACTGGCAGGCGCTGAATCTGGTAGTACAAACTGGATTGTCATCGTCATTGGTAATATCATCGTTGCTGGTATGGAAGGCTTAGTTGTAGGAATTCAGGTATTACGTCTTGAGTACTATGAAATCTTTGGCCGTTTCTACCGAGGTACAGGTAAAGAGTTTAAATCTTTTCAAGAGAACAAATAGTATAAATTATGAAGTTAGTTTAAGGAGGAATTAATTATGTTAACATCCGTTAAATTCGTTTTAGTTGCAGCATTAATATTAAGTATCGTAATCCCTTTTGGCTACTTTGCCATCAGCGAAAAGAAAAAAGGCAACTTTAAAATTGCTATCATCTCTAACGCTGTTTTATTCTTTGGAACCCTTATTATTGCTGATGTCCTAATGTTTAGTGGAAAAGCATTTGCCGCTTCTGATGCTGCAGCAGTTGCTTCTTCTGCAGAAGGCTGGAAATACCTTGGTGCTGCCTTATCAACTGGTCTTTCCTGTATCGGTGGTGGTATCGCTGTAGCAAGTGCAGCAAGCGCAGCTCTTGGAGCATTAAGTGAAGATCAAAGCATTATGGGTAAAGCACTTATCTTCGTAGCTCTTGCAGAAGGTATTGCATTATACGGATTATTAATCTCACTCGTAATGTTATTCCAATAAACAAAGTAGGTGATCTGATGCAAATGTATTTAATCAGCGATAATGTTGATACGTACACGGGAATGCGTCTGGCTGGTGTAAACGGTGTCGTTATTCATTCCAAAAAGCATCTGAAACAACAACTGGAAAAGGTAATGGCCAATAAGGAAATCGGAATCGTATTAATTACAGAAAAACTAAGCAGCGAATTTCCTGAAATCATTAATGAAATCAAACTAAATCGAAGATTACCTTTAATCGTAGAAATTCCCGACCGTCACGGAACTGGTCGTAAGCCGGACTTCATTACCTCTTACGTCAGTGAAGCCATTGGTTTAAAACTATAAAGAAAGGGCGTGAATTAGGACATGAAATTAGATGTAAAACTTGATCACTTTTATAAATCTGTCATAGATGATGCAACAAACAAAAGTGCGACAGTCATAGAAGAGTATAAACAAGAATTATCCAAGATGTATGATGATCGAAAAGCTGAGATGGAAAAGTATCAAGCGCTTACCCTAAGAAATGAAACCGACAATGTAGCCCGAGAAAAGAACAAACAACTTTCCTCCGAAGCCATCAATATAAAAAGACAAATCAGCGAAAAGAAAAGCGAACTTAAAGATTCCCTCTTTGACGATGTCAAAACAAAGCTTGATGCATTTATGAAGACAAAGGAATACGAGGACTTGCTCGTTCGTGAAATAAAATCTGCTATGGACTTTGCAAAAAATGAACCAATTACCATTTATATCAATGACTCCGACGCATCCAAAAAAGAAAAGTTAGAAAAAGCAAGCGGCGCCGAGTTAACCATTAGTACGATTGATTTTCAAGGCGGTACCCGTGCTGTCATCCATGAAAAGAATATATTGATAGATAATTCCTTCGTTACAAAGCTGGCAGAAGCAAAAGAAAACTTTCAATTAGAATAAAGGAGGTTTGCTCCATTATGCAAATAACAGGTCAAATTTATGGAATAAATGGACCAGTTGTAACCATAAAGGGAAATACCGGATTACGTATGTCAGAAATGGTTTATGTTGGAGACAATCGCCTCATTGGTGAGGTCATAAGACTTACCAGTGATATGACAACAATTCAAGTATTTGAAGAAACAACTGGATTAAAACCAAATGAAACAGTCTATGGTACTGGCCAACAGATGTCTGTCGAACTAGCACCTGGAATCATTAGTAATATTTTTGACGGTATTGAACGTCCACTAAAAGAAATTGCCAGACGAAGCGGAGAATTCATTCCAAGAGGTGTTAACGTAACAAGTCTTGATGAAGAAAAAAAATGGGATGTCCATATTACCGTAAAACCCGGAGATAAGATTTACGGCGGAACCATTATCGCCGAAGTTCAAGAAACGACCGCCATCCTGCATAAATCCATGGTACCACCAAACGTAGAAGGCACTGTAGTAAAAGTAGCAAAAGACGGTCCCTATACAATCAAAGACACAATTGTCACAATCACAACAAATAAAGGCGAAGAAAAAGAGCTATCACTTACACAAAAATGGCCAATTCGTATTCCAAGGCCAACTGCCAAACGATTTGCGGCTGATCGCCCATTATTAACTGGCCAACGTATTATCGATACTCTCTTCCCGATTGCCAAAGGCGGTACTGCTGCCGTTCCAGGTGGATTCGGAACCGGAAAGACTATGACACAGCATCAGCTGGCAAAATGGTCTGATGCCGACATCATCGTATATATTGGTTGTGGTGAACGTGGTAATGAGATGACAAACGTTCTGGAAGAATTCTCGCAGTTAGTCGATCCGAAATCAGGAAACCCACTTCTTGATCGTACAACATTGATTGCCAATACGTCGAACATGCCTGTTGCCGCTCGTGAAGCAAGCATTTATACCGGCATCACATTAGCCGAATACTATCGTGATATGGGCTATCATGTTGCAATCATGGCCGACTCCACGTCCCGTTGGGCTGAAGCCTTACGTGAATTATCCGGAAGACTAGAGGAAATGCCTGCAGAAGAAGGCTTTCCAGCCTACTTAGCTTCCAGATTATCCGCGTTCTATGAACGTGCCGGCTTTATGCAAAACTTAAATGGAAGCGAAGGCAGTGTTTCCATCATCGGTGCAGTATCTCCACAAGGCGGTGATTTTTCTGAACCAGTAACACAGAATACAAAACGTTTCGTAAGATGCTTCTGGGCATTGGATAAAGCACTTGCTTATGCAAGACATTTCCCAGCTATTAACTGGTTAACATCGTATTCTGAGTATGTATCTGATCTTGCACCATGGTATACCAAAAATGTAGGTGCCGATTTCATACAACTAAGAAATCAAATGATCAGCATCTTAACACAGGAAAACCAATTAAATGAAATTGTTAAGTTAATAGGCTCGGACGTCCTCCCTGACGATCAAAAGCTTATTCTAGAAATCGCAAGGGTTATCCGCTTAGGATTTGTACAGCAGAATGCCTTCCATCCATCCGATACGTATGTCCCTATGGATAAACAGATTAAGATGATGGAAATCATCATGTATCTATATGAGAAGAGCAAAGATCTCGTGAACCAAGGCATGCCAATGCGTGTACTCCGTGAAAATGATATCTTTGAAAAAATCATTTCCATTAAGTATGACGTAGCCAATGACGAATTAGCTAAATTTGATGAATATAGAAAAGCGGTGGATGACTATTATAATCATGTCATTTCCACCAACGCATAAGGAGGGATTCTTTAATGTCAATTGAATATTTAGGATTAAGTGAGATTAACGGTCCCCTTATAGCATTAGAAGGTGTTCAAGGAGCTTCCTTCGAGGAAATCGTTGAACTAACCGTTGATGGAACAGATAAAAAACTAGGACGTATTGTAGAATGTTATGAAGATAAAGCTGTCATTCAGGTATTTGGTAATACCGATGATATGTCCTTAAAGAATACGCATACAAAACTAACTGGTCACCCTATGGAAATTCCACTTTCTGAAGGAATCCTAGGCAGAACTTTTAATGGTTTAGGACAGCCAATTGACGGATTAGGCGCAATCGTCAGTGATGATAAACGAGATGTCAATGGTCAGCCACTAAATCCGGTTGCCAGAGAATATCCACGTAACTATATCCGTACTGGTATTTCTGCAATTGATTGTCTTACCACATTAATTCGTGGGCAGAAGCTTCCGATCTTTTCAGGAAATGGTCTTCCACATGATCAATTAGCCGCACAAATTGTCCGTCAGGCTTCTCTTGGCGGAGATACCGATGAAGAATTTGCCATCGTGTTTGCAGCCATGGGCGTAAAACATGATGTTGCTGAATACTTCAGACGAGCCTTTGAAGAAAGTGGCGCTTCTGATCATGTTACCATGTATTTAAATCTAGCAAACGATCCAGTAGTAGAGCGTCTAATCACTCCAAAAGTAGCCCTTACTGCTGCCGAATATCTTGCTTTTGAAAAAGGAATGCATATTCTAGTAATCTTGACAGATATGACTTCCTTTGCAGAAGCAATGCGTGAAGTCTCCTCTTCCAAAGGTGAGATTCCATCCAGAAAAGGCTATCCAGGCTATCTATATAGTGAACTTGCAACTATTTATGAACGTGCAGGAATCGTTGCTGGAAAGCCAGGATCGGTAACACAAATTCCAATCTTAACAATGCCAAATGATGATATCACCCATCCAATCCCTGACTTGACCGGATACATTACAGAAGGACAAATCGTATTGGAAAGAAGCTTGCATCAAAAAGCCATCTATCCTCCAATCAACGTACTTCCATCCCTATCCCGTCTGATGAAAGATGGTATTGGTAAAGGCTATACAAGAGAAGATCATAATGATCTTGCCAACCAGTTATTCTCCGCTTACGCACATGTAGGAGATGCTAGAAACTTAGCAAGCGTTATTGGTGAAGATGAACTTTCAGACTTAGATAAGAGATACTTGAAGTTTGGAACTCGTTTTGAACATGAATTTGTCGGTCAAGGGATTAATGAAAATAGAACGATTGAAGAAACATTAGATCTTGGCTGGGATCTTTTATCTATCCTTCCAAGAGAAGAACTTGATCGTATTGATACTAAGATTCTTGATAAATACTATCATGCAGCAATCGAAGAGGACGTGGATGTAGACTCCGTTGATGAGGAAGATGCAGTTCCTACAGATGCTACTCCCGAACCACAACCTCTTGCAGAAACGTCAAAATCATAAGGGGTGAGTAAATGAATCCAAATATGTTTCCTACCAAAGGTAACTTAATATTGGCAAAGAACTCCCTCGCCCTTGCAAAACAAGGGTTTGAACTAATGGATAAGAAACGTAACATCCTAATTCGTGAACTGATGGAACTAATTGATGAAGCATCCAACATTCAGAATGAAATCGATGTTACTTTCAGCTCTGCATATAAGGCATTACAGCATGCTAATATTGAAATGGGGATTAAGAATGTTGAAGCGCTTTCCCGGACGGTTCCCATTGAAGATTCCATTACAATCAAATACCGCTCCATTATGGGAACAGAAATTCCCCTTGTAGAATCAAAGCGCAGCGAGGATGCTCCTTCCTACGCATTTTATGATACAAGGCTTTCCCTAGATCGAGCTACGAAGGAATTTATTAAGGTAAAACAGTTAACAATCCGTTTATCGAGCATTGAGAACTCGGCTTACCGTCTTGCCAATAACATAAAGAAAACTCAGAAACGTGCAAATGCACTTCAGAATATTACAATCCCTATGTATACGAGCCTTACTGTCAGCATTCAAAATGCTCTGGAGGAAAAAGAACGTGAAGAATTTACAAGGTTGAAGGTCATTAAACGTATGCATTCCAAAGGATAAAACTAGATAAAAAGAATTGATTCAAAGTTCACTCTGTTTCAATTCTTTTTCTTTTTTTAGCTATCATTTTATTTTTTAATATTTATATTGATAGAGAAAAAGAAATATTCTATAATTAAGATACTGCCTAACTTGATATAAACGGCTGAAAGGGAGTATCTATGGAACATAAACGAAATTATTTGAAAACATTCATTATTATAAATTTATTGTTTGTGCTCGTGTTTTCTAACACAGCATATGCAAGTAACACTGTAAAATCAAACTGGCCCAAAGGCCCAAGTATCGATGGCGAAAGTGCTGTCGTTATGGAAGTTAGTACCGGAACCGTTCTTTATTCTAAAGATATGAATTCCAAACGCTATCCTGCAAGTATCACTAAGATCATGACAACATTATTAGCAGTAGAAAACTGTTCCTTAAATGAAACTGTAACCTTTACACAGGATGCCTTCTACAATATGGAATATCAAGCAACTCATATCGGTGCAACTGTTGGTGAAAAACTAAGCATGGAAGATAGTCTTTATGCCGTTATGCTTGCATCAGCCAACGAAGTATCCAATGCCGTTGCAATCCATGTAGCCGGAAGTGTTTCCAAGTTCGCAGATATGATGAACGAGCGTGCAAAGGAACTTGGTGCTACTAATACACACTTTAATAATCCAAATGGTCTTTATGAAGACAATCACTATACAACTGCACATGATATGGCATTAATCATGCGTGCAGCAATGCAAAATAAAAACTTTAGAACGATAGCATCTACTAAACGCTATCAGATTCAACCAACAAATAAATATAAAGAAATCCGTTATCTATCCAACCATCATCAGATGGTAAACCCAACATCAAGCCCAAAATACGGCTATGACTATGCACTTTGTGGTAAAACCGGATTTACAAATGAAGCGGGTAACACACTTGTTACTGCTGCAAAAAAAGATGGCATTGAATTAGTCACTGTAGTATTAAAAGGACACTCTGTTTATGTAGATAAGAATGTCTATACTGATACAATCAGTCTGTTTGACTTCTTCTTTCAAAACTACAAAGTATATACGGTAGGAGAACAAAACTCCATACCAACAATCAAAGAAGACAAGCTGTTTACAAGATATAACAGTATCTTTAACAGTTCACAGGCTCCTATTTCCATCAGCGGAAATAACACAGTAATTATTCCAACAACCAAGAAGGTCGCGGATGTCGTCCAAAATGTCGAATACTATGATAATGTTGAAATTGATCCTAGCAAGCCCAATGTAATTGGCAAGGTTACGTATACGCTAGAAGGCGTAACCGTAGGTCAAAATGACATTCTCTATGATAAGACAAAAACCGTTAATAAGTTAGAAACCCAAACAAAGGTTGTAGAAAAAGAAGGAACGACAAAATCCCTCTCTGATATTTTTAAACTTAGCAACCGCAATGCAAAACGAAATCTTATGATTCTATTCGGAATCATTGTTTTCATTATCCTTGCACTTTATATTACATTACGTGTATTACGTTATAGAAGACGTAAACATTATTATGCTTCCAGACGTAGAACTAGAAATGTAACCAATCTATATAATAAGTACAAAAAAAGCTAGGCAATGATTTCATTGTCTAGCTTTTTATAATTTATTCTTACGATTCCTACGTTGTTTTCGTTTAATCCGAAGTAATCTCTGTTTTTCTCTTATTGCATCTGCTCCTGCTTCATCTACAAGCTTTAATACTTTGATGACATAGACTTTTCCTTCCTGGGTCTTCTTCATACGAATCTTTCCCTTTAAGTAGCCATGGGTTCTGCAATAAGCAAGACAATAATAGTTTTTCGTATTGCTTGAAAACCATTTCACTTTCTTTGCTGCTTTCTTTCCACATAGATAGCAGACACTTCCCTTTACATCCCTATCCTCAATTGCTTCCTCTTTAGAATCAAATTCCCTTGAAATGTATTTTGAATAGGTATCAAATACCACATAGATTTCTTCCTGTTTTGACTTTGGATTACAAAAACTATCGATAGAAAAATTACGACGTAGTTCTCGCTCCAGTCCAGTAAAGATTTCCGCTGTGTATCTGGCATCATTAATTGCACTATGAAAGCTATCTGACTTCTGTATATTCATATAGTCTACTGCATACTCTAACGTGTGTGCCACTCTTTTACTTTCAAATTGCATCGAAAATAATTTTTGGATATCATAAAAACGAATCGGTCCAACCAATAACTCCCCTAAGTTGTAAAAGTGCATATTACGCTGTAATTCCGTTAAGTCCATGGCGCCCCATGTACAAAACATGTACTCTTCTCCACACCATTTAATAAATCGATGAATTACTTCCGGAAATGGCGCGGCAAGCTCTAAGGTCTTACGGTCAATCTGTAATAATTCCTGTGTGTGATGATGTAGCTCTGAATAAACACTTGGATATACATATTCATGAAATTCATCCACGTATTCATTTTCTTCATTTACCTTAACTGCACCAATCTCTATAATTTCAAATGGAATCTCCTTTAGTTCAGTCCCCTTCCCTAGTGGGCTTTGATTCCATTCCAAATCCACTACAATATAGTTCATTGAGTCTCCATTCTAGTTTTCACCTGATTTTTCATTCTTTTTAGTAACTGCATAAAGTGCTTTCTGGTATTTAAGCACTTCTTGAAGTTCTTTACCAATAATCATTGCTGCCTCTTTCTGCTGCTCAGCCTGCTTTTCGAGAATATAATCTCTTTCTCTAGTATAGACACTAACTAAAACATCTATAAATAAAAATGCAGCAATTACAACAACTAGTCCACCACATACTACAATAATTACACTATCTCCACATTCCAGTATGCAATAACTTTCAAAAATAATGGATGCGATAAAAAATAGCGTAAAAAATATGTTTGCAATCTTTCGTAACATGATGTCTCCTCTCTAGTTCCTATTCAATTTTATAGCTATTATACCACATAATTATCGCAATATGAGATAAAATTCGCACAGGTAAGTTCCCCATGAATTAAAAAAAGAACTGTAAGCATTTCTGCATTACAGTTCCAATTTCCTGCACCTAACTGGATTCGAACCAGCGGCCTACCGCTTAGGAGGCGGTCGCTCTATCCAACTGAGCTATAGATGCATAAATGTGTGGTAAGTCTAACATCTTTATTATACCGATATCTTTGTTTCAAGTCAACTTTTGTATAAAAATTAGTATTCTCTCATCATTTGAATATACTCTAAAGGCTCAAATCCCATTCGCTTATATAATGCAATTGCTCTTGTATTA
Source organism: uncultured bacterium (assembly GCA_905214875.1). Classification (GTDB taxonomy): domain Bacteria; phylum Bacillota; class Clostridia; order Lachnospirales; family Lachnospiraceae; genus KM106-2. Next base: position 21,064 of record CAJMNR010000003.1, on the reverse strand, counting down.
TAATCCTCTACTTCAAGACGGATTCGCTTTACTTCTTTTCCCTTGTTCTCTTCCATATAAGCGAAAAATTCACTTCCAAGTCCAAGTCCTCTAAATTTCTCATCTATATAAAGCTCTTCAATCCAAATCACGATTCCACCAGCCTCTTGAGAAAACGTCTTTGCAAGTAACGCATATCCTGCTGCCTCTCCTTGATGCTCTAACATATATCCGATTGCATACTCATCGCTTCGCATCATTTCTTCAAATGTACATTCAAAATGTTCGTTTGGAATATCATGAAGCACTGCATCTGTTTTATAAAATTGACTGGCAAACTTAATATACTGCTCTTTATCATTTCTAGTAATTTTACGGACCATAAGTCACCTCATATCGTTTTTCTTCCATTATAACAAAATAAACCTGACAATCAACCTCTCGGTATCTTGTCAGGTCTATCTGATCTTTAAACTATTCTACTGTAATTGTAACCACGTTTTGCCCTTCAGCTGGTGTAATTACTGCATTATTGCCTTCTTGTGCAACACTTCCATTTGCCACGTTAACAACCCCTTTGTTAACTAATACAATGCTGTAAGGCTTATTTGTATCCACTGTTACGGTAATTGTGTTACCTTCTCTAACAGCATTTGCAGTAAGTTCTACCTCATTATCAAGGCCATATACTACTGTACCTGTTTCTTTCCCCTCATTTAGATTATAGATTCTTAATGCTACATTTTCAGCATAATCATAATCTGCAACATCATTACGAGCTCCAACAGCAACCATACTATTTTCCTTAACAAGCATTGGAATACTTAAGTAGCCATGTTTCTCTGTATACCACTTACCACCTTCATAAACATCTCCAGTTAAGAAGCTTGTCCAAGTACCTTCTGGTAAATAAAATTTTGCCATGCTTTGATCATTAAAGATTGGTGCAACCATGATAGAATCACCTAACATGTATTGCTTATCAATATAAGCTACATTTGGATCGTCTGTAAATTCAAGAACCATGCTTCGCATTGTTGGAACACCAGTCTTGCTAGTTTCAATCGCATTACGGTAAAGATAAGGCATGATACTAGCTTTTAATTTTGTAAAGAATCTAACAACATCTACTGCTTCATCATCGTATGCCCAAGGTACACGGTAAGAAGTAGAACCATGTAAACGGCTGTGAGATGATAATAGTCCAAACGCTGCCCAACGTTTATAAACATCTGCCGTTGATTGATTTTCAAATCCACCGATATCATGACTCCAGTAACCAAATCCAGACATCGTTAAGGACAATCCACCACGTAAGCTCTGTTCCATTGATTCGTAATCAGACCAGCAATCACCGCCCCAGTGTACTGGGAATTTCTGTCCACCAACTGTTGCACTTCTTGCAAATAAAACGGCATCTTTTTTGCCTTTCTTACGCTCTAATAATTCATATACACATTTGTTGTAAAGATATGTATAGTAATTATGCATCTTAACAGGATCAGCACCATTAAAGTATTTTGCTTCCGTTGGAATTCTTTCACCAAAGTCTGTCTTAAAGCAGTCAACACCCATATCTAATAATACTTCCAATTTATCTTGGAACCATTTATAAGCTTCTGGATTTGTAAAGTCTACAATTGCCATACCTGGCTGCCACATATCCCATTGCCATACATCGCCATTCTTACGTTTGATAAAGTATCCCTTTTCCATACCTTCTTCAAATAAGCTGGATTCCTGTCCAATGTAAGAGTTAATCCAAACACAAATCTTTAGTCCTTTTGCTTTTAATCGTTTTAACATGCCAACTGGATCTGGGAAAACTCTTGAATCCCAAATGAAATCTGACCAGTGGAAATCTTTCATCCAGAAGCAGTCAAAGTGAAATACTCTTAAAGGAATTCCACGTTCAAACATGCCATCAACAAATTCATTTACAGTCTTCTCATCATAATTTGTTGTAAATGAAGTAGATAACCATAAACCGAATGTCCAAGGTGCTGGAAGAGAAGGTTTTCCTGTCAAATCTGTATAGCGAGTAAGTACTTCCTTCATCGAAGGACCATTAAAGAAGAAATAGTCTAATTCTTCTCCAACAACACTAAACTCAACTTTTGCAACATTTTCAGTTGCAACTTCAAATTCTACTTTACCGGAGTTATTAACAAAGATACCATATCCTTTATTAGAAACATAAAATGGAATGCTCTTATAGGAATCCTCTGTAGATGTACCACTATCTTTATTCCAGATTTGAACTGTCTGACCATTCTTTACAAATGGGCTGAACTTTTCACCGAAACCATATATCAGTTCACCTACCCCAAGGCTTAACTGCTGTCTCATATAGGTATCATGTTCTAAACCATCATCATAAGCAATTCCTTTCCAATCCGTCTTCATGTATGCAAGATCTCTTCTACCAGATTTCGTGATTAATTCATCGCCTCTATAGTAAGACATTAACCAGTCTTCTTTATTTATTTCAAGACGAAGAGAACCACTTCTTACAATTACTTTGTCCTCTGTTTCTTCTGCATCTAAAGCTGCTGTTTCATCAATATTTAATTCAAACTCAGGAGCTTTTTTCTGTACCCCTGCATAGTGATAAGCTTTTACACGAATCACTTCTGGCATTGGAGCACTAATTTTTACTGTAATATTTGCTCCACCTAATGTATCACCTCTATGGTTGATTTTGTGTGTAGGTGCACATAATTGAACTTCATTTTCCTTAATCTTTGTAAAATAAACCTCTGCAGGTGTTAAGCACTCTGTGCCTTCCTTTTGTAACCAACATCCATTACTGAATTTCATGATAATCCCCTCTCTATTTACATTATTTTTTTACATTATTTTTTTAAGCAAATTGAATCTTTATTACGACTGGTAATTCAGAAGCAACATGACTCGTATGTACTGTTAATCCTTCTTCCGTGTGTTCCCATGTTGGAGTCTCCTCAAATCCCAGTATCTCAACATTTTTAACAATTCCATGGAATACTGCCTGATTTGGATCCTTTAACCTCTTAAGTGAAGTAATTGTAACGTTACCATCCTTAGGATATACAAATACTGTCGTATATAGATAATCCTCTCGTACAGTAAATCTCATATCCTGCGACGTGTATTCCAATTTACCCATATCAGTAAAATGTCCTTCTTTTGTTTCTGTTGGCCCTTCTCCTGGCCGTTTCCAAACTCTCGAATCATAAAATGCTTCTCCATTTACCTTCAACCAGGCACCAAGTCCTTTTAATATACTTGCATCCTGTTCTGGAATGGAACCGTCACCCTTAGGTCCAATATTAAGAAGCATGTTACCATTCTTACTTACAATATCTATAAACTCATAAATGACCTGTCTTGCTGTCTTATAATCATTCTGAAGTGTATAACACCAAGAGTTATTTGCAACAGATGTGTCGGTCTGCCAATAAAATGGTTTCACATCTGCAAACTTACCACGTTCAACTTCAACAAGCCCACATCCGTATGCCATTGCATCGTATTTATAACAAATGATGACTTCTTTTCCCCATTCAACACCACGATTATAATAATACGCTGCTAACTTTTTGAGATATGGCTTAAATGCTTCATGTTGAATCCACCAGTCAAAATACAATGCTTTTGGCTGATATTGGTCGATAATCTCACAAGTACGAATTAACCAATCCTGTAAATATTCCTCCGTTGGATAAGGTTCTGAAAATAAATCCATATTCTCTGGTTCGGGCATACTTGGCCAATAGAAATCCCCGCGAATCAGAGGTTCTTTTACATCACTGTCGAACTCTTTTCCGTGCCCCATAAAAAACCAATGCTCTGCTCTATGAGAAGACGTACAAAAAATAAGTCCACGACTCTCAAACTCATTCTTGAGCTCTCCAAGAATATCTCTCTTAGGTCCCATCTCATATGCATTCCAATGAGAAATCTCACTTTTATACATTTGGAATCCTTCATGATGCTCGGCAACAGGGAAAACATATTTGGCACCTGATTCTTCAATAAGATCAGCCCATTCCTTAGGATCAAACTTCTCTGCTGTAAACATAGGTATAAAATCCTTATAGCCGAAGTCTTTTTGCTTTCCATATGTCTTAATATGATGTTCATATGCCGGCATGCCTTTTATGTACATGTTTCTTGAATACCACTCATTGGAGTTCTGTGGAATACTATATAATCCCCAATGAATAAAAATCCCTAGCTTTGCCTTTGGGAACCAAGATGGAACCTTTATCTGGCTTAACGATGCCCAATTATCTTTGTAAGGTCCCTTTTCAATCACTTCATCTACCAAACGTAAATATTTCGTCATATCATACATTTACTGTACCATCCTTTTTTTATAACTTTACCATTCAAATTCAATTGCCTTCATAAATGCTCTTGCAATAATCATATGTCCTGCTACATTTGGATGTACCCTGTCTTGTGTTACAAGATAAGGTGATAAATTTTCTAAATACTCATCTACGTCTTTTTGTGTATCTACAAAAATTGTTCCATATTCTTTTGCAACCTTTTCTGCAATTGACGCATACTTACAAACCATCTGACGCATCTTATCTTCCTTGTTTGGTTCAAACATGCAAGGTGCAATTACTATAACATGTGCTCCTTGCTTCTTGGTCTCTTCAATTAGTTCACGATATGTTGCCTCATATTCCTCGAATGAAACTTGATCCACTTGCGTTAAAACTCCGTCAAAATGTCTCCAAGCATCATTCACTCCAATCATAATTGAAACCCAATCTGGTGAATATGCTAATACATCCTTATTCCATCTTTCCTTTAAATGTCGAATTGTATTACCATTGACACCTTTATTTACAACCATGACCTGCTTGTCGGAACAACAGCCGGTTAAAAAAGCATTAACAAGATTAACATATCCTTCTCCATGAGATGCCCATCCTGCTGCCTCTGCCTCATAATTACGATTCGCATCGGTAATTGAGTCGCCAATCATGATTAACCTAGCATTCTTTTTTAGTAACAATTAATCATCTCCCATCTACACCCCGAGTGCTTTTCAGATTAGTTTAATTATAATACAAAGAAAAATGAGATAAAATGGATTATTCAATGTGCTCATGTAGTTTTCTATATATCCTATCGCAATCGTTATTAACGCAAAAAAAGTAGTATACCTATGTATACTACTTTTTAACATATCTTTTTATAATTCACTAAATTCAACGCTGCCTTGCATCCAGATTACGCCTTTGAAACGTCTTCCAGCTGCCGGCTCACCTTGAAGATCTTTTTTATTAATAATGACTGGGAACATCAAATCATTACATTCAACTAACATGGAACATATCTCTTCACCTGTTAATGAATTCTTTAATGTCTTACACTCCATAATATTTCCTACAATTGCGTAATTATCAGATTCCGAACCGTAAGGAACAAAAGAGCTCTCCACAATTGAATAAATATCTTCCGTCTTAGAACGTTTCGTAATCATTGCATATAAATCAATATCATCAATAGTCAAACTATCAATTGCATCCTGATTCCCTCTTCTTGCCTCCGCAATGAGCTGTGTACGATGTTTTGTCTCGTACATGTTGTTTCCCTTTGCCTTCTCCTGCTTCTCAATTCCAAGCAAGATCTTTCCTTCCATAGAAAGTGCTGCAAGATTAACATCAAGATAATTATTTAACTTCGTACTCTTTTGATCTACTGACATATATTCTAATACATTTTGCAAATAAAAGATAAGAGAGACGCCAATTCTTAAGTCATCACACATGCCTGTATAGCTTCTGCAATCTACTTTCTTATTAAACAATATTTCCTCCCTTGTTGATAATGTTTCACCAACATAATAAGGATAATAACTCTCTATTCTAAACTTGCCTTCAGTATCGTATTCCCCTCGTAGTGCCAAGCCCATATTATCTGCAAACTCCACCGATATTTCTGCAAATATTGTATTTGCGTCTGAAAATACCATTTTATTCTGTGTTGGATTATTAATAATCTGTTCTGTTAAAATATCTAACTCCGACTGATTCTTAATATTACTAAATCCAATTGTTCTAAGATAACTATGCATCGCTTTCACCTACCCCTTTTTTATTTAAACCATTATATATTTATAGCACCTAATGAAACATTTGTCCATACTAATGTATGTGAACTCTTCTAGGAAATATCTACATTGTATCAATGGTGTCGGTAATAAATAATGTCAAACATTCCGTAAGGTTTTTTTCTACCCAATTACTATAGCGCTGTCCATTCTTATCTTGAATCAGACGAATAATAGGTCTAGTTGGACATTTTTGATTCTGTCGTAAGACAATGGCAATGTCACCTTCACTGGTAACTACAAGTGTTCCATTTGGATAAGCTGCCACAATCTCATTAAATGCATTTACAACACTATGTTCATATCGCTGTCCGCTCTGGCTAATAATATATTCAATGGCATCATGAACTTTCATAGGTTGTTGTGAACGTCCATAAACAAGCGTATCGAAATCATTACATAAAGAAACAATCTTTATTGCTAAGCTCATATGCTTTCCATCTAATTTAAATGGATAACCAGAGCCATCGATCATCTCATGATGAGACAAAATAATATCTTTACTTGTTTTCGGCATCCAGGTTTCATTTTCTACCATTCCGTATCCGTAAAGAACATGTTTCTTAATTTCTTTCTTCTGTTCCTTTGTGTACTGATCATTTTCTCCCTCATCTACTCTAACAGTAATCCCATTATAACCTATGTCATGAAGAAGACTTCCAATTGCTATATCTTTAATTCTTTGTTTCGTAAGCCCCATATTCATTGCAATTAAAATAGATAATACTGCCACATTGATAGAGTGTGAATAAATGCTGTCACCTCGCTGTCTTACACCAGCTAAGCAATACACCACATTTTCCTCTTTAAGTACATCATTTATAATTTCTTCGGCTATTGTATTAATATGATTTTCTTCCGTATCAGCATTATAAGAAAAACGCTCTAACGTCATCTTAACGTCATGTAAACACTCTTCCTTTATTGCATCCTCACTTACTTTATCACTCAATACACCTTCTGATATTTCATCTTTTATATAGATCCAATGGATTCCCAAGCGAAGTAAGTGTTCTTTATATTCAATTTTTGTTCTGCTTCCAGCAGGTAATAAAATCTTGTCATCATCACTAATGATATCTTTCCCAAGTATCTCATTTCCTTGAATTGCATTTACAGATAACCGTCTCATATAACCTCCAACTTCTAGTTATATCCATTTTCATAAGTTTCTTAATGTAATTATAGTTATATTTGGAATATTTGTATATCTTTTTTTTAAATTATATCATGTAGTTTCGTCTAATTATATTTTGTCGCTTCCTGACGTTTGTACAATGTTTATATTTTATTTTGCTTTCCCTATACATTTTTAGTAAAAAGTGTTATACTAAGAACAGTTGGAAGAAAAAACTTACTTCTTCTGTCAAGCTAGATTAAAATATTTACTTCAATGAGAGGAGCGATTATGATGGAGCTTACAAATCTAATTGCAACCGGTAAATCCTCAAAGGTTTATCGTTGTGGAGATCAAGCCGTTAAAGTATTTAATCCAAATGTTTCCAAAGTAGATGTTTTATTAGAAGCATTGAATACAGCAAGAGTAGAGGATACTGGGTTAACATTACCTGGAATCACTCAAGTTACTATGATTGAAGGTCAATGGGCAATCGTCATGAATTATGTAGAGGGTGAGACGCTGGCTTCCCTTATGGAAAAAGATCCTGATAATATGGACAAGTACATAAATCAAATGGTTGATATTCAATTAAAGATACAATCTAAAAAGTCTCCTTTACTTAACAAGTTAAAAGATAAACTTAAGAATCAAATCTTAAGTCTTTCAGAAATTAGTGACGTTGTTAAGTATGAACTGTTAACGAGACTTGATGGAATGCCAACACATGATAAAGTTTGTCACGGTGATTTCGAACCACGTAATATTATCGTGGGCACTGATGAATGTTACCCTCTCGATTGGATTCATGCTACGCAGGGTAATGCAAGTGCAGATGTCGCTAGAACTTATCTATTACTGGCACTGCACAATATTGATACTGCCAATAAGTATATGAATGTTTTTTGCGAAAAGACTAACACCAAAAAACGCTACGTACAAGAATGGCTCCCAATTGTTGCTGCTGCTCAACTTACAAAGAATAAACCTGAAGAGAAAGAATTACTTACAAAATGGATTAACGTTGTACAGTATGAATAATATAATATTTATAAAAAGGGCTTGAATCGACAGATTCAGGCCTTTTTATATTAGTCCTATTTTACTTTACACAGAAAGAAGAAGCTATGGGACATAACTCCCATAGCTTCTTCTTTTGTCATTTCTATTTTCCGTAGTAAGCTTTTAAATACATTTCTTTAATTTCGCTCATTAATGGATATCTTGGGTTTGCACCTGTACATTGATCATCAAATGCTTGTTCAACCATTTGATCTAATGTCTCTAAGAAGTACTTTTCATCAACACCATATTCAGCGATTGTTTTCTTAATTCCGACTTTTGCTTTTAATTCCTCGATTGCAGTAAGGAAGTTTTCAAATTTTTCTTCATCAGTATTTCCTTTAATTCCAAGGAAATCAGCACATTCCAAATATCTCTCCATGCAATGTGGATATTGATATTGTGGAAAAGTTCCCATCTTAGTTGGAACATGAGTTGCATTAAATCTCATAATATCTGTAATTAAGATTGCATTTGCGATACCATGAGGTAAGTGATGCCAAGCACCTAATTTGTGTGCCATAGAGTGACATACTCCTAAGAATGCATTTGCAAATGCCATACCTGCCATAGTAGATGCAGTAGCCATTTTTTCTCTTGCAATTGGATCTTTTGCACCGTTTTCATAAGCACTAGGTAAGTATTTGAAGATACTCTTCATTGCCTGTAAAGCTAAACCATCTGTATATTCAGTTGCCATAATGGATGCGTATGCTTCTAAAGCATGTACTAATGCATCAATACCAGAAGCACTTGTTAAGCCTTTTGGTTGATTCATCATCATATCAGCATCGATAATTGCCATCTTAGGTAATAACTCATAATCAGCTAATGGATATTTAGTACCAGTCTTTTCATCTGTGATTACTGCAAATGGTGTAACCTCAGAACCTGTACCTGAAGAGGTTGGAATCGCAATAAAGTAAGCTTTCTCACCCATCTTAGGGAACGTATAGATACGTTTTCTAATATCCATAAATCTCATTGCCATATCCATGAAATCAACTTCTGGATGTTCGTACATAACCCACATAATCTTAGCGGCATCCATTGCAGAACCACCACCGATTGCAATGATTGTATCTGGCTCAAAATCTCTCATTGCCTTTGTACCTTGAATTGCACAAGCAAGTGTTGGATCTGGAGCAACATCGAAGAATGTTGTATGTTGAATTCCCATTGCATCTAATTGATCTGTTACTACTTTTGTATAACCATTTTTATATAAGAAAGAGTCTGTTACGATAAATGCTTTTTTCTTATTCATAACATCCTTAAGTTCTGCAAGTGCTACTGGTAAGCAGCCTTTCTTAAAGTAAACCTTTTCTGGTGCTCTAAACCAAAGCATATTTTCTCTCCTCTCAGCAACTGTCTTAATGTTAATTAAGTGTTTTACACCTACATTTTCAGAAACAGAGTTTCCGCCCCAAGAACCACAACCTAATGTTAAGGATGGAGTTAATGCAAAGTTGTAAATATCACCAATACCACCTTGAGAGGATGGAGTATTAATTAAAATACGGCATGTTTTCATTTGTTGTTCAAACTCATGAATCTTATCAGTGCCTGTTCCAACATTAATATATAAGGAAGATGTATGGCCATAACCACCGTCAGCGATTAACTGTTTTGCTTTTGCTACTGCATCTTCAAAGCTTGTTGCTTTATACATTGCTAATACTGGAGATAATTTTTCATGTGCAAATTCTTCTTCAATATCAACACTTTCAACTTCACCAATTAAAATCTTTGTCTCAGCTGGAACTTCAAATCCTGCTAATTTTGCAATTGTTGCTGCCTTTTGTCCAACGATTTTTGCATTTAATGCACCGTTGATTAAGATTGTCTTTCTTAACTTATCTGCTTCTTCTTTGGAACAAATATGGCATCCTCGATCTGTAAATTCTTTCTTTACTGCATCATAAATTTTATCGCTAACGATTACGGATTGTTCTGATGCACATATCATACCATTATCAAATGTCTTAGAATGAATAATTGAGTTTACTGCTAATAATACGTCTGCAGATTCATCAATGATTGCTGGTGTATTACCAGGACCAACGCCTAATGCAGGTTTTCCTGAAGAATAAGCTGCCTTAACCATACCAGGACCGCCTGTTGCTAAGATAATATCTGCATCTCTCATAATTTCATTTGTTAACTCTAAGGAAGGAACATCAATCCATCCAATGATACCTGCTGGAGCGCCTGCTTCAACTGCGGCATCTAATACAACTTTTGCAGCTGCAATCGTTGATTTTTTAGCTCTTGGATGTGGACTAATAATGATACCATTACGTGTTTTTAATGCTACAAGTGCTTTAAATATTGCAGTGGATGTTGGATTTGTAGTAGGAATAACCGCTGCTATTAAGCCAATTGGCTCAGCAATTTTCGTAATACCAAAGGAGTTGTCATGTTCGATCACTCCACAAGTCTTTGTATCTTTGTAAGTATTGTAAATATACTCTGATGCAAAGTGATTTTTAATAACTTTATCCTCTACAATTCCCATACCAGTTTCTTCAACTGCCAATTTTGCTAATGGAATTCTCTGTTTGTTTGCCGCTAATGCAGCTGCTTTAAAGATCTCATCAACCTTTTCTTGAGAAAACGTTGAGAATATTCTTTGTGCTTCTTTTACCTCTTTTATTTTTGCTGTAAGAGCTTCAACGCTATCTACAACATTTACATCCACCACTTTTTGTTCTACTGCTTGATCCTTTTTAGCCATATTAATTATCCTCCTATTTTCAAATAGTAAATATATTGCTCATTGCACAACCGTTAAATATTTAACAATATATTGTGTAAGTTCTATCCTGTTGACTGACTTTATTGTAATATCTTCCTGTTAAATTGTCAACAACCTCATATGATGAATTCCCCTAGCGTTCTACATATTTTTTTGTCATTTTTGTATTTTTTACTTGTACTCATGTACTTCATTTTATACTTTTTGTATATTTGCACCTATTATTTTGTGTTATTTTTATACATGTTGTACACTTTTTCACCTCTCTACTCAAGTTTTTTCTTAATAAAACTTTGTTAATTTTTTATTTATCTTAGGCCTTGGTAGGAAATAATTGTATAATGGTTTTACTTTTTCACTTTATGCTTTATCATAATTTTCCATTAAAAGCGTCAAGCTTTATTTTTTTTTTAACATTCTTGAAAAATATGTAATTCCATTATTTGTATATTATAATTGAAATTTTATAAAAATAGGGTGGATTGTTAAAAATGCGTGGAAATTAGTTTAAAAAAAGAGGAGAGAAAAGAGGGGAAGAGAAGAGGAGCACAAATTCATAAGAAATATGAAAAAAATACATAGAGGTTAGATTGAGATAGAGAACGAGTGTTATTTTTGTTTCACAGCAAACATACAGTAAATTGACGCAAATTTTAGCGTGATTAGAGGGGTATTATTATAGCTAAGTATGCTTATTATTTTTATACTTGTATTCTAAATTTACATGGCTTTCAAATATCATAAGGGTACATTTCTGCATCTACAATATAAGCTCCCTTTCGTTTACACAATACACTTAATATATTTGCTATATCTCTATACAGTTCTCTTGTATAACTTTTTCTCTAAATATGGGTGAAAAACTATATGGTACTTACAATTCCATCTGCTATGTGGTGAACTATTTATATCCATTTGGATAACCTCCTTTGTTTTAATGCGGTTGGCGAACCATCTTTAAAACAAAGGAGGTTTTATACTATAAGCTTAAGTAACTCCCACCACGCGCAGAGCAGGTGGTGTTTTTATTGTTCAAAGTGTAACAAAAAAAGCTGCGCTAGCAATGCTAACACAGCTTTCTATTAATCTTGTACTAATTCTTTTGATTTAATTGCCTGTTCTAATGCCTGCTGTTCTTCTTCTGCAAGTACAACATAAGATTCACCATGAATAATCTCTTTAATATATGTGTAACAGCCTTCTCTACTACTATGCATAGAATTAATTAAAAATCCACTATTTTCATCATTAAGTAATGCTAGTACAAAACTTAGCTTACCACCCATCTCCTTAAATGCATCATATCTTACAATGGCTGTTTTCTGATAGGATACTTTAAAGGATTCCTCTAATTCGTTAATATGATTATGATGTTTTTTTAGCAACTCTTTCATCATATCAACTTCCTGGAATCTAGTCTGTATTGTTTCTTCTAAGCTTTTTGCTTCAGCCCCTTGCATAAATGACTGATATCTCTTATTTAACTTGCTGTTTTTAACAAATAACACAATAACTAAAATGAATAAAATAAATACAACACCTGCTAAGCCTAAAAGTACATAATCTGAATTGATTCCTAGTGTTTCAAATATATTCATTTGTTAACCTACCTTCTTTTCTTCTTTCATCACTCTTATGCGTGAATTGTTTGAAATAACTCTATAATACGTTCTAACTCATCATTAGAATAGTACTCAATTTCTATTTTTCCCTTATTTTTTTGTTTCTTTGTAATGGATACTTTACTTCCAATAATATTCTTTAAATTATCTTCAAGATTCTTTAAAATAATAATTTCTTGCTCGGTAAGAACTGTCTTTGGCTTTTCAGGCGTATTCTTACCCTCAACAATCTTCTTCACAAGTTTTTCTGTTTCACGTACACTTAATTTCAAATCAAAAACCTGTGTCGCAACATTATATTGCTCGTCCATGTTATCAATTGATAATAACGCTCTAGCATGACCACTTGTAATCATGTCATCAATAATCATCTGTTGTACTCGTGGATCTAACTTAAGTAAACGCATAGAGTTTGCAATTGCCGCACGACTCTTAGACACTCTTTCAGCGAGCTCATCCTGCTTTAATTTAAACTCTGCAATAAGATTTTGAAATGCCATTGCTTCTTCTATTGGATTTAAATCCTCTCTTTGTATGTTCTCAATTAAAGCAATTTCTAATACCTCTTGAGGTGTATAGTCTTTAATAACTACTGGTACTTCTCTAATTCCTGCTAATTTTGCAGCTCTCCAACGTCTTTCACCAGCAATAATTGTATAATGATTCTCTCTTTTTTGTACAATTAATGGCTGAATAATGCCGTACTGTTTAATAGAATCGGCCAAATCCATAAGGGCGTCTTCATTAAACATTTTTCTAGGTTGTCCCTTATTTGGCTCAATTTTATTAATATCAATAACAGTTTCCTTATTATCTTCCAATCCTTCGTGAAGATTTTCCTTTGTCTCCTGTATCTTATCAGGAATCATCGAATCCAGACCTTTTCCTAACCCTTTAGAAAGTCCTCTTTTAGGTGCCATTATTTATTCCCTCTTTCTATTACTTCTTGCGCTAATGAACGGTACCCCTCTGCTCCCGTAGAACGAGGATCATATTCTGTAATTGGCATACCATGGCTTGGTGCTTCTGCCAAACGAACGTTTCTTGGAATAATAGATTTATAAATATTTTGATTTAAGTTCTCTTTTACATTCTCTACTACTTGTAATGATAAATTTGTTCTTGCATCATACATTGTAAATACAACGCCTTCTATTTCTAGATGTGGATTTAACCTCTTCTTCACTAAGTTAATCGTATGAATTAACTGTGACAATCCCTCTAATGCATAATATTCACACTGAATTGGTACAATAACAGTATCTGCTGTAGTCATTGCATTTACTGTAAGAGTATTTAATGAAGGTGGACAATCAATAATAATAAAATCATAATCATCCTTGATAATATCCACGTATTTTCTTAAAATAAACTCTTTTTCCTCAACGCCGATTAATTCAATCTCAGCACCAGCAAGTTCCACATTTGATGGAAGAACCGATAAGTTTTCAAGGACATTTCTTTGAATGCTTTCATATAATGTGGCTTCGCCAATCATTAATTCGTATACGGTACTTCGTAAGGAATTTTTATCAATTCCTAATCCACTGGACGTATTTCCTTGGGGATCAAGGTCAATTGTCAACACTTTTTTCCCAGCCTCTGCTAATGCTGCTGACAGATTAATAGCTGTGGTTGTTTTTCCAACTCCACCCTTTTGATTTGCAACTGCTATTACTCTTCCCATCTTATCACCTTTTATTTTTTATATTTATAAAGTATTTTCATGTTATTGTTTCTACAGATTGCTAAAATGCCGCTCTCTGCTCTAGTCAATTTTTATTATAGCATTATATTTTTTGTATATCTACTATTGTTTAAATATTTATCGTATTTTAAGAATAAAAATGTTTCACGTGGAACATAATTATGCTATGGAGTCATTATAATCCATGCAAACGAAACAAATTATTACTGCTGCCTGGTTATTCTCACAATGAGAAGAAACACTCTCTATGAGTTTTTCTCGTTATCGCGGCAGTCGCCATTGCCTCGTTGTCCGCGTAAAGAACAAAGTGTGTGTTCCACACACTCTCGCGTCTTTTGTGTTTGTCAAGGAACGCACACTTTGTCCGCGCACTGCTTTTTGGGGCATTTTTAATTGTTAGGAAAGAGCTCGACAGAGAAATTTCCTAACAATTAAAAAAGATGACGTTTCACGTGAAACATCATCCTTTTTCGACATCTAATCAAGACTCACTATATTATTTTTCACTGCATAAATTGCTGCCTGCGTTCGATCTGATACGCCAAGTTTTCTAAATATATTAGATACATGATTTTTAACTGTCTTTTCACTAATTCCTAACTTATATCCTATTTCCTTATTAAACAATCCTTGTGTCAATAATATTAATACTTCATTTTCACGATCTGTAAGTGAAGATGATTTTGTATCTACATAGATTTTAGCACGGTCAGAATATAAATATGGTAAAACAATTGGATCAACGAACTTTTCTTCATTAATTACTGCTCTAATAGCTTTCTTTAACATATCTGAATTTGAATCTTTTAATGCATATCCATTTGCCCCTAATTTAAATGCTTTATTTAAGTATTCAACTTCATTATGGATTGTTAGCATCAAAATCTTAATATTGGGATTAAGCTTTTTTATTGTCGGTATAATTTCAATACCACTTGTTCCTGGCATATTAATATCTAATAACAGAACTTGTCCCTCAACTAATTGTACTGCTCTTAAACATTCCTCTGCGGAACCTGCTTGTGCCACTACATTAAATTCCTGATCCAATTCTAATAATTGCTTTATCCCATCTCTGACCATCCAATGGTCATCAGCAATAATAATTTTAATTGGTTTCATTTAAAACCTCCTCATATGTAGTAATTGGAATAATTACTTTGATTCTGCTTCCCTTTTTACTAGTGTCTATATGCATCTTTCCCCTTAGCAAATAAACTCTTTCTTGTAACATCGATAAGCCATAACCAGAAAAATCTGAACGTTCTGATAATACTTTGGTTAATGCATCTAAACACTCTTCTTCTTCTAGTGATTTACTATTACTTATCTCATTTACCCTATTTATAATCCCCGGATTATTAAAACCCTTACCATCGTCTTCAACAACCATTTCAATTCTATCAGCATGTAATTTGATAGTAATAAGTGCATTCCTTGCCCCTGAATGTTTCACAATATTGCTGCAACATTCCTGTAATACACGATATAAAGATAATTTTTGTACTGGTTTTAACAATTGCTCAATATCATACTTCTCGCTGTTAATTACATTAAGTTTGAAAATAATATCACTACTCTGAATTAACATCTGTACATATCGTTCGATGGAGTCCATAATCCCCAAATCATCCATTGTCATTGGTCTTAAATTAAAGATTGTCTGACGTAACTCTGATATTGCATCCTTTAATACATCTGACATGATGTGAAGTTCCATTTTAGTGCGAATTGTATCTATTTCTATTAATTTCTCACACAATTCAGCTTTATGGACTAACATTGTGAGTATTTGGACTGATGAATCATGTAAATCCCTTGCAATTCTTTTCCGATCTAACTCAAGTACATCTAATATAGAATATCGGACTTTATTATTATTTTCGATAGTATTTTCAGGTTCAATTTTATCATTTTCTTGCATAATTAACTTCTGTGCAAGTAATAATGCATTTACACGTTCAAGTGCCTGTTCTTTTGATAAATTAGAATCATTCTTAACTTCCCTAGTATTTTGATTAGAATCATTCTTAATTGAGAAATATTCTGATGTATTCTCCAAATAATTCTCTTTGTTCCCTAAATTGAGTGAATATCCACTTATGTATTCCTGAATCATTTCATCAATAATTCTTCCTGCAGCTTCGTTATGACATATATGTTTTTCTTCTGTTTTCATTGTCCCCTCATCCCATTTGTTATCATTATTAAGAATAATCTACTTAAAAATACAAATACTTCTATATTATAAGCATATACTATATACAATACACTAAATGTTGTGATTTCTCAATGGATTTTATATATTACAGCCATTTTAATTTACAAAAAAAATAATTGTAACCAAGCAAAATTTACCTTATAATAGAAATATATCAGAATATTACTTATGAAAGCGGGGTATTACGTTGAAGAAAAAAACCCAAAAAGTTTCGTTAATAACGGGGATCATAGTATTAAGTTTAGGTATCGTTCATGTTGTAAATAAGGCCATATTTTTTCTAAGTACATTAAAAGAAATTTTATATAGAGAAAATAGCAGATATTATGATTGGCGCTTTGGAAAGATTTCTTATACTCGTAAGGGCTCCGGTGACCCAATTCTTCTTATTCACGACTTATCCAGTACAGGATCTGGTTATGAATTCAAAGAATTAGAGAACAAGTTAACCCAAACTAACACCGTTTATACGATTGATTTAATTGGATGTGGACGTTCCGACAAACCAAAGATGACTTATACGAACTATTTATATGTACAACTCATCTCTGACTTTATTAAGAATGTAATTAAAGCGAAAACAACCATTGTTACTTCAAGAAAAAGCTGTGCCATAGCTATTATGGCTTGCTATATCGATGCACAATTATTTAATAAATTAATTCTTATAAATCCTACTGATTTAAAAGAACTTAATAAATATCCAAAGAAAAAACACAAGATATTAAAATGGATGTTAGATGTTCCAATCATTGGTACACTCATCTATAATATCAATAACAATAAATTAAGAATTAAGAAAAAATTTGAAACAAATTATTTAAGTGCACCATATCCTGTTCAAAGATATGAAAACGCATTTTCAGAAGCAGCACATACTTCAGGAGCTTCCTCGAAATATGTATATACAAGTATAAAATGCCATTACACGAACACGAATATTATTCATGCTCTAAAAGATATCAATAACTCCATCTGTATTATTGCAGGCTCAAATGTAGATGGTATCGAAGCTACCGTAGATGAATACAAATACTTTAACTCTTCTATTGAAGCTATGTATATTCCGAATACCAAAGGCATGCCACATATTGAAAAGCCATCCAAATGTGCAGATATCGTTAAACTATATCTAGAAGAGTTATAAATCACCTCATAATTTTGTTTCACATGAAACGAAAAGGCAGTCCACAATATGATGTGAACTGCCTTTTTTTACTTTTTACAATGACAAGATAATGCACCTTGTACAATTTTCATTGGAATATGAGGAATTCCTGCTTTCATACATTCTTCTCCATCCTCAACAAATCCAATCTTTTTATAAAAAGGAATGGTATGTTTCTGGGCCTCTATCTTTACTTCTTTCGCACCATTTCTAAATGCTTTATCTACTAGCATACGTACTACAAAATCACCATAATATTTTCCACGCTCTTCTTTTCTTACGGCGACTCTCCCTATAAAGTACTCACCTTGAAGCTGTAACAAACGTCCGGTTGCAACATTACAGTCATGATCATTGATTAATACATGAATAGCCCCATCATCCAATGCATCATGTTCTAATTCTTTTGCAATCCCTTGCTCCTCACAAAATACTTCTTCTCGGATTTTTAATACTTCTGATAAATCATCTTTACTGGTTAAAAACTTACCCTTTACCATACACTTTCCTCCCTATAATGGCTCTTTGGTCGGCTTTCCTGCACTTCTAGGATACTTTTTAGGAGTCTCTAAGACTTTCTTAACCTTTACGAAACAACGAGTCATATCGGTTCCTGGAAGCGTAAAATCAATGATTCCTTCTAACTTGCCTCCAAGTACATGAATTGCCTTACCTGCTGCCTTCGCTTCTTCCACTGCCGTCTGAGATTTGTAAGAAACAAATACGCCACCTTTTTTAACATATGGCAAACAATACTCTGTTAACGAAGATAGGTTCGCTACTGCTCTTGATACACATAGATCAAAGGTTTCGCGGTATTCTTTTCTTTTTGCAAAATCTTCTGCACGTCCATGGATTGCTGTTATATCTTTTAATCCTAACTCATCAATTACTTCTTGTAAAAATAAAATTCTTTTATTTAAGGAATCTAATAATACAATTTCTAACTGTGGAAATGCAATTTTTAATGGAATGCCTGGGAATCCTGCACCCGTTCCTAAATCAAGGATTCGATAGGATTTAGACATATCCATCGTCTTAATAATTGCAATACTATCTAAAAAGTGCTTATGAACAACTTCTTCCCACTCTGTAATTGCTGTAAGATTCATCACCTTATTTTTTTCTACTAACATTTCATAGTATTTATGAAACTGAGCGATTTGCTCATTACTTAACTCAATGTTAAGCTCTTTTAAACCGTCTAAAAATACTTTATCTTGTTCCACAATTACTCCTTATACTGCTTTATTTATTATGACGTAGTACTTCTAAATAAACTAATAGCACAGAAATATCTGCAGGGCTTACTCCCGAGATACGAGATGCTTGACCTACTGATGCAGGGCGGATCTTACTTAATTTCTGTCTTGCCTCAATTCTTAAACTATTAATCTCATCATAATTAATGTCTGCAGGTATCTTCTTATTTTCTAACTTTTTGAATTGTTCTACCTGTTTTAATTGTCTTGTAATATAACCATCATATTTAATATTGATATTAATCTGTTCGATTACATCACTTGGTAGTTCTTCACGTTCTTTATCTAATGGTGCAATATCCTCATATGTTAATTCCGGTCTACGAATCAACTCTGCTAACGTCGTACCAGTCTTTAATGGCTGACTGTCTAAGCTTTCTAATAACTCTTGTACTTCTTTATTTGCACCTATCTTATACTCTTCTAAACGAGCAATTTCATCTTTGATCATTTGACGCTTCTTCACCACATAATCATAACGTTCATCGTCAATTAACCCGATTTCGTGGCCAATTTCGGATAGACGTAAGTCTGCATTGTCTTGACGTAAAATAAGTCTGTATTCGGCTCTTGAAGTCATCATACGGTATGGTTCATGAGTCTCTTTTGTTACTAGGTCATCGATTAAAACACCGATATACGCTTCAGAACGATCTAATACAACCGCTTCTCTACCTAATACTTTAAGTGCTGCATTAATACCTGCCATTAAACCTTGAGCTGCTGCCTCTTCATAACCTGAACTACCATTAAACTGTCCACCACTAAATAATCCCTCTACATTTTTGAATTCAAGAGACCCTTTTAATTGATTCGCATTGATGCAGTCATATTCAATCGCATATGCATTACGAACAATTTTAGCATTTTCGAGACCTGGAACACTACGATACATTGCATACTGAACATCTTCTGGAAGAGAACTAGACATACCACCAATATACATCTCGTTTGTATAGTTTCCTTCTGGCTCAATAAATACTTGGTGACGGTTTTTATCAGCAAATCTTACTACCTTATCTTCAATAGATGGGCAGTATCTTGGTCCTGTTCCCTGGATATTACCTGAATATAGAGGGGAACGATCTAAGTTGCTGCGAATGATTTCATGTGTCTTTTCATTCGTATAAGTTAACCAGCAAGAAATCTGGTCTCTTTGTAAATCTTCTGCCTTATTTGTAAAGGAGAATGGTACAATTTGTTCGTCTCCTTTTTGTTCTTCCATCTTACTAAAATCAATCGAACGTTTATCAATTCTTGCAGGAGTTCCTGTCTTAAATCGATACATTTCAATTCCTAAAGATTTTAAAGAATCTGTTAAATGAGTGGCTGCCGCCAAACCATTCGGTCCTGTATAAATGCTTACATCTCCATGGACACATCTTGCATTTAGATATGTTCCAGTACATAATACAACTGCTTTACAGTGGTACGTTGCCCCCGTAAATGTCTTTACTCCTACAACCTTCCCATTCTCAGTTAAGATTTCAGTAACTTCACCTTGTCTTACTGTAAGATTGTCTGTATTTTCGAGAACTCGGCGCATTTCTCTGCTATAATCTTGTTTATCGGCTTGAGCACGTAAGGAGTGTACTGCAGGTCCCTTAGACTTATTAAGCATTTTAGACTGGATAAACGTCTTATCGATGTTTTTACCCATCTCACCGCCTAATGCATCAATTTCACGAACTAAATGACCCTTAGAACTCCCCCCTACATTAGGGTTACATGGCATTAATGCAATACTATCCATACTGATTGTAAAAATAATCGTATTTAACGATAATCTTGCACTTGCAAGTGCAGCTTCACAACCTGCATGACCAGCACCAACAACTACAACATCATATTCTTCACATACATGTGGCATAATTCTTCCTCTTTCCCTTTTGTTACTATTTACCCATACAGAACTTTTGGAAAATAGTATTAACTAAATCTTCTCCAACTTCTTCACCAATAATTTCGCCAAGTTTTGCATACGCATTCATCAAATCAATTGTATAAAAATCTTCTGGCATGCCAGATTCAATACTATTTAATACTTGTTTT
>CAJMNR010000002.1 GCA_905214875.1 uncultured bacterium | reverse complement strand
GAACCCCTGTTACCGCCGTGAAAGGGCGGTGTCTTAACCGCTTGACCATAGAGCCGAACTACTTCTTTAGTATAGCATAAAGAATAGTATCAGTCAATACTTTTTTCGTACTTTTTCGATGGTAATTTTTTCTTTCCGACACTATTCTACTTTGCTGGGATCTTAATCAACTGTTCAAAGATTTTCTTTTCTTGATCCGGCTTAACTATTACCATTCCATTTAGTTCTTCTACCGTATGTCGAATACTATCTAAGCCAATTCCATGCATCTTTTGGTCACGCTTTGTGGTTGCTAGCTTTTCTTTCTCATATCGTACTATTCCATTAAATGAGTTCTGCACATAGATGATTAAGTTACCATCCTTTACATAACTTTTAAACGTAATCCAACGTTTCTCCGATTCCTTCTGCTTATCACATGCTTCAAATGTATTATTTGCTAGATTATTAAAAATCCGACTAAACTGTAGCTCGCTGATTTTCACATTTTCCGGAATATAACAATTGGAAGAAAATTCTATCCCCGACTTGTTACACTTTTCCTCTAATGTACTTAAAATGATATCTACAATCAGGGAGTTAGAATTTCTTTTATTTTTATCAATGAGGCTTGTTACCTGCCCACCCAATTGTGTCAATAAATTCTTGGCACTCTCTAACTGATCATTTTCAATACAACTAACAGCATTTTGTAAGATATTCTTATAGTCATGATTGTACATCCGTACGACTTCCTCAAATTGGTTCCGCTTCTTATAGAGTTGCTTTTGATACTCTAATTGCATTCTCATCAATTCATGTTCCATCTCATTATCAACCCACTTGCCGCTCTTCAATGTTATGACTAACAACAAATAATAACACGCATAAATTAAGATTCTATTCATTAAGAATCCAGGTAAAAGGGCTATATCATCCACCTGATAATACACCATATAATCCCCACTAACCATAAACAGTACAAAGATGATCTTGATAGTCATAACGGAAAGTAACATATTTTTATGACGAAGCAATGCACCAACCAACGTTGCCTTAATTTTCTTTTCAAATAATATGCCTAGCATAAGCAAAAAAAATTGTGATATTCCAAAAGATAATACGTAATGAATGTTTCTCTGACTCACCTGATACAAACTTTCTTTCAATACCCACGAAACAATTGCTAAATACAACCCGCGAAACAGCAATAAACTATATGCACTATTAAGACACAAAGCAAAGATATTTCCAATCGTATCATAATAGGCAATTCTAAAACAAAGAATACACAACATCATACATAAAACATACTGCAAAGGTAAAAACACACGATTCACAATCATAACCATATAAAAAGTTGAAATTATTAAAGGAAAAATTGCTAACGTCTTCGCTTTGCTTAATCGCGGATTAAAAATTTTGAATGTGAAATGAAATAAAAATAAACTATAGCTATACATCAAAAACATATTTAGCAAATCTACTATCCTATCTGGAATTTTACTCACCTCCTATGCGTTTCTAAATCACTACATTATCCAATTCATATTGTAATAATTCGTCCTGAAATGAATTTGTATATTTTCGTCCGATTGGAATAAGAATTTTATCTTTCAATCGACATTCAGTTTTCGTAAAGGACTCTACATACTTTGCATTTACGATATAAGACTTATGGCAGCGAATGAACCCTAACTTTTTAATCTTTTCCTCAATACTTCCTAATGTACTCGTAACCTCTTCTATCTCTTTTGACACCTTATATATTTTGACTTTCTTATTCACACACTCGATATAAGCAATTTCATCCGATTCTATTACAGTATTTCTCTTCTTTGTTGTAATCAGTATCTTCTTACTGCTACTCTTCTCAACTTGGTTAATCGCTTTAAGGAGCACCTCACGAAATTTCTGTTCATTTGATGCTCCCTTTAAAACATAATATAATGGTTCAACCTCAAAAGAATCGATGGCATACTCTTTACTTGAGGATAAGAAAATAATTTCACCCTTATATCCTTTTTCTCGAAGTTTTTTTACGGTCTCGATTCCATTCGTTTCTTTCATAATCATATCCAAAATAATAATATTAAATTTATTTATATTTTCATCAAGATTAAATATCAAGCTTTCTCCACTAGGAAAACATTCAACAAAAAGCTCTTTTCCAGCTTCTTTTCCAATTTTATTAACAAAATTCTTACCTTTTTCTAAAAATAATGTATCATCATCACACAAACAAATATAAATCATAGTTTTCTCCTCGACACAATCATAAACGTTCTCTATTGTGTCTTTGATTTTTAGCGTATCCTAACATTTCAATATTTGGTATTAGTATACTCGTAAATACCTCTATCAATCCATTCACTAATCTTTTGCAACTTAATCATTATCTTTGTCTTTTGCTTCATCTATTAATCTTTGCAGCCTTTTATGTAATCATAGGATTATAATCCTATGCTAGCCGCCAATGTCTGATCCATTAAGTTCAATTCTTCTTCAGACAGCTCCCCAATAATACCGATAATTCTATCCTTTTCAATAACAACATGTGCAACATCTTCTTCTATATATAGATTCGAAGTAATTGCCGCAACAATTGTTGATGCACCACTTTTATTGCTTTTGTCATTTTGAATAATGACAGCTGGTCTAACTTGCATATTCTCGCTATCTTTATCCTTATTTAAATTAACAAAACAAATGTCTCCCCTCTTCATACTCGACTCTCCTTAATGCATTTACTATAATATCTTTTTATTGTATCAAAACCTCATACTTTTTTTGTAAATGATTGCAAACGACATTTTTACGGGTGTGAACAACAAAAAAAAATGGAGCTTTCGCTCCATTTTCTTTGTTATGATTTAAGTTTATTTTACAAAAGCTTTCACTTTTTCAGCGATGCTTTCGCCATCTAAACCGTATTTTTTGATTAAGGCAACTGCTGGGCCAGATTCACCAAATACGTCATTTACACCGATTTTTAATACTTTTGTTGGATAGTTTTCAGAAAGTACGTCACATACAGCACTTCCAAGACCACCGATGATAGAATGTTCTTCTACTGTTACAACTTTACCAGTTTCTTTTGCAGAAGCAATGATTAAATCTTTATCAATTGGTTTGATTGTGTGGATGTTTACAACTTTCGCATTGATTCCCTCTTTTTCAAGAAGTTCAGCTGCGATTAAACTTTCATTTACGCAAAGACCTGTAGCAACAATTGTTACATCTTTACCTTCTTTTAAAGTAATACCTTTACCGATTTCGAATTTGTAATCTTCTTTGTCGTTGATTACAGGCACTGCAAGTCTTCCGAAACGAAGGTAAACAGGTCCTTCATATTCATAGGCAGCTCTTACAGCTGCTCTAGCTTCTACATCATCTGCAGGATTGATTACAACCATTCCTGGAATTGCTCTCATCAATGCGATATCTTCGTTACATTGGTGAGTTGCACCATCTTCACCAACAGAGATACCTGCGTGAGTTGCACCAATTTTTACATTTAAGTGTGGGTAACCAATGGAGTTACGCACTTGTTCAAATGCACGTCCTGCTGCAAACATAGCAAAGGAAGATGCAAAAGGAACTTTACCAGTAGATGCAAGACCTGCTGCAATACCCATCATGTTACATTCAGCGATACCACAGTCGATGTGTCTTTCTGGAAACTCTTTTTTGAAAATTACTGTCTTAGTAGCTTCTGCAAGATCGGCATCTAAAACATATAAGTTCTCATGTTCTTTCGCTAATTCTACTAATGCTTTACCATAGCTTTCTCTCGTAGCAACTTTCTTTACTTCTGACATAATTCTTCACCCACCTTTTCTAAGTCTGCTAAAGCGATTTCTAATTGTTCGTCATTAGGGGCACTACCATGCCATTTACATTGTCCTTCCATGAAGGAAACACCTTTACCTTTTAAACTCTTAGCAATAATTGCTGTTGGCATACCTTTACATGCTCTCGCTGCTTTAAATGCACGATCTAATTCTTCGAAGTCATGTGCATTTTCTACATTAATTACATTGAAATTAAATGCTTCGAATTTTTTATCAATTGGGTATGGGTCACATACATCTTTGATATTACCATCTATTTGTAAGCCATTGTTATCTACGATAACAACTAAATTGTCTAATTTTCTTGCGCCGGCAAACATAGCTGCTTCCCAAACTTGACCCTCTTCGATTTCACCATCACCAAGTAATGTATACACGCGGTATTCATCGTTTGTAAGCTTTGCAGATAATGCCATACCTACTGCTGCGGAAATTCCTTGTCCAAGAGAACCACTAGACATATCTACACCTGGGATATGTTTCATATCTGGATGTCCTTGTAAATAAGATCCTACGTGTCTTAATGTAGTAAGATCTTCAACAGGGAAAAATCCTCTATGAGCAAGCGTTGAGTAATAACCAGGAGCTGTATGTCCTTTAGATAAAACAAATCTGTCTCTATCCGCTTTATCTGGGTTTTCTGGGTCAATATTCATCTCTTCGAAATATAAATAAGTATAAATGTCAGCTGCGGATAATGATCCACCTGGATGTCCTGATTTTGCGCTGTGAACTGCTTTTACAATACCTTTACGTATTTCATTGGCAGTCTTTTGGAGTTCTAATGTATTCATCTTGATACCACCTTTACTATATTCGCGACTTTGTCGACTTAAACGACTTAAACGTGTATTCCTCTAAGAGATAATACATATTATCGTTAATTCCATTCTATTATAACAGATTATTGCATTTGTACAACCCAAACAAAAAGCAGGATTTATTCATGTTTTTTCCCATTTTATTGGTACTTCTGCACATAAACCCACACCTTTTCCATCCACATTCCAACACAACATCTGTATCTACTCATTGTGCCAGTAAATTATTTGGGCATTATTTACATTTCCTTTTTCCCCTTTTAAACGAAACGTTTCAAAATATTTACAAACTAAAATAAGACGTTAACAATTGCTCTAAATACTCTTGATCTTTTACGCCCATTGTTTCTCTTGTTGAATGCATTGCTAGCAATGGGATTCCAATATCCTGTGTCGGAATTGGTAAAATAGCATTGATAATGGCACCCAATGTGGAGCCTCCCTTCACATCAGAACGATTGTAGAATTTTTGATACGGAACATTTGCCTTTTCACAAAGCCCTACAACCATTCCAACCATAGCGGTATCCGTTGCATACGATTGCGCACACGCGATCTTTATTGCAACACCTTTGTTTAAATATACCTTATTTGTAATATCGGATTTTTCTTTCTTATTTGGATGGATTGCATGTGCAACATCAACGCTTAAGCAGTTGCTCTTTAATAACGCATTATCATACTGCATCTTGCTTCCGCCTAGTGTACGATAGATTTTTTCCAAAAGGATTCCAAGCAATTGAGAATCTGCTCCCTTCTTGCTTCTTGAACCAACTTCCTCATGGTCAAAACATCCAATAACATCGATTCCTTCTCTTCTTGTCCCATTAATCAATGCAGTCAGACAAGCTTGTACACTGGAGATATTATCGATACGTGGGGAGGAGATGAATTCATTATTTAATCCAACTTCTGTTCCCTCCTCAAAGCAATATACTCCAAGTTCAAAATCAAGGATTTCTTCACGGCTTACCCCTGCTTCTTTTGCCAAGGCATCCATAAATTCAGACTCATTTACTTCTTCTCCTGCCATTCCAAGGAGAGGTAAGATATCTACTTGATTGTTAATTTCCACACCACTATTGACGTTACGGTTTAAATGGATTGCAAGGTTTGGAATAGTAAGGATTGGGCGTTTAAAATCAATCATAATGATCTTAGGCGCAAATACATCCTCGCTCCTTACCGCTACTTTACCCGCAACAGACAATGGACGATCAAACCATGTATTTAAGATTGGACCACCATAGACTTCCACATTCAGCTTTTTGTAAACTCCTTCGTTAATCTCTGGATTTCCTTTAATACGAAGTCCACAAAAATCTGTATGAGCATGGGCAAAGCGGAATCCTTGTCCCACTTCAAATCCTTCATTTACACGAAATGCCATAAAAGAAGAATCATATAAATCAATATAATATCCCTTTCCACGTTCTAACACCCACTCATCTGCAAGCGGCAACTCAGTAAATCCTGCTTCTTTTAGTTGTCGCTTGCTCTCAATCACACAATGGATTGGCGATGTTGACGCACTAATTGTATTTAATAATCGTTTTGCTACTTTATTCATAGTGAAACCATCCTTTTTCATTTTATCCTAATACTGTATATACAAATTATAGCATTAACGCTTATAATTCTCTATATTTTCATTATTTTTTCAGAAATAGAGTTTTGCTTGAAAAAGGACCGTCTCATATTTATCAAATGGGACAGCCCTTTTTGTTAAGATGTATACCTTAAGATGAGTCGATCCAGTACCGACTTATATATGATTACAATGTGTGCATCGATAAAACAATACTTGTTTACAATGAATTCATATACCTTATAAATAAAAGCTACAGTTAAAACGCCTATACTAGCAAGACCAAACCAAAATCCAACTCCCAAAAATAGTACAAGCAAAACTCCGATCAGATATGCACATATGGTAATTTTAAACGTCTTACTTATTCGTAATACGTAAAACATTGCTTCAGATAGATTCTTCATCATCTTGTTCAAAGATTCTAAATCTTTATCTTTCAACCGCAAATACATATCGGTATAAATTTCTTCATTTTCTAATACATGATGGTTGTATGCCTTATCTGCTATCAACTTCTGGTAACAAGAAAAATATCGTTCATAACAGGCACTGCCTAATTCTTTGCTAATAAGCTTACGGAATACACTTGCCATGTTTCTTCCACCCACCAAATTTCTTACGCGCTCCTACTATTGTTACCAACAATTATCATTTCATACATATTTTGTTTAGAGCGTCTACTATATTATATTAGCAAATATAAATTATGAAACCCGTTCACCTAGAAAACAAAGGATTTCTTTCAATTGAATATTCATAAAACGTTCATAAATTATCCATAGTTTAATCATATATGTCCGATAAACTATACTCATCAGTAGTTAATAAGATAATTTTTTCATATTTGGCCTGGTAGTGCTCCCCCTCTATCAGGCTTCTCCTCTGTTTAGCCCTTCTTTTTTCCATTCTATATAAACCTCCAACAAACTAATTGCTTTCTCATACCGAAACATCAATAATTCTTTTCTTAGTTCTTCCAAAAAGACACGTTCTTGACTGCTAGCCTCACGTAATAGATATCTTGTAATTTCCTCTGCCTGGACATAATGAAAGTTTTCTAACGACTCTCTTAAATCGTTCCAGACTTCTTCTTTCTCTTTTTCTTCCCACTCTTCAAAATCATCTTCTTCACACTCGCTTAGTTCTGTCTGCTTCCTATAGTCATAACTATTATTTTGTTCCATAAGAAGATATGTCTCTCCTTCTTCTTTCTTATGCAGACAAACAGCCATGCCGCTTTTCAAATGCTTTACCATAACATTAAAAGCTTCTAGCTCATAGCTTTCATAAGCCCCTTTATATTTCACTGAGACTTCCCTTAAAAAACTCTTTCCTTCCTCCAACGTTTGAAATAGTTCATTTAACAGTTCTTCCGATAAACAGTTATGAAAAAATGTCGTATAATGCATGCCTAGTGCCTCAATTCGATTCGGAAATCCAAAGATTCTTACTGCCTCTTCTGAACACTGAAGCAGACAGTTCCTATTATCAAAAAATAAGAATACCTCCTTGCTTAATGCAAGACTGGATTCCAGTATCATCTGTGCCTGATAGCTCTCTGTGCAATCATGAAAGATTAATAAATAGCCATCCTCTCCACCAAGTGATGTGATCTCAACCTGATTCCATAAGTACCTTGCTTTTCTTCCCTTAATTGCAACCAATGCACTTTCAGACTGCACTGTTTTTCGCTTCTCACATTCCTTTATATGCGAATTCACAAACTCCGTTAATGTATCACTGTCTAATATATGTAATAAGGATTGTCCTTTGATTTCCTCCATAGAAATAGCAAATCGTTCTACCATTGCCTTCGTTATCTTTTTAATAACTCCCTTATTATCGATAATCGCGCACGCAATAAGATGCGAGCGAAAGACCGCTTGATAACTCTTCTCCTTTATCTCTTCTCCACCTTGTTCCTTCATTTCTATCACCCCTTTTTCGCAACGTTCATTTCCTAATTTTACCATATTATACTAGGGTTTGTTAATAATTTTATTTTTAATATTTTTCTTTTAACTTCCATAGAATATGGTATAATACTACTAGTTTATCAACAAGTAAACCTACTACAAAAGTAAAGCAAATAGGAGGCATAACATGTCAAAAGTTATTGTAATGGATCATCCTTTGATTCAGCATAAAATTGGTATTATGCGTGTAAAAACTACATCCACTAAAGAATTTAGGGATTTAGTTAGTGAAGTAGCCATGTTAATTTGCTACGAAGCAACAAGAGAACTTCCTTTAGAGGATATTGAAATTGAGACACCACTTACAAAAGCAACTGTAAAAGAAATTGCAGGTAAAAAGCTTTGTATCGTTCCGATTTTAAGAGCTGGTCTCCATATGGCAGACGGTATCTTAAACCTAATTCCAAATGCTAAAGTTGGTCATATTGGTTTATACCGTAATGAAGAAACACTAGAACCTGTAGAATACTTCTGCAAACTTCCTGTAGATGCTGCAGACCGTGAAATCTTCGTAGTTGATCCAATGCTTGCGACAGGTGGTTCCGCAATCGCAGCTATTAGCTTATTAAAAAACAGAGGCATTAAGAAAATTCACTTCTTATGCTTAATTGCAGCCCCTGAAGGTGTTGAAAAATTAAAAGCAGCTCATCCAGATGTAGATATCTTTGTCGGTGCTCTTGATGAAAGATTAAACGAACAAGGATATATTCTTCCTGGTTTAGGAGATGCTGGTGATCGTATCTACGGTACAAAATAAATCTTTTGATTAAAAAAGAGAAAAACCCGGTAAAGCAATTATGCTTACTGGGCTTTTCTCTTTTATTCCTATGAATGTTTTTAAACAAATTTATAAATAGTAGTAGATTCGTATTTTTCTCCTGCTTTTAGCACTGGAGAAGGAAAGGCTGGTATATTGCATGCATTTGGATAATTCTGTGTCTCCAAGCAGACAGCATCTCTTTCATTATACTGTGCATGATCCTTGTAGGTGCATCCTTCGTCAAGTTCTAAACTATTTGTCGTATACAATTGGATTCCTGGTGCAGTCGTATATACTTCCATATGTCTCCCTGAGGACTCCTCTAGCAAATCTGCAACCTTCACAGTAAGGTCCCCTTTATTCTCAAGGATATAGTTATGGTCATATCCTTCACTTACCTTTAGCGGAACAAAGTCAGCATCAATATCTTTTTTCAGTTCTTTATATTCCCTAAAGTCCATTGGCGTACCAACTACTTCTACGAAAGAGCCATTACATACGTTTCCCTCATCGCTTCCGGTAAATTTAGAGGCCATAATCTTAAGCTTATGGTTCATTGCATTTCCAGATGTATGACCTTTTAGATTGAAATAGCTATGGTTTGTCATATTTACAATGGTATCTTTATCAGAAGTTCCCTCATAATGAATGATCAATTCATTTTCATCGGTCAGAGTATACGTTATTTGATACGTAAATGTGCCAGGAAACCCCTGTTCCATATCAGGACTTACACGGCAAAAAATCACGCTATCTTTTCCTTCTTCTTCTTTTGTCGCTGCTTCATAGTAGACACGTCCAAAACCTTTTCCTCCACCATGTAGATTATTTTCTCCATCATTCTTTTCTAACTGATAAACCACTCCATCAATCATCACTTTAGCATCTTTGATTCGATTAGCGTTTCTTCCAATCGAAGCTCCAAAACTTGGTCCGTTCATTTCATAGCTTTTCAAATCATCAAATCCCAATACGATATCGTCAAATTGATTGTTTTTATCAGCAACATAAAGCCTCATCAGCGTTGCTCCTTGATTAATCACATGGGCTTCCATGCCATTCTTATTGGTCATCTTGTAAATCTTGACTACAAGTCCCTCTTTCGTATGCCCAAAGAACTCTTCTTTTATGCTCATAATACCTCTACCTCTACACACTACTTTTTTCTAATTTTTTTACTACATTATCATAACTTAATGGTACGCATAAATAATTTCCTTGAATAGCATGAACCGCTTGAAACTTAATAAAATCAAACTGCCTCTTAAACTCGATTCCATCGATAAAGACTTTTCTATTACAATTATTTATGACATTCATAGCATCATCGAAATCGGTCGACGAAAATCCAAGCTGTCCGTATTGTTCCATTAATGACTTATCCGTCTTCAGATAATCGATAGGAAGGCCTTCCAGCATATTTAGCGAAATCTGACATCCATTAAAATGATGCAACATGATTTCAAACCCTTCTGCCTTATATCCTAGCAATATCTCTTTCATTAAGTCATGATCTTCCAATGCGATGCTCTGCTTCACCTGAAGCACGATATTCTCTGGTGGTATTCCTGCTTCTTGCACAATACGCTTTATTTTTTTAGAAAAATTCGGCTGAATCAACTGCAAAGAATTAATCGGAATGTATAATTTCAATTCTTTCTGTTTTAATCTTGCAAACTGCTCTACAGTCTTTTTAATTGAAAATTCTGATAAAGGAACTGATAGCGCCAGGTACTCCGATGTTGTCAGATATTCCTTTGGATCAAAAAATCCATATAAATCGCTTTTATAACGCCATATTGCCTCTAATCCAATAATCTCTTCTGCCTGCATATGTACAATGGGCTGAAAATATGTACAAAATTGTTGCATTCGATTATTTAAAAGAGTCTCGCCGCCATCCCTCTCGCCGGGAAGCGAAAGTTGAAACAGATTGTTGTCGTCCTTTTCCTGTGCTTCTGTTTTTTGTTCAATCTCTTGTAGCAAGCACTCATAATAGTAATTTTGGTTATTACGTTTGCTGATTCCTACATATAGCTGTACCCATGTAAAAGACCCATCTGCTTTTCGTATGTGTGCTTTCTGATTAAACGAACTGTTTGGTCCATCCTCAATCGCGTGTAAATTCTCAATAAATGTTTCTTTTGACAGTTCACTCATAACGCTATCTATAGTAACCGCTCCACTATAGCAATCTTGAGCGGTATATCCTAGGTTAATAACATTACTTGACACATATTGAATTGTATATTGAATATCCCTCATCCAGCTGATTGCAATTGTCTCCGTCTTACTGATCATCTGATTAAGGATATTATTTTCTCTCATTGCGACACTGTAAAAGTGCTCGTACTCTTCACGGTTAAATATAAGCATATAAACCGAAAGTAACCCAACTACCGTTTTATTCTTATTGAATATTGGCACGCGGTCGATTTTACAAAAAAAACCTTTTTCATTTTTTGGCTTCATAAGCTGCAGCATATTGTTAACCGGCTTCTTAGTCGTATATAGATGTTCTCTGTCTTCGCTTAACTTTCGATCTGTCTCTTCGTCAAGAATCTCTGATAATTGTATGCTGGAATTATCTTTTTCGGAGAAGCCAAGGTCCCTACGAAAGCTTTCGTTACTGCCCATAATTTCATGCTTCTTATTAAACCACACAATACGTGGCAGCTGATATTTATTATGGCGAACAAAATACTGCTTAAAAGAATAATCAAAGAATACAACAATTAAATGTTCTTGTTCCACGCATATAGAACTCACTTCACAGTCAATCTCGATCACTACCTGGTTCGGTGCATAAAAACGTTCATTGTAAAAGGTGTGATGTCCATTATTTAATATCTCATCACTTAGCTTTAATGTTGGATTGCTCGCTCTTAATTTCGAAACCGTAGTGACTGGTTTTCCTAATAATTCTATTGCCTGTCTATTATACGAAACGACTCTTCCAGTTTCGTAAAAATAGATGATTGTAGGAAAGTTTATGCCGTCAACAAATTGCTGATAGTATTGTTTCATTAATGCCTTCATATAATCCCCTTTTCATACGTACAAAACCGCTGATTTAATTATAAACTAAACATTTTCTCAAAACAAGAGACTACGAAAATTTATGTTTTCAATAAAGCATTCTCTAAACTTTTTCACCTGTGCCAGCTCAACATGGACGATCTCGTTTGTATCGATATGACAGTCCTCTTTTCGCTCCCAGTTTAGTAGCATTCTTCTAGCTCCATCCATGGCAGCGTTTCCTAAATTGTGGACTTTTCGTATATCAATATTCGGAAGAAGTCCGATCTTTTTAGCATTATTAGTATCTATATTCGAGCCAAATGCACCTGCAAGATAGATACCATCCAGTGCTTCACACGATACATTAGCCTCTTCCATCAAACATTGAATTCCTGCTGCAATGGCTCCTTTCGCAAGCTGGATTTGCCTTACATCCTCTCTTGTTATGCCAACCTTGTTTGTGATAGGATATCTGCTGTTCTCCATCGCCTCTTCTTTTATATAGCCTGTGTCATCCATTACGCCAAGCTCTAACATACAGGCAAGGAGGTCGATGATGCCAGAACCACTGATTCCTTCTGCTTCTAGCTGTCCCACTACTTCTGTATCAATCCTGCCATGACAAACCTTTGCTTTTGTAATGGCACCCGTGGATGCGCGCATTCCACAGCTAAGACCAGCCCCTTCAAATGCTGGCCCTGCTGCTGTCGAACAAGCATAGACTTTGTTATTAGAAGAAAGCAGTATTTCTCCATTTGTCCCGACATCCACAAGCAGATGGTTTCCTTCTTTCTCATGTAGTCTGGTTGCAAGCAGGCAAGCATAGGCATCCGAACCTACATGTCCTGCTATATTTAAAGCCACATATACTTCTCCATCTTCTGCAATGGAAAGTCCGAATTGTTTCGCAGGATAAATAACATCGCCTTCGTATTGAAGTGTAAAAGGTGCTTTCGCAAGACTTTTTAAGCCTGTACCAGAAAGGAGATAACTCATCGTTGTATTTCCAACGAATGCTGCTCGCTTTATCTGTTCTCTTTCTATATTTAGTTGTTGTAAACAAGATGAAATCATCCTGTTCAGCTTTGAAATCAGGCGCTCTCTTAGTATTCTCTCTCCATCCGATGTACTTACACAATATGTGATTCGTGCAATTACATCCGCCCCATAAGCAATCTGTGGATTAAAGAATTTTTGCTTTGCAACCGTTCGTTTCGACTCCAAATGAACAATCCCAAACTCTACTGTGGTCGTCCCCACATCAATGGCTATCCCATACTTAGAATCTTTGTTTACCGCTTCTGTTTCACAAGTCTCTTGAGCCATTTCGTCTTTCTTCTGTCTTGGTACAAGTACTGTAAGGTCCTCTTCTACAAGCATGGCACAGGCAAGTCGCATTCCTCTTTGTTCCTCTTCTTCGGTCAAAAGTCTTTTCTCTTCCTCCGAAAGTTTATGATCATTTCCTTTCGTTACAAGCACTTTACACTTTCCACATGTATGGTTTCCCCCACAGGGACTTTCCACAAATACCCCGCTTTGTCTAAGTACTTCTAATAAAGACTTCTCCTCTGCCACCTCACAAGTTATATTTGCTGGCATAATTAAGACTTTCATCCTTACACCTACCTTTCCATTTTGTTATGTATCATACAGTATTCGCATCCGATGTTTGCTTTACAATCTTTGCACGCTGCCTTTTGTATGATTTTTTTATCCGTTATATACAGTACTCCTACAAAGGACACAGACGGATATAAACATTCCTGTTTGCAAGTAATTCCGACTTCCTCTGCATGTAACAAATTGCACATTTCTTCTAATCGTTCTACTGGCATATCAAATAGCCCCGGTCCATAATACTCACTTACAAACAACGCCGGTTCTTTGTAAGTAACTGAATAGACCGTTTTAATCATTTCTTCTTTAATATAATCTCGGACGATATTCATATAACTGATTTGAAGTAAATGCATTAGAAATTCTTCTGTTACGCTTTCTGTCTTATATTCTTTACAGCATAATGCGACAACAACCTCCGCCTTCACATGTTCCTTTGGAACCTCTTTCTGACAAAAGACTGGTTCTTCATGCATATGATAAATTCCTTCCGGGATCAAATATTGCTTTTTTCCCTTTTGCAGGCTTGCAAGTTCTGAAAGCTGCCTAACATACGCTTCCTGATTCTTTTCATTTAATTTTCCTAACTGCTTATTGGCATCCATTAGTGCTTTTCGATGTAAATAGGAAAGCAAGCTGTCATGATTTAATTCCAATCGTTTTCGAACCGACATTTTTTTACCTCAAACTCTTTTTTCTTATTTTCAAGCATACCACAGACATTCATGAAAAAAAAGGTCGTTTCTAGGCAGTCGCCAAGATCATGCAAGCAGGACTTTGGCTCGTTGCCCGCGTAAATTGAAAAAGGCATTGCCAGATGAAATTCATCTAGCAATGCCTCTCCATATAAATCGATCTAGTTTGTAACAATATAACTTAACTCTTTCTATGTTTCACACACATCAGCGTTTAAGGTACACTGTAAAACTTGTGATAGATTATAAAACTGTTACGTTAGTAGCTTGTGGACCTTTTTCTCCATTAACCACATCGTATTCAACGGATTGACCTTCAGTTAAAGATTTAAAACCGTCCATAGTTAAACCAGTGTAATGTACGAATACATCATTTCCAGCTTCATCAGAGATGAAACCAAATCCTTTTTGATTGTTAAACCATTTTACAGTACCTTTGTTCATGTGTAATTCCTCCAAAAATAATAATACGTTGTATATAACAACAAGAATATTATACCAATTTTTATAAATTCTGTCAATTATAATTTAATTTAGAAATAACCATAGCCCAACAAGCATTTGTATAATCAATACCAACGGAAATCCTATGATAAACGACATATGTTTCGTTTTATGGCGAAATATCTGCATTCCCAAAATTCCCCCAATACTTCCTCCAACCAATACTAATCCAAATAATGTCTTCTCTGGAATTCTCCATTTATGCTTTTTCGCTTTTCTCTTATCGACTCCCATCACGATAAATGCTACTACATTTATGATCACAAGGTAGCCTATCAGTATGCCGTATCCAATTTGATTCATATTTCCCCTCCAACTTTCTTTTAAATAAGTAGATTATACAACATAAACATTATAAAAGCACGAAAGACAGGAAAGAGCACGAAGCAACTTCTAACTTTACACAAATCTTTGATTCCTTCTCAAGCTAAGTGGATGCAAGCATCACTTTGGCTCGTTGTTCGCGTAAACTAAAAAGGACTGCAAGATTCACTTACTATGAATCTCGCAGTCCTTTTTTACTATTGTTATCTATTCTTCAACTTTTTCAGCTTCTTCAGCTTGCTTGTTAATTTGAATGCTAAGTTCTTCTAATTGTTTTTCATCAACTACGTCTGGTGCATTTGTCATAAGGTCAGATGCATCTTTGATCTTAGGGAATGCGATTACTTCACGGATAGAATCACATTTAGCCATAATCATTACTAAACGATCAAGTCCGTAAGCAAGACCAGCGTGTGGTGGTACTCCGTATTTGAAAGCATCTAATAAGAATCCAAATTGTTGATATGCTTCTTCTTTTGTGAAGCCTAATTTATTTAACATTGTTTCTTGAACATCATCTTGGTGGATTCTTACGCTACCGCCACCGATTTCCGTACCGTTAAGTACGATATCGTATGCTTTTGCACGAACTTTACCAAGGTCAGTTTCAAGAAGGTGAAGATCTTCTTCCATTGGCATTGTGAATGGGTGATGCATTGCAAGGTATCTTCCTTGTTCGTCAGACCATTCGAATTGTGGGAATTCAGTAACCCATAAGAATTTAAATTCATTCTTATCAAGAAGGTCAAGCTGTCTTGCGATTTCTAAACGAAGAGCGCCAAGAACATCCCAAACTACTTTGTTTTTGTCTGCAGCAAATAATAATAAGTCACCTGGTTTACCATCCATAGCTTTGATTAAGCCTGCCATTTCTTCTTCAGTCATGAACTTAGCAAAGCTTGATTTAAATGATCCATCTTCTTGTAATGCGATGTAGGCTAAACCTTTTGCACCGTAAGTCTTAGCAAATTCTACTAATGCATCGATTTTCTTTCTTGGCATAGCTCCTTGGCCTTCTGCGTTGATACCACGAACAGTTCCGCCATTTTCTAATGCACCTTTGAATACTACGAATTCAGAGTCTTTTACAACTTCGGATACATCTTTTAATTCCATACCGAAACGGATGTCTGGCTTATCAGAACCAAAACGATCCATAGCTTCTTGCCAAGTCATTCTTGGGATTGGTAACTGAACATCTACATCTAATACTTCTTTAAAAAGTTTCTTTAATAAACGTTCGTTTACATCGATTACATCGTCGATATCAACGAAAGATAATTCCATATCGATTTGTGTAAATTCTGGCTGACGGTCAGCACGTAAATCTTCATCACGGAAACATTTAGCAATTTGGAAGTAACGGTCATAACCGGAACACATTAATAACTGCTTGAATAACTGTGGTGATTGTGGAAGTGCATAGAAGTTACCTGGGTGTACACGGCTTGGTACTAAGTAATCTCTAGCGCCTTCTGGAGTTGATTTAATAAGCATTGGAGTTTCGATTTCTAAGAATCCTTCTTCTGCTAAGAATTGACGAGTAAGTGTTGCCACTTTACTTCTCATAATAAGGTTTCTTTGGATGTCTGGTCTTCTTAAATCAAGGTAACGATATTTTAAACGAAGCTCTTCTTTCGTTTTAGAGTTTTCTTCAATTGGGAATGGAGGAGTTTCTGCTTCAGAAAGGATACGAAGGTCAGTTGCAACAACTTCGATATCTCCTGTCTTTAAGTTTTCATTTGTTGCTCCAGAACGTGCTGCTACTTTACCAGTAATTGCAACTACGAATTCACTTCTAAGTTTTCCTGCTTTTTCGAATACATCAGCTGATACTTCGCTTTCTTCGAAAATTACTTGAATGATACCAGAACGGTCTCTTAAATCTAAGAATACTAATCCACCTTTGTTACGGTTCTTTTGAACCCAACCCATTAATGTTACTTCTTGTCCAATCTCGTTGGCTGTAACTTCTGTACATCTATGGCTTCTGTGTAAGCCTTTCATTGATTCTGCCATTACAGATTCTCCTTTTAGATAAAAATAATTTTTCTTAAGGTAAGGATGATTACTTACCGAAATAGTTTACAATTTCATCGATGGACATTTCCACTTGTTCGTGAGTATCCATGTTCTTGATTGTTGCTTTGTTGGAAGCGATTTCATCTGTACCTAAGATTACAGTGTTTAATGCACCAATCTTATTAGCATATTTCATCTGAGCCTTTACGCTTCTGTCAAGATAATCAGTTTCAACGATGATTCCTTGATTACGTAAATCTGTTACGATCTTATATGCCTTTGCTTTCGCTTCTTTTCCTAAAATACCAACATATAATTGTGGCTTAGGCTCTGCTTCTAATTCTACACCTTCTTGATCTAGGAAGTAAAGGATTCTTTCGATACCCATACCGAAACCAACACTTGGAATATCTTGTTTTCCGTCGATTTCTTTTACTAAACCATCATAGCGTCCGCCACCACATAATGTGAATCCATCTTTATTTACGAATTCAAATACTGTCTTAGTATAGTAATCAAGACCACGAACGATACCTGTATCGATTTCATATGGAATGTTAAGCTCTGTTAAAAGCGCTTGTAATTCTTCAAAATGTTCTCTACATTCGTCATCAAGGTATTCAATTGTTCTTGGTGCATCTTTTACGATTTCTTTACAAGATGGTACTTTACAGTCAATGACACGAAGAGGATTTTTTTCCATACGTTCACGACATGTAGAACATAAACTGTCTTTGTGTTTTTCTAAATATGCTTTTAATGCCTCATTATATGTCTTACGACAGTTTGGACATCCAATACTGTTAATGTGTAATTTTGCATCGCTAAGACCTAATTCTTTAATTAATGTTGTAATTAAAGTGATTAACTCAACTTCTGCAAGAGGACTCTTGCTTCCTACAAATTCCACACCGAATTGGTGATGTTGACGTAAACGTCCACTTTGTGGCTGTTCATAACGGAACGCTGGAGTCACATAGAATAATTTTGTAGGTTGAACTTCTGCATATAAGCTATTTTCAAGGTAAGCACGAATTGCACCTGCTGTACCTTCTGGCTTTAACGTAATACTACGATTTCCTTTGTCTTCGAATGTATACATTTCTTTTTGAACAACGTCAGTAGTTTCACCTACACCACGTTGAAAAAGAACAGTATGTTCAAATACAGGAGTAATAATTTCTTTTATATTATAGGCTTTACAAAGTTTTCTGGCTTTTGCTTCAATGATTGTTCTTTTATGCATATCCGCACCGTACCAATCGGCAGTTCCTTTAGGTCTTTGGGTAATCATAATTTATCCTCCTATTATCTTATCATTATTATATATTTAAGTAGCTTTATTGCATAAGGTAACAAATTCTCTTATTTCTTCAAATTCACTACTATGTACTACTTCTAAAAATGCTAAAAACACTCGCATATCAAAGTTTTTAACCTCATCAATCATCAGATCCAATGCTGTCTCAATATCAAATGCATCCCGATACGGGCGTTTCGACACCAATGCAGCAAACACATCACAACACCTTAATACTCTTGCCCCAAATGGTATTGCCGTCCCGACAAGATTGTCGGGATAGCCGGAACCATCAAAATTCTCATGGTGGTGATATACGCTTGATTGGATAAATTCACTAAATTGCATTTTCTTCATCACTTCATAACTAAATGTGGAATGCATTCTTACATATTTGATTTCTTCTATCGCCAGCGCACCTCTCCTTCTTCCGTAGAGATACTTGCTAAGCTTTAGTTTCCCGATATCATGCACCATGCCGGCAATGGAAATCTCATTAATAAATGCTTCCTCCATATTCAGTTGCTTCGCAATCAGTACTGCCAAGTTGCTTACAAGGATGCCATGGTTAATTGCATCCTTAAAATCTGCTTCTAAAATGGCTTTCGATAAATCCATTTCTAAATCACTTACTGCAGCCTTTTCCCCCATAATACTCCTTTTGAATCAATCGTTCTTTACGACCGATCATTTCATCCACTCTTGTTACATATTCTTTTACATCTTTTACATTTTCTACACGTTCAATACGTCCTTCCGCAGGAAATACGAACTTAGAGGACGCTCCCGCACCTAGTGCTAAGATTGTCTGTTTTTCTTCCATGATCAGAATGTTATAGATACATTCCTTTCCTGGTTTTGCGTAGCCAACGTTTTCAAGATTTGCACTCATATTCTTTTGGCGATATAGGTAGTAAGGAACATAGCCTTCTTCCTTAGCAAAATCACTTGTAAGATGTAACATCTCTGAGGCATCTCCAAAATGTAAATCTTGATAACGGTCTTTGTAAATGTTTAAATACGCAGCTCGCTTGATGGCGAGTGTATGAACAGTAAGATTGTCTGGATTTAATGCTTTCATTTCTTCTAACGTATGTCTTACTTCTTCGACATCCTCTCCAGGAAGTCCGATGATCAAATCCATATTTATATTATCATGGCCAAGTTCCCTTGCCATATGATATGCTTCTTTAATCTCCTCCACCGTATGCTTTCTTCCAATGATATCAAGGGTATCCTGATTCATCGTCTGTGGATTGATTGAGATTCTTGTTACCCCATACGCTTTTAATAATCGTAATTTTTCATATGTGATACTGTCAGGACGTCCCGCTTCCACCGTAAATTCATGAATGGATGCAAGGTCATATACTTCATTAATCTTAATGAGTAAACGCTCTAACTGTTCTTCATTCAATGTCGTTGGCGTTCCACCACCAATATAAATGCTTGTAAGTTTCTTATCAAGGCCGTCAAAGCACTTCACTGAGTAGTCAATTTCCTTAAATAACGCATCTAAATAACTATCTACATAGTCTTTATAGGCACTTATGGAAAACGCCGTAAATGAGCAATATAAACATCTTGTTGGGCAAAATGGAATTCCAATATAGATGCTATATCCATTTTTATAATCTATCTTATTTAGAATGTCAAGTTCAAGGCTCGCAATATCGACACTTAAGTCTGTTTTTTCCTTAGAACAAAGATATCTGTCGTAAAAGTACTTTTCAATCTCGTCCTTCGACTCTCCCTGTTCTAACTTGGTAAGCGCCTGTTTTGTCGGACGAATTCCTGTAAGCGTTCCCCAAGGAAGCGTCTTACCTGTAATTTCTGACAATCCTTGATATAGCAGGATTTTTAATTGGTTCTTGTACTCTGCGCGCTCGCTTAAGTCTGCCCTGCATAAAAGCGACGTAATAGGTATCTCATTTTTATAAAATGAAATACCTATTGCGTTTTCTCCCATGCTGATCTCAATTGTAAGCGTTACTTCTTCCTCAAACACATCGTCATTTTTTGTAGAGATTTTCTCTCCTTTAAAAAATGCCATGGTCAGTGCACGAACTTCATATTCAAATTCTTCTCTTGTTCGCTTAATGTGAATCATATTATTCCTCTATTCTATAGCTCACTGTTATACTGTTTTTCGTATCCGATTGATGTGATCTCGTTATGGCCTGGAAGCACTTTCACATCATCGTCTAATTGGAACAGACGTTTCTTAACACTTGTAATAAGCGTTTTGTAATCCCCTGTTGGGAAATCCGTTCTTCCAATCGTTCCTTTAAATAACGTATCTCCGCTAATTAAAATCTTCTGCTCTGGAAGATAATAAGAACATCCGCCAATCGTATGTCCAGGTGTATAGATAACCTGAATCCTTACTCCAGCTAACATAAGTTCTTCATTATCCTTAACTAATAGATCCGCGTTAGTACTCACTGGCTGACCAGTAAATAACGTAGATAAGTTCATATCTGGAGTTGCTAACAATTCTTTTTCCATCTCATGTGCATATACTTTTGCCTCACATTTTTCACGGAGCTCATTCGCTGCCGTCATATGATCAAAATGTCCATGAGTAAGCAAGATTGCTGCTAACTTTACTCCTTCTTTTTCTAAACACTTTATAATTTCCTCTGTGTTTTCTGCCGGATCGAACACAATTGCTTCTTTTGTATCTTCATTTGAAATGATATAGCAGTTGGTTTCTACTGGCCCTAAGATCAGTCGATTAATTGTAAGCAACTATCTTTCCTCCTACTCTTTATCAGCCGCTCGTACGTTGGATATCAAGCACGCTTTCAACATTTTGAAGCTTTCCGATCAAGATTTGTAACTGGCTTACACCATTTACTTCAAATCCTACCGCAATCGTTGCTGTTCCTTGCTTGTTCGTACGAACATTCATACTTGTCACGCTAATTTTATTTTCTGTAAATACTTTCGAAATGTCTACTAAGACACCATTACGGTTATTTGCAAAAATCTTAAGCTCTGCCACATATAACTCGTCTTTGGCTTTCTCTTGACCTGCTGGAATCTGCCAGTCGGCTTCAATCAAGCGGACACGTTCATCTTCCGTAAGGTTTAACATGTTGATACAGTCCGTTCTGTGAATGCTCACGCCACGGCCTCTTGTTACATAGCCAACGATTTCATCACCAGGTACTGGTGAGCAGCATTTACTAAAACGTACGGCAACATCATCGATACCACGAACGATGATTCCACCTTTTTTCTTCTTACTTGTTAACTTACCTTCTTTTTGTACTTCACCGATTTCATCAAGAATGTGTGCGTCGGTAATTTCTCTCTTCTGCTTCTTGCGATATTCTTCTTGAAGCTTTCCTACGATTTGGCCTTCTTTTAAACCGCCATGTCCAAGGGAAGCATATACACTGTCCCAGTCTTTGAACCCGTATTTTAACATAACCGACTTCATAAACTCTGGCTTTAATAAGTCGCTAAGGACAATGTTCTTACTTTTACAATAAATCGTAATTAATTCTTTTCCTCGGATAATATTATCCTCTTTTAACTGTGCTTTAAACCATTGGTTAATCTTGTTCTTTGCCTGTGTGGACTTAACAAGTTTTAACCAGTCGCGGCTTGGTCCTTTGGAATTCTGGCTTGTTACAATCTCAATACGGTCACCATTCTGGATCGTATAATCAATAGTTACAAGCTTACCATTTACTCTTGCACCAACCATCTTGTTACCAACGGCACTATGAATGGAATATGCAAAATCAATTGGAGTTGATCCATTTGGAAGCGTCTTTACATCACCGCTTGGTGTAAATGCATATACGCTTTCCGAGAATAAATCTAAATCGCTCTTAAGAAGGCTTAAGAATTCTCTATTATCTGATAAGTCACGCTGCCACTCCAGAATCTGACGAAGCCATGTAAGCTTAGCTTCCTCATTATCTTTTGTCTTCTTGCCATCTTGCGCTTCTTTGTATTTCCAATGGGCTGCAATACCATACTCTGCCGTACGATGCATCTCAAATGTACGAATCTGGATTTCAAACGGTTGACCATTTGGTCCGATCAACGTCGTATGAAGTGATTGGTACATATTTGGTTTTGGCATTGCGATATAATCTTTAAAACGTCCCGGAATTGGCTTATACATCTCATGGATGACACCAAGTGCCGCATAACAATCCTTAACGTTATCTACAATAATTCGAACTGCAAATAAATCATAGATCTGATCAAGTGTCTTGTTCTGGTTTACCATCTTCTTATAAATACTAAAGAAATGTTTTACCCTTCCATAGATATCCGCTTCGATTTCCGCTTTGTCTATATGGAATCTTACATCATCAACGATTCCACTGATAAATGCTTCTCGTTCACTCTTTTTGGAAGCAATTTTAGTCGTTAACTCATGATATACGTCTGGCTCCAAATACTTTAAAGATAAATCATCTAGTTCAATCTTTATTTTCGAAATACCTAGTCTTTGAGCTATTGGAGCGTAAATGTCCATTGTCTCTCTAGCTTTTTCTTTCTGTTTTTCCGGCTTCATATATTGAAGCGTACGCATATTATGAAGACGATCCGCTAATTTTACAATGATTACTCGGATGTCCTTTGCCATTGCAAGAAACATCTTTCTAAGATTTTCTGCCTGTATCTCTATTTTATCTGCATCATAGTTTAACTGTGTTAACTTTGTTACACCATCTACTAATAATGATATTTCTTCACTAAACTCTGCTGTAAGTTCTTCTGTTGTTAAAACTGTATCCTCCACAACATCATGAAGAAGACCTGCCACGATTGTTTCTTTATCAAGTTCTAATTCCGCAAGAATAATACCAACACATAAAGGATGGATAATATACGGTTCCCCTGACTTACGCTTTTGATCTTTATGCGCATTGTAGGC
Source organism: uncultured bacterium (assembly GCA_905214875.1). Classification (GTDB taxonomy): domain Bacteria; phylum Bacillota; class Clostridia; order Lachnospirales; family Lachnospiraceae; genus KM106-2. The sequence goes on along the minus strand of CAJMNR010000002.1, from coordinate 129,783 downwards.
AATCTTATATGCCTTTTCGATCATACTTAAATCGGCAGATGGGTGATAGTTTCTGATAATTTCAATTAATTGTTTGTATAGAACCTCTGGATCTGTAAAATCTGCTGGTTGCAGAATTTCGCCAGTTTCATCAAATTCGTTACTTACTTTTTGTTTGCTCTTTGTTTTACTCTTTTCCATACGCTCACCACCGACTTTAGACTTTATCATTTTATTATAAGGTCTTTCTCCCTAAAAATCAATTTATTTATGCGAATAATGTCACTTTAAAGCCTTTCCCACGGCTCATTCCCAAGATATATGTATGACATCGCAAAAAAAAAATGGGGTTGTATTAAACATTCCCCATTTTTTTTCAATCTATACGTTATTCTATTTACCTTCGTATTGAAGTACTGCTTCTACATCGTAACCAGCAAGTTTCTTTCTACCTTCAAGGCCTTTTAATTCCATTAAGAAAGCGATGCGAACTACTTCACCACCAAGTTGTTCGATTAAATCGATAATAGCCTCGATTGTACCACCAGTAGCGATTAAGTCATCGATGATTACAACCTTTTGACCTGGTTTGATTGCATCTTTATGAATTTCAATTGTAGCTGTTCCATATTCAAGTGAATATTCTTTTTCAATTGTTTCGCAAGGAAGTTTACCTTTTTTACGAACAGGTACAAATGATTTTTTTAAGTTATATGCGATTGGTACACCAAAAATAAATCCTCTAGATTCTGGGCCTACTACAACATCAAAATCAATGTCTTTTACTAAATCTTGCATTTGATTAATTGCAAGTTGAAGACCATCTGGGTCTTGTAAAATACTTGTTATATCACGAAAGATAATCCCTTCTTCTGGAAAATCTGGAATACTTCTTACATATTGTTCTAATTCTTTCATTTTCATTGGCTCCTTTAAAATACCATAAATTAATACAACAACAATTATTATAGCAAAATTTGCGAAAAAGTACAATTATTATCGCCTATTTTCAGCGATAATTTTGCACCATAAGCTGAATGGTTTGAATTCCATTGTACTCATTGATGTCTGGATAAAATACAAAATCCAGATATACTGGGCTGGAAAATCCGCCATATAATGCCCTTAGTCCGTCTTCTCCATATTTTTGAATCACAGTCTGTTCGAATCCATCTACATTTTGGAAAATCATCGCTGTAAACCTTGCAGAAGTGCATTCATCATCTACCACTGTCATCTTTAAAACATTTTTATTTTTACCGATAACAGAGGCTTTTATTACATGAACATTGCGTAATGCAAATAATGGTTTTGTGTTTCCTTTTCCATACGGCTCTAACATGCTGATTTCATGGATCAACTTATAACTGATTTGTGGCAATGGAAGCTGCATATCGATTGACACCTTAGGAATCATATCTTCTTCTGTCAATGTCGTGTTGTCATTAAGCGCCTGACGCAATACATCGATATTCTCTTCCGGCAAAGACAACCCGGCTGCCATTGGATGACCACCAAATTTCGTTAAAAGATGTTTGCATTTTGTCAATTCCTCGAACATATTGTATTCTTCGATTGATCTCGCACTTCCCTTAACCCCTTCATGCGCTTTGGTTAAAACAATTGTTGGTTTATGATATCTTTCTTTCAATCTTCCGGCAATGATTCCAGCAAGACTTTCATGACAACTTGGTAGATAAACAACTAATACCTTATCGTTTGAATAATCTGCTTGTTCAATCTTTAAAATTGCTTCTTCTACGCCGTTGACTGTCATTTCCTTACGGTCATCATTTAACTCTTTTAATTCTTTTGCAAGTGTCTGTGCATGCATCTTATCCTTACTTAAAAATAACTGCAATGCAACCTTTGCACTTTCTAATCTTCCCGATGCATTAATACATGGGCCGATGACAAACCCTAAATGATACACCGCAATCTTCTTACCGGTAATTCCAGTAGCATCAATCAATGCCTGCAATCCAAGATTAGTTGTCTTATTGATTTTCTCTAATCCGTAGAATACGATATCACGATTCTCATCTACAAGATCCATAACGTCACAAACCGTTGCGATTGCTGCAAACTCAAGAAGATCATTCATTTCTTCATAGGGAATACCCATGCTTTCATATAAATATTCCACAAGTTTGTAAGCAACTACGCCTCCGCAGATTCCTTCAAATGGATACGTACATTCATGCTGTTTCGGATTCACAACCGCATCTGCTTTCGGAAGAATATACTTACGCGTTCCGTCCTCCTCCACAAATGGAATATCATGATGGTCCGTAATGATAACGGTCATTCCTTTTTCCTTTGCGTGTTCTACCTGATCAAGGGCAGCAATTCCATTATCACAAGTGATGATCGTATCAATTCCATCATCAATCGCTGCGTCAATAATTGTGATGTTAATTCCGTATCCATCTTTTATTCTCTCTGGGATTTCAAAATCTACATTTGCGCCGCATCGTGTAAGCCCTGTATATAGAATATACGTAGCCATGACACCATCCACGTCATAATCTCCAACGATTCGAATTCGGCTTCCCGCTTCAATCTTTTCTTTTAATATAGCGCACGCCTTATCCATATCCTTCATAAGGCCCGGCTTATGAAGATGTTCCATCGAAGGGCGAAGATACGCCTCCAGCTCGGCATTGCTCTTAATATCTCTATTTACAATAAGTCTTGCAAGTATTTCACTTATTCCAAAACTCTCTGCAATTACTTTAAAATTTGCTTTTTTATTTTTTATAAACCATTTTTCCATGTCGATTCCTCTCATGTATCCTGCCAGTATAGTAGCACTAAAAATATAATATACTGCATTTTCGTAAAAATGGCAAAGGTAACTTTCTTCCTACACTGCTTCTTCCCTTTGTTGTTCTATTCGTTCTTTTACATAAGTAAGAATGGAAACTTCCATCATTGCATCGCCTTTGTATGGAGCATTCTTTACAGCCGCCATTCCCTTCTCATAGAATTCCATTGCCTTCTTGCTATCATGCTTATAAAAATATGCATACGCCATTTGTACACGCCAGCTACTAACCTCATGCTTTAGTGCTTTCATAAACTTCTTAACTTCATCTGTATATGCTTCATCTACAATCTCTTTGCGATTCTCACCGATCAATTCCAAAAACGTCTTTTCTGCAGCAAAGATATATTGATGCACCTTATTCAGTTGCTTCTTATTTCGATACAATACATCAATATACTCTCCGGCTTTCTTAAAATCTTTCTCTGCGTATGCTTTATTTATCCCACATAAGTATGGAATAAATGTAAACGAATCAATTTCATTTTCCTCTATATCAAATAGATCTTCAGGAATTTCAAACTCTTCCCAACACTTCCCATCAGCTAGGTCAGCAACCATCTCAAGCTGTAAATGCAAGTATTTTATTTTTTCAGGATAACGATGTAACTTTAACAGGTTGCAACCATCTGTCATCCCTTTTTCTGAATAGGGGAATATATTAATAATCCCCATAAAAAGTCCCATTCCAATGCTCATTGTAAAGATGAAACGAACAACATAATGGTCACACAATACATTAATTCCAAACGAAACTATAATAAGCAATAAATTAAAAAGCACACCACCTAAGTTATACCATACATATGGCATCTTTCCATCTACAAGAGCTGGCGGTTTCATCAGTGCCTGACCGGCTGTTCCTGGAATCGATAATCGCTTTATCTCATATCCTTGTTTTGTTTTTTGAAGTGAAAAAGAGAAAATACGATAGGATAAAAACTCATATCCTGTTAACTTACCAAATACAACATGTCCTAATTCATGAATAATAGTATGTAAGATCATCGCTAGAAAAACAGACCCCATTAACAATAAGAATTCCACTACCGGATCTAAGTCCTCCCTATAAATAAATCCAAGACCAAAGTTTCTAAGTCCGATAAATACCCCCGCCATCACGGCACCACCGATTACCCCCATTGCAATATTTATCGCAACTGTCTTAATTACTTTTTTCATTCTATCTCCTCCCAATGCTATTGGTGCTAGCTGACACCTTCCTCGAAACCAAAAAATGTTGGAGATGTGCGTTCACACTCTCCAACATTTGTATACTTAAGCATTATGCTGCAATTTTCTTCTTACCGACTCTTGTTTTTAAGATATACCATACGCTACCTGTAATACAGATAGAAGAATAAGCACCACCGATGATACCTACCATTAATGGTAATGCGAATTCACGTAAATCCGTAACACCAAAGATATAAAGTACAAATACCATGATGAATGTCGTTAAGGAAGTATTAATACTTCTTGTAAATGTCTGTGTAATACTCTTATTAACAAGCTCTTTTAATTGTTCACGGTTTCCGCTTCCTCTGTAGTTTTCACGAATTCTATCGAAGATAACGATTGTTGCATTGATAGAGTAACCTACGATTGTAAGGATACATGCAATAAATGTGTTACCAACGGAAAGATTACGGATTACTGCATATACAGTAACTACGATTAATACGTCATGGATTAATGCAAGTACGGCTGCAGAACCGAAACGTAAGTCTTTAAATCGAATCCAGATATAAAGCAACATAAATACTGCTGCTACTAATACTGCTTGTACCGCTTTTGTCTTCTGATCATTACTGATTGTAGAAGAAATACTTGTAAAGCTGATGTTATCATCGCTTACTTTATAAGTGTCAACGAACATCTTCTGTAATTCGCTTTGTTGATTTTCATCAAGTAACATAGTCTTGATTGTGAATTGGTTTGCACTATCTACAGTAGAAATCTGTGGAGACATTCCTAATGTATCTTCAACAGACGCTGCAACTTTGTTCTTTAATTCTTCTGTACAAGTCTCGTTCATTGTTACAGATGTGGATGTACCACCTCTGAAATCAAGACCAAAGTTTAATACGTCAGAACCGCTTGCTTTATGATAAATCATAGAACCAATACCAACTAAGATGATTACACCAGAAATTGCTGCAAATTTTGCAAAATTTCCAACATAATTCTTTGTTTTGTATTCTTTAACTTGTCCATAAAGACTTTCTTTTGTTGCACCTAATTCAAATAATGCATTTAGGATAATTTTTGTTACTACTAATGCTGTAAACATAGATAAGATAATACCAAGTGCTAATGTAGTAGCAAATCCTCTGATTGTACCTGTACCAATAAAGTAAAGTACTGCTGCTGCGATTAATGTAGTAACGTTACCATCCACGATTGCGGATAAGGCTTTTTCAAAACCTAATTTGATTGCGGAACGAACTGTCTTACCTTTACCGATTTCTTCTTTAATACGAGTAAAGATAATAACGTTGGCATCCACGGCCATACCAATGGATAAGATGATACCGGCAACACCAGGTAATGTTAATGTTATATTTAAACCGTTTAATCCAAGTAATATTAATAATACATAGATTACTAATGCGATACTAGCTGCAACACCTGGAATACGGTAGATTGAAACCATAAATGCTAATACGATGATAAAACCAATCACACCAGCTAATAAACTCTTTTCAAGAGCATCAGAACCTAATTTTGCACCAACAACCTGTGTACTAACTTGTTCTAATGTAACAGGTAATGCACCGATATTAATGTAAGTTGCTAATTCTTTTGCTTCTTCTAAAGTCTCTTGACCATCGATTTGACATTTACCATCTGTAATTGCTGTCTTAACCATTGGAGAGGAAACTTCTTTTCCATCGTAGTAAATAGAGATTGTATTTCCAATATTTGCGCTTGTTGCTTCTGCAAATTTCTTCGTACCCTCTTCATTAAATTCAATACTTACGATATTTTCATTTTTACCAGTTTGAGAGTTTGTCTGAGTAAGACCTTGTGCACTCTTGATATCAGATCCAGTTACAACTGTCTTTCCATCGGATGTCTTAAATAATACTTCTGCAGGTTTACCAAGTGCTTCAAGTACCTTTTTGGCATCACTTTCACCTGGAATATCAACTGTGATTCTGTTATCACCTACTAAGTAAACATCTGATTCTACGGAGAATTGTTGTACACGCTGTTTTAACTTCTCCATTGCTAGATTCATATTTTCGTTTGAAACATCTTTGTCTTTTGCTTGGTAAGTGATACTTACACCACCAGCTAAGTCAAGGCCGAGGTCAATCTGACTAGCTTTACCACGGTTCCATTTACCAATACCAAGGGTAACAACCGCTGCAAGTGCTCCAATTACTACAATTATTGCTAATAACTGTAGCAGCCCCTTCTTTTTGTTCTTCATATTCTTGTCTCCTTTAATTCATATTCCCTTTTATAAGGTTATGTGGTAAATAACCAGTTTCCTAATTATCTACCACATAATGGTTCTAATAACTCACATAAGCTTATTTTACTTCTTTTTTCGAATTATGTCCACTTAATGAACCTGCAAAGTTAAACAATTTTTATAAAATAATTATAAATAATAACGAATGGACTTATTCTGCATCGAATGCCTCTGCAACTTTGATCATTATCGCACTTTCAACACGTTTTCTCTGTAATTTACATCCAATTTCATAAGGCTTGTTTATATTTCCGTTAAAGTTAAAGGAATTCGCTGCACAGCCACCGCTACAATAGAATTTTGCAAAACATTCTTTACAATCATCTTTTGTATAAACGTTACAGCATTTGAATTCATCTTGAATTTCAGGATTCTGGATTCCATCATATACAGTACCCATCTTAAACTCTTCTGTACCAACGAATTGGTGACATGGATATAAATCCCCCCATGGAGTTACTGCAAGATATTCAATTCCCGAACCACAACCGGAAAGGCGTTTATAAACGCATGGTCCGCCTGTAAGATCAAGCATGAAGTGGAAGAAATTAAATCCGTTGCCTTCCTTATTACGCTTAATCATTTCCTTTGCAAGGAAATCATATTCCTCAAATAACTTTGGAAGATCTTCCTCTTTAATTGCATAGCTCATTTCATCTTCAGCAACAACCGGCTCTACTGAGATTTGTTTAAATCCAAGATCTGCAAGACTTAATACGTCTTTTGCAAAATCAAGGTTATTATGTGTAAAAGTACCTCTTACATAATAGTTTGTCTGATTTCTTTCTTCCGCAAACTTCTGGAATTTCGGCATGATAATATCATAGCTTCCTTTTCCGTTGCGAGTTGGTCTCATCATATCGTGAATTTCTTTACGTCCATCCACACTAAGAACAACATTGCTCATTTCTTTGTTTGCAAATTCCATGATTTCGTCATTTAAAAGGATACCGTTTGTTGTTAATGTAAAACGGAATTTCTTGTCATGGGCTTTTTCAAGTTCACGGCCGTATTTTACGATTTCTTTTACAACTTCCCAGTTCATTGTTGGCTCACCGCCAAAGAAGTCTACTTCAAGGTTGTGACGGCTGCCGCTGTTTTCAACTAAGAAATCAAGCGCTTTCTTACCTACTTCAAGAGACATTAAAGCCCTATGTCCCTTATATTCTCCCTCTTCAGCGAAACAATATTTGCATGCAAGATTACAGTCATGAGCGATATGAAGGCAAAGTGCTTTTACAACTGTCTTTCTCTTCTTAAAGTCGATAATCTTATTTTCATAGATATCTTCTGCAAATAACGTTCCATCTTCTTTTAATTGTTCGATTTCACCAAATGTTTCTTCGATGTCCTCTTTTTTAATACCAGCACTACTATATTTTTCAAGCATCTTTTCAGTAATAGATGCCTTATCTTCTTTTTCATATAACTCGATCATGTCATAGCTTAAATCATCTACCACATGAACGCTTCCACTATTCACGTCTAATACGATATTATAGCCATTATTTTTATATTGATGTACCACTTTATAATATCTCCTTCCGGGTTGAAACTCACGTCATTTTTCCTAAACAAGAATTAAGCAGCGACCTAAGCCGCTGCTAACCTTTTAGTTGTTACTTTCACAAGATTGATTACCAACTGTGCAAGATGTTTTACAAGCTGATTGGCAAGAAGTTTGACATTCGCCGCATCCGCCTTTTTTAAGTGTATCCTTAAAACTTTTAGTTTGTAAAGATTTAATACGTTTCATAAGTATTGCCTCCTTTTTACTTATTGACTTTTGCTATTATAACATACAACAATATCGAATAAAAGTATTTTTTGTGATTTTATAGCATGTCTTCCGTTTTTGTCCAACCGGTCAACTAACCATTCCGCCTACCATTCCGCTTAATCCACAAATTAAGAAGACAGCGATCGTACTTCCAACTTCACCAAAAATATCTTTGCTAAAAATTATGGAGACAATAAGGATAATCAAAAAATAAACAACTCCCATTGCCAGCCCCCACAGGTACCTCTTTTCTTTCTTGGCTGTGCCTAATAAGAATCCCCCTACAAAACATGACACTATGTAAGTCAATACGATACCGACACTGATTACAGCACTCGGCGGATCGATCTTATACGTAATCAATGCAAGAATCAATAGGAGAATTGCTGTTAGGATATAGCTAACTAACAGTGCCTTTACAATCACAATAGCTTTGGACGACTTTGTGGATACGCTTGCCACCAAATCTCCTCCTTTTTACCGTATATTAGAATATATTAAGGTCGTTCAAGTTCTATGCTTGTTTTTAGTCCTAGTTATGTTATACTAAAAAAAATTAATAAACTAAGGAAGGGTTACTAATGGACTACATCGATTTACATGTCCATTCGAATGTATCGGATGGAACCAAAACACCGAGTGAACTTGTCTCTTATGCCTACGAAAAACATCTAAAAGCATTTGCACTGACAGACCACGACACGGTAGATGGTGTTAAGGAAGCTGTGGAGGCTGCCAAAGCACTTGCTACAGCTGAGTATGAACTTGAAGTCATCCCAGGCGTTGAGATTTCTGCCGCATACAAAGGAAAAGATATTCATATTCTTGGACTTTACCTCGACTACACGGATGAAACACTAGTTTCTACCTTGCACCAAGTGGCTGACGAACGAAAACGCCGCAATGAAAAGATGCTATCAAACCTTAATAATGCCGGCATAGCCATCACAATGAACGACATTACCGACGGCAATCCCGACGCAGTCATTACAAGAGCACATTTTGCCAAGGCACTCTTAAAAAAAGGCTACGTTTCTGCCATTAAAGATGCCTTTACCAAATATTTAGATGCCAGTGGACCTTATTATGTACCTCGGGAGTATCTTTCTCCAAAGACTGCAATCGAATTAATCTTAAGTGCAGGTGGAATTCCCGCTCTTGCCCATCCGCTTCTTTATAAATTATCACAATCCGAATTAAAGAATCTTGTAAAAGAACTTAAGAGCTATGGCTTACAAGGAATTGAAGCCGTTTACAGCTGCAACATCGGACTCGACGAAAGCTTTGTTCGTTCCATCGCCCGTGAAAACGACTTGACTGTTACTGGAGGTTCCGACTATCACGGAAGCGTGAAACCTGATATCGACCTTGGCACTGGACGAGGCAATTTGAAAGTACAGGCATTTCTGCTTGATGACTTAAAAAAACTTGAACATGCAAATAAAAAAAGCCGCATCATTTAGATGCAGCTTTTTTATTTTACGCATTATTGCTTGTTAGTCTTGATCGATAGAATCAGATTTTTCGATATCTACAATTGCTTCTTTTTTCATTGGAATACGGCAGTTTTTGTTACTTCCGAATTCTACAATAACAACTTCATCCATAACATCGATTACAACGCCATAGAAACCAGCTGTAGTTAATACGCTATCTCCGACTGCTAAAGTAGATAAAAGAGACGCGTGTTCTTTTTGTTGTTTTTTCTGTGGTCTGATTGCGATAAAGTAAAACACAAAACCAATTATTACAAAATAAACAATTGTAACCATTAGGCCGCCACTAGCGCCTGCTGCTTGAGCTAATAAATTATTTAACATGATAATCCTCCTATATAGCAATTATGCAACTTGTTATTGATCTCCTCTTTGGAAACCTTCTAATTTATTCTTCTTATATTCCTTATAACGATGTTGTTCGATTGCTTCGCGAATCTCTTCCATCATAGTGTTATAAAAATAAAGATTATGAAGTACTACTAAACGTAGTCCTAACATTTCTTTTGCTTTTAGCAGATGTCTGATATATCCTCTGCTATACGTTGTACATGCTGGGCAACCACAGCCTTCTTCAATCGGTCTGTCATCTGTCTCATATCTTGCATTTAACAGATTGATCTTTCCAAAGTTTGTGTAAGCATGTCCATGACGTCCGTTACGGGATGGGTAAACACAGTCAAAGAAATCAACACCACGATCTACTGCTTCCAAAATGTTTGCAGGAGTTCCTACCCCCATAAGGTACGTAGGTTTTTCAAGTGGTAAATAAGGAACTGTTTCTTCAATGATACGGTACATCTCGTCATGACTTTCACCAACAGCAAGTCCACCAAGTGCATAGCCGTCAAGATCCATTTCACTGATTCTTTTCGCATGTTCAATACGAATATCCTCAAACGTTCCACCTTGGTTAATACCAAAAAGCATTTGATTCTTATTAATTGTGTCTTCTAAGCTATTAAGTCTGGCCATTTCGTTTTTACAACGTTCTAACCATCTAGTCGTTCTATCTACCGAATCCTGCATATATTGTCTTGTTGCTGGATGTGGTGGACATTCATCAAATGCCATCGCGATTGTAGAGGCAAGATTCGATTGAATCTGCATACTTTCCTCTGGTCCCATGAAGATTTTACGTCCATCGATATGAGAGCTGAAATAAACACCCTCTTCTTTAATTTTACGTAATCCTGCTAAAGAAAATACTTGGAATCCGCCTGAATCCGTAAGGATTGGTTTATCCCATACCATAAACTTATGAAGACCGCCCATTTGTTTTACTACTTTATCACCTGGTCTTACATGTAAATGATACGTATTTGATAGTTCTACCTGTGTCTTAATTTGCTGTAAATCTGTTGTGGAAACAGCACCTTTAATTGCTGCGCATGTACCTACATTCATAAATACAGGAGTCTGAATCGTACCATGTACGGTATGAAACTCTCCACGTTTGGCATTTCCATCTCTAGTTATTAATTTATACATTTAAATGTCTCCATTTCTGCTCACATGTGCCACTCATGTGATAAAAGATAATTCATTTAACAAGTATACAGATTATCGACAGTATTTTCAATCAATTTTTTAAAAGTTTCTTAATTTTTAATACTGTTATTTCTTGGTTTCTTGGCCACTCTCCTTGGCCAATGTTGTCTTATAATCTGGAAACTTAAGCTGTGACTCAAGCGATTTATAATAATCATTCTCTAATATGCCCGCAGAAGCTGCAAATAATGCCTTTACTTCCTTTACCTTTTCCTTTACGTATTCGTCGGATACTTCAGATTTGTCGACAAGATAGGTAACTTCGTGTGTCGAATTATTATATTTGATCTTATCTGTAATAAAATTCTTATTATTGAAAATTGCTATTCCTTCCGAATCTGACAGAATATCTTTTCCTGCTAACAATCTGGAATCATACGTAAAACCAAATAAGTTTGACAACGTAGGGAGGATATCCAAACTGCTGCACGTTTTCGAGACTTCGATCGGCGTCTTAATCGTGGAATTCCATATAATAAAGTTATTCTTATATAAATCAAAGGTCTTATCAACTGTCGTTCCAGCAATTGAATCGATATCTTCTTTATCCAGCTCATAAGGATAATGATCTGCGCTTAACGCAATTACGGTATCATCTAGAATTCCCTTTTTCTCAAGTTCACTAATGAGATACTCTAATGCGCGGTCAAGCTCAATATTTTGCGCAATATAGGCCTTTGCACCATCTGTATACGGAAGATCTTTGACTAATTCCTGATTCTTTGCAGCCATGCTGTTTCCAGAAAACGTATACTCGCAATGACCACTCAATGTCATATAGTAGGTGTGGAATATCTGGTCACTACTATATTTATTAAAGGTTGCCTGCGCACAGTCATAATCTGAATTTGGCCAAAGATCTGCATTATTCATCTGAAATATATTCTTTGAGTAATCCTCAGATAATTTTCCAAGTCTTGCTGCACTAAAATCATACCCAAGATTCGTATGGGTAAGGTAACGATCATAATAACTTAGGCTATTGCTGTGATATGCACGGCTTTGAATGCCAAAGCGATTAAATTGATGGGCAATCGTAAATGGAAGAGAATTTTTCTTCGACTGCTTCATGCTCTGGGATCCATCAGGAATCAAGCCTGTTAATGCAACATATTCTCCATCCGAAGTGCTCGTCTGCCAAAGTGAAGTATAAAAATTATTAAATACAAATCCTTCATGACACATCTTATAAAGGGTCGGCGTCAGCTTTTCATCCACCGCCCAAGGCGAATAACTTTCTGCAGTCAAAAGGATCAAATTCTTCCCCTTGAACATGCCGGTATACTCATTCTTATTAGTAGGAGTGACCGTCTTAAAATATTTATGAAGTGTCTTAATCTCTTCCTTTGATTCATTTTCAATCAACGCATCAAAATCAATATCCATGACATTTGCTGCGTTCTCTTCTCCTTGTCCGTTTGCCTTCGGAGTCTGAATGACATTTACTTCTTTTCCTTCCTTAGCCTCGTCATCACCATTATCTAACAACTCAGACAAGTCTCCACTTCCTCGTCCTACGCCCTCCATATCTCTGCAGAATGTCGTAAGCATTCCCATCTGTTCTGCCGCAAGGGACTGGTCATTTAATTCATAATAATGGTTATACATGACAGAATCTTTCCCCATCGCATTAATTAGTGCCACAGGAAGCATAAGCAACACCAACGCAGTCATTAAGGAGAAAAGGGATGCCCTGTATAGATGGCGCTTAAAGATTTGTCGTTTTCGAAGTAACCAGATAAGAGGGATGATTGGAGCAAAGATTAAAATGATTGCTGGCAGGTTCTTAACAATCTGATTCAATGCCTCCTTCCAGTACTGCATCACGTCCCCCGCGCCACCCACGGCCAAATTCATAACTAGCGGCACTTTAAACAACGATTTATAAACTTGTTGGGTGCAATAGAATAACGCAAGCACAACTACGAAGATTACACTTAGCACTTGATTTACCCTTCTTGGAAATAATCCTGTGATAAACGCAAGGACTCCTCCTATTCCGACAGAAAATAAAAAAGGATAGATCAAATGAATGTCTATCGCTCGAAATGTGAATATATGATAGATGAGTTCCATCCAAAATGCCGCAAATGAGAAAAATACGAATTGGATAAACGTATCATACATGTTATGTTTCAAGCGTCTTTTATAGCGCATCCTTTTTGTTTCCATCCTTCTTACATTATTTCTTTCCATAGCACTCTATCTTCTCCCTTCGACAGAAACATTGTTTCCTTATTATACCATTTCCTTATTGTCTCACAATACATTTAACAAATTCGTCATAATAGTTAAAATCCAAGTAACTTTTCCTACGACCTATTCTAACGAACTCACCTAAAGTATGAAGATAAAAGTGCTAATTTATACAATTTATGTTAATTTTAAAACAATTCTTTTATAAACTCTTCTGCATTATTTAAATCTTTTTCATTTGGGTGATTCCTGTTTAATCCACCGATCATCTTAAAGATTCCATACGTATCATATCCTTTGCAACGAAAAGCACCTTGCACCTTGCTTCCTGCTGCTTTTAGTTCTTCCTTTATCTCCTCCTCTGCTTTTTTACTCTTGCTTCCGCTTGTATATATTAAAAATGTCTCTTTCCCCTGTAGTTGTTTTTCCATCTCTTTAATTAACTTCTTTATAGAATCATGAAACTTTCCCATATAGATTCCAGAGGCAAATCCTATAAGATCATACTGTTCAAGCGATACCATTTTCTTAAGTGGCAGTTCTACCAATGTAACCTCTCCTTGTTTTTTCATTGCCTCTACTACCTTCTTCGTATTGCCATGGTGTTTTGAATAATAAAAAATGACTGTTTTTTTCATTTTACTTCTCCTTTCAATAGGGCTGTTTCTACAGCTTTTTCAATTACAAGACTAGAGTTGGTTGCTCCACTTACCACGTCCACCTTTGTACTCTGTCTTTCCACCATATCCTTCGTAATCTTTTCTGCTTTCTTTCCTCGCTCTGTTCTATGTTCAAGAAGTTTGACACTCATAATCTGATGAGATTTTACCTTAACCCGAACACTTGCCTTGATGTAGCCAACATCATATTCACCTTCATAACTGCCATCCTCTATCTTATTAAGATCCCCCCCAGAAACTTCTATCACAGATACTTCGTTCTTATAAGATATAAAATCAACATAATACGTTACGATATGGAAAATCAGTCCTACGCTGATTACAAGTGCAATGCTTCGATGAACCCTGATCCAGTTTTTCTTTAACCGTTTCCGTAGCAAATAACTCACTGGCATCACTATAATACCTACCGTCACAACAACCCCACTGATGATTACCAGGATATCTCTTGCCTCCCAAACGGCATACGTCATTTGAATATGTACTGCCAATACCGCAAGAATAATAATTCCTAACGGTATATGGCATTTTCTTAATAGATGATCGACTTTCCTTAACCCCTTCTTTCTTGCCACATATTTTAACAACAAGAAAAGACTTCCCACCAACACCATATAGCCTGCTATCACTTTCTATCCCCTCACTTTAAAATCGACTTTAATAGCAAATCAAAGCTATAATCCAAGTACTCCTGTCTTTCCATATTGAGTCGCATCTTCATATATGCTTCTTTCTTACTTGAGAAACGAATGATTTCACTAATCCCTGACCAGAAAAAGAATACCGTCGGTAGAATATCAAGGTCACTCTTAACCACGCCTTCTTCGATTCCCCTTTTTAAATACTCTCCAATCAGGTTATTGATTTCTTCTCCTACCACATAAATATCATAGATATAATTCTTTTGTTCAAAATCCTCTTTTGTTATTAAGATTTCTCCAAACATCATATCATAACAGACCGGATACTGCTGCTGGAATAACGTCATTTCCTTACAGATTGTCTGATAGGTAGTTATAAAGTCATCCTTCTTATGTACGCATCGTTCCAACATCTCTTTTAGCATAGTCCCTTGTTCTAGCAAAATGACATTGACGATTTCTTCCTTGTTCTTAAAATACACATACACTGTAGATTTACTATAATCTGCTTCTTTTGCAATATCATCCATCCTTGTAGCCTCAACGCCTTTTTCCTCAAACAACTTTTTGGCTGCTGCAATAATGTTTCCTCGATGAAACTGTATTAATGCTTCTTTCTTCTTTGTTCCCATTTTCGCCTCCTATACTGTCGTTTCATTTATTGTACTCTTAGTACGATTTTCAATCAAGAAGTTTCGGTCGACACTTTTCTTCATTTTTAGCCTTTTCTCCACATAACGAGAAGAAACACGCTCTGCGAGTTTCAGGTAAGTGTGCATCACACGCCCCGCTTTTTGGGACATTTTTAATTGTTAGGAAAGAGCTCGACAGGGAAATTTCCTAGCAATAAAAAAAAGACTGCGGTGCAACTTTCATTGCAACGCAGCCTTAAACGTAAGATTTTTAAAATTGTTTATAACCCGTTAGGAAATCACTTAATTTCGTCATGGACTCTTTCAAGACTTTCAATTCTGGCAGATACACGATTCTGAAGTGATCTGGTTCATGCCAGTTAAAGCCACCACCATGAACTAACAATACATGTTTCTCACGCAAGAAATCTAAGACAAATCTTTCATCGTTGTAGATATTATACTTCTTAGTATCAATCTTAGGGAACATATAAAATGCTGCTCTAGGTTTTACTACCGATAAACCTGGAATATCATTTACAGCATTCGTAATATATTCTCTTTGTTCATAAAGTCGACCACCTGGAAGAAGTAATTCATCAGAACTTTGATATCCACCTAATGCAGTCTGCACGATGTACTGTGCTGGTACATTGGAACAAAGTCTCATGGATGACAACATATTTAATCCTTCGATATAGCCTTTTGCCTTTGCCTTGTTTCCACTAAGGATCATCCAGCCAACTCTAAATCCTGCGCAACGGTGTGATTTACTAAGTCCGCTAAATGTCACACAAAATACATCGTCTGTTAAAGAAGCGATGGATGTATGTTCAATTCCGTCAAATACAAGACGATCATAGATTTCATCAGAGAAAATAATCAATTCATGTTCTCTTGCAATCTGAATGATTTCTTCTAATACTTCTTTTGGATATACAGCGCCGGTTGGATTGTTAGGATTGATAATTACAATTCCTTTTGTCTTGTCTGTAATCTTGCTTCTGATATCTGCCATATCTGGATACCAATCACTTTGCTCATCGCAAATATAATGTACCGGATGACCACCTGCAAGATTTGCTGCTGCTGTCCATAATGGATAATCAGGAGATGGGATTAAGATTTCATCTCCATTATTTAATAAGCCCTGCATGGAAAGGGTAATCAGCTCACTTACCCCATTTCCTGTATATATATCGTCTAGCGTTACCCCTTTGATTTTCTTCAACTGGGAATACTGCATAATTGCTTTTCTTGCTGAGAAGATACCTTTGGAATCTGAATAACCTTGAGCATTTCTCAAATTGTGAATCATATCTTCAATTACTTCGTTTGGTGCATTAAAGCCAAATGGAGCCGGATTTCCAATATTCAATCTTAATACATCTATACCATTTGCCATCATTCTATTCGCTTCTTCTACGACAGGTCCTCTAACATCGTAACATACATTATCTAATTTTGTTGACTTTTCAAATGTTCTCATAGCTTTCTACCTCTCTTTTTTCAATCTATTCATATAAGTAACATATTATACTATTGCACTGAGACAAAGTAATGACTTAAGATATCGCATTGTGTATAGATACACGCATTAGTTTTTCTTATGGTGGTAGTTGCCAAAGTCTTGCCGGCACGACCTTGACTCATCGTTTTTTAATAGATAAAGGGCTGTTCTTCAATATCCTATGTAAAAACAAGATATAATGCTTACAAAACTCTCTGCGTAACGCCTGGCCGCCATAGCGACTTTTTTTCTTTGGTGCATCTGCGCATCCCTAGCAAATAAAAAAGCCCTAAACTATTTTCATAGTTTAGGGCGAATTATCTAATCCGTGTTACCACCTAAATTCAAAGCATGCGCTTTGCTCTCAATCAGTACGAAGTATAACTTTATACCGTTTCCCTGTAACGGTGGAAATCCGTTAAACCCTACTAAGTCTTCCCGTTGGGGCTTACAGCTCAGAGACTGCTTCAATACTACCATCACGAAGATTCGCACCAACCATCTTCTCTCTTAGCATCAAGTAAATATTTACTCCTTCTCGTCATTGCCTTTTACTTTTTTTACTATAACTCTGAGAAAGTGAAATGTCAACATATTCTTTAGCGATTTAAAGTAACTGCGTACTTTTTACCAGACAAAAGCACTATTTGCCATTTCTATTTACGGCCAGTGGAGCCGAATCCACCCTCGCCACGTACTGTATCAGTCAATTCGTCAACTACGTTATAATCCACTGCTAAAAATGGAGCAATTACCATTTGCGCAACTCTCTCGCCTGATTCAACAGTTACTGCTTCTGTCGAATGATTATGAAGTGCTACCATGATTTCTCCACGGTAATCCGCATCTACAACACCTACTTTATTTGCTGGTGCTAATCCTTTTTTGCAAGCAAGTCCGCTTCTTGCATATACTAATCCTGCATAGCCGACTGGTACTTCCATTGCAATTCCTGTGTGGATCATTACAGTCTCACCTGGTTGAATCGTTACCGCTTCCTCCATACAAGCATAGAGATCAGCCCCTGCGCTAAACTCTGTTCCGTAAGTTGGAATCACTGCGTTTTCATTTAATTTCTTGATATTTACTCTCATATTAGCCATGTAGTTTTATCCTTTCTGCCTATAAATTCATGCCTTCCCAAAGTTCTACTTTACCGCTCTTTAGGGACTGTTGTACTTTAATAATTCGTTGGTTCGCTGAGCCACGAAATCTCAAAGAAACACTCTTCTTATCTTCTTCGAATTTACCATCAACAAGAATATCGATTAATGATAGTATTTCCTTTGTCTCGTCCAATGTATTACACATTCTTCCGACAATATCTGTGTCAAACGTATAGCCGCTGAACATCCAGATGTTCTTCTCTGGATATGTTTCACGTACCTTACGTAATAATGGAAGCAGTCCCTTCTGGTTTGCCGGTTCAAATGGTTCTCCACCTAGAATCGTAAGACCAGCTACATAGCTTGGCTTTAAATACTCAATAATTGTATTAATCGTTTCCTCTGTAAATGGTGTGCCATATTTAAAATCCCAGGCAACTTCATTGAAGCATCCTTTGCAGTGGTGCGTGCATCCACTTACAAAAAGTGATACGCGCACACCTACTCCATTGGCCACATCATATTGTTTGATATCTGCATAATTCATTTATCTTTTCTCCACCTCGTAACGTTAGATATGAAGTACACGAGCCTTTATCTCTTTTGTCTTACCTACGTTCCAGAAGTTTTCTCCTAAATAACCGCAAGTACGACGAGTTACGTTCATCTTATTATGATCTTTGTTGTGACATTGTGGACATTCCCACTCATCGTCTTCATTGATAATGATTTCTCCATCGAAACCACATTCATGACAGTAGTCAGATTTTGTATTAAATTCTGCATACTGAATGTTGTTATAAATATATTTTACGATTTCTTCTAATGCTTCAAGGTTATGACGCATATTTGGAATCTCAACATAACTGATTGCTCCACCAGAACTGATTACTTGGAACTGGCTTTCGAAATCGAATTTAGAGAAGGCATCAATCTTTTCACGTACATCAACATGATATGAGTTTGTATAGTATCCCTTATCTGTGATATCTTCGATTTCTCCAAAACGTTCTTTATCAATTCTTGCAAAACGGTAGCATAAGCTTTCTGCAGGTGTTCCGTATAAACCAAAACCAATTCCTGTTTCCTCTTTCCAAGTCTCAGTTGCTTGTTTTAAACGGTTCATTAAACGTAATGCAAATTCTGTTCCTTTTGGATCCGTATGAGAAACGCCTGTCATTAATTTTGTTACTTCGTATAAACCGATATATCCTAAACTGATTGTAGAATATCCGTCGTGAAGTAATTTATCAATTGGTTCACCTGGTTTTAAACGTGCAATCGCACCGTATTGCCAGTGAATTGGACTTGTATCGGATAACGTTCCTTCTAATGCTCTGTGACGGCACATAAGTGCTTCGAAACATAAGCTCAAACGTTCTTCTAAGATTTGCCAGAATTCTTCTTCATCGCCTTTTGCAAGGATACCGATTTGAGGAAGGTTTAAGCTGACAACACCTTGGTTGAAACGTCCTTCGAATTTATAATTACCGTTTTCATCTTTCCATGGAGATAAGAAACTTCTACATCCCATGCAGCTGAATACGTTTCCTTCATAGTTTTCACGCATTTTCTTTGCACTGATATAATCTGGGTAAAGACGTTTTGCACTACATTTTACAGCTAATTTTGTAATGTAGTCGTACTTTCCACCATTTAGGCAGTTATGTTCGTCAAGTACATAGATTAATTTAGGGAATGCTGGTGTTACGTAAACACCTTTTTCATTTTTGATACCTTCAAGACGTTGTCTTAAGATTTCTTCAATGATCATTGCATTTTCTTCAATGTACTCATCATCTTTATCAAGATTTAAGAATAATGTTACGAATGGTGACTGTCCATTTGTAGTCATAAGTGTATTGATTTGATATTGAATTGTTTGAACACCAGATTTTAATTCATCTTGTAGACGATCCTTAATGAACTGCTCCATTAATTCTTTGCTGAGCTTGTCACCATAACGTTCTTCATAATGACGTCTATATTTTTCACGACTTCTACGAAGATATTTTCCAAGATGTTTTACATCAACACTTTGTCCACCATATTGGCTGCTTGCAACTGCACTGATGATCTGTGTCATTACTGTACATGCAACTTGGAAGCTCTTTGGACTCTCGATTAATTTTCCATTCATAACTGTTCCGTTTTCTAACATGTCTCCAATGTTAATTAAACAGCAGTTAAAAATTGATTGTAAGAAGTAATCAGAATCATGGAAATGAAGAACTCCTTCTTCATGTGCTTTTGTAATCTTTTCTGGTAATAGAAGACGTTTTGTTAAGTCTTTTGAAACCTCACCTGCGATTAAGTCACGTTGAGTTGATGCGATTACCGCATTTTTATTTGAGTTTTCTTCCATTACCTCTTTGTTACTGCAATTAATAAGACCTAAGATAGAATCATCTGTTGTATTAGACTTGCGTACTAATTCTCTACGGTAACGATAAATAATATATGTTTTAGCTAATGTGAATTTTCCATAAGCCATTATTTTTTGTTCAATCATATCTTGGATATCTTCTACGTGCATTTCTTCACGTCCAAGTCCTTCAATGCCTGCTACGATCGATTCGATCTTTTCTTCTGGAAGTTTTTCATAATCATCCACTTCAATATTGGCTTTTCTTATTGCTACTAAAATCTTATTACGGTCATATTCCGTAACTCGCCCATCCCTTTTAATAACTTTCATTTTTTTCGTCCTTTCGTTAAAAAACTACAATCAAGTATAGCATAGGAAAATGGTTTCGTCTAGACCCGAGCACTATATTTAGTATTCCATAGTTTTACTAAAACTATATATTGTACTACAGTTGTATGATGGCCAAACGCTTATTTCATCATGGTTTCACAGAAAAGCATGTTTTGTCAAATAAAGATTAATAATTAATCTTTATGTTTTTTGCTGTCATTATTAAGTAATTCTAATAAAACCTGAGTAATAATTGTGACCGTTCTGATGAAGTAAAAAGGCGTATCCAATTTTTACATTGGACACGCCTTTTTTTACACAATAACCAAAGAAACTCGCAGAGCGTGTTTCTTCTAGCTAAGCATTTATCTTATAACCAATCTGCTCGCCGAGCTTAATGATCGTTTCAATATTTTCTTTTGAGTTTTCAAGTAAATCAGCATCTACCTGAATTTGATCTTTCTTCACTAGTAAAACAGTTGTGGATCCTCCAAATTCAAACATGCCTTTTTCTTCACCACGTTTAAATGCGTGTTTTCCATGATGGTTCTTAATACGACCAATCATCATTGCACCAACTTCTACTTGAACTACTTTACCAAAGTGTTTTGTATTTAATACCGTGTACTCCCTACAGTTACGCTTGTAGATATTGTAATGTTCTAAGGCGATTGGATTTACAGTATGTAATTCCCCCGGAATAAAATAATTCTCGCCTTTCGTACCATCATCAATATAACAATAACGGTGATAATCATCTACAGTTAAACGAAAAATCATACAGTAGCCACCATAAAATTCTTTATAGATCTCATCCCCATCTAATAAATCGGCTAATGTATATGCACTGCCTTTGATATGAAATATATTCTTATCATTTATTTCATACACAGATAGTTTAGAATCACAAGGACTGATAAATGCATGCGGATCACGGTTGATCACACGCTTATCCTTCTTGATTTTTCTCGTAAAGAATTCGTTATAACTGCGGTAACGACATTTCTCATATTCTTTTAAATTGATGTTGTGATTTTTGATAAATATCTTAATAAGTCCAGTTGACAAAAAACTATTCATATAAATACCAGCCACTTTTGAAACAAATGGCTTTGTCAGTACTTTTAATAACATTCTTCCTGGCACTGTCTTATATAGAAAACCTAGAACCACTTCTTGCGATTCATTGGTACTCGTATATTCACCATCACGATTTTTAATTACACTCATTTTTTAAACTCCACCATATACCATATAAATTCTAAAACTCCCACTACAAGCAAACCTAACATGCCTTTCATCTTAAGTTTGACAATCTTGAATTTTAAAACAAATAATAAAGCAATAATTGCTAAACAAACAAAATACACTGGTGTAATATAATCACCCATGTAGTCTCTAAAACTATATACTAATGGAAGAATTAATGCAACAGTTGTTACAGGCATTCCTTCATAATATTTTCTAGACTCTGTTGTTGTTTGTTGTCTTTCCTCTTCACATACATTGAAGTAAGCAAGACGGATAAGCGCGCATAATGTAAATGCAATCAAAACAGCGTAATAAATCGGATTACTACATGTTCCTTTAATAAAGCTGTATCCTACGATGGATGGTAATACGCCAAAGCAGATTAAATCCGCTAATGAGTCAATCTGAATTCCAAATCGTTTTTCTTGAACTGTTCTTTTTCTTGTTTTTGCAACTGTTCCGTCAAACATGTCGCAAAGGCCTGCTAACATTAAGAAAAGTAATGCCCAATTTGCATTTCCCTCCATTGCGTTAAACATACCTAACATGGCGCAAGTTGCTCCAATATACGTTAAAATAACTGTATAATTATAAAATCCTATCATTTGATCGTTTCTCCCTTCAGTACTTTGCCTGGTCTTCTGCAACATAAATGGAATCCCATTGTTACAACCCCGGTGAGTAATAACATCATATAAAAGTTAATTCCTCGTGTTAACAACATTGCTGGCGTTATATAATCAGCGATATATACTTGGTATACAAAAGAAAGAACTTCGCTTCTGACACTCCCACAGTTTTCTTTCACGAATCGCGCACTTTCATGGTAATCCTCCAATAACAAATAAAAGGTATGAATCTTTCTTTCTGGTCCCTTTAAAATATGCAGTCTAGCCAACAAATGAATCGTCTTAACGACAATGCCTTGAACTACCTTGGTTGAATACCTAACAGACAAACCATGATAATAATGACATTAACTTTAATGCCAAGGATAAACAATCCAATGGTCACTCTACTTTGTGTTACAAACTCAAAGTGTGTGAGTAATACGATTGTTCCTAGGAATAACAAGACGATTTTATACACTACCGTATATACTAAGATAATCACAGAGGACTTTCGATATTGATACATCATCTTTTGACATATAATACGCCAAAACTGGCTGTCCCCCGGTTGCCGATGGCGTAATTCCACAAAAATAAATACCGATGCATGCATAGCAAAAGCTTTTTATGTAGCCAAACTGTTGGCATAATGCACGACCGATAATACGAAAGTTAACCCCCTCTAGTCCAATATACAGCACCATCGAAACTATTTCCCTAAATAATGAATCTCTGATTCAAAAATAACCTGTTCTAACATTATTAAATTACAGTTTCTAAATATAAAACAATATGTAACTACCATTAGAACAACAAGGAAAAGAAAACTGCCTATATACTTCCTATTAGATTGTTGTTTTTCCATCTCTCAACCCTTATGCAATTTTCATTCAATCTTATGAATTCTTAGTATGTTTTTATTTGTATCATAAGTAAAATTACAAAATACCCCTATTCTGATACAATGGCATTATACCATAGAGTACTAGTGACTAGTCAAGTAAATCGGCAAATTTATTTCATTAATATAAATTTTTTATAAAAAATACTATAAAAACAAGTCCTAATTTATTGATTCAACTAATTGTTATTTACACAAAAATTGCACCCTCAATCTTATACATGCGTATAGCTTATGAGAGTGCAATTATTATAATTCATCTTCCATGGCATCACCTTATCCCCTTTTTTATCTTTCATCTACAAAGCGGACATTCGTGACGTATGCTTCGATTTCATTTCTATTCGTTGTTTGATAAGCTTCGATATATTCTTCTGACTCAGAAACATGATTTGTAATATTGAAAGCGTCTACATCTTCAGGAGTCTTTACAATTCCTATGACAGCGATACAGAAAGAACTAATCATTGTAACACTAATAATATTCATACTTTTTCTAAATGCCTTACTTTTCATAATGTTCTAGTACTCCTTTCATATTCTTTCTTCTTGTTACAACATTAGGATATACATATATTACTGAAATATACTTCTTTCTGTCATTTTTTCTAAAACTTATCACTCATTATTTTTTGACTTTCGGTTTTTAAACGTTTTTTAATCCTCATTTTCATGACAATCGTCTACCAACGACTTCTGCTTCCATTTTCCCGTCTGATAGCGCATTCTTGAAACGCTAAGTCCAATAATCCATCCCATTGGTATTGCCCACCATATAGCACTTTCTGCGATAAACATGGATAAAACATAAGCTAAAATTACTCGCGAAAAGAAATTGCATAACGTGGAAAACATAAAAAATCGAATATCACCAGAGCCACGAAGGACTCCATTCGTAACATTTAAAAATCCCATCAGGAAATAAAAGACGGACACGACACGGATATATCGAACACCGACTTCGATTGCATCTGCACTTTTCCCTCGATCCATAAAGATACCTATGACATGTTCTCCAAATAAAAAGACAAGCAGGAAAATAATCGCACAAATAACTGCATTCATCATGATTCCTGCCCGGTATCCTTTTTTTACTCGTTCCGGCTTATTGGCCCCTATATTCTGTGCAGTAAAAGTAGAAACCGCATTTCCGATATTGACCATAGGATTAATTGCAATATTATCAATCTTAGTTGCTGCAGCATATCCTGCCATTACGACGCTTCCAAATGTATTAACGAGCGACTGTACACAAACCGTTCCCACAGATACGATGGACTGCTGAATCATAGAAGGAACTGCAATTTTAACCATCCTACTAAGAGCTGAAAAATCAAAATATTTTATCTTTCCCTCTACTTCGAATCGGCGCAATCGAAACAAGAGCACACCAATACTTAACACTGCTGCAAGCGCCTGCGAAATCAACGTAGCCCACGCAACGCCGGCCACTCCCATTTTAGCCCGCAACACTAGCACCAGATCTAGTACAATATTTAGAACGGAAGAAAAGGTCAGAAAACCCAAAGGAATCTTTGATTCTCCAAGCGCATTAAACACCGCATTGGTAATGTTATATAAGAACAAAAATACAAGTCCATAAAAATATATTTGTAGATACAACGCAGCTTCTCCAAATAACTTGTCCGGAGTATGCATGATTTTAAGAATAGATTGATTGAATAAAACTCCGATTCCAGTAAGTACAAGTGCTATAGCAACAATGGATAGAATCGCCGTATAAATACTCGTCATCATCTCCTTTGTCTGCTTCGCACCATATAGTTGGCTGATTACTACACCGCTTCCTATACTGGATCCTGTAGCAATTGCTACGAACAAAAATGTAATAGAACTGGACGTTCCAACCGCGGCTAATGCATCTCCTCCGACGCATCTTCCTACAACCACCGAATCTACGATATTATATAATTGTTGAAATAAGTTTCCTACGATTACTGGTAGCGCAAAGAAAACGAGTGAACTTGTCGGATTATCATTAATCATGTCTACTTGCTTCTTTTTTGACATATGCCTCTCCTTTTAACTCTTTTGGTAAATATAGGTTCAACTATTCTAACTACTCCTATTATGGTATAATTATTTCGAATTTATTTAATTCATAATTATTCCAAAGGAGATATTTATCATGGAACAAATTTCAAAAGATATGATCATCGGCCAATTACTTACTATAAATGAAGGCATTGCACCAATATTAATGGGATCTGGAATGCACTGCTTAGGCTGTCCATCTTCCCAAAGCGAAACTTTAGAAGAAGCTTGCCAAGTTCACGGAATTGACGTTGACGATTTAGTAAACCGCTTAAACTTCTACTTATCTATTCGCGAAGAACAATAAGAAATATATGTACGAAAAGTGCCTGCATTAACTTGCAGGCACTTTTTTATAGGAAGTTCTCACAGAGAAATTTCCTAACAACCAAAAAAGAGCTGCCACTAATTAGTGACAACTCTCTCATTATACTGGGCTAGCTGGATTCGAACCAGCGACTGCAGCAGTCAAAGTGCTGTGCCTTACCGCTTGGCGATAGCCCATCAAAGTCGTTCTCATCGAGAAGACTTTGTTAGTTTACAACATAATGTGACAATTGTCAACACAATTTTTAAAGTTTTTTCACTTGGAAAACATTACTATTATTAACTTGCAAATTGACTGTTATAAAGATTTGCATAAAAGCCGTTCTTTTCTAGTAATTCTTCATGCTTTCCTTGCTCTATAATATGTCCGTCTTTCATGACAAGAATATGGTCCGCCTCTTTAATCGTCGAAAGTCTGTGGGCAACGATAAAGCTAGTTCTACCTTGCATCATTTTTTGGAATGCTTTCTGAATACGAATTTCCGTTCTTGTATCAATCGAACTTGTAGCTTCGTCAAGAATTAGCATTGGTGGCAAGCACAACATAACACGTGCAATACATAACAGCTGTTTTTGACCTTGTGATATATTGCCACCTTCTTCAGAAATAACCGTATCATATCCATGCTCAAGGCGACTGATAAATCCATGGGCATGCGCTGCCTTAGCAGCCTCAATGATTTCTTCCCTTGTTACATCTTTCTTTCCATACGCAATATTTTCTGCAATGGTTCCTGGCTTAAGCCACGTTTCCTGTAATACCATACCATAATTATTACGAAGGCTGTCTCTCGTCACATTTAAAACATCCTGTTTGCTTACAATGATGCGGCCACTATCTATGTCATAGAAACGCATCAACAGATTGATAATCGTTGTCTTTCCACAGCCGGTCGGTCCCACAATGGCAATCCTTTGTCCTGGCTTTACATCCAGTGTAAGGTCTTCGATTAACGGAACCTCTTTATTATATGAAAAGTTTACATGATCAAGCTGTACACTTCCATCCACATCTTCTAACGTAATCGCTCCGGCCTTATCAGGAATCTGTTCTGGCTCATCAATCAAGTCAAATACTCTCTTTGCACTTGCAAGAGCACTTTGTAGTTCTGTTACAACGCCTGATATTTCATTAAATGGCTTTGTATACTGATTTGCATAAGTAAGGAAACATGATAACTGTCCAACTGTGATTCTTCCATGCAATGCGCTGATTGCCCCAAAGATACCAACACCTGCATATACTAACCCATTTACAAATCTTGTACATGGATTGGTTAACGCCGAGAAGAACAATGCTTTCACGCCGCAAACATTTAAACGGTCATTGATTTCATTGAATTTTTCTTCGGCATCTTTTTCGTAGGAAAATGCCTTTACTACTTTTTGATTTCCCACCATTTCCTCTACTACTGATGTCATTTCTCCACGAATTTCAGATTGTACACGGAATAAGGAATACGTGCGTTTTGCAATAAAGCTTGCCACAAATAGACTGACTGGCGTTATTACGATAACAACAGCGGTTATACCAACATTAATTGAAAACATAAATCCTAATGTACCGACAATGGTAATGACACCACTAAATAATTGTGTAAATCCCATCAATAGACCATCTGATAATTGATCTACATCTGAAATAACCCTGCTGATGATCGTTCCGTAAGAATTCCCATCAATATACTTTAAAGGAAGGTTTTCTAGATGCGTAAATACCTGATTACGAATATCCTGAATGATATGGTACGTAATCTTGTTATTACAAAGGTTCATCACCCATTGTGCAAGGCTTGTAATCACAATTACAACAGCTAACTTAAGCAAAATCTGATTCACGCCTCCAAAGTCAACATTTCCCTGATCTATAATGTAATCAATTGCATTACCTGTCAAAATTGGTGCATACAACGTAAGCGCAACAGAAATAATCGCAAACAAGAAAGAGCCAAGTAGGAAAACTCGATAAGGCTTGATCATTTTTAGCACTCGTTTGATTGTTTCTTTTTGATTCATCGTCCTTCCACCTCTTCCTTTGACAATTGTGATAAACAGATTTCTTTGTATTCCTCACATGTCTTAAGCAACTCTTCATGCGTACCAAGTCCAACCATGTTACCATCTTCCAATACAACAATCTGATCTGCATGCTTAATGGAGGTTGCTCTTTGAGACACGATAAATACGGTAATTCCTTGGTCCATGCCCGCAATCGCCATACGTAGCTTTGCATCCGTTGCAAAATCCAGGGCAGAAGCACTATCATCTAAAATCAAGATTTCTGGCGAACCTACAAGCGCTCTTGCAATTGTAAGTCTTTGTCTTTGGCCACCACTTAAGTTCTGACCATTCTGCATAATCATCGTATTAAGGCCTTCTGGCTTTTGATCTACAAATTCTTTTGCCTGTGCAATCTCTAATGCTCGATAGATTTCTTCATCCGTAGCATCTTCTTTGCCCCACTTCATATTATCTCGAATGGTTCCTTTAAATAAAACCGCTTTTTGAGGAACAATACCGATTTTCCCACGAAGCGCCTGATATGCATATTCTCTTACATCAGTGCCATCAACCTTAACACAGCCTTGTCTTGCATCATAAAATCTCGGAATCAGGTTTACAAGCGTAGTCTTACCATCACCAGTACCACCAATAATTCCAATTACCTGTCCTTTTTTTATTTTTAAGCAAATATCCGATAAAGAATCCATTCTTGCATGCGCATATGCAAAGGATACATGATCAAATTCCACCTTATATTCGCAATCACGTTTTCCTTCTTCTCTTTTTCCTTCTTCCATGCTTGAACGCACGGCAAACACATCATTAATACGACTTGCAGAAGCCGTTCCTTTTGTCACATTGACAATCAAGTTTGCAAGTGCTACTAACGCAATTAGAATCTGTGTCATATAGCTTACTAAGGCAATGACCTCTCCTTGTTCTAATTTTCCCACATTTACCCTAAATGCTCCTTGCCAGATGATTGCGATAATGGCAAAGTTAACGATAATATACGTAAATGGATTTAACAGACCAGAGATTCGTCCAACAAATTCTTGCGTCTTACGTAAGTTAGTGCTCGTTTCTTCAAACTCAATTACTTCATCCTTTTGTCTTGAAAATGCACGAATCACCCTTGCACCAACCAAATTATTTCTTGTGATCAAAGATACACGGTCAAGAATTCCCTGTACCCTCTTATAAATTGGCATGGTGATCAGCATGATTCCATAGATTACGATTGCCAATAATGGCACTGCAATTGCAAATATACATCCCATCTTCACATCAATCGTAAATGACATAATTAATGCGCCAATTACGATAAATGGCGATCTAGAAAACAGACGTAACAATAAGTTCACGCATGTCTGTACTTGATTGGCATCACTTGTGATTCTTGTAATCAATGTAGAGGTTCCAATGGCATCTAATTCAGAATAGGATAATCCATTAATATGTTCAAACAAATCTTTTCTTAACGCAGTTCCAAATCCCATGCTTGCTCTGGCTGCAAAATATTGTGCCGTCAAAGATGCTACCAATCCAAGCACACCTAAAAGCACCAATACGCCGCCAAGTTTCATAATATATGTCGTATCCCTGTTTACAATACCCACATCGATGATCCGGGCCATAACCAAAGGGACAATCAATTCGAAACAAGCCTCCAACAACTTGCATAACGGACCAATTATACTTTCTTTCACATAACCGTCTAAATACTTTGCTAACTTCTTCATCGTTTGCTCCTTATATTTATCTCCATGTTTGAATGTTACTATTATTTTATTCCACTTTACTCAAACACTGATATTATAAAGCCATTTCCTACATTTCTCAACAAAAACATTATTTTCTAGATAGCTACTTTTCCAAGTATATATGCATCTTTTTTTGTTTTTACACCGAGAAGAAACATGCTCTGCGAGTTTCTCCCGTTATCGCGACAGTCGCCAAGGTCATGCAAGCAGGGCTTTGCTCGTTGCCCGCGTAAAACAAAAAAAGACATTGCAATCAAATTACAATGTCTTTCATAAGAACAGGGGCACCAGGAATCGAACCCGGCTCTGGAGTTTTGGAGACTCTTATTCTACCGATGAACTATGCCCCTATATTTAATTGTTTTCAGCAGTGCTTGCTGACTACTTCTATATAATAAAACAAATTGTTTCAATTGTCAACACTTTTTTAAAAGTTTTGAATACTTTTTTTCAAAAAAGCTTATACTAGTAATTTATACCATTAAGCTGTCCATATTTCAACAGGGAAACACAAGTATTTTTGCTTTCCCTGTCAAATATATTACATTAATGGCATTAGCTCCTTGATTGTCTTAATTCCAATCAACTTAATTGGCATATTTTCAAGGTTCTTCATATTTACTTCTGGAAGAACACAAACTTTAAAGCCCATTTTAACCGCTTCTGCAACACGTTGTTCTGCTTGATTCACGCCTCTTACTTCTCCGGTAAGTCCGACTTCTCCAAAGAAAATCATACTTGGATCAAGCACACGACTCTTATAAGAAGAAAGGATTGCTGTCACAATTGACAAATCCAGCGCTGGTTCCTTAATCATCATACCACCCGCAACGTTGATATAGGCATCACAACTAGATAATTGAAATCCTAGGCGTTTTTCAATAACTGCCAGTAATAAGTTCACACGGTTATAATCCGTACCTGCTGCCGTTCTTCTTGGCATATTATAATATGTCTGACTAACAAGCGCCTGTACTTCTACTAAGATTGGTCTTGTTCCTTCAATCGAACAAGTAACAACGGAACCAAAGGCTCCCTCTGGCTTTCCATTTAGCATAAACTCAGATGGATTGGTTACTTCTCTAAGTCCCTCTGAGCGCATTTCAAATACACCAATCTCATTTGTAGAACCAAAACGGTTCTTTACTGCACGTAGCATACGGTAAGAGGCTTGGTTGTCCCCTTCAAAATAAAGCACAGTATCTACCATGTGCTCTAACACCCTTGGTCCTGCTACCGTTCCTTCTTTTGTCACATGGCCAACGATAAAGATACTGATTCCTAATCCTTTTGCTAAATGCATCAGTGTGGAAGTTACTTCTCGAACCTGACTGACACTTCCCGGAGAAGAGGACACTTCCTCTTTAAACATCGTCTGAATCGAGTCAATAATTACGATTTCCGGTTTTTCTCTTCGAATCAATTCTTCAATCAGATCAAGGTTTGTCTCACTTAAAAGTTTTAAGTCTCCTTGGTAATTTACCAAACGTTCTGCACGCATTTTAACCTGACGTAACGATTCTTCACCTGATACATATAAGACATCACCCTTCTTTTCAACAAGATGCTGACACATCTGTAAAAGAAGGGTAGACTTTCCGATACCAGGGTCACCACCTACTAAGACCAATGAGCCAATCACAATCCCACCACCTAGAACACGATCGAATTCTCCAATCCCAGTCTTAATTCTATCCGCTTCATCAGAAGAGATTTCGGCTAACTTACTTGGCTTTACATCTCCCTTAATTGCAGCCTTCACACTGGAAGATGTCTTCTTTGCTACGGGTTCCTCTACAAAGGTATCCCAACTCTTACATCCGGGACATTGTCCTAGCCATTTGCTTGACTCGAACCCACACTCTTTACAAAAAAATACTGTCTTTGCTTTTGCCATTTTCTATCCTTTCTATCTTTTAGGTAAGTACAGCTCTATAATAAGCACTTACAAAATAACTCTCTATTATGGACTAAAATAGAGCCTATAAACGTTCGCACTTTCTTATCTTTGCTCACATCTATAGGCTCCATTCATTTTATACCCTTAACTCTATAAACGAACTACACGAACTCCTGTAGGTTCTTTTTCTGTTAAGTCTGCACTAATTACAAGCTTTCCGCCTAAATTAGTTTTCATCTTACCAATGTTCGTATCGTCTAAATATACTTTATACTCTCTTTCAGCTTCTAATTCTAAAGTGATTTGAGTAGATGTTGTTCCCTCAACCTTAAATGTTAAATCATTTTCTTCTAAATCTAAATCAAATACAGAGGTTCCTGGTACTGATTCATAAACAATCATACCGTTACGTTCTAATTTTGTAATTTCCTTGAAAGTCTTTACTTTATATAAATCCCCATTATGCTCGAAATCAGACACTTTCGCTTTTGTATCTAGTGCATAATTACCGAAGCTAATAGTACCATTTTCTTCATTACGAATTAATTCTTGAATTACAGCCATTTTTAATATCCTCCTAATTTATCCTTCCATTTAGGTGTTCTATTCCATCTAAGATTGATACTCTTAACGTTGTATATTACATCTTTCATATTCTCTGCCAAGGTATTCCTCTTATCCATTATTATAGTATAAATCGACCTATATTACTAGTAAAATCTATTGGCTTGAATGTGAAATTTATATGAAAGTGTAATACACCGTCAGTTTCGGTATAATTAACTTTCTTTTTGTGA
The DNA here is from genome assembly GCA_905214875.1 of uncultured bacterium. GTDB lineage: Bacteria > Bacillota > Clostridia > Lachnospirales > Lachnospiraceae > KM106-2. Next base: position 97,594 of record CAJMNR010000002.1, on the reverse strand, counting down.
CGTAAACGTAATCTTTTTATCTGTCAATCCAACTAAGACGCGATCTCCAGACGAAATCTTTCCTGCAAGAATCTCTTCTGCAAGTGGATCTTCAATATGCGTCTGTAATGCCCTTCTTAATGGTCTTGCGCCATAATTAAGCTCTTTATTCTGTTCTACGATAAAGTCTTTTACTTGCTCTTCGAACGTCAACTCAATTTCCATCTGATTACGGATTCTTGTATTAATTTCTTTCATCATGATGTCAACAATCTTCTTAAGATCTTCCTTCACAAGAGCATGGAATACGATTACTTCATCAATACGATTTAAGAATTCCGGCTTAAATAAGCGTTTTACTTCTTCCATAACGCCCTCTTTCATATGCTGATAAGAAGCCTGCTCATCTGTCTTAGAACTAAATCCTAATAGTTTTGGAGCAATGATTCTAGATGCACCTGCATTAGAAGTCATAATAATTATCGTATTCTTAAAGCTTACTTTCCTTCCTTGTGCATCTGTGATATGCCCATCATCTAACACTTGTAACAAGATATTAAATACATCTGGATGCGCTTTTTCAATCTCATCAAATAAGATTACGCTATATGGATTCTGTCGAACTTTCTCACTAAGTTGTCCACCTTCTTCATAGCCAACATATCCTGGAGGAGATCCAATGATTTTGGACACACTATGCTTCTCCATATATTCTGACATATCAACACGAATCATGGAATTCTCAGTACCAAACATTGCTTCACTTAATGCCTTGCAAAGCTCTGTCTTTCCAACACCAGTTGGTCCAAGGAATAAGAAAGAACCAATTGGACGTTTTGGATCTTTTAATCCAACCCTTCCTCTTCTGATAGCTTTACTTACAGCCACCACTGCTTCTTCCTGTCCGATGACACGGTCATGAAGTGTCTTTTCAAGTTCCATCAATCGCTTGCTTTCTTCCTCTTCTAATTTCTGAACAGGAATCTTCGTCCAGCTTGATATGATTTCAGCAACTTCTTTTTCAGTTACAACAAGCTTTTGCTCTTTGCGTTTGATTGTTTCCTCTTCTTTTAACTTGGCTAACTCTTCATTATTTGCTAACTGCTGTTTCTTGATTTCTCCAGCTTTCTCATAAGCTTCACGCTTAATTGCTGATTCCTTCTCTTCTTCTAACTTAATATTTAAAAGCTCAATCTCTTTGATTCTTGGATGCGTCATATAAGTGCTTAATCTCACCTTGCTTGATGCCTCATCAATAATATCGATTGCCTTATCTGGAAGATATCTATCATTTACATAACGAATGGAAAGTTTTACAGCTGCTTCGATTGCATCGTCTGTAATCGTAACTTTATGATGCATCTCATAAGCTTCACGAAGCCCTTTTAAGATTTGAATTGTTTCCTCTTCACTTGGCTCTTCTACAACGACTGGCTGGAATCTACGTTCCAATGCGGAATCTTTTTCGATATGCTTACGATACTCTTCTCTTGTCGTCGCACCAATTAATTGAATCTCGCCTCTTGCTAACGAAGGCTTTAATATATTCGATGCATCAATGGCACCTTCTGCACCACCGGCTCCAATGATTGTATGAATCTCGTCAATGAACAATAAGATATTTCCGTCATTCATAACTTCTTGGATTACTTTTTTAATACGTTCTTCGAACTCACCACGGTATTTACTTCCTGCAACAATTCCTGATAAATCAAGGGTTACAAGACGTTTGTCTTTAATCGTATCTGGAACATCTCCTTCTACGATTTTTCTAGCAAGACCTTCCGCTATCGCTGTTTTACCTACACCTGGTTCACCAATCAAGCAAGGATTGTTCTTTGTACGTCTGCTAAGAATCTGGATCACACGTTCAATCTCAGTTTCTCTTCCGATTACTGGATCTAGTTTTCCTTCTCTTGCGTACTGTGTTAAATCTCTTGAGTACTGGTCTAGAGTAGCTGTAGAGCTCTTCTGCTTTGCTTTATTTTTATTGGACATATATTCTGTCTTTGCTACATTTGGATCATGACCGATCGCAGTAAGAATATCGATGTACACTTTTTGTACATTGATACCTAATGTATTTAGCAAACGAACTGCAATACAATCTGTTTCCTTAATTAATGCCAATAAGATATGTTCTGTACCAACTTTGGCACTCTTTAATCTGGAGGCTTCTTTCTCACCTAATAAGAGAATTCGTTTTGCCCTTGGGGTAAAATTGTCCGTCTCCAATACTTCAATATTCGTATTTGGCGCGATTAACTGATTTACAAGATCAATGATCTTATCTTCTTCTACGCCATGCTCTTCTAATACTCTTGAAGCTACGCCAGAAGCACCAACTAAACCAATTAGTAAATGTTCTGTTCCGATATAATTATGTGATAACCGATAGGCTGCATCTGTTGCAATTGCAATTGCCTCTTTGGCATCCTCTGTAAATCTCTCTTGCATAGTTTTTTCCTCCTACTTCTTTCATTCTATCGCATATATCTTAACTAAATGTTTGCTTACACTGCGATTTCGGGAAGCATCTCGTTTAAATACCCTGCTCTAAGTTTATCCCGTACTTTACTTCCAACGCTCTTTCCATTTTGACACTGTAAAGAATACGGCTGAATCTCCATCATAATCTTGTAGATATTCACCGGTACTGTAAATTTGATAATATTTGTATCGGCTCCAAACTTAATTTGGGACAACAATGTCATTGCATCTTTGGAATTCATCTGCTTTGCATATTTTAACACTCCATAGGAGCGATATACCTGATCTTCAATCTCATCGAAATTATTTACCAAAACATATTCGCGTCGTTTTCGCTCTTGTTTGATAATTTGAAGAGCGATTGTTTCTAAATTGGCGATAATCTCCTCTTCAGTAATTCCCATTGTCTTTTGACTTGATAATTCATATAAGCTTCCCAATCCATCCGTTCCTTCTGCATATATTCCTTGAAGGGTCACATGGTATTTTCCTACTTCCTCTGCAAGCCTTTTGATCTTGCCAGCCCCACCTAATGCAGGAAGGAAAAGATAATAGGAGACATTTAGTCCAGTTCCCACATTGGATGGAGAGGAAGTTAAATATCCATATTTTTCACTAAACGCAATCTCAAATGCTTCTGAAAGATAATCATCCATGGCATTGGCTTTCTCAAACACCTGCTTCATATTCTTTCCCGCAACTAAAGACTGGATAATCAGGTGGTCTTCTTCATTGACCATGACAGATACTGACTCATCTTCTGCCATGACAAGGCCGCAACACTGCTTTTTGACCGCCATTCCTTTGCTTAACAGATGTCTTTCTACCATTGCCAAACGCTCTGCTTCGCTTAGCTCTCCTAGGTTACAGCCCATATACTGATTTGTTTCTTTGCTTTCATGTTCAAACTTCCCGATAACTTCTTCCACCAGCTGAATCGACTCGCTATCTGATATCTTCTTAGCGAATGGATACTTCGTTAAGTTTCTTGCCAACCGAACCTTTGAAGCAAATACCACATCTGAATCATCACCTTGCTCATCAAACCATTTATACATTGTGTGACTCCTCCTTTGCCTTCAGCGCACGAATCTGATCACGTAACAAAGCCGCACTCTCAAATTCTTCTTTTTCGATCGCATCCTGCAGTCGTATGGAGAGTATGTCTACCTCAGATAAATCATTCACGATTTTATCCATCTGACTCAAAAAGCCAATTGGTTTCTTCCCAACATGGCTGACTGCACCGTGAAGTTGTCTGAAGCTCTTTTCTAATTGTTTTCCAAAGCTTGTATAGCACTGTGCACATCCAAACTTTTCCCCTTGTAAAAAAGCATCATAAGTCATACCACAACGTTCACATTGAATCACGGCTTTCACCTCATCCTCCTTTGGCTTAGGATCATCTGCACTATAGTTACTCAAGATATTAGATAATAAATTGCTTAGTGAGAGTTGCTTTCCACTTACAAACGATTGGAATTCACCATACTCTGCTGCACATGCCTCGCACAAATGCTGTTCCTTTTTTTCTCCATTCACAATTTCTGTATAATATATTGTTGCCTTTCGCTTCTTGCATTTATCACAGAGCATTAAAATACCCCTCCTAATGTTTAGCTAACTATTCACATCCATACTCTTCATAGATTTCGTCAATTAGGTCATGTACCTCTTCTCTTTTTATTCCATGGCAAATTGCTTTTGCTAACAATACTTTGAGCTCGTTATTCAGCTCCATCTTCGCCTTATAACCATCTGCATCAATGGCAATGACAGCTCCTTTTCTACGGTCAAGCTTTAAATACCCTTCCTGACGCAAGATACTATATGCCTTGTTAACTGTATGCATATTAATTCCAATATCATCAGCGAGGTCACGCACCGAAGGGAGGTTTTCCCCTTGTCGAATCTCAGAATTGGCTATACCGATTATGATCTGGTTATATAGTTGCATGTATAATGCTTCATCACTGTTAAAATCAATACGCACTATCACAAAATCGCCTCCGTTTATTATATTTGTTATATATAAAATATAACAAATATTTCATACAACTTCAAGTAATTCTCTATAAACTATTATAATAGTATAACCAGATTTCTCATAGCCTTATCTATCCATTTTATTAAACTTTCACATTTATATCTTATGTATTCTGAGACAAATGTTACCATTCTATACATCATTTTTCTCATTTCTTAGTTGGATTTTCTCCTATGTATGGCCAAAGGGCCATATCGTCTACAACGATGGCCCTTTAGTCAAAATCTCTTTGGTAACCCTTTGATTTTCTATAGAGTCGAATCAGTAGAATCACAAGTAGTCCTATGATACCAACACATACCCCTACGATGATTCCAAACATCTCAACTTTGCTATTGTAAACAGAAACTGAAACAGTTTCTTCTAACTGCTTAGACTGTCCCTGTACTTCTACATATCTTTGAATGGTACCTTCTTTCTGATCATATAGATAGAAGGATGGTGAACCACCATCAAACTTTGCATACACTAAAAATAAATCTTTGTCCGCCTGATTCTCTAATTGATACGCATCTACGCGCTTCTCATCAATTTCTAGCGGAACAGATAAATAACCACTTGGAAGCAAACGCATATTATCAAGGGATACGAACTCGTATTGCCCAAGGCCTTCGCTCTTTTTCTCCTCCTTAGAAGATGGCGATGCGGACGGTTGAGTTACCGCTACATCTGCACTGTCTTTTTCTGGGTTCTTTGTTTCTTCCGGTCCTGCCGTTACAGCTGCACCATTTGACGAAGTTGCTGTCCTCGTAACAACAATCGTATACTCTTTTGTTCGTTTCGTCTCACTTGTTACAGTTATGACTACTTTGTTTTCTCCAACTAAAAGCTTGTCTGCACCAGTGATTTTCACCTGAGACTTGGCTTCCTCCGGAGTTGCAATGACAGTAATATTCTTTACTTCATTTGGTACTGTCATTGTATATGAAGTATTGGATTTACTAAACGCCTGATCTAATCTTCCTTCTTTAATTGCAAGGGAGGAAAGATTCTTATTGCTGCTTTTCTCAGTCTTTTCTCCAACACTGAATGAAAGCACATTCTTTGATACACTTAATATATTGCCGTCTGCATCATAGATCTGAGGTGTCCCTTCCACCCAGATTCTTGCTGTTTTTGCTTCATTGGCACGAAACTGAAGAATGTATTTCTTCGTCTTGCTTGCTTCTGCCACAGTATCTGTAACGGTAATTACTCCATCATTTTCATTATAGATGCTGTTCTCCGTAGAAAACTGCAAACAATTTGTATCGTATTTTATCTTTGCATTGACTTCGCCAATCTGACTTGAACTCTTCAATGTTACCGATATGGAAAATAAATCTCCCTTTTGAATTGGTTCTGTTACGGCTGCCAATGTGATAGAAGCACTTGCTGCCTGCACTTTTTGATTTTCGCCTGCTGCCATGCCTATTACAAGACACATCATAAGCAAAATCCCTCTTAAGTCCCTTACATATCTTTTCACTATGTAATTCTCTCCTTCTTTTGCGCTCTATAACGATTTTACCGAATTTATATACATAAATCAATATGTAAAAAGTGTCTTCGTCGCTAGCATAAACCTACGTAAACCAGAAGAAACACGCTCTGCGGGTTTCCTAGGTTTATACGACAGTCGCCAAGGTGATGCAAGCCTCACTTTGGCTCGTTGTTCGCGTAAATTAGAATAAGGTCAATTTCCCAGCCTGCCTATCGAAGCCAAGAATTGACCTTATCCTGTTATTCTTTCATTCTATTTATTACGAACTACTGTTGTTTTATACGTTCTGGTATCACCATTTACAGCTTTTACCGTAGTTGTAAATACCGTAGTTCCAATTTCAAGATTATATTCCGCTCCCGACTTAATCGTCTTGGCCGCACTCGAATTATGCTTTGCAGTTATCGTAACTGTCGCAGCAGAATGCGCTGCGGTTGGAACAATTTTGATTTTTGGAACACTATTGATCGTAAACGAATGTGCCGTATTGTCCGGATAGAACTTATTCGCTCCACTCACCGACGTTGCCACGATATTCTTATTCGTGGAAGCATTGATAATCTGGAATTGCGACACATAATTGTTAAAGCTCTTTTTATAATAAGCACTTAAATTATCCGGATAGGTACTTACTTTGGTTGGTAGCGTACCTGAACGGAATACCGGAATCTTAAATACTATTGGAATGTTAAGATTGTTAAGCTCACTGTATCCTTGATATGTTTTATATGCTTCGCTCGCAGGTGCCTGAACGTTGGTCATATACTGATGGTAATGTGTACTGTAAGTAGATACATTAAACTTTTGAAGATATAGCGTATCTTGTCCTACTTCGATATATCCTTCACCGATAAACTTGGCGCCGCCCATAATTGCTTTGTAAGGGTTATCCCATGGAATAAACATTCTTTCATTCTTGGCAGCATTTTTTGAACCATTCTTTGCATATTTTAATCCATTTGCAATGGCATTACCAGAAGCTGAATCAGAGGCTCCTATATTAAAGAAATTATAATATCCTTCGTATCCGCTCTTTTTACCTGTTGCAGAATCCGTAAATACTAACTTGCCATTTGAACTTTTTAGAATTTCTTGCTTACATCTTGCAATCAAATGGACTGGACTTACTTTGGAATACTCTGCTGCATCGATAAATGCATCTACATAAGTCATTGTAACTTTCTTTCCCGCATCTGTCTTATACGTAAAGCTTGCATCTAATGGTGTTCCTTTTACCATTGACTGACAAATTGCTTTTGTCTGTGTCTTTGAATTATAACTTAACAACTCAAACTGGAATACCGATGTCTCAGTTAAGAAATTTCTAGGATCCATATAATATTCAACCGCTTGTTTGGATGCTGTCACCCAATTTGGAGAATCACAAACAACCGGCTTGTCCTTTACATAATCAAATGCATCCGTTGCTTTACTGATCCATTGTGGTGTGCTCTTTTGCACTGTATTCTTACCCTTTGTAGAAGTCTGGTTCGTAATGACCGTTCTCCAGTCAAGGTTTGTATTCATTGCTTCAAATCTCCATGTTGGATGTAGTTTATGAAGCTTTCTCAACTCTACTTTATAATCTTCTGGGAATCCTTCATCTTTCAACATCTTCTCAAACTGAGCTGTCGTCAATGTATAATTCGTTGTCGATGAAGAAGGTTTCGCTGTCGGTTTTACCGTCGCTGTCGGCTTAACTGTTGGTTTAACCGTTGGCTTAACTGTTGCTTTCGCCGTCGGTTTTGGTGTTGCCGTCTTCTTCGTAGTAGTTGTTGTTGCTGCTTTAAAATTAACATCTGCAGCATTAATATATCCTGTATACGTCTTCTTATTGTACGTAAATTTGACCTGATACCAGCGTTTTGAATTCTTGTACTTTTCTTTAACAATTTTTACTGATGTATTTTTCGATAAGGAAACGACTTTGCTGCCAACTTTTAAGTATGCTGCACTATTTCCTTCTGCTTTACGGATCTTGTACGTGCTTGTTCTTACTTTGGCATTTACATTCTTACTTAATGTAAGCTGCACATAGTCTCCACAAACCCATCCGTATGTGTTCTTCTTTGAATGCGTAAATGATATATAATACCATTTCACACTGCCAATCATCTTTTCATTTCGAATCGTAATTTTTTGGTTTTTGGAAAGAGTAACTCCTTTTCCACTTACCTTTAACTGGCTTGCATTCGTTCCCGCATTAGTTCTTACACGTAATGCCTCTCTTGCCTTCGCCGGAATCGACACTACATTTTTCGCTGATGTAACCTTTGAAGTTGATGGTGTTGGTGTTGCCGTAGCTTTTGCCTTGGTTGTAGTGACTTTTACATAATCTTTACACACATAACCTTTCAACGTTTTTTTGTTAAACTTAAAACTCACATAGTACCAACCACTTTTTTCACTAATGATTGTAACAGTCGCGCCTTTGTTTAACTGTACTTTTTTCTTATTATCCGTTAATACACTGTATTTCGTACCTGCTCCTGTCCTTACATTTAGATTTGTAGCATTCACAGTTCCTTTATTCGTTGCATATGCTTCATTATTTGTAGCCACAACAAAAATTACAATACATAAACTTACAATAGCTGCTAGAAAGACAACTATCTTCTTTTTGTTCATTTTTCTGTTGCTCCCTCCCGTTACAACATATCGGTTGCCGCATATGTATATCGGTCATTTACCGCCTGAACTTTATATATGCCTCCCTGCATTTTTTTAAAATTCATCATAAAAGCCGATATTCTGGCCAAATATGCTCTTTATGATGATATGTTAGCAGTTTGATATGGCATTATCTTGTCATTTTCCAAAAAAATAGGTCATAAAATCACGGCAGTGATTTTATGACCTATTTCTATATTCTTACGCTTCGTCTATTGCTTTCCCAATATCGTTGCGCATATATTTATTTTCAAACTTTACAAGTTTAGTTGCTTCATACGCATTTTTCCTTGCTTCTTTTAATGTCTTTCCTTTTGCTGTCACGCCTAAGACACGTCCGCCATTTGTAACAATTCCATCTTCGGTCTGTTTTGTACCTGCATGGAATACATAATAACCTTCCATTGCATTTACTTCGTTAAGTCCATCGATTACGAATCCTTTTTCATAATGTTCTGGATAACCGTTCGATGCTAACACAACACAGACTGCAGCATTGTCTTCAAACTGTAAATCTACTTCCTCTAGTTTATGGTCGATACATGCCTGCATCACTTCAATGATATCATTCTTCATACGAGGAAGTACGACTTGTGCTTCTGGATCTCCAAAACGTGCATTATATTCTAATACTTTTGGTCCCTTCTCTGTAAGCATAAGTCCACAGAATAAGATTCCTACGAACTCTCTTCCTTCTGCCTTCATAGCATCGATTGTAGCCTGATAAATATGTTCTCTACAGAACTGATCTACCTCATCTGTATAAAATGGGCTTGGTGAAAATGTTCCCATTCCACCAGTATTCAACCCTTGGTCCCCATCTTTTGCTCGCTTATGATCCTGCGCACTTGTCATTGGTTTGATTGTATGTCCATCACAATAACATAGTACACTCACTTCACGTCCTGTCATAAACTCTTCAATGACAATTCGATCTCCGGCATGGCCAAACTGCTTATCAAGCATAAGAGTCTTCACGCCTTCCACCGCTTCTTCATGTGTATTGCAGATTAATACGCCTTTGCCTAATGCTAAGCCATCTGCCTTTAATACGATTGGAAAATCACAAGTATCAAGATAGTTTATTGCATCTTCTGCTGTTGTAAATGTTTCATAAGCAGCTGTAGGAATGTTATACTTCTTCATTAAATCCTTTGAAAATGCTTTACTTCCTTCGATAATGGCAGCATTCTTTCTTGGTCCAAATGCTTTAAGTCCAGCTTCTTCAAATGCATCTACAGCACCAGCTACTAGAGGATCATCCGGTCCTACGATTGTAAAATCGATTTCCTTCTCTTTTGCAAACTGTACTAATTTATCAAATTCCATAACGCCGATGTTTACACATTCTGCAATCTGACCAATTCCAGCATTTCCTGGTGCACAATAAATCTTATCTACATGTTTGCTTTTTGCTACACTTGCTGCAATGGCATGCTCTCTTCCGCCACCACCAATAATTAGTACTTTCATTCGTGATACCTCCATCTATTATTTTGTAACAACTCTATTCTCAACTACTTCTACCTTACCGTTCGCGATCATATCGATTGCCTGTGGGAGGATCTTCCACTCTGCCTGTTCCATTACTCGTTTCTGTAGTACTTCCGGAGTATCCCCTTGTAAAACGTCTACTGCTTTTTGTAAGATAATTGGACCTGTGTCACACCCTCCATCTACAAAATGAACCGTTGCCCCAGTTACCTTTACACCACGTTCCAACACATGTTCATGAACTTTAAGTCCATAATAGCCTTCTCCACAAAAGGATGGAATTAGGGATGGATGGATATTGATCATTCTATGCTCATATTGCTTTACTAATTTTTCTGGAAGAATCACCATAAATCCTGCAAGAACGATTAAGTCAACCTGTAGTTCATTGACAGTATCTAAAAGAGCCTCGCCAAATGCTTCTCTTGAATCAAATGCTTTTCTTTCCACTGCAATTGCCTTGATTCCGTTCTGTTTTGCGCGTTCTAATGCATAGGCATCCTTTTTGTTGCTGATTACCGCCTCGATCTTTGCATTGGTAATTCTGCCGTCTTTTATACTATCAATAATCGCTTGTAAGTTTGTTCCTCCTCCTGAAACTAATACTGCAATCTTTAGCATACAGTCACTCCTTTTTCTCCAGCTTTGATTTCACCGATTGCATATGGTGTCTCACCTGCAATCTTAATCAAGTTCATTGCCTTATCAACATCCTCTTTGTCAACTGCAACGATCATACCGATACCCATATTGTAAGTATTATACATCATTTCTTCTTTGATATCACCATCTGTAGATAACATTTTAAAGATTGGTGGGATTTCATAACTATTCTTATTAACGACTGCATGCACACCATCCTTTAACATTCTTGGAATGTTTTCATAGAATCCGCCGCCTGTAATATGGCTGCATGCCTTAATATCGATTCCACCTGTCTTTAAGCTCTTTAAAGCATTTACATAAATTTTTGTAGGAGTAAGTAATGTTTCACCAAGTGTCTTTCCTAAACTTTCATAATACGTATCTAATGCGCTGCGTTCCATATTAAATACCTGACGAACCAAGGAATAACCATTACTGTGAATACCAGAAGATGCGATACCAATAAGGACATCTCCTTCTTTTAACTTAGATCCATCGATTAAGTTTGCTTGGTCTACGATACCTACTGCAAATCCAGCAAGATCGTATTCATCCACTGGATAGAATCCTGGCATTTCTGCTGTTTCACCACCGATTAGTGCTGCCCCCGACTGTTTACATCCATTTGCCACACCACTAACGATCGTTGCGATTTTCTCAGGTTCATTCTTACCACATGCTATGTAATCTAAGAAAAATAGTGGTTCTCCGCCTGCGCATGCAATATCATTTACACACATTGCAACACAGTCAATACCAATTGTGTCATGTTTATCAAGAATAAATGCAAGTTTCAATTTCGTACCAACACCATCCGTTCCTGAAACTAACGTTGGTTTTTCCATTGTTTTAAATGCTTCAAGAGAAAATGCACCTGAGAATCCACCGATTCCTCCAAGTACTTCGCTTCTCATTGTTCCTTTGATATGCTCTTTCATTAACTCAACTGCTTTATATCCTGCTTCAATATCCACGCCTGCTTTTTTATAATCCATTTAAGTTTCCTCCTATTTTTCACAACTACGATGGGTTAGTAAGTATCCTTTATTACTTTCTCATTTGTTTTAAATAGCCTGCATATCCTAATTTATCAAGCTTTTCTGCCTTTTCAACAACTTGTTCTTTCATGTCTTCGGCATATGCTTGTAACTTCTTTAATAGTTCTTGGTCATTTGTAGCAATAATTTTCGCTGCCAATAATGCTGCATTCTTTGCTCCATTGATTGCAACCGTTGCAACTGGGATTCCTGATGGCATCTGAACGATGGAGTATAAAGAATCCACACCACCTAAAGCCTTTGTCATAATTGGCACTCCGATTACTGGTAAAGGGAACATAGCCGCTGCCATTCCTGGTAAATGAGCTGCTCCGCCCGCTCCGGCAATGATACATGTGATTCCTCTGTCTAATGCTGTCTTAGCATAGTCAAAGAATATGTCTGGCATTCTGTGTGCAGAGATGATTGTCATCTCGTATTCAATCTCTAACTCTTCAAGTACTTTTGCAGCCTCGCTCATGATTTTTAAATCAGAGTCACTACCCATTAAAATTCCAACCTTAGCCATACTAGTTCTCCTTTTTTCGTCATTTATTTTTAGCAAGCATTCGCCCGCTTTATTAACATAATTAATTTACAAATACTAATTTATAATTACGATTAATAAATGTCAAGTGCTTTTCCCTAATATGTACGCGTTCATTTATACCAATCTCTAACCTTATTCATAACCATACATTATGAATAAGGTTAGAGCCTTTTTATCTTGTACGTTCTAGCAATCTAATGCTTCATTAAGCTTTTCCGTACCAGGAAGCACGAATCTTCCCTCTTTGATAATTGGGACTGTCGTTCCATCTTTATGAACGACTTCGATTACTGCAAGTTCATCATATGGAATCGTAATATCTGTATGACAACTAAAATATGCTTTTGAAACATCTGTGTTTCTAAGTGCAGAACACTCATTGTCCTTCGCTACAATTTCTTTTCCGTCTGGATTATACGTCTTATTCTCTTCACTCATGGAGTAACAAGTATCTCCCACTGCAATATGAGGTCCTGTCTTTTCCGCAATCAAGATTGGAAGCATCTGATCGATGTTGTAGTCCCTTCCCATCTTGTACGCTGTTGTATTCGTTCCGATTGCGAATTCGCCCATAGGAAGTGTCTCCTGATTATACAGAACATTTTCTTTTACGAATGCCTTATTCTCTTCCTCTGTTTCGAAGTTAGCACAAGTATAGTCTGTAATCATGCCGTCTTTAAACACGATGGATAAATCAATATATTTAAGGCCATTTAAATATACTTTCGAAACATGATAACATCCTGTCGTTCCTGTTAATTTTGGTGAAGTAAACACTTCGCCTACTGGAATATTGACATCTGCTAAGCAATTTTCAAAATTGGTTTCTTTTGCTTTATCGTTTAATTCATGTAACTGAATGTTGATATCCGTATGGTTATCTCCCTGTCCTTTGATATGGACATATTCACCTTCATCAAGAGCATCAATCATCTTCGACTGGATTTCTTTATACATGTCCACATCAAGCGTATTCACCTTTACCGTTTCCGCAAAGATTTGTTCAAACTGTTCACCGATTTCAGGAATTGGATAGGCGATAATCGTAAAGCTGTATTCAGAACTTGGCATATATTCATCCAGCATGATTTTGGAATCTCTTCGAAATTCCTTTGTAAGCTCTCTTTGATGTTCGTTTAAGCTGAATGCCTCTTCCTTTTGTTCTGGTTTAAATTCTCTTTCTCCAAAGATTTCAATTACAGCAGGGCCAGCAAACTGGGCCGCAAGCTCTTTTCTCTTTTCATAGGCCGCTTTCTGCGCTTCTAATTTCTTTGCCGTAAATGCCTTATTAAGATATAATGCATCATCAAAACGGTGATCATAGTCATATTGGCGGTTTGGACTTGTTGAAAAATATCCAATTCTCATATTCTGACGCTTATTCACACTTGCAAATGCAGTTCGATAAATTACGCTATCAAGCCCCATTTCTTTAAATTGACGGATTGCTGCGCGTACCATGCGCTCAAATCCGATGCTGTAACGAATGTTAACAACACTCTTCTTTGAGAGGTCGATATTCTCGCTAATAAATCCTTGGCGAAATCCTTCGGTATAAGTACTTGCCATTGCTTCAATCTTCTCTTCTGGAAGTGCTGCCAAAAATGCTGAAATCTTGCGTTCATTGTCCCCTACATATTCGCCAAACTGATATAGGTATTCTGGACTTGATAAATCCGCATTATTTATAATATTAGCCGCAAAATCCATGCTTGGATCGATCATTTCCTGTACACGGTAATCCACCATGTAATTGCAATAATCACTTATAAAATAACGGATTGCTGATTTTACAAGGTAAACAGTCTCTTCGTTCACTTCTGTAAAATAACAGTAAATCTCAATAAATAATTCAAAATAAATTAAAAGATCATAGCGACGCTTTTCAAATGCGGGCACAATCAATCCACGAAACTCCGAATATAAGAAGCAAAGCTGCTTTCCAATCTGTTCCCCGAATACTTTTACTGCATAAGTAGGATTTCCATAACAAGTTTCATAACGCTCTGGTGCAATATCTTCATAGAGCTTATGGTTCATTTCTTCTAACTCTTTAAGTGGTAATGTAGCAAGGCTGCCGTCACATGCCTTTTCATATACTTCACGAACTAAAAGAAGGAACTTAGCTTCTTTTACAAAAAACTCGTTATATGGAGTCGTAAGCTCATTCTCTGTTACGATTGTCCTAATTCGCTCAATCGCCAACTCCTCTCGTTCACTTAGCATTTCATTCCATTCTACCTGACCTGATTCACTAAATTCTTTCATCATCTATGTCCTTTCTATCTTTCACTCATTCTTTTAACGTACTACCATTCCCATCCAGTTTAAATGGTCGCCAAAATAAAAGCAAGGGTATAATACCAGAAACGGTATCGTACCCTCGCTTAAACTGCCTTTTATTTTGCTAGATTAAAAATCTTTTCAATGAGACTTCTAACTGTTTCGCCTTCTCGATCAATGTTTGTGCTTCTTTCGTTAAGAGTTCCACATTATGCAACTGAATATTCGTTGTTGCTGCAACTTCTTCTGCAGAAGCTGCCGTCTCTTCAGATACTGCAGAAATGTTCTCAACTGCATCCACTACTTCCACTCGGTACTCTTCACATTCCTTCAATCTAGACATAACATCCTTCAAGCTGTCTACAAGTTCGATTACATACTGATCAATATTACGAAAGACTTCCGTTGTCTCTGATAACATCTTAGTCTGTGCATCGATGATTTTTTCTGTGTTGAATGCCGAATTCGTTGTTACTTTTGCAGTCTTTTGCATCTGCTCTACAATCTTTTTAATCTCCACACCGCTTGTCATGGACTGATCTGCTAATTTACGTATCTCTTCTGCTACAACCGCAAACCCTCTTCCATGTTCTCCGGCATGCGCTGCTTCAATTGATGCATTTAACGACAACAGATTCGTTTGTGATGCAATTTCATTAATCGTCTCAATTATGCTTCCAATGTTATTTGATTGCTTTTCAACCTCTTTGATATTACCAATCAGCACCTTGGCAATGTCGCTTGTCTCATTCGCTTTATCATTAAGTTCGTTCACTACCGTCTGTCCCTTGGAAACTGCGCTGATTGCCTTATCTGCCACATGTTCCATGATGTCTGTATTCTCTTTTACAAGATTCAAACTGTCGGAAAGGACTGTCATCTTCTGCATGCTCTGTTCTGTATCCGTTGCCTGCGCGACTGCACCATGTTCTACTTCCTCAATCGTACATGTAATTTCCTTCGTAGAGGCTAATATCTGTGTTGTGCCTTTAGATACTGCTTCCGAAGAGGTTACCACTTGATTGCCGAACTGGTCCATATCTTTTAACAGCTCTCTTACCTTTGCCACCATATCATTTACACTATCTGATAATTCTTTAAATTCATCTCTTCGTCTGCTGTTTGCAAACACTTTAAAATTACCAGATGCTAATTGTTTTAATACTTTTCTTATACCATACACTTCATTGCATATTCCTCTTGCAAGCCCTAATCCTAATAAACAAGAGAGTAATACCGCAAACACTGTAAAGATAATGATCACATTACGAATCAGCTTTACCTTACCCAAAATCGTGCTCTTCGGTATAATTGTACATAATGCTAGACCTGTCGCACCAATCTTCGTCTGTGCTAACAGATAACTCTTACCCTTATATGTAACATATTTAGTAGTGCATTCTGTATTGCCCTCACCAAATATACTTTTCACATCATCCATCGACGTAAATACTTCATCCGTGTTGTCTTCTGAGATATTAAGGATTTCTCTTCCATCTTGTGTAACGATTCCTGATATAGCTCCTTCTCCATACACTACTTCATCAATTATGCCATTGGTCAGCTCCTCGTTAACATCAATTGTAATATATCCTTTTCCCTTTACAAAACTCCTTACGTAGGATAATTTGTACCAAGAGTTTGAGATTCCCAGTTGTTCATCCAAGTTATTATGATAGCCACACCATATTCCTTTTATACTGGAATCCTCTACAAAGTACTTGCCAACATCCTCATTTTCAAACTTTGTAATCATGTCATCCGGAAGCTTTGACAATGTGTTTGATAAGATTGGTTTTCCATTTTCAGAAAAAACACTGTAGTTAGATACATATGTCTCTGTTTTCTTCAAATCCGTAAATAGCGTTCTTGCAGTGTCATATACTTGATTTGCACTTACATCGTTGTTCTGATAATAAGCAACATAATAAGATTGAAAATCCTTATCCAAAGCTATTACACTGACCTTTGTCTCAATTGCTGACAATTGCGACTCTGCATACTTACTCGTTGCATCCAGCGAATTTTTCACGGAACTTTCATACTGTTCCATAACTGCCTCAGATGACTGCCTATAACAGATAATTCCCAATACAACAATAATTGCAACCATCGTGCCAAATGTCGCTAAAATACGGGTTCGAATCTTTTTAAATTCATACAGGTGAAATGATTTCTTTTTCCCTGTGCATTCTTCATCCTGAACCTCATTCCTTGTTTCTAATGAGTGTTCTCCATAATTCTCTTTCGGTGTCTCCGTTTCTGGTCCTAACTCGCCTAATTCTGTTTTCGATTCTTCTCCCTTGATCGATTCAACCTCTATAGAACTTACATTTTCCTCAACACATTCCTGTGAATCTAAAACAAGGAAGCCATCCCTGTTTTCCTGACCTTTTTCTGATTGTTTTTTCTTATCTTCCACTAGCATCCCATCCTTTACGTAGATTTCTAAGCGAAAGTCCCC
Organism: uncultured bacterium; assembly: GCA_905214875.1. Classification (GTDB taxonomy): domain Bacteria; phylum Bacillota; class Clostridia; order Lachnospirales; family Lachnospiraceae; genus KM106-2. The sequence goes on along the minus strand of CAJMNR010000002.1, from coordinate 80,452 downwards.
CAAAGTAAAACAATGTAGCCCTATGATCCCCTAAATTATACCAAGTTTTTCCACATTCGTCAATTATTTATATTATTTTACCTCATCTACTATTTTTTACGTAGAGTCTTGCCGAAAAAGCTCCTTGTAACGTAAAAAAGAGGTGCCTTCTATGAAGACACCTCAAAAATCTAGCACTACGCTATCTTTTCATTCTCATTTAACGTGCTTGTACTAAACGGCTCGTTTCTACACTATACTTCTTTACCCAGTAATAACAACCTTCAATTAACTTCCTTGATAACTGATTACAATGCATAAAAATCTGATTTAAACTATAGCGTCCTGATAAGCAAGCCACATATAATTCTTTAATCAAGTAGCATATTGTAAGATTTACTGTATTATGTGTAAGAACTGGATAAGTTTTATGAAGCTCCATATTCATTTTATCATAGAGTTCCTCTTCTAATAAGATATCCTCTCCCTCTTCATAGTAACTATCCAATAATTGAAATATCGAATTCTGCTGCTCTTCTGAAAGATTAGCATGAATCGTAACTACCTCTAGTAAATCATCAATTGAATTCATCCTAACACCATACGTTGAAAGTCCTAATTCATAAAATACATCTGTACTAATACGAATAACAAATCTAAGTTGATGCTGTTGCAACTTATTGAGTCCTTTTCTGATTGACTGGTATATTGACTTCTTATTTTTTTCATATTTCACTGAAAATACTAGTGCAGTTATAATGCTAAGCTTGTACTGTTCAAAAACCTCTATTCTCGTTATGTATTTTGAAATGCCTTTTAATTTCAAAACAAGGTATTTATAGTCCTCATAGGTTAAGTCAAGATCACCAATTGTCCTTAGCATCTTTTCTTCTGTTTTAAATCTTTCCTCCAATGTTTGTTCAATCTGATAAAGTGTAAAATCCGCATCTAAGATATTCATTTTTCTCCTCCTTCGTCACATTTTCGTAGCCATAAACGATTTACGACTTAGCTATGCGTTAGTGCCATTGAACTTTTTTTGCCCTGGAAAGTTAATTCCGTCTACTATTTTAGTATATTCTGGAAATTTTAATTTATTACCTTTTTATGAAATTTATTTCCTATATTTTAATTTTTTATATAATATCTTTGTAAAACAAAATTTTTTCCAGTGATGCACTATATTCATTACTTGCATTTTTCAGTATCTTTTGATATAATTAGCTCTTGAGTAGCACAGATGATCGCGCCTATTAGTACCGAAAGGTCTTAGGTGAGGAAAGTCCGGGCTTCATAGGGCAGAGTGCCAGATAACGTCTGGTAGAGGCGACTCTAAGGCTAGTGCAACAGAAATATACCGCCAATTTTATTGGTAAGGGTGGAAAGGCGATGTAAGAGATCACCGCCCGGTTGGTAACAATCGGGGCATATGTAAACCCCACTCGAAGCAAGACCGAATTATAAGCGATACGGCTGCCCGTCGTGCTTATGGGTAGGTCGCTAGAGTCTAGTGGCGACGCTAGACCAAGATAGATGATCATCTAATACAGAACTCGGCTTATAGTGTTACTCAAACCTTTTATAATTCTTGTACCGCTAAAGGTATAACATAACACCATACCACACATATGGTGAATATAAACGACTTACAAAAACAGGGTAAGAAATCTCGCATTTCTTTTACCTGTTTTTTTTATTTACGCGGGCTGACGGCATTTGGTGCGGCACAGCGTCTTCTCGTGCCCCTCCGTTGTTTTAATAATAAATTTCGACAAACATAGTTTTCTTTTAATTCAAAAATAGCCCCTTGTTGACTTAGTCAACATTGGGGCTTTTTTGTTTATACGTTGAAGCAAGAGCCTCCGATGAACTCGCGGATGATGGAGTTCTTTGGTACTTCCTCGGTATTTACTCCTACGAAATAATCTAAGAATTTTAATAAGCGTTTTGCCTCTACATATTCTGGGGATTCTTTTGGAATTCCGAATAATAATGGTTCAGCACTTGTTTTAAGTACTGCCAGTTCGTAGATCAATGCACTATTAAACATAGCATCTGCTTCTTCTTGGAATGGGAAGATGTATGTCTCCTCTCCCCTTCTTACACTTGACCACATTGCTATTGTTTCTGCTGCACTTGTTCCTCTTGTTCTTGCATCACGAACCATACGGCGGATTAATCTACCGTCTGTCGTTGGAATACGATTATGCTCATCAATATTTAACTGAGTAAGAGCGCTGATGTAAATCTTATACTTACTCTCTTTAGGTAATGCATATGACAGCTTATCATTCAGTCCGTGGATTCCCTCGATTACAAGAATATCATCTGGTCCAAGACGCTTATAATTTCCTTTGTATTCTCTTCTTCCTGCCTTAAAATTATAAGTTGGAAGCTCTACTGTCTTTCCTTCTAATAATTCAGTCATATCACGATTGAACTGCTCGATATCGATTGCCTCAAGGCACTCATAATTATAATTTCCCATTTCATCTAAAGGTGTCTGATCCCTGTTTACAAAATAGTTGTCGATTGCGATTGGATGTGGCTTGAGCCCAAAGGTACGTAATTGAATGGACAGCCTATGGGAAAATGTCGTTTTTCCGGAAGAAGATGGTCCTGCAATCATAACGAATTTCTTGTCTGGCTGATTACTGATCTGCTCTGCAATCTCAGCAATCTTCTTTTCTTGAAATGCTTCCTGAACAAGAATTAGTTCATTGGCTCCACCGGCTGAGATTTCGTCATTTAACGCGCCAACCGTATCGATTCCCATTGCCTTGCCCCATTCGTTGCTGTCTTTCATCGTCTTAAACAATTTGGGACGTGGTAAGAACTCCGTTAATCTTGTTGGTGCACTCTTATATGGCAAGATCATCAAGAAGCCATCCTCATATAGTTTTAAATCAAAGTATTTTAAGATACCTGTACTAGCAGGCATGTATCCATAATAATAGTCTTCAAAACCATCCAAGTTATAGATATTAGCTTTCGAAACACGGCGGTATTTGAATAATTTATGTTTATCATACATACCATACTTATAAAATAAATCTATTGCATCATCAGTATTAATGGACATTTTATTGATTGGGATATCGTCTTCCACCATTTTTTTCATACGCTCTTTGACGCGTTCTATAAGCGCTTCACTAAGTTTCGTGTCAGACACGACATCACAATAATAGGCATTTCCAATGGAATACTCTACACTGATTCGATCGATATTTTCTTTTCCAATTTCCTGGTACATTGCCTTAAGCATAAGGAGAGTCATCCCCCTTACATATGTCTTATGGCCAACATCGTCCTTTGTTGTTACAAAACTTACTGTACAGTCTTTCTTAACCGTCTTAGGAAGTTCACGGAGCTTATGATTGACAAATGCTAATATAATGTCATTCTCATACTCCGCTTCATACTCTTTGCTAATGGAAAGCAATGTAGTACCTACCTCGTATTCCTTTGTCACACCGTTAATTTCTACCTTTACCATTTCTCCCATAACTTGCTCCTTCCCTTAACGTTCCATCTCTTATGCAACGTTAATCGACAACACTCTTTTGTTAGATCACTTTAAATGGATTTTCTTCTCTTGCAGCAATGATTTCGATATCTTTCGCCACACCAACATAATTAAGATCTGAGCGATAAAGATATTCGTTAATATACCCTCTCATATAGGGAACAAATTGATATTCTGTACCATAATGGCCCGCATCAATAATCATTAGACCGGCCTCCATGGCATCTAACGCTGCATGATGATCGATATCTCCTGTAATTAAGACATCACATTTATTACGAATAGCATCCTTGATCATACTCTTTCCTGAACCCGGAGAAATAGCTACGCAAGCAACTCTTCTCCCTAGATTGCCGCATACTTTTACATTTGGAATCTGAAATGCCTCTTTTGTAAATGCAGCTAATTCTTCTAGTAGCATATCACGTTGAAGATATCCATAACATCCAACTCCTGCTGTCTTTCCTTTATTCTCTAGTCTATATATATCATATGCAACTTCCTCGTAAGGATGTACTCGTAACATAGTCTGAATTGTCTGATCTAATTTTTCCGGACGAACGATTGTTTCAAGACGTACTTCATTGGCAAATGTCATCTCATTTACTTTTCCGATATATGGATTCGTTCCCTCTTCTGGCTTAAAACTTCCAATTCCTTCAGCACCGAAAGTACATCCCGAATAATTACCAATATGTCCTGCATCCTCTTTTGCAAGTGCCGTTCTAACTTTTTCCACACTGTCAGTTGGTACATAAACAACAAGCTTATAAAAGCTTTCCGCGTAAGTTGGCTGTAACACTCTTGGATTAGTAAGGCCTAATCTTTTCGCACCTTCCATTCCCATCACTGCCACATCAAAGTTCGTATGCATTGCATAACAACCAATCTGATTCTTTACAAGCTTCATAAGCTTTCTTCCTGTTGCATCGTTTCCTGTCAAACGATTAATTTTTGAAAATAATATTGGATGGTGGGTAATTAATAAGTCCACATGCTCACGGACACACTGATTTACTACTTCTTCTGTTGCATCTAATGCAATCATAATCTTATTTACCGGCCATTCTTCGGCTCCAACTAATAACCCTACATTATCCCAGCTTTCCGCCATCTTCTTAGGTGCAAGCTGCTCTAGTCCATAAATAATGTCTCTAATCTGCATAATACTTTAATCCCCCTTCAATCAGACAAAGTTCCTGATTTAATTCCTGAATTCGCTCCTCATACTTATCAGAAAGTGATGATAAGATTTGACGTTTTTTCTTTTGCTCATGTGTTAGGAACTGATATAATGTTTCGTCCTTATGTTCTAATAAATACTTCCCATAATAATCGAATACTAAGGATTCTTCTTCACTATGTCCGCGGACCGCTTTCATCATCACATAGTATTTTCCTTCATCGATTAACATGCGCTCTCTTTCTATGATAAATCCATGTGCTCGCAAATATTGTCGAACTAGGAAGATTTCAGACTGGGGTTGTAAATAAAGTTCTTGTAACTCGTCTACCACTTCCTGGCGACCTTCTAATATATTTCTCATAAGCGCTCCGCCCATACCTGCAATTAATAGAGCATCTACCTCTCCTACTTCAAGCTTTTGAGCACCATTTGAGAGCCTTGTCTCGATCTTATCACTTAATCCGCACATCGCGATATTTGTCGTTGCGCGTTCTAATGGTCCTTTATTAATATCCATGGCAATGACTTTGCTGGCGATTTCTTTCTTGCAAAGCTCAATGGATACATACGCATGATCACATCCAATGTCTGCAACGCGTAATCCTTTGGTCACTAATTCTGTCAATGCCTGTAGACGTTTTGATAACTGCATATATCCTCCAAAATAAAGAAAGGGTTGTTGCAGGAAATACTAACACTTCCCACAACAGCTCCCATCATTCTAAATAATCTTTTAATTTTCTACTTCTGCTTGGATGTCTTAACTTACGAAGTGCCTTTGCTTCAATTTGTCTGATACGTTCTCTCGTTACATTGAACTCTTTTCCTACTTCTTCAAGCGTTCTTGCCCTTCCATCGTCTAATCCAAATCGAAGACGTAATACTTTTTGTTCCCGGTCCGTAAGTGTACTAAGCACGTCCACCAATTGCTCCTTTAGCAAAGTAAACGCAGCTGCTTCTGCTGGAACCGGAACATTATCATCTTGAATAAAGTCTCCAAGATGGCTGTCTTCCTCTTCACCAATCGGAGTCTCTAAAGAGACGGGTTCTTGGCTTATTTTTTGTATTTCACGTACACGCTCTACTGGCAGGTTCATCTCTTTTGCAATTTCCTCAGGTGTTGGTTCCCTTCCAAGGTCTTGTAACAACTGACGTTGCACACGAATCAACTTGTTAATCGTCTCCACCATATGGACAGGAATACGAATCGTTCTTGCCTGATCCGCAATTGCCCTTGTGATTGCCTGACGTATCCACCAAGTCGCATACGTACTGAATTTATATCCTTTTGTATAATCAAACTTTTCAACGGCTTTAATGAGACCCAGGTTGCCTTCTTGAATCAAGTCAAGAAATAACATTCCCCTGCCTACATAACGTTTTGCAATACTGACAACAAGACGAAGATTTGCTTCTGCAAGCCTTTTCTTCGCCATCTCATCCCCATTTTCCATCCGTTTTGCAAGCTTAATCTCCTCATCGGCTGATAACAGCGGTACTTTACCTATCTCCTTTAAATACATTCGAACAGGGTCTTCAATACTAATCCCTTCAGGTACTGATAAATCGATGTTTTCTAACTCTTCATCCTCCATAACCGGAATCTCTTCCTCTTCCGTAATACGAAGAACATCAACATTATTAGCTTCTAGATACTCATATATCCTCTCTATCTGAATTGGATCTAACTCCATATCAGCAAAAAAATCATTAATTTCGTGGAATTCTAAAACATTTTTCTTTTTTTTCGCAATCGCTAACAAATCTTTTAGTTTTTCAGAAAATTTTTGAACATTTTCTTTCATAGATTACCATCCTTTTCTAAAGCTCTTAATATTCTAACCACGATTTAAAGAAATATGCAATTTTTGTAAGTCCGCTTGTTCCTTAATAATCTCCTGTAATCTTTTAATGTCTGTAACTGTTCTGCTGGCATTATCAAGGCTGTTCTTTCTGATTCGATAAATCGTTTCATTCAACGCTTTTTCTCTCTCCTGAACATTCAAATTTTCTGTAATATTTGTATTGAACAGAGAGGCTACTTCATTTTGTTCTTCCTTACTCTCAAAATGATTGATAATCTTGGCTGGGGTTACTTGTTTAGTTTCTCTATATTGTGCAAATAACATACTTGCAACTGTATGGTAAAGCGGATCAATAAAGTCGTCTTCCGAAATCACTGGCATAACAAGAGGAAATAATGCTACATCTTCAATCAGCCAAGTAAGAAGGATCTTTTGGGATTCTTTGATTCCATCTTCTACTTTCCTATGCTTTTTCTTTTCTTCCTTATAGCTATCTTCGACATACTGAGAACCCGCAAGCTGTGCGCCATATCGATTCACTAGCTTACGCAGATTTTCAAAGCTAATATTATATTTCTTTGCGATTGCCTCGATGTAATTATTTCGTTCTAACTCATCTTTAAAGGCCAGCATCTTTTTTGCAATCTCATTAAAGAATTTTGTCTTAGACTCTGGATCTTCCATATCATAATCACGTTCTAATACTTCGATTTCAAAATAAAAGCTGTTCGTCGCATTGTCAATTCGCTTCTGGAACTCGTCTGCACCAAGCGCCTTAATGAATTCGTCGGGATCCTTATATGGTTTCATGTTGATTACACGGGTAGATAATCCAGCTTCCTTCAGGATAGGGATAGCCCTTAACGCTGCTTTCGTACCTGCTGCATCACTATCGTACGTAATCAAAACTTCCTTCGTATATCGTTTAAGCAGATTTGCCTGCAACCCCGTAAATGCTGTTCCTAGACTGGCCACAGCATTATTAAAGCCTGCCTGGTGAAGGGCAATTACATCCATATACCCTTCGCAGATGATCATATTCGGTTTTCTTGATACCCTAGCAAGATTCAATCCGTATAAGTTACGGCTCTTATCAAACACTTTCGTTTCGGGAGAGTTTAAGTATTTTGGGGTTCCCTCACCCATAACGCGTCCACCAAATCCGATGACTTTGTTATTTGCATCCATGATTGGATACATGACACGGTTCCAAAACTTATCATAAATACCACGTTTCTCATCATACGTAATAAGGCCGGACTGTCTTAAGATATCATCCGAATAGCCAAGATTCTTTAAATATAGATATAAATCATTGCTTGTCTTATTGGAATATCCTAGTCCAAACTTTACAATCGTATCATGAGACAATTCTCTATCTGTCAAGTATTTCAGCGCATGTGCACCTTGTTCTTTCTTTAACTGATAGAAATAATACTTGGCGGCTTCTTTGTTAATCTCTAATAACTGACCTTTTATGTCTGCCTGTCGTTTAGCTTCTTCTGAGTATTTCACCTCTGGTAGGTCAACACCAGCACGTTCTGCCAACATTTTTAGTGCTTCCACAAAACTATAATTTTCATACTCCATAATAAATGTAAAGACATTGCCTCCAACACCACAACCAAAGCAATGGTACATCTGCTTCTGGCCACTTACGCTAAACGAAGGGGATTTTTCATTATGAAATGGACATAGTCCCATGTAAGAGCTTCCCTTTTTCTGAAGCTTCACATAATTACCGATGACATCAACGATGTCATTCCTTTGACGGACTTCCTCCACTATATCTTCAGGATAATACATATGTCCTCCCTGTCTTTCACTTATATATTCGACATTATGCTAAAATTCCTTTTTACTTTATAACGTAAGCATTTATAAGAAAAATATACATAATGTGTGCTTTTACACTTTCTTTTCACTATATAGGATATACCATTTAGAATAAGACTTCAAATCCTTTCTTAATATATATTCCAAAATTTCGGCACAAAAAGTCCTTCGAAAGTATTAATTGCGTACCCATCGCTCATACCCGCGATATAATCACATACAACCCGCTCTTTTGACTCTCCTTTTTCCTCCATTAATTCAATATAATCTCTTGGAAGACGTTTCAAATCCTCCAAATAATATTTATACAGGTTAATGACTAAATGTTCCGCTTTCCCCTCCTGTCCTTTTGCAATCGGATTCGTGTAAACACTTTTAAACATGTAAGAACGAAGTTCAAACATGGCACGCTTGATTTCTTCTGACATATAGATATCATTCTTTTCGGCACTATTTTCCACAATATCATGAATTAGGCAGTTTAACCTTTCCTTTACTGTGTATCCTAGTACTTCACGATATTTATGCGGGATATCGTCCTCCCTTATGATTTTTCCTCGAATTGCATCATCAATATCATGATTGATATAGGCAATCTTATCTGAAAGTCTTACAATCTTTCCTTCAAGGGTCATTGGCATTCCTTTTGTCTGATGATTCTTGATTCCATCACGGACTTCCTTCGTAAGATTTAACCCTTGTCCATGTTTCTCTAACAGTTCTACAACCCTTATGCTTTGCAGATGGTGCTGGAACCCTTCTTCACAGACAAGGTTAAGCGCTCGCTCACCTGCATGTCCAAATGGCGTATGCCCTAAATCATGCCCTAGTGCAATTGCCTCCGTCAAATCTTCGTTTAATTCCAATGCCCTTGCAATCGTTCTCGCAATTTGCGCGACTTCAAGCGTATGTGTAAGTCTTGTACGGTAATGGTCACCTGTCGGCGCCAAAAATACCTGTGTCTTTTGTTTTAATCTTCGAAATGCTTTACAGTGGAGAATTCGATCTCGGTCTCTTTGATAAATCGTCCGTATATCACAAGGTTCCTCCTCAATATCTCTTCCTAAAGACGCATCACTAAAAGAAGCATAAGGACTTAAGTACTTATGCTCTCTTAGTTCCTGCCTTTGCCTTAGGTTCATCGCATTCGGTGTCATGTTATCCGTTGCCATCAAACACTCCCCTTTCTCAATAATACTCTAACCTCTATTATTAATACTATTAGACAAAAAGCAAAAATATCCTTTTTAATTGTTATTTTTCTTGCATTTATTTGCTGTAGGACATTCTCCACATCCACAATCACAGAATTGTCCTGCTTTCATGCGTCTGATCTTTCTTCGGATTACTAATCCGGCGTAGACCAAAATGAGAAGAATGATCACAGCTGGAACAATATATTCTCCCATCGCTGTCACCTCTTTTACCATACCACGCTCTGCTTTTTATTTGCTTGTTTCCTCTACACAAGACGGCTTGCCACTTGATAGAATAACGTTGCAACACCCCACGCAACTGATAACTGTAAGAGAACTGATGCTACCATCCATTTTGTAGAATTAAGCTCTCTCTTTACTGTTGCAAGTGTTGCGATACATGGTGTATAGAGTAAGCAGAAAATCATAAGTGCATACGCATTGATGGATCCAAATCCAAATGTGCTTAAATTACTTTTCAACTCCATCATTCCTGCATTAGAATTGATATTACTGATTCCAAATAAGACGCAGAAAGATGATACTACGACTTCTTTCGCTGCTAGTCCACTAATCAGGCAGACTCCGATTTGCCATAAGCCAATTCCTGCTGGTGCTAACACTGGGATTAAGAATTTACCGATAGAAGCTCCAAAGCTGCCGGAAACGTTATCTCCCACCATGCCGTTTGGTCCAAAGTTAAGGACGAACCATACGATAATTGATGCAACAAAAATCGTCGTTCCTGCTTTTGTTAAATAATCTTTAACTTTTTCCCATACATAAATAAAGATTGTATGCGCATTTGGTGTTTTATATTCTGGAAGTTCAATTAGTAATGTCTTAATTCCTTTCTTCTTATCAAAACATTTTAAAACTAATGCGACCGTGATTGCCACGACTAATCCGATGACATACATAGAATATGCCACTAACATTGCATGGTCCGGAAAGAAGATTTCAGAAAATAATACATAGATTGGAAGTCTTGCACTACATGACATGAAAGGCGTTACTAAAACTGTCTTTCTTCTGTCTTTCATATCTTCCAACGCACGAGATGCCATTACTGCTGGTACGGAACATCCAAATCCTAATAGCATAGGAATGAACGCACGACCACTAAGTCCTAATTTTCCCATAAGCCCATCCATAATATAGGCAACACGAGACATATATCCGCTATCCTCAAGGATTGCCAATGCTAAGAATAAGATAAATATATTAGGAAGGAATGTTAAGATTCCTCCGACTCCGGCAATAATACCATCTACGACAAGGCTGGTTACCATATCACCTGCACCTATCGTATGTAATAGGCTTGCTGCTCCATTAGAAAAGTATTCTAAAAACACCTCAAAATATCCTTTAAGGAAATCCCCTACAGAAAATGTTAAGAAGAATACAAGTGCCATGATTCCTAAGAAGATAGGGATTCCGGCAAAACGGTTCGTAAGCACCGCATCGATCTTATCAGTACTTGCTTCTTTCTTTGCTTTATTCACAAGACATTCTTCAATTACCTCGTCAATAAAGTCATACTTCTGTTTTATAATTTCCTGTTCATAACTCTGATCCACGATTTGGCTTAAATCAAGCCCAATAAGCTCTGTTACTTCTGAATCCTGTTCAAGAAGCTTGATTGCGTGCCAACGATAATTTGTAAGATTTGGACGTTCTTTCTTAAGTAGAATCGTTATCTCATCAATTTTATTTTCAATCTCATCACTATAAACAACAACATACTCATCATGTTTATTATGCTTGTCACTGCTGCTTACTAGGTGTGCATGATGATGTTCATAGGAATATTGTTTTGTTTTCTTTTTATGGTGGGCTACTGTGTGCATTAAGATATCTAAACCAGTCTTTTTACGTGCTGATACAGGAATTACTGGGATTCCTAACATCTCTGGCATACGATGCAGATCGATCTCCATGCCTCTTTCTTCTACAATATCCATCATGTTTAATGCAAGGATTACTGGCTTTCCAAGCTCAATTAATTGTAATGTAAGATATAGATTGCGCTCTAAGCAGGACGCATCTGCAATATCTACGATTACGTTCACCTCATCGCTCATGATATATTCTCTCGATAATTTTTCCTCCATCGTATACGATGTCAGACTATATATCCCCGGAAGGTCAACTAGTTTGAAATGGTGGTCATGATACTTCATGGCTCCTTCTTTTTTTTCCACTGTTACGCCTGGCCAGTTCGCTACTTTTAATTTTGCTCCTGTATAAGCATTAAATAATGTTGTTTTCCCACAGTTTGGATTTCCTATAAATCCAACAGTAAGTTCCTCGTTCATTTTAGACCTCCTCGTTTATACTGATTGCTTCCGCAAATTCTTTTCCGATTGCAAGTCGTGTTCCCCTTACTTTAAATATTACGGCGCCACTTCTCTTATTATTCAAAATAGTAATTTTCGTGCCAATCGTCATTCCAAGGGCTTGTAACCTAAACTCTGTCTCTTTTGCAAGATTCATTTTCTCAATAATGTAGCTACATCCAATCTTCCCATCTCTTACTGTCATTTTTTTCACTTCCTTTGATTCAATCAAATAGCTTATAGGATCATTCTTCTTATTCTACTCAAAAACCTAAGATTGGTTCTATTTGTATGTTATTATTTCTTATTGATAATAATTATCATTTACAACCATAATTATACCCCTATGACGTTTTTCTGTCAATGTCAAAATAGCCAAACTCCCTGGTCTTATTTACTTTTCTCCCCACATAGGATAGGATAATACCATCAATTAATTTAAGGAGGATGTTATAATGAATACATTTCATTCCATCAAGCCAGAATCCATTACTGATAATACAATCAAACTAATCGGTAATGACTGGATGCTCGTAACTGCAAAATCAGAAGAAAAGGTCAATACGATGACAGCTTCCTGGGGCGGACTCGGTTTTATGTGGGGTAAACCAGTTGCATTTATTGTCATCCGTCCAACTCGTTATACAAAAGAGTTTGTTGACGCTGGGGATAGTTTCTCTCTTTCCTTCTTTACAAGAGAATACAAAAAACAACTTAGCTATCTCGGCAGCGTATCTGGACGCGACGAAGATAAGATTACAACTTCAGGCCTAACTGTTACAGGCGAAGACGTTCCTTACTTTGAGGAAGCAAAACTTGTCCTAAAACTTAGGAAACTTTATCAACAAGAGATGAAAGAAGACTGTTTCTTGGCAAATGAAATCTGCGACAGATGGTATCCTAAGAAAGATTATCACACATTATATATTGCAGAAATTACAGATGCCTTAGTAAAATAACAAGGACTAATACCTTTTCCAAATAATGGTTTACTTTTCCTATTCCTAATACTATCATTAGATATATGTACAAATAAGTAATAAGGAGATTAAACCATGGAAAGATTATTAGAATGCAATAACCTTACAAAGAAATATGGTGCATTTACTGCTCTTAACAATCTGACAATTACGTTGAATCGTGGACGTGTCATTGGTCTATTAGGCCCTAATGGAAGCGGTAAATCCACCTTTTTGAAACTAATTAACGGTTTATTAGTCCCTAACAACGGAGATATTTTTGTCGGAGGACATCCAATTGGACCTGAGACTCGAAAAATTATTAGCTATCTTCCTGAAAGGACCTATCTTCCTTCCAGCGAGACCGTCCATTCTTTTTTAGAGTATTTCAAGGACTTTTACGAAGATTTTGATCAGAACAAAGCAATGGAGATGTTAAAGCGACTTAATATCGATCCTAAGTCCAAACTAAAAGACTTATCGAAAGGGACAAAAGAAAAAGTACAATTGATTCTTGTCATGAGCCGTGAAGCCGACCTTTACTGCCTTGATGAACCAATTGGCGGAGTCGACCCTGCCTCAAGAGATTACATATTAAACACAATCATGAAAAGCTACCATCCCTCTTCTTCCATCCTTATCTCTACTCATCTAATTGGAGATATCGAGGATATTCTTGATGATGTCATCTTTCTTCAAAACGGTAACCTTACATTATATGCTCCAGCAGAGCAGATTCGAGAAAAAGAAGGAAAAACAATCGATATGTTATTTAGGGAGGTATTCAGATGTTGAAAAAACTACTTAAGCATGAGTATCGGGCAACTTATAAATTATTTCTTTCCATTTATGCCGGGCTACTATTAATCACCCTGGTTACCCTTGGAATTTCTAAGCTTGACCTATTTTCACAGCTTCCATTTAGCACGCTTAAAACCCTGTTTTTAATTGCCATGGTTTTAGGCTGCATCGCACTTCCAATTGGATCCGTGATTTATATTATGTATCGTTTTTACAAGAACCTGTTTAGTGATGAAGGATACCTTACCTTTACACTTCCTGTGACGAGGATGCAGATCATCCTTTCTAAGTTCATCACAGGCTGTACTTGGTTCGCTGGGAGCCTGCTTGTCACTATCGGCAGTCTCTTCCTTTACTTTGGATTTGGACATGGGTTTACTAATACCATCGATACCATTAATGATTTCATGCATCTTGTAATCGGTCAAACTTTCGACAACGCAAACTTTGTCATTTTTTCATTGATTCTATATGGTGTTTGTTACGTTGTATACATAATTTCTTTTGTGTATATGGCATTTGCCTTTGGCCAGTTTATCATTCCGAACCATAAAATAGCTGGCGCTATCCTTAGCTATTTTATCCTTCAGATGGTAATGCAGCTAATCTCAGTGATTATAATGGGTGTCTACATGGTGTTTACCTCCTTTAGCCTCGAATCCACCACGCTTCCATCCAGCTACTTCTTTGTTTTCTCACTGATTTTGTTGGTCATGACTTTTGTATGGTTGTTCCTAACGAACCTGATTTGTAAGAAAAATCTAAACTTATCTTAACGAAGTGATTGTACATAGAAAAAGCCAAATGTGAGAGTTCGTTACTTCTCACATTTGGCTGTTTTAAGTTCTCCTTATTTTTTAGGAACGATTTCAATCCAGTATCCGTCTGGATCACTGATAAAATAAATACCCATTTCTTTATTATCGTAACAGATACATCCCATCTTTTTATGATGTTCATATGCTGCATCCATATCATCTACCTCAAATGCGAGATGGAATTCATTATCTCCCAAATTATAAGGCTCTTTTCTGTCTCTTAACCAAGTAAGTTCTAATCTGTGTGGTGTTTGCTTATCTCCAAGAAATGCAAGAATGAAACTGCCATTATCATATTCCTTACTGTAGATTTCCTCTAAACCTAATGCTTCTTTGTAAAAAGCTATAGATTTTTCTAAATCCATAACATTAAAGTTGTTGTGGGCAAATGTAAATTTCATTTAAATCCCTCCTATTCTCATTTTTATGTAGTTCGATTATACCAACTATTTTGTGCTTGTCCAATACTTTCCTGCGATAAGCTATATTGATATTGCCATTACTTTTTAGTAAGATTATTTGTACAACTTAATTTATTGGAGGATACTATGAATTATACCGTTTTACTATCAATGGGGCTCTATATGGCTGTGGTCATTGGAATTGGAGTCTACTTCAATAGGAAAAACAAAACCTCAGATGATTACTTCATCGGCGGACGTGGACTTGGTCCTTGGGTAACTGCTATGAGTGCAGAAGCTTCCGATATGAGTAGCTGGCTGCTTATGGGACTACCTGGAATTGCATTTTTGAAAGGGTTCGGTGAAGCGGGCTGGACTGCTGTAGGACTGATTTTAGGTACGTATTTAAACTGGAAACTGGTTGCTGCAAGACTACGAAAATATTCACAGGTTGCAAATGATTCCATTACCATTCCAGACTTTTTTAGTAATCGTTTCCACGACAAAAAAAATATATTAATGACGATTTCATCCATTATGATCATCGTTTTCTTTACCGTGTATACTGCAAGCGGATTTTCTGCATGTGGAAAATTATTCAACAGCATCTTTCAGGCTGACTACCATACTGCAATGATCATATGTGGACTCGTAATCGTTGCCTATACATTTATCGGTGGTTTCCTTGCCGCAAGTACAAGTGATTTTGTCCAAGGAATCCTTATGAGCTGCTCTATTATAATCGTGCTAATCGTTGGCGTAGTAAAAGCCGGCGGAATTGAAACGGTTATTGAGCACGCCAAGAGCCTTCCAGGATATCTGGAAGCATTCAGCACTTACGATATTACGACAAATAGTAAATCTGCCTATGGCTTCCTTAGCATCTTCTCCGGCCTTGCCTGGGGACTTGGATACTTTGGCGTTCCACATGTACTAATTCGTTTTATGGCAATCAAAAGCTCAAAAGAAATTAAGAAATCCAGAACTATCGCTATGATCTGGGTTGTTATCTCCTTATGTGTTGCAACCTGTATCGGCTTTGTTGGAAAATCTTTATCTATGCAAGGCATCATTCCTTCCTTAGCAACGAAAGATCAGTCTGAGACTGTCTTTATCGTTATGACCAATACCTTCCTGCTTCCGGTTTTTGCAGGTATCGTACTTTCCGGAATCCTTGCTGCCACTATGAGCACTTCCGATTCTCAGCTTCTTATGGTCTCTTCTTCAGTTGGTTCTAACCTGTACAAGAAACTCCTAAAAAAAGATGCTACCGATCGCCAAGTTCTCCTTATTTCAAAAATCACCATCATCATCGTTGCTATTATCTCTATCATCATCGCATGGGATCCTAATAGTTCTGTATTTGAACTTGTTTCTTATGCATGGGCAGGTTTTGGTGCTTCCTTTGGTCCATTAGTACTCTTTTCTTTATTCTGGAAGCGTACGACATTAAAAGGTGCAATCTGCGGCATGGTAGGTGGCGGAACACTTTCCATCGTATGGTCATTATGGATTAAGGACCTAGGCGGTATCTTCTCCATCTATGAGATTCTTCCAGCCTTTCTATTTGCCAGCTTATTAATCGTTGTCGTAAGTCTTCTTGACAAACAGCCAAGCAAAGAGATTCAAGATGAATTTGACAGCGTAAAAGACGCTGAATGCTAATATGATATCCCATAACCTAAAAAAGCAGCAACACGATTCTCCATCGTGTTACTGCTTTTTTACATGAAGCGACTTATAAGTCCAATTCCTCTGACTTTATAACCCATATGAACTAACAGTACGTACTAAATAATACCCCTGAAAAAATAGTATAGTTTATGATTCCATTTCCTTCATAAAACTTAGGGGTTGGTGCGATCAAAGATAATGCTTCTTTTCCTAACTGTGCTGCTCTCTCTTTGATTGCTGCTGCAAAAGAATTCTCTCCAAAAAAAAGTTCCTGCAACTTTTCTGAGTCTGCCAACTGGAATTCAATCTGATCTAGAGATAATGTCTGATCTTCCTTTCGAATGATTCCTACCGATTCAAGTGCCTCGCTATGCAACAGGCTGATTCCATCGAGTGCGCCCGTCTTTTCTGCAAATTCTTCATTCTCAGCATCTGAAAATGCCTGGATTAATGTATTATAATCCTCTACAAACGCTGTTAGTGCCTCTTCTAATTCTTCTTTTTCTTCTGTATGATATAACTCTTTGCTATTCATTAACGAATCTAATGATACAATAATATCTTTGGTTTCTTCGTTAAAGGTTAACAGACCTGAATTGTATACGCATGGTAACGTCTTCTTAAATAAGGAATGTTTACCATAATAGCTGTTAATCAGTCTACCAAAAGAATTTTTATTTATGCTATTTTCCGCCGTCGAAAGATGTGGGCTCATCAAATACGCGCCATAAACATAAGATAACGAATTACAAAATGACATAAAAATTCCCCCTTCACTGATTTTTCACATTTTCTTTAATTATAATAAAAATAGGGGATTTTGCAATCCCCCTATAGTCCTGTTACTCTACTATTATATTTAATTTGTGTGTAAATTCAACAATTTTATCTTTAAATCATTCTCCATTCGATTTAATTCGGCCTCTGCTTCCCTTCGTTTCTGTTTACCTTCTTGTTGAATTCGAAGCACTTCATCAAGGGTGCTGATTAACGATTCATTGGTCATCTTAAGCGTTTCCATATCGACTACGCCACGTTCTGTCTCTTTTGCAGTCTCAATGGTTGCCATCTTAAGCGTTTCTGCATTACGTTTTAAAAGTTCATTTGTCATATCCGTTACTTGACGCTGTGCTTTGACTGCATCTTCTGAATGAGCAACACCAAGCGCAAGCACCATCTGACTCTTCCATAATGGAATCGTGTTGACAATCGTTGACTGAATCTTTTCGCTCATCAATGTGTCATTTCCCTGTACCAATCGAATCTGTGGTGCCATCTGGATACTGATCATACGAGTCAGTTCAAGATCATGGATTTTCTTTTCAAAACGACTGCATAGACTATTTAAATCATTTACTGCCTGAGCATCTTCTGGTAATCCGGAGGCTTCTGCTTTTTGTACGAGTGCTGGAAGTTCTTTTGTCTGTACTTCTTGAAGTTTCTTCTTACCTGCAAGAATATACATGGAAAGCTCTTTAAAATATGTCTTATTGACTTCGTACATCTTATCTAGCATGGCAACATCTTTTAATAATTGTATCTGATGTGCTTCTAACGCCTGACAGATCTTATTTACATTTGCCTCTACCGTGCTATACTTTACTTTCATGGCTGAAATCTTATTGGATTTTCCCTTAAAGAATCCTAAGATTCCTCCCTTTTCCTCTGTCGCATCAAAGCTTCTTAGCTCTGTCACAACGCTTGTAAGCATATCTCCGATTTCGCCAAGATCCTTTGTTTTAACATTATTTAATGCAGTTTCTGAGAAATCTGCAATCTTTTTTTGCGCTCCAGCGCCATATTGCAAGATTAAATTACTATTATTTAGCTCAATCTGCGAAGAAAACTGATCTACCATCTTCTTTTCTTCATCCGACAACATAGACTCGTCAAATACTGGCTTTTCTTCCTCTTTCGTCTCAACGATCTCTTGTTTTGTTTCGGCTGTTTCAAATGGTGAAAATGTAAGACTTGGTGTTGGTATTTCATTCATCAATTCATCATTATTCATAGTAATATCCTCCTAAACGTGTTCTATTTTAAATCAAAATCTTTTTTCGTTAATCCCTCTTGTGCAAATAAGGTATTTAATACAGATATATCTGAGGAAACTTCCATTGCTTCTTCCTCATACAAACTGTCTAAGAGCTTTTCAAATGCTTCGTTAATCGTATCTATGGTTGCCTCAATCTCAGCTTTGGAATTCTTAATATTCTCTCCTTGTATTGGCTGTGCCTCAAACTCTTTATATGCATTTACTAACTTTAATGTGATTGGAAGGTAATATTCCATAAACTTTCGAATCTCCGGAAGCTTTTCTGGATGTTTTTCCACACAGACAAAGATCTTGCTTATGATATCCTCTAAGCGATACAGCTTACTGCTGATTTCTTGGCCTGGTATATCCTCATTGGCTGCCTTCAGCTGTCTGATAAATTCTTTTCCATCCTCCATTGCCTTTTTCAACTCTGGATCTAGCTCCTTGTTCTTTGTTTCCTTCTGTTTGGATTCTTCCTTTATTCTCTCTTTATAGCTCTCTTGTGCTATTTTATACTGTTCATACGTATCATTATCACTGATAAAGCATGTTTGAGATTCATCAATATGTCCTTCTTTAAAGAAACCAAGAAGCATCATCTTGCGTAAGTCTTTTACTACATAGTGATTGGATTTTCCAACATACTGTGCCAAACGTGCAATCTCACAATAGTTCTTTTGGCCAAGCAGGCTTTGATAGATATGGAATCTCTTCACCCTTCGTCTTTTATGAACTCCAATGGCTAGCATGCTGACAAATCCTGCTGTAAGAACGCCGCATGAAGTTCCAACCACGGAAACGGCATTCGTACCTCCACCGGTTGCTAACCATACGGTTAGTAAGACAAACGCTGCTATTCCAAACAATCCCATTCCTATAGAACCAAATACAATAAACAAGATGCCACTTACATTGCCAACTGCCTTATTCTTTTCTTGGTATTTGCTTTGCATAGTAGATCCTTGCGGTCTTGGGTTATATGGATTATTAGGTCCATTCCATTTTTCTCTAAACTCACGTCTTTGTTCTTTAAACTGATGTCTTTGCGCTCTATACTGCTGTCTTTGTTCTCTACGCTGTCTTTCATATTCTGCGCGATTAGTAAAGGGTTGCCCCTGTCTTCCATTTGTATACGGACCTTGTCCCATAAAAGGGGGTACATTATTCCTATTTCTTCGATTATTATATTGAAAGGGTTCTGTTGCCCTATTAAATTCATCAATTGCACGATCTGCAGTATTCTTTATTTTTCTATTTAAATCCCCAAAATTACAGGAATCCACTGCATCTTGAACAATATCTTTTATTTGATCTCCTAAATTCTTCTTATACATATCTGCCTCCTAATATGTAATTATCTTACACAATTATACCCTAATTTATAGAAAATAACAATTTTAAATGATTGACAAGTATTACTTTGGCTCGTTGCTTGCGTAAATCAAAGAAAGCATGAAACGTAAGATTATCTTTTCGCTTCATGCTTTTTTGTCTTTTTTATATTTTATCGCTGATTATGCTTCATATCCATTAGGGTTTGTGCTTTGCCATCTCCATGAATCTTCGCACATTTCCTCGATTCCACGTTCTGCAACCCATCCTAATTCATCTTTTGCTTTCTTAGGATCTGCATAACAAGTAGGGATATCCCCTGCTCTACGTGGTTTGATTTGATATTTTAATGTCTTACCACATGCTTTTTCAAATGCATGAAGTACTTCTAATACGCTATAACCATTTCCTGTACCTAAGTTATAGATAGAAACTCCTTGGTTTCCTTCTAACTTCTTGAGTGCTTTTACATGACCGATTGCAAGGTCAACCACGTGGATATAATCACGAACGCCTGTACCATCTGGCGTTGGATAATCGTTACCGAATACTCCAAGACATTCTAACTTGCCAACTGCAACTTGTGCAATGTAAGGAACAAGGTTGTTTGGAATTCCTTTTGGATCTTCACCAATTCTACCGCTCTTATGAGCACCGATTGGATTGAAGTAACGAAGTAAAACGATGTTCCATTCATTATCTGCCTTGTATACATCTTGAAGGATGTTTTCTGTCATCAGTTTAGTCTGTCCATATGGATTTGTTACTGATAATGGGAAATCTTCAGTGATCGGTACTGTATGTGGGTTACCATATACGGTAGCAGAAGAACTGAAGATAATATTCTTACAATTATGATTACGCATTACATCAAGTAAGATTAATGTTCCTGTAATATTGTTATAGTAGTATTCTAATGGTTTTGCGACAGATTCTCCAACTGCTTTTAATCCTGCAAAATGGATTACACTGTCAATGCTTTCTTTCTCAAATACTTCTGTTAATGCTTCACGATCAAGAAGATCTACTTTATAAAATTTAACTTTTTTATTTGTTAACTCTTCTACTCTTTGAAGAGCAATCTCACTTGAATTACATAAGTTGTCAACTACGACTACCTCATGTCCGGCATTTAATAATTCTACACATGTATGGCTACCGATATAACCGGCTCCTCCTGTAACTAAAATTGCCATTTTTTCCACTCCTTTTAATTATCTTTTTCGCCTTTCTTTCTAGGGCGTTTTAATCGTCACGGGACATCTAGAGAAGTTTCCTAACAATCAAAAGAATCTCTCTATCTATTCTTCTTTTTTGCTATCCACATTCTACCACTAAACATTTTTTATTTCAACGCATTTATATTTTCAGGCTCAAATCCACAGTTGACTCTATTATTTTGTTGTTTTACAATCAAGGATATCAAAATAAGGAGAGGATTGTCATGAATAATCTAATTTTTAGCCTTAATGCAACATTTCCTGTCTTTTTCGTCATGCTACTCGGTTACATATTAAAAAACATACATATGCTTGGACCTTCCTTCGTAAAGGAAGCCAACACACTTAACTTCAAAGTCACACTGCCTGCCTTATTGTTCCTCGATATTGCCAGTGCCGATATACGAAGTAAATGGGATACCACTTATGTTTTATTCTGTGCCATCGCGACGACGATTATGTTCTTTTCCATTTGGGGAATTGCTAAACTTGTAATCAAAGATAAATCCACCATCGGAGCCTTCGTACAAGCTTCCTTTCGAAGCAGCGCCGCTGTCCTCGGGGTTGCTTTCATTCAGAATATGTATGGCGATGCCGGAATGGCACCTCTTATGATTATCGGTACAGTTCCGTTATTCAATGTTTATTCTGTGATTGTTCTTACATTTGAAGCCAATACCAATGATTCACAGTCCCCAAACACACATATGATAAAAAAATCAGTTCAAAACATCGCCAAGAATCCAATTATCATCGGTATTCTGCTTGGTCTGGCAGTCTCCTTGCTAGGAATAAAGCTCGTTCCAATGTTTGAAAAGACCGTTCGAAGTGTTTCCGCGCTTGCAACACCGCTTGCTCTTTTGGCATTAGGTGCAGGTTTTGAAGGAAAGAAAGCTCTTACTAAATTAAAACCAACTATTTGTGCTTCTATGCTTAAATTAGTTGTTCTTCCAGCCATTATCCTTCCCTTTACCCAACTGTTCCATTTTGAGGGCGAGAAACTGGTCGCACTTTTAATCATGCTTGCTTCTCCAACAACAGTAAGCTGTTATATCATGGCAGATAATATGAACAATGATGAAGTCCTTACGTCCAGCATCATTGTCCTTACTACCTTCCTAAGTGCATTCACATTAACCGGATGGATCTACCTCCTTCGATGCTTTAACTTAATTTAAATTAATCTTTAGATGGGAACCTTCCATCGTCTTTTCAATTATGATTTTCTTATCAATACGCTCTTTTAATTCATTTACATGGGAGATAATTCCTACAAGGCGGTCTCCCGTAGTAAGTGCATTGAGCGTCTCTACTGCTTGTTCTAACGAAGTGGAATCCAAGGAACCAAACCCTTCATCTACGAACATGGCATCTACTTCAATTCCGCCTGCATGACTCTGAATCACATCACTTAATCCTAATGCCAAGGATAAGGCCGCTTTAAAGGACTCACCACCACTTAATGACTTCACGGAACGTGGCTTTCCTGTATAATAATCCATAATTTCAAGCTCAAGACCGGTTGCCTTTCTAAGGTTCGTCGGGTCATCCTTCCTCATAAGTTCATACTGGCTGTTTGACATTTTGAATAATCGCTTGTTTGCCTCTTTTAACACTTGTTCAAAATAAAAGGCTTGGACATATTGTTCAAAGGCGAGTTTTGCTTTTCCTTGCAAGTTTCCATTTGCAGTCTTTGCTAACAGATCAATTGTTCCATATTCATCTGTTTTTTGCTTATGCTCTTGATATGCTGCTGCCACATGTTTTAACGTATCGACATTGTGGTTGATTCTTGCATAGATACCACGTAATAACTCTTCTAATCCCTTGCTCTTTTCTAACAGTTGTGCTTTTTCTTCTTGAAGGCTCGTACTATCTTTTTTCTCTTTTCCTTCCAAACGTTTTGAAAGGTCCTCCCTGGTCTGCTGGTTCTTCGTAAGCTTCTCTTTATAGTCTTCTAATTCTTGTTCCACCTGTCTTACTTTTGCTTCATCAAGTAACGCATCCTTATACGCCTCTTCCGATGCAAAACCTGCTTCTGTTATGGTTTTTATATAAGCTTCCTTCGCTTCAGTTTCTTTTTCAATCAACTGTACCTTACGCTTTTCATTCTCTTCACATCTAGCTGTTACGGTATTAAGAGCATCTTTTGCCTTTTCTAATTGTTCTGTTACGTTTTCCTGCATCATAACAAGCGCTTTGTACTCTGCCTGTTCTTCCTTATAGCATCGTTCAAATTCCTCTTTGTTTGCAAACTGAACTTCCTTCTTCATAGCCAAAACCATGACATTGACACGTTCCGTTTCCATTTCTTTTTCCGTAAGTTTCTGCTTATTCTGCTCTAACACTTCTTGTGCTTGTTTACGCTGCAGTGTAAGCTGTTCTTTCTTTTCTTCTGCCTTTTTCTTATTTACAATGGCAGATTTTGTTGCCTGTAGCTTTTCTAAAAGATCGTTACGCTTTTGTGATTTTTCTTCCTGTAACGCTTCTAATTTTTGTTCTATTTCTAAGTCCACATGCTCAACTGTGATTTCTAAAATCTCACTTAACTCGCTACATGCAGCCTTTACTTTTACATCTAATTCCGCCTGCACTGCCTTACAGCGTCCTGCCGCCTCAGTATAAGCCGTCTGCGCTTTTTCTTTTCTTTCTTTTAGCTTATCTAGCATCTCTTTTGTGATTGCATGTTCCGTAAGCTTTGCCTTATTCGGATGTGTAAGCGAGCCACATACCGGACATGGCTCATTCTCCCCAAGCGACTCTGCTAAGATTCCTGCCTGCTCCCTAAAATAGCTAAGCTCGCCTTCCTGGTAACGTCTTGCTTCCTCGCTATAAGCCTCCTCTTGCCTTTTAAAGTCTTCTACCACTCTTTTTTGATTAACGGATACTCTCTTGATTTCTAATAGGCTCTCATTTACCGTCTCTAATCGCTTGAGTTCTTTTTCCACATTGGCATATTCACTCTCATCCTTTGCATAGATGACATCAATGTCCTTTACTTTTTCAAGATATTCTTCACAAGAAATGAGTTCATGCTCTTTCTCGTCATTTTCTTTACTCATTGCTTCTATCTTTTGTTTGTAAGCCTCTTTTTCCTGAGTAAGGGCTATCAGTGTAGTCTCGTTCTTTGCAATCTCATCATATTTAAGGGCCTCTTCTTTTCTCTTACTAAGAAGGGCAACTAGCTCATCGATTCTTGGTTTCTTTTCCTGAACTTCTTTTTCCTTTTCCTTTAACAAGGCAAATTCAGTCGACTTCTTTTCCTTCTCTTCTAAAAGCCTTGCCAATGTACCTGCTACTTCTTTGTATTCGAATTCGATTTTCTTATAGGACGTTTCCATTGGTCTTACCGTATAGAGGGCACGTTTTCCTGCTTCCACCGTAACACGTTTTGCATCAAATAGCCCCGCCTGCTCTTTTAGAATTGCTTGTGCTGCCTTTGCCTTTTCAAGTTCTTCAAACAATTGATTGATCTGGCTTAACTCTGTAATGAGGGCTGTTTTATCATCAATTGCCTTCTTTACTTCGTCATAAGACTTTTTATGGACTTTGTAAACTTCCTTATCTTCCTTGATCAGTTCGCTTAGATAGCTAATCAGTGTCTCCGTCTCATAGATATTACGATTTCCTAGTAGCTGCTTAATAGCTTCCTTATTCTTGAAGTCATCCGGAATATCCATACGCTTTAAAGATTCAAAAATCGTATTCGTAATCATTTCGCAGTCACGGCCAAGGCTTCTTGCCATCTCGCTTAGACGCATCTGAATATCCACATAGATTTTTGTTCCAAATACTTTTCTTAAGATAGCTCCACGTTCCGAAGAATCAGCGGTTAATAACTTTAGGAATTCTCCTTGTGCAATCATGGCAATCTGCTTATACTGCGCCCAGTCAATTCCTAAGATATCTTCTACAGCCTTAGTTACCTTCTTAAAGTCTACAACCTTGCTTCCATCAGGATAAATCAGTTCGGCTCCCTGTTGTTCCAACGTATCTGGCCCATTTCCTCTTAGCCTTGGGCGCATATATTGTGGATTACGTCGAATAAAGTATTCTTTGCCACGATGCAAAAAGGTAAACTCTACAAATGTCTTTGTCTCTTTTTTTGCATAATGACTTCGAAGCATGGCATTATTCTCTTCTTTTCGCACTTCTCCCGATGGCGACCCGAACAGGGCAAAACTGATAGCATCAAAGATTGTCGTCTTACCCGCACCAGTATCTCCACTTACTAAGAATAAGCCTTGTCCACCTAATTTAGTGAAATCCACTTCCTGTACCCCAGCAAATGGTCCAAAGGCGCTCATTACTAATTTGACTGGTTTCATTCGTCTTCCCCCTCCAATCGGTTCAATAGTCTTGTCATGATTTCTTCCTGTTTCTCGTCCATTTCTACATTATTCTGTGCCACGAAAAATTCCTTAAATAATTCCATTGGATTCTTCTTCTGTACATCCGTCGCTGCAGTCTTGGCATTCTCATTCTTCCTTGTCATGCTGTTTTCAAAATCAAGACGCATGATATTCGGATAAACGGTACGCATCCTTCCAATGGCATCTACTAGGTTTCCTTCATCGGTAAGCGTTGCTTGGATATAATCCGATGTGTTTCCCTTCGTATAATTTTTCGGATTAAGAAGCTCATCGATTGGCCCTTTAATGACCCTCATATCTCTTATTGGTACAAGCGGCTTTAGTTCATAACTTACGTCGCCTTTTTCGCCTAACGTTACCATCGTTACGCTTTTCTTTTGCTTTACCTCTGAAAAAGAATATTTTAATGGGCTTCCTGCATAACGAATCGTATCTTTTCCGATTCTTTGTGCTCCATGTAAATGACCTAATGCCACATAATCAAATGGTTCAAATACACTGGCATCGATTTGGTCTAGTCCGCCAATGCTTTCTAATTCAGAATCACTTCGTTCCGGTGTCTGGCTTCCACTAATGATAAACTGGTGCGCCACTAGCACATTACGTTCCTCAGTATTGATTTTTGTATGTTCAATAATGGCTCTTACCGCGTCTTCATATGTTTCAATCTCCTCATAATACGGAGTCACCATCGCCGGCTTTACAAATGGAAGTAAATATATATTAAGTGGTCCAAATTCATCAGATACCGTTACCTTCTTTAATTCTCCTTGAAAAACTCCTGCAATATACACTTTTTGCGCTTCCATAATACGGCCACCAAAATTCAGTCGTTCTGCAGAATCATGATTTCCGCTTACGATATATACAGGAGTCTTAAGAGAACTAACCGTTGTAAGGAACTCATCGAACAAATTCACGCCCTCGATCGTCGGGATGCTTTTATCATAGATATCTCCTGCAAGTAAAAGACCATCTGGCTTTTCCTCTTTGATCATCGTTATTATCTCTGATAAGATATGTTTTTGATCTTCAATCATGGAAAACTCATTGACACGTTTCCCGATATGAAGATCAGATAAATGCATAAATTTCATCGTTAGACCTCCTGTTTTCCTTTTCTTTTACCTTTGTTTATTTTACTATGAATCAATTCCTATTTACAACCTACCAAAAAATACCACAATTTTATTTTTCCGTTTACTATTGATACTTTTTTAACAATCTGTTATTATAAAGGTACCATTACTTAATGCTTCATATTTTTTCGGATGAAATCGGTGTAATATTTTACATATGGATATTACTTAAAATCAGTAGAATGCCTTACTACACGATTAGCATTTATACGAAAAAGATTCTAGGGACTATCGAAGATCGCGCGATAGTCCCTTCTTTTTGATATCTTTATAATTCAACCGATAAATCTTTTTTAACCAATACTCACCTATAGTGTTAATATTATAACAACATCGTATGTTTTGAATCCCTAGAAAGACTCAATGAATAGTTTCCTATTTATAAAGCAAAAAAGAAACATGCTACCGAATCATCGATAGCATGCCCTATTTTTATTAATTTGTAACCGATTGATAATCGTATTTTGTAAATCTATGATAATAGGCTCCCATTTCACCAATGGAGAAACAATAGTAGAATTCATCTATGGCTGTATCCTTATAATATATTACATAATCAAATTCTTCCTCCGGTGTCTTCTCGACAATTACATCCTCCGATTTTTCTGTAAAAACCGTTTTGATCTCTTCAATGGTACATGTCGGATTCTGTAACACAGCGATTAACTGTTTTAAGAATTTATTCTCTTTATACGTTTCATAAATATAAGAAACGCCCTCTCTGCTTACTAAAAAGCAGTAACGTTCTCCCTCATGGGAAACTAGTACTTTTCCCAATCTAGGTGCTACAAATGTTTCAAATGATTCTAGCAATCCATCCATCTCTTCGACACTCTTTGCATTCGTACCTAATAATCCATTTAAAGAGGATAAAAAGTAATAGATGCGAACCATTTCATCGGCATATCCCAATTTAACCTGACCTTCGTGAATGGTATCACAAATGTTTTTTTCTAAATGTGCGTAATCCATACTATTTAGCTTCCTTCTTCTTTGCGTCAATATATTGTACTGCAGATAATGCTGCAATATTTCCTTCTCCTGCAGCCTTAATATACTGATAAGGAACACCAACGATATCCCCGCAAGCAAAGCAGCCAGGTAAGTTTGTCTTCATTAAACGGTCTACTTCCACATGATTTCCATTCATTTTTAATCCTGGAACTAACTGCGCAGGTGGTGTAGAGTCACGTAAAAGGAATACGCCGTCTGTTTCCACTTCTCTATTCTTTAATACAAGCTTTCTTACTACTGTATCACCAACAATTTCTACAGGAAGGTCATTAATAACTTCAACTTTTTCATCTACCTCAACTGCTTCCTTATACATTGGCACTAAATATACCTTTTTCGCAATGCTGGCCATAAAGTCTACTTCTGGTTCTTCATGCTTGTTATACGCGATAATTGTAACAATTTTATCTCTATATAAAGGAGCATCACATGTAGCGCAATAACCAACGCCGCTTCCTAAAAACTCTTCTTCGCCTTTTAAAGGCTTTCCAAAATTCACACCAGTCGCAAGGATTACTGTTGTTGCTTCGTAAAAATTGTCCTTGCTCATAAGAGAATAATATTCTCCCATATTATAAATCGTCGTAATCTTTTCTTCTGTGATAGAAACACCCATATCATTCATATGTTCTTTAAAATGTTCCTGCATATCCTTTCCACTAATCGATGGGAATCCAAGATAATTATCGATTTGTGTTGCTTTTACAAGCTTTGTACTTAATTCCTCACTTCCGAATATAATAAAGCTCTTTTTACGAATCTTTGCATTCAGCGCTGCTGAAAGTCCAGCAACCCCTGAACCAATGATTGCTATATCAAAACGTTCACTCATGGTCAACTCTCCTATCTATTACTTAATAATGTACCTTGGCAAGTTATATTGTACCTGTTCCAGTCGTGTTTTGTATAGCTATATTTTTACACGAATCAATTCTTTTTGTAGATTATCTTTAGCATATCTGATTCAATGACTGGTGCATCTTGATGAAAAGTAAACATACAAGCTGCATCTCCATTGTAATTATATAGGATTATTCTACACTACTTTATTTATTTTTACTCTGTTTTTATAGGACTATAAACAGAAAAAATCCCGCAGACAAATTACATTTATCCGCGGGATATCCATTTTCTCTATAATTAAGCAATTACTGCTTGTTCTTTTTCTTTAAATACCATATTTAAAAGGATTGGAGCGATTACTGTTGTTACAACTACCATTAAGATAATTGGTCCCATTAAAGTTCCTGATACTAATCCAACTGCTTCGCCTTTTTGAGCAACGATTAATGCAACTTCACCTCTTGAAATCATACCGATACCGATTTGTTTAGACTCTTCGTGAGAATATTTGAATAGTCTTGCACCTAACATACAACCAAAGTATTTAGTAAGAATAGCTACAACAATGATTGCAACTGTGAATAATACTAATGTTGTACTCATCTTTGGAAGTGTCATAGATAAACCAATACTTGTAAAGAAAATCGGTGATAAGAAACCATAAGAAATTGTATCGCAACGTTTCTCAACATAATGGCTCTTTTCAAGGCTAGAGATAATTAAACCTGCAAAGAATGCACCTGTAATATCTGCTACACCGAAGAATTCTTCTGCTGCAAATGACATAAATAAAGCAAATGCGATCGAAACAACAACGAATCTTCTTTTATCATCACTGCCAAGTGTCCATTTTTTGAATGCAAAGTAGTAAGCACCACCTGCAACAACAACAAACACGAAGAATAATACGATTTTAACTAAAACAGTTACAATATTAACAGAAGGATCGGCCATTGAAGTAACTACTGTTAAGATGATAATCCCCAAAATATCATCGATAATAGCAGCACCCATGATTGCTGTACCAGCTGCAGAATTAAGTTTTCCTAATTCTTTAAGTGTTTGTACTGTAATACTAACTGAAGTTGCTGTTAAGATTACCCCCATGAATACGTTCTCTAACATAACTCGTGTACTGTCAGCACTTCCTAATAAACCTGGTTTATTAAAGAAGTAAAGACATGCAAACCCGCCTGCTAGTGGGATAAATACTCCGCATAATGCTATTACAAAAGAAGCTTTTCCAGCTTTCTTAAATTCTTTAATGTCAGTTTCTACACCAGCTAAGAACATTAATAAAATTACCCCAAGTTCTGATAGTGATGTGATTAATTCTGATTTTTGAACGATTCCAAAACAAGCTGGCCCGATTAAGATACCTGCTAATAATGCACCAATTACTTGTGGTAAATGGAACTTTTGAAATACTAGTCCTAATAATTTTGTACTTAATAGGATGATTGCTAAATCTAATAAGTAACGATATGATTCCATACTTCTGCCTCCATATGAGTCCTTAATAATTTTTTTACTTAGCCTATTATACTCTTGTAAACTTTTATGTAAATATCGAATTTTACTAAATTATACATACAATTCATTCATTTTTTCTACTTTTTCGACATACATAGTTTCAATTAGTCGTTTTTTTCATTTATTCGTCAATATTCGACCTTTTTATTTATGTTTTAGCGGATAATCTGTACATATCTTAGCGTTTTTTTACAGTAAAAAATTTTCAGTGCACTGGCATTTTGCCCTATTTTTATACAAAAATAAAAATAATTTATGCAAATTATCTTTCAATTAATACCTTATTTATAGTTTATTTATATATATTTTAGATTTAGGCATAATAAACAGTGTTATTATCTGACTATTTCATCATGAACAAAACGTCTAAAAAAACCTAATTTTAGAAAAAAACTTTCCTATGATTAATAGCAAAAAAAGGAAACCATCCATAGACAGTTTCCTTTTTTCTCATTATGATAATTCAAATGCACCAGTATATAACTGATAGTATTTTCCTCGTTCTTCAATTAACTTATCATGGTTTCCTCGTTCAATGATTCTACCTTGTTCAAGTACCATGATTACATCTGAATTCTTAACAGTGGATAAACGGTGGGCAATAACAAATACTGTTCTTCCTTCCATTAATTTATCCATACCAGCCTGTACGATTGCCTCTGTTCTTGTATCAATACTTGAAGTTGCTTCATCAAGGATTAATACTGGTGGATCTGCAATAGCAGCTCTTGCAATGGCAAGTAACTGTCTTTGTCCCTGGCTTAAGTTTGCACCATCGCCTGAAAGCATCGTATCATAGCCATCAGGAAGATGCTTAATAAATTGATCTGCATTTGCAAGTTTTGCTGCTGCATATACTTCTTCATCTGTGGCATCAAACTTACCATATTTAATATTCTCTTTTACCGTTCCTGTAAATAAATGCGTATCCTGTAATACGATTCCTAAGGAACGTCTTAAATCATCTTTTTTTATCTTGTTAATATTGATTCCATCATAACGGATCTTACCATCTTGAATATCGTAGAAACGGTTAATTAAGTTGGTAATCGTAGTCTTACCTGCACCAGTCGCACCTACGAAGGCAACCTTCTCACCACGGTTTGCAAATAATTTTACATTATGAAGGACAATCTTCTCATCGTTATATCCAAAGTCAACATCGTCGAATACAACATCTCCACATAATCTTGTATATGTCGTAGTTCCATCTTCATGAGGATGTTTCCATGCCCAGACTCCTGTATGCTTGTCTGCTTCCTTAATCTCTCCATTTTGATCAACTTCGGCATTTACAAGCGTTACATATCCATTATCTACTTCGGATTCTTGATCAATAAGGTCAAAGATACGTTTTGCACCAGCAAGTGCCATAATGATTGCATTAAACTGTTGAGAAATTTGTGAAATCGGTTGGTTAAAACTTCTTGTAAGCTGTAAAAATGCTGCGAGCCCACCTAATGTAAAGCCGGCAACTCCATTAATAGCAAGGACACTACCAAAGATTGCAGTAAGAACGTAATTTATATAACCAAGATTCATAAGCACTGGCATTAAGATGTTGGCAAAAGTATTTGCATTCTTAGCGCTTTCAAATAACTGATTGTTTAATTTATCAAAGTCTACTTTTGTTTCTTCTTCATGACAGAAAACTTTAACAACTTTCTGTCCTTCCATCATTTCTTCGATATATCCATTTACCTTTGCAAGATCCTGTTGCTGTTTCATAAAGTAAAATGCACTTTTTGAACCAAGTTTCTTCGTTACCACGATCATAACGAATACACAGATTACGATTAAGATCGTAAGCGGTATACTTAACATTACCATAGAGATAAATACGCTGACGATCGTAATTGCAGAAGAAATCATCTGTGGAATACTCTGACTCAACATCTGTCTTAATGTATCCGTATCATTTGTATAGATACTCATGATATCCCCATGGGTATGAGTATCAAAATACTTAATAGGTAAGGATTCCATATGTTTAAAGATATCGTTACGGATGTCTCTAAGTGTTCCCTGTGTTACTGTAATCATTAAACGGTTATAAAGATACGTAGAAAGCGCCCCAGCCAAATAAACACAAGCCATTAAAGTAAGAGCATTAAATAATGGTTTAAAACTTGGATTTGCCTGTCCAATAAATGGTGTAATATAATCATCGATTAAGTTCTTTAAGAACAGTGTACCAACAACTCCCGAAAGAGAACTGATTAAAATTGCAAGTAATACGATGATACAGTGAACAGGATATTTCTTTAAAACAAGCTTGAACAAACGGCATAATGTCTTTGTAGTTTGCCCTTTTTCCTCTTTGCTTAGTGGCACTTTTCCATTTCTATTCATTGGCCCCATCGAAATCAGCTCCTTTCATTTGTGAATTATAAACCTCTTGATAAATTGCATTTGTCTTCAATAACTCATCATGTGATGCAAACGCCTCAATCTTACCATCATTTAAAACAATAATGCGGTCTGCATCCTGAATGCTCGAAATACGTTGTGCAATAATAATTTTAGTCGTATTCGGAATATCTTCTTTGAATGCCTTACGAATAAAAGCATCTGTCTTAGTATCTACAGCACTTGTAGAATCATCTAGAATCAAGATCTTAGGTTTCTTAAGCAAAGCTCTTGCAATACAAAGACGTTGCTTCTGTCCACCAGATACATTGGTTCCACCTTGTTCGATATATGTTTCATATCCATGTGGGAACTTTTCAACAAATTCATCCGCCTGAGCCTGAGTACAAGCTTGTTTGATTTGTTCATCTGTGGCTTCTTGATCGCCCCATCGTAAATTCTCATTAATCGTACCTGAGAACAATACGTTTTTCTGAAGCACCATGGCAACCTCATTACGTAATGCTTCTATATCATAATCTCTTACATCCACTCCGCCAACTTTGATGCTTCCTGATGTAACATCATAAAGTCTAGGAATCAATTGTACTAAGGAAGATTTTGCACTACCTGTACCACCAAGAATACCGATTGTTTCACCAGACTTGATTGAAAGATCGATATCAAAAAGAGTTAACTTGTCCATATCTTTGCTGTAGCTAAAGTTAACATGGTCAAATTCAATAGAACCGTCTTTTACAACTTTTACAGCATCTTTCTTACTTTGAATATCACTTGTTTCATCTAAAATCTCAACAATTCTTTCTGCAGAGGATTTTGCCATGGTTACCATAACAAATACCATAGAAATCATCATAAGGCTGACAAGGATATTGGTTGTATAAGTAAATAAACTCATTAGTTCACCGGTTGTCATGCTGCCACCAACGATCATATTCGCACCAAGCCATGATAATGCAATGATAGATGCATACATAGATAACTGCATGATTGGGTTGTTAAGTATAATTAATTTTTCAGCTCTTACAAAAAATTCATACACTGCCTGACTTGCTTTTTGGAACTTGCTTACTTCATATTCCTCTTTTACATATGCCTTAACGACACGAATTCCTGTAAGGTTTTCCTGAACGCTTGCATTTAAGTCATCATATTTACGAAATGCTTTCATAAAGTTAGGATGTGCATTTGTCATAATGAAGAACAAACTCGTTCCTAAGAAAATAATCGCAATAAAGAAAATAAGGCTAAGTTTGATATTAATGATCATACACATAACCATTGCTGAAATAAGCATGATTGGTGCACGTACGAACATACGGATAATCATCTGGTATGCATTTTGAACATTAGTTACGTCTGTTGTAAGACGTGTAACCAACCCTGCTGTTGAATATTTATCGATGTTGCTAAATGAAAAATTCTGTATGTTATAAAACATTGCCTGTCTTATATTTCTGGCAAAGCCAGTACTTGCCGTTGCAGCTGTCTTTCCTGCAATAGCTCCAAATCCCAAACTTAAGAAAGCTGCTAAAAGCATAAGTAATCCAATTACCACAACGTGATGCATATCCCCTTTATTAACGCCGTTATCAATAATTGACGCCATTAAAATTGGAATAAACACTTCCATCACTGCTTCTAATACAATAAAAATAGGTGTAAGTATTGTATCTTTCTTAAATTCGCCGATGTGCTCCATCAACTTCTTTATCATAATTTCCCTCCCGTGTTTTTATGATTCTTTTATTGATTTTGATATCTTATTAAGGACATAAAAGAATGTAGCCTTTTCCTCCTCGGACACATACTTTAAGATTTCCTTTTCCTCTTCCACAATTATTTTTTGAACTACAACAGTTGCTTCCTCACCCTTTTCTGTAAGAATAAGCTGTTTTAATCTTGCATCGGTCGCAACGCTCTCTCTCTTTAGGTATCCGTTTTTTTCGAGAAGCTGAAGTACATTAGTAACTGTAGATTTCCTTACGTCAAAGTTTTCCTCCAAGTCCTTTTGAAAGACTGGTTTATTCTCTCTCCTTGAAATATCAATAAAATGCAATACACGGGATTGTACACTAGTAAGTCCAAATTCAGCGACTTTTTGGTCAATTCTCCGTTTCATGCTATTTGAAATAAAATGCATCATTTTCCCAAGTTCTTTACACTCCATAGAACCTCCCTCTCTATCTCTAACTAAGTATCCATAATAGTTCGAATGCTAACTGTTAGATACCTAACATATCTATAGTACTACCAAAAAAAATATCTGTCAATACGATAAACAAGAAGAAAGCCCTATGTAAATTCACCCAGAATCTACATAAGGCTTTCTTCTATATAATAGAGAATATTAAAGAACTTTGCTTAAAAATGATTTTAAACGGTCGCTTTGTGGATGATTATAGATATTCTCTGGAGTATTCTCTTCAACGATTTTTCCTTGATCCATAAAGATTACTCTGGAGGCTACTTCTTTCGCAAATCCCATTTCGTGTGTTACGACAACCATGGTCATATTTTCATTGGCAAGTTCACGCATTACCTCTAGAACTTCACCAACCATTTCTGGATCTAGGGCTGATGTTGGTTCGTCAAATAACATCACATCTGGTTTCATACATAAGGAACGGACAATTGCAATACGTTGCTTTTGTCCACCAGATAATTGATTTGGATAAGCATCTGCACGGTCCTTAAGGCCTACACGTTCTAACAGCTTAAGCGCTTGTGCTTCTGCTTCCTCTTTGCTCACTCCTTGTAACTTCATTGGAGCTAACGTAAGATTTTTAAGCACTGTCATATGAGGGAATAAGTTAAAATGTTGGAACACCATTCCCATCTTTTGACGATGCATATTGATATCTACTTTCTTATCGGTAATATTTACATCATTTACAAAGATATTCCCATCACTTGGCACTTCTAAGAGATTGAGACAACGAAGAAGCGTACTCTTTCCTGAACCACTTGGTCCAATGATAAAAACTACTTCCCCTTTTTCAATGGTAAGATTGACATCATCAAGTGCTAATGTCGTTCCAAATTGCTTTTTAAGATGTTCTACTCGAATTAAGTTATTAGCGTTTTCCATTGTTTAGCCTCCTCTCTAGTTTCTGTACAAAGTGAGAAAAGATCATGACAAGCACAAGATATACAGATGCAACTGCCAGTAAAGGCATGAATACATCATATGTCTGGCTTCTAATAATGTCTCCACCCTTTGTCAAGTCTTGTAGGGAAATATATCCTGCCACTGAAGTTTCCTTTAATAATACGATAAACTCATTTCCTAGAGCAGGTAGTACATTCTTAACGGCTTGTGGCATAATGATATATCGCATTGTTTGTATGTAGTTAAATCCAAGACTACGACCAGCTTCAAACTGACCTTGGTCAATTGACATGATACCACTTCTAATAATCTCAGCTACATAAGCACCGGAATTAATACCAAATGACAATACTGCAACAATTACTGGATCAATATCTACTGTTTGAAAAATTCCGTAATAGATGATCATCAGCTGAACAACAACCGGCGTGCCTCGAATTACTGTTATATATAATTTACATATCTTATTAAGAACTTTTAATTTTCCTGTGTTTTCATATGTAGAGCGAATTATACCAACTACAAATCCAATTGCGATACCGATAAGTACTGCAAACAATGTAATCTTTAATGTAACAAGCACACCATCAACCAGATATTGGTAACGATCTTTTTCTATGAAATTTTGTTTAAAAGAATCAGCGAAGTCTAACAAAAACTTCGGCATTCCACTAGCTAAAAATGTAACCATAGTTCTTACCTTATCCCTTTTTTATTTGTAACTTAATATTCTTATTTGATATATTTATCAACGATTTTTTGAAGTTCACCGCTATCTTTTAATTTCTTTAAGGAAGCATTGATTTTATCTAATAATTCTGTATTTCCTTTTTTCAAAGCGATTGCATAATCTTCTTTTGTATACTCTTCATCAAGAATCTTGATTCCTTGGTTCTGTTTCACAAATTCTTTTGCTGGCTCACGGTCGATAACAACAGCATCTATCTTACCTTGTGTTAATGATTGAACTGCTTCCATTCCTTTAGAGAAACGGCTTACTTCAACGCCTTTTTGATCAGTAACATAGATATCACCTGTCGTACCAGTCTGAACACCAACTTCTTTTCCAGCTAAATCTTCTGGCTTTGTAATCTCAGTATTGTCTTCTTTAACAATCATAACTTGTGTTGAAGTTGCATAAGAATCTGTAAAGTCAACGTTTTTCTGACGATCAGGGGTTACTGTCATACCAGCGATACCAACATCAGCTTTCCCACTATTTACTGCAGGAATGATTGAATCAAATTCTACACTGCTAATCTCTAATTCCATACCAAGATCATCTGCAATTGCTTTTGCAATTTCAACATCAATACCTACGATATCATTTCCATCGCGATATTCATATGGTGGGAACTCCGGATTTGTTGCCATTACTAATTTCTTCTTTTCTTGTGCTCCATCATTTGCTGTTCCTGATGTGCTTGAATCTTTTGAACCACATCCTACAATAGAAGTAATCATTGTTGCTGCTACGATCATACTAATAATTTTTTTCTTCATAATAATCTCCCTTTCTTGAACAAAGCGTTTTGCTTATTAAGCTTTCACGCTATTTTTTCTGAGTAAAAAAAAGCTTCGATATTTACTTATGTGCATTATGTACAATTCATTCTTATTTATTTTTATGCACTTCTCATATTATGATTATACATAACTTTTATCAGAAATCAAGTATATTTATACATTCTTTTTAAAAAAAATTATTTTTGTGAATAATGTTTACAAAATAACGCTCTCCTATATATTCATTACTGTTAATCGTATTGACTTTACATAATTTTACTATTGAAAAATCATCATTTTACATCTTGTATTGTATATTTATTCATAATTATTTATGCACGTATGCATATTGCACTAATTATGAATAAATATATCATATAAAAATTAGAATTCCACGCCTCTTCTTGCCGGATGTCCTTGATCAAAAGGATGTTTTTCTTTTTTCATATTAGTAATATAGTCTGCATGACTGATTAAAAATTCATCAGGATTTCTTCCCGTCATCACAATTTCTAATTCTTTCGGACGCATCTCTAATAATGTACGGACCATATTCTTATCAACCATGTCCATATTGTAGGCATCTAATAACTCATCAAGAATCAATGTATCACATTCTTTTCGATTAATTTTGTCAATTGCCTGCATCAGGTTGATGTTATGCATCATAATTACCTGCTTTTTCTCTTCTTCTGTCATCTGGAATGTAAACCCATGATTTACTTCGTTACGAAATACAGTAATCTCAGGGACCCTTCCCATGATTTCTAACTCACCAGTCGGATTTCCCTTAAGAAACTGCACCACCGTCACTAGGTTGCCAACACCTGCTGCTCGAATTGCAAGCCCCATAGCGGCTGTCGTCTTTCCTTTTCCATCTCCATGATAAATATGAACCATACGTTTTACCTCACTTCTAATTCATTGCTTCCCTTGAAAAAAGCATTCCCCTAATAGTATAATACATTTTGTAGAAAATCCATAATTTATTCTTAGCACACTATGACAGGAGAACAATACTTTGAATTCCAATAAAAAATCAAATGAAAAAAATCTGATGCAGAAGACTGCTGACGATATTGTCCAATATATCATTGACCGAAATATGAAGCCAGGTGATAAACTGCCAACAGAGCCTGAGCTTTCCGCCCTTGTAAATGCCGGAAGAAGTACAATTCGTGAAGCCATGCGTACGCTTGCAACAAGAAATATAGTTGAAGTACGCCAAGGATCCGGTACTTACATCTCCAGTAAAAAGGGAATGATAGAAGACCCTTTCGGTCTCTTCTTTATTGATGATAAAAAGAAACTAATGAAGGACTTGATGAATCTTAGAATTCAAGTCGAACCAGATATTGCGGCAATGGCAGCAACCAATGCAACAAAAGAAGATTTAGACAATATAAAAGAATGTTTAGAGAACTTAGAGCTTTTAATCGAAGCAAAGAGAGACCATACAGAAGCAGATAACCGTTTCCACCAGGCCGTTGCTGACAGCAGTCATGATCTAGTGTCACCAAGGCTGATTCCACTCTTTAGCACCGTAAGCCGCTATATTAAAGAAGAAGATTTAGGCATTATGACAAATGACTTAGTAAGCCATCGAGAAATCTACGAAGCCATTGCAGCACATGATCCAGTTGGCGCAAAAGATGCAATGTATCTCCATCTGGTACAAAGCCGAAGACTACTTAATAAAGCATAACTATCGTTTTATATAATTCAAAAAGGAAGTAAGGTCTTGCCTAGACCTTACTTCCTTTTTGAAGTTATACCATATATGGCTGTAACTTTTCACAAACCTCGTCAGTATTTTCTGTATAAACCGATAACTCTAAATCTCTTGTTAAGTCTACACTAAATACACCCAAAAGTGATTTTGCATCAACTATGTATCTTCCAGCTGCTAAATCGATATCACAATCTAATTCACAACATTTGTCTACAAAATCACGAATTTCATCTACTGAAGATAGTTTCACTTTTAAATTTAACATATTACAACACCCTTTTCCCTTTTTTAAACATCCTCATGTTCGAGTCTAGTCGTTTTCATCTAAAAAAAGCTACCCAAACAAAACTTTTTTATTAGATGAAAACGCACTTAAATCTCACAATTAGTTATCGGTCAACTTCTTCTGGAAGTTTATACCAATTTACAATTTTTTCTAAAAAATTTATTTTTATTAATTTCTTGTCATTCTTACCTTTCGTATCTTAGCTTTTATTGGCTTATTCTGTAGTGCGTCTAATACGATTTTACCTTTTCCATTTAGAATCTCTACGTATGTTAACGAATCACGAATGTCAATGATACCGATATCGTCTGCCGTTACTCCCCCAATACTACAAATTGTTCCAACGATATCTACTGCTCTCATCTTTGACTTTCTTCCGCCTCCAATACTAAGCTTCATAATGTCTTTATTAAAGACTG
Organism: uncultured bacterium; assembly: GCA_905214875.1. Classification (GTDB taxonomy): domain Bacteria; phylum Bacillota; class Clostridia; order Lachnospirales; family Lachnospiraceae; genus KM106-2. The sequence goes on along the minus strand of CAJMNR010000002.1, from coordinate 41,015 downwards.
CTCCTTTTTTCTCTTTCAGCGGTTGACGTTGCTTCTGTTTCTTCAGATACTCTTTTTTCTTTTCTTCAAGCTCCTCTTTGCTTTTCCTCTCGCACATGGTAATCCCTGCGTTAGTGTACTCTTCAATAATCCCTTTCAGTCTTTTTTCTTTCTCATTCACAAATGTAATCGCCGTACCGGTCTTACCATTTCGCCCAGTTCTTCCTATACGGTGTACATAAGTTTCCTTGGCATTCGGCATATCATAGTTAATAACATGAGTAATTGTGTCAAAATCGATTCCTCTAGCAGCAACATCTGTCGCTATAAGAATCGAAAACTTGCCTTGCCTAAAATCATCCACTGTTGCAAGCCTCTCTTGTTGGTCCACCATTCCATGCAGCATGCCACAACGAATCTTTTCCTTCTTTAATTGACGGAATAAGACATTTACCATTTCTCTTGTGGAGCAAAAAATCATTGCATATTCCGGAGATTGTTCATAGAGCACATCTAATAAAAGATCGAACTTCTCTTCATTCTCAACTTCGTATCCAAGCTGTGTAATCGTATCCTGTGTTACTGTATCATCTTCAATCATGATTTTAACAGCATCATCCATATACTCATTGGCAAGCTTGTCCACTTCGTCTGGTAATGTTGCCGAAAATAACATTGTAGTGTGAAGATCCCCAAGATAGCCCATGATTTCCTTCACATCGTTGATAAATCCCATATCTAACATTAGGTCTGCTTCATCTACAATAAAATATTTTACTTTGCTTATATTAAGTGTTCCTTTTTTTAAATGGTCTAAGATACGCCCTGGCGTTCCAACTACAACATGTGATTTTTGTTTCAGGGATAATGCTTGTTTATCAAATGGAGCCCCTCCAAATATGACAGGAACCTTGATCCTTTTCATTCGCCCAATATTGAAGACTTCATCCTTCACTTGATAGGCAAGCTCTCTTGTTGGCTCTAACACTAATGCCTGAGGTGCATTTTCTTCCCATACTACGTTTTCTACAATCGGAATTGCAAAAGCTGCAGTCTTACCGGAACCTGTCTTTGCTTTTACGACAATGTTCTTGTTTTCCAATGCTAAAGGGATTACTTTTTCCTGTACCTCGGTTGGTGTCAAATATTTCAGTTTCGTAAGTGCCTCCAAAACCTCCCTATTTAATTTATATGTGGTAAATTTGTTTTTTATCATTATAAATTTTCCTTTTTTGTAATTTAATTTTAGTTTATCCAACCTATTGTAATTCATGAAACAGTATTTTAAAAGGTCGAATTGAACAATTTTTTCTCACGGGTAAAAAGTTTTCTATTCATTATGATTAAAAATCAGCAATTTTCCGCAAAAAAACCGATGGTAATACAACCATCGGTTTTTTATATTTATTCATTTATTAACATAATAAACATAAGTTTCACTTGTTCCAACGCATAAATGCTGTGTGGTTTATTTGCAGGCATAATGATGGTTTCCCCTCCTGTTACAATATGACGTTTTTCATCAATTGTAACCTCTGCTGTTCCTTCCAATACGTAGATTAGTGTATCTTTTACACTATCTGTAGTCATGACCTTCTGCCTACGATCAATTGCCATTAATGCGATATAGACATTTTTGCTCTGTAAAATAGGTTTTGTTACAATATCTCCTAGTTTCCAGCTAATCTGCTTCACAAGAGGCATTGGTTTCGCAAGCTCTATATGATTCATAAAACGATCCATTTACACCCACTCCAAAAATAGTATACCAACAGTATTCACATATTGGCTTTCTACTATTCTTTCATGCTTTTAACCTTTCTACTATTAACATATAAAACTTTCCGAAAAGGGGAACATATTTTTTCAAAATAATTTTAACCCACGAATTTTTTCACAAAATGGTGCAAGTGGTAGTCCTGCTTGGTCGAATACCGTCACTGGACTAAAATCATGATATGCATATCGTACCCAGATAATTTCTTTCACTTGTTCGGAAGTAAGATAAATCATGGATTCCTCTAGTTCAACAGAAGCTGGATAGAATATGCCATCCAAACCTGCCACCTCAAATCCTGTCTCGCTAATTACATCCGTTACACGATCGATTGGACAATAGTCCTTACGGGTAGAAGCATAAAATTCATCGTCTCTATATTGCAAGCTCCCTTCCACATTACAAGCTTGTATAATTACCTTATCTTCCAAAATAGAAGCTTTTTCATACATTGGGCCATATGCTTTGACCGGCAAATGATATACATGCTGCATTGCTTGAAGCGCCAAACGTCTTCCCACCTCTGACTTTTCAAGAGGATGGATATTGTTAAACTCTCCTTTGTCTATCATTACTGCTATTCCTGTATTGGCAACCGTCTTATGTACATTCATCTGCTGCTTCCGTAACAAGGCCCATTTTCCAAGATCCGCTTCTTGCTTAAAAATATGTCTTGGAAGCTGGACAATCAAGAATGGAAGGCTTTCATCTTGCCAGTCTTCCCGAAACTGCTCGATTACCATCCTTAATGTCTTATTATAATAAGAGGCTTTTTCAACATCATCCTCTCCTTGATAATAAATTGCTCCTCGAAGCGCATAGCCACTGACACGCATAGTCATTGTCTCATGAAGTCCGCCTGGACGAAATGGCGACTTTGGTCCTAATGGTTCCGGCCATCTGCTCTCTCCTGCAATCTCCTGAACTTTCGTCCATGTGATATCTGGGTCTTCACGATATAACTCATCTACTTTTTTCTGCCACGCAGGATACCACTCATTATATTCCTTTAACTCTTTTTCATACTCTTCGATGGTCTTTCCTTCCATTGCCTTGTCGTATGTTTCAATATACTGATGGGTATCCTTGTCGGTTTCTAGGCGTTCTCTGCTGGTCCAGCAGGAAGCAGAAGTTCCTCCAAGGTTACAGCCTATGATTCCCACTGCAATTCCTAATTTATTTTGTAAGTACTGTGCAAAATAAGTGGCTACTGCAGACCATTCTCCACATGCTCCTTTTTCGCATACTTCCCAATTTGTCTGTTTCTCACTTTCATAAAAGGCATCATCAAAAAATGACTTTCTTTGCACTTGGTAGAAACGTATCTTGTCATTTTCCATATTGGCAACTACCTCTGAACCATTTAAGCTGTTTGCCAATGCCAGTTCCATATTGGACTGACCACCTGCATACCACACTTCTCCGACCAAGACATCTAAGAATCGAACTACTTCTTTTCCTTGACGGATAATAACGTCATATGGGCCACCTGCTTCCATTGGTAAGAAAGTAGCTTCAAACTGGTCTCCTTGAATCAGCGCTTTTACGACCTGGTTGTGCATTGCTACTGTGATTTCTTCCTTACTATCTGTTTTTCCCCAGATTGTAATATTCTTTTCCCTTTGTAATACCATATGATTGCTAAATACTGCTGCTGGTTGTAACATTCTTTTGTTAATCCTCCCTACATAGTTGTTTCAGCCATGTACATGCTAGATCAAGCCATTGCGTACAAACTTCATTTACTTCCCATGGATTTACCATAGTGACCTCATTTGCAAGTGCAAGCCCGTGTCCTCCCTCACCGAAAATATGGATTTCATAAGGAACCTTTTTCTCATATAGCGCATTTGCAAATTTTAATGAGTTTGCTGTCAGAATCAGGCCATCTTCGGATGTATGCCAAATAAATGTTGGAGGTACATCTTCAGAAACTTGATTTTGTAAAGAATAAAATTCTTCTTGTTCGTCGGTGTAATCCGTACCATTAAAGATAAAGGAATTCATATGTTGTTCAAAATCGACATAAGTCTTTCCATTCTCACGAACGAAGACTTTTTCAGGATCTGCATTTTTATGTAAGGCAAAATCAATGTTTTCATACTCTGGATATCCTTCAACTCCGATATCTAAACGTTTTGTGCTGCTTTTTAAATCTAGTACTGGATAGCACAAAATCAATCCATTTGGTTTTATTAATTCACGATTTCCATCGTATTGATTCAACATTCTTTCATCATTCCAAAATACCCCTAGGCTTGCTGCCAAATGAGCACCTGCTGAAAAACCTGTCAGAACAATCTTGCTACTATCCACATTCCATTCTTCACTATGTTCACGGATATATGCAATCGTTTGTGCCAATTCATTTAATGGAGCTGGCATAGCTGCATATTCTCCAACCGAATACCGTAATACAAAAGCATGATATCCTTTGGATGCATAGGATAAAGCAATAGGCTCAGCTTCGCGGTCTGAGGTAAAGGAATATCCCCCTCCTGGGCAAACAATAACGGCAGGTCGTTTCTTCTTATCTCCCATTTCTACAGAATTCTCCCAAATGTAAGTATCAAAGAACACTCTCTTGTCGTCCGTTAAGTAAATACGATTACTAATCATAACTCATCCTCCATAATTTCAATCATTTTACTTAGCGTACTCCATATATTCCTAGAAAAAAATAGATTATATAAAACAAAGCATGTCTAAATCACTATAATTTAGACATGCTTTGTTTTATTGGATTCCTAACGCATCTTTTGCTAGTCGGTCTACACGCTCATTTAATTCAACTCCGGTATGGGCAGCAACTTTATGAAAGTTTACTCTAAGCTTTTCTTTGATCGAATTATAGTAATCACGATATGCCTGAGTTCCTGGTTTCTTGGCTTGCCATACGCCAGTACACCATTTTTCAATTCCTTCATAATCGTAGTATAAATCTAACTCTTTGATTCCTTTTTCTATACAAACTCGCATCATGACTTCTGCACCAAGAATCTCTCCTGCAACATTTCTCATATCCGCAAGGCTTTTGTCCGTTCCTTTTTCGCTGTACTCATATTCCTCGTCCCCATGACGTAACACAGCACCATAACTAAATTCTTTCGTATGGACATTGTAGCTACCGTCAACATAGGCAAGTGCCTTTTCATGATCTTCGTAATGCACATCCGGTTCCTTAGTCTTACCGCCCATTACGTATTCCATTGCTTCTGCTGCAGTCTTAAAACTCTTGTATTCTGCACCGCTAAAGCCACTGATCTTACTTTTACATACGTCCCAGGAATTGAATACTCCTGTTTCTCTTCCTTTTCGAACTGCATAAAATTTTCCTGCCACTTGTCGTTCACTCCTATCCTGTATTCGCTCTAATACTACCATACTTTATTTCATAGCGCTAGGACATCTTTTCCGACATTTTGAAATCATGGTATATAATTTCCTCGCTGAGAATAATCTGTACAGGAGGTGATTGTAATGAAAGGTAAACAATTAAAAGAACTAGCCATAGCACTCCTTATTCCCCTGGCCGTTGGCTTTACTGCAAATGCCCTGACAAATGGTGGAATGGACTTCTATAAAACGCTGAACCAACCTATTATTGCCCCACCGGGCATCGTTTTCCCTATCGTTTGGACAATTCTCTACATCTTGATGGGCATCGCCTCGTACCTTGTCTACCAATCCAATTGCAAGGACAAAAAACTTTCTCTGATCGTATATGGCATACAACTTGTCGTCAATTTCTTCTTCAGCATATTGTTCTTTAATCTAAAGTTATTTTTTGTATCATTTTTATGGACAATATTGTTATTATTTATAAACCTTATTATGATTCAGATATTTTACCGTTGCAGAAAACTAGCAGGCTACCTATTGTTTCCTTATCTGGCATGGAATACATTTGCAGTCCTGCTAAGCTTTCTTGTATATCAGCTAAATTAAGCCTTTTTCTTTCTTCTTATCACAACAGTTACGATTGCTGCAAGAGCGACAACGACAGCTACCGCTACTGCAATCATAACAACCATATTCGTACTAGAACTCTCCTTTGTTTCAGAAGCACTTGCCTCCTGTGCTTGTGCTTCTGTCTTCGATGGTTCCTTCGATGGCTCCATCGTCTTCATTGTCATATCCTTCGTTCCAACAACTGTTTGCTTTTTATAAATAGTGTCTCTTGCAATCTCTATGGCATCTACACTAAAGTTTCCTGATTTGACAGTGATGATTACTGCATGTTGCCCTTCCTCTAGCCCATACAAATAATAAGAAGCAGAACGACTCGTATTGGTTGGAATCTTATAATCTGTCTTTACCGATTTTCCATCCACCATCACATTAATAACCGCATCTTCGCACACACCTATACAGGCAAAACCTTGTCCGTAAAATTCAAATGAAAGCTTGGCGCCTTCAACATTAGTGCTTGAAACCGTACGGTTATAGTTTCTAAAACTACTCATCGTCTCATGCTCCCAAGATCCTTCATACGATACACCATCATCCATATTATCTACACGGACTGAATTTGTAATAGCTCCTTCTATCGGTTCTACTTTGATGTTATCATATTGATTTGTATTAAAATCACTATACAACGCAATTCTTCCCGACGTATTAATGGTATCTTGAGCCTTGTAACTAACTACTTCCTTATCATTTATGTACCCATTGATTTTGTTCTCATTTACCGATAACTTCAAAGTATTCCATTTTGTCTTATCAAAATCCTCTATAGTTCCATTTTTTATTTCCTCATCATTGTACATAAGGCACCAGCTTCCATCTTCCATAATTCTAAGCTGATATCCGCTGTTTCCTGCATCTTGAAGATTATACCTTGCCCCAATTCCAACATAATTCTTTGTAGTTCCTTCAGAATTGCTCTTGGCCAATAAGACTTCTGTACTAACACTATAGTTCATCCAGTTATCGTCACCTAAACAAGTAATAGGGTCCCTTCTTCCTCCGCCCCACTCACTTGCTTTATTCTCATATGTGATTTTCTGTTCCAATACATTGTTATTCTCCAACTTCCTTACTTCAAATGCTCCACTTTGATCAGTCGTATATCTTGGTGCATTTCCTCGTTTTTCAAGATAATCGACTGCATATTCTTTATACTCAAAGTCGTCTGAATAAGGAAGGGAAAGCATTACTGATTTTTCCTGCTCTGGCTGTTCAATTACTGGCCTTTCAACTTTAAGCGTAGTCAAAGTTACCATAGAGTATGGTTTAACCGTTACTGTATATGTACTTTTATCACCATCTGCCTTTGGTGTGATTGTTTCTGTCTTCTGCAAAAAGTTATCATAATAAGAAGTGCTGTCCTGATCTGGTCCTCTGCTCTCCCAAACATCCATACCCTCTTTTGATTTATCAAAGTTTCTTACATCCAGCGTATACTCGATTGTCTTCGCTGAATTATTTGCAATAATGGTACTATAATCCCCTGTTTCCTTATTGGCAACGGTAAGATAATTGTAGGTAGAATTAATCAGTGCATGTCCATCTCCACCAATTTCTCCATCCCCAAAGGAAGCATCTTTTACAAACTGCCAGCCATTCTTAGCAAATAATGAGAATTGAAGTGCCATATAATATCCGGCATCCACTTCATAATACCCCGACCATGGCTCGTTCGCAGTGATTTCTTGTTTCTGAAAATACGTTGCACCGTTATAATATGCTGCTACTGTTGGTTGGAACTCATATAAATTCATACTGCCTTTAGACTCAGCAGTAATAATCCTTGTGGCAATGTCCAGCATTCCATTGATATCACTTAAGCCGCTTCCTGTCCCATCGTACTTGTAAGTGCTTTTTGAGTAACTCATTGGCGAACTACCTTCGCTGAACCATAGTTCCTTGTTTTCTTCCTCTTTTATCTTTTTTGCTGTTTCACTTGAAAACGAAGTATAATGCGACCCAATCACATCAATTGCATCCATTAATTCTTTATCTTCTAGCATCTGATCTGCTGTACTCCAGCTTGTAACTTCGTCTGAAGATACAATTTTAATCTTGCTATAATCATATCTTTCACTTTTTTCTTCCTTCAGCTTTTTAGATAAATACTTAATCCAGTCTGGGTCGATCGGCTTTTCATTCTGAGTTGCCGACACATAATCAAATTGCAGTTGATACGTATCATAGGCAGCATCCAAAGTCTCCTTATACCATGCATATCTGGCTGCATATACATCTTCGGAATCCCTAACCCATGCTGGCTCACTCCACCATAGCATATCCAAGGTAATGTCTTTGTTAATTGTTTTTGCATCTGCTGCTATCTGATATCCTGCGCCTCTTGTAACATCTGCTTTCTCTTCTTTCGAACGTTTGACTGCTGGTTCTGTTCCTGAAGAGGAATTTATATCAGATCCCATTTCAATTTTGATATGGCCAAGTCCCATCCCTGTATCTGGATTAAATAAGGCATTCATGATTTTCCAGTATTCTTCCTCATGCTCTGTCTTATAATCTAACAACAACCTTGAAGAATTATTTCCTGTTACCATGCCAAGTCCACGATACTTATTGTTTTCACTTGTATCAATTTTGTTTCCATCAATCGTGATTGTCTTTGCTACCTTTGTTTTCACATCTTTCTCCTCTCCATAAACAGAATTTTGAAACGATAAAGTGGTCATTCCTACTACAAGAACACTTACTGCTGCGACTAAGCGTTTTACTTTCATAAATCTCCCCCTTAACATATTTTCTCTCTTTTACAAAATCATTTTATGTTCTTTTCTCTTTCTTTTCCCTTATTTTTTTGCCTAAATTTATGCATTTTTTGTCTTTTCTCTTTTACCCCATTCTTTTGTCCTATATAATAAACTTAAATAACATACAACTTAGGAAAAGAGGTTTGCTATGAATCCATTGGAAAACTGTGGTTTTTACCAAGATAAAATCATTTATGATATCCATACCCATACGTATTGTGAATTATTATATGTTAAAAAAGGGAGAATCAAGCTTTACGTAGAAACAAAAGAGTATCTCCTTGAAGAAGGCTCTATGTACATAATAAGTCCAATGGAACGTCATGCGGTTTCCTGCCTTTCTAAGGAGTATGAACGCTATGTATGTTTTCTTGATCTAGAAGACTATGAAGCACTTTGCCAGATTCCAGCATTGCTATCGGTTCTAAAAAACCGTCCAAAACAGTTTAATCACGTATTTGCTGCTGTAGATTCCTATATCGAGGAACTCTTTATGCAATTGACAAAGGAATTCAAATATTCCTATCATATGCCTTATTCCTCCTATCACTGCACTAATTTATTTACTGAACTGCTAATCTATCTATATCGGAATTATCCAGAGCAATTTATTATTTCTCAGGGGACAGAGAGCCTGATCAAAGTACAGCACTACCTTGATCAAAACTATATGAATTCCATTAAGATAAACGAACTAGCCAATCACTTTTATCTAAGCCAATATTATCTGACTCACGCATTTAAAAAATATACAGGCTATTCGCCTAAACAATACATAACCAAGCTACAATTTTTAAATGTTCGCAAGCTCCTTCTTTCCAGCGACCTGACAATTTCCGAAATTGCGCAAAAAACAGGGTTTCAAACTGTAAATGAGCTTTCTCGTAAATTTAAAAAAGAATACGGTACCACGCCTCGCGAGTACCGTATTCTTAATAAACAAAAGGGACCTGACTATTGCCCAAGCCTCGATTCCTTAACATGACTCCTTGTAATAAAATATGCAGCAATTGCAAGCGGAAGATAAAACAAAATCAGATATCGCACAGAACCTAGAGACATATCCACTTTATCAAACTCTTTCGTTGGCGTTGTAAGCTCCCAAAAGCCTGGTGCGAAATCAAATAATCCATGAAGAATGATAACGACCCATATATTCTTTGATCTCAAATATACAGCTGCCATAAACAGCCCAATGAACGTTGCATAAAAAACTTGTGCAATCGTTGGATTCATATACGCTTTTCCATTAAAATAATTTATAAAATGTGCAACTCCGAACAAAAAACTCGATAAAAACACCGCCCAATATGTACCGTATTTTCGACTCTTCCACTGTTCGTTCATAATATTTAGGACTGTTCCTCGAAGAAGTACCTCTTCAAACAATCCAACCGACATATTGGATAAGAAGCAAAGAAGTAAGTTCACAAACGTAATCTGCGCATAATTCTTTACCGAATCCGTGTTGGATGCAGAAATAAAATTCTCAATAATATATAAAATCATAACAAAGCTGATACATAAGCCTTTTACCAATCCTTTTTTCTGAAATCCTAACTTTAGATCCTTGTAAACTAATTTCATTCCAATAATACAAACAACCGCCATGATTACTCTTGGCACAATTACCCTGACAAACTTTTGATCTACCGTATCTACTGGAAATAGCTTTCCGATCAATGAGCAAAAAAATAAACCTATAGCAATAATACATATGGATGAAAACATTACAACAACTATCCTAAGAGGTCTCTTCTCTTCCATAATTGCCTCCCTGTCTTAATTTTCTTTCCTTTATTATATACTATAGGTTATAAAGTTCAACTTAATGCCTATAAGGCTAGTTCATATAAATGAACAATATCTTCTTTTGTCGTAGCTCTTGGATTGACTGCAATGTTTCCACTCTTCATCGCATCCTCTGCCATTGCCTCAAACTTATCACTCGTTACATTTACCATGCTAAGCGATGCCGGTATTTTAAGGCTTTTTGTCAATGCCGTTATTTCATTTACAAGCATGCAAGGTTCAAAGTTTTTGGCCTTATTTTTTGCAACATAGTTATAAATACGTTCATACTTTCCAGAGTCAGCAAGTGCATTGTATTCTAAGACTACAGGAAGTAGAATTGCATTGGCAACTCCATGGGCAACATTAAAATAGCCGCTTAACGGATGCGCCATCGCATGTACATCTCCAAGTCTAGCCCATGCAAAACTAATTCCCGCAAACATACTGCCTGCAAGCATTGCAGACGCAGCCTCAACATCGGCTCTATTTGCAACAAATCTTCGTATATTTCCACCGATTAACTCTAACGCCTTCTCCGCCATTGCATCAGAAAATGGACTGGCTGCTCTTGAGATATATGCCTCAATCGCATGTACCATGGCATCCATTCCAGTTGCTGCCGCAATTCCCATCGGAAGCGAAGTAAGTAGTAATGGATCCAAAATCGCATAAGCTGGTATTAACTTATAACTAAACACAGTAAGCTTATAGTTTCTAGAATGATCCGTAATTACAGAAAAAGCCGTAACTTCTGATCCTGTTCCTGCTGTTGTTGGAATCGCAATAAGTGGAACAATATCACCAGGGACTTTATCCGCTCCCTCATATTCTGTAATAGAACCGCCAAACTTAGCAAGTACGCCGACAGCCTTTGCAACATCCATTGGAGAACCACCACCGATTGCCACAATGCTTCCTGCTCCACTTTCTAAAAATGCTTTCGTTGCCTTATCTACCGTTTCCACACTTGGATTTCCTTCAATATCTGTAAACGAATCAGCCTTTACTCCTGCTTCTCCTAAAAGTTTCGCCACCTCATCTACCAGGCCCATCTTCTTAAGATGAGGACCGGATAGAATAAATGCATGGTCAGAGCCGATTTTCTTAATCAGCTCTGGAAGCTTTTTCATGCTATCCTTACCAAACACAATGTTTTGTGGGACTGAAAATGTAAAGTTTTCCATACTCTTATCTCCTTCTCTTAACAAAGAGAGTCTACTGTCTCTTTAATGATTGCATATGCTTTATCACAATCTTCTTTTGTTAAGATTAGTGGTGGAATCATACGGATTACTGAGCTACCGATTGCAGTGACCAATAATTTACGGTCAAAACAACCGTGTTTTACGTCGATTGCATTAATCGTCTCATCAAATTCCACACCGATTAAACAGCCTTGTCCACGAACCTCTACAATATGAGGAAGTCCTTTTAATAGGCCTGTGAAATACTCACCCATCTCTTTGGCATTTCCAGCAAGGTCACGATCAATTAATTCTGTTACTTGAGCAAGCGCTGCTGCACAAGATACTGGATGGCCGCCAAATGTTGTACCATGAGAGCCCATTGTAAATGCTTTCGCAACTTCTTTTGTGGCACAGATTGCACCGATTGGCATACCACCACCTAATGCTTTCGCCATAGATACGATATCAGGCTTTACACCATAATTCATATAAGACATGATAGCACCTGTTCTACACCATCCGGTTTGTACTTCATCTAATAATAAAAGAATGCCTTTTTCATCACAGAATTCTCTAAGGCCTGTCATAAATTCCATTGTTGCTGGATGCACACCGCCTTCGCCTTGTACTGGCTCAATCATAATACCGATGGTATCTTCAGTACAAGCTGCCTTAAATGCTTCTAAATCATTATATTTTGCATATGTAAATCCTGGAGTCATACCGCCAAATCCAACTTGGCATGCATTGTCTGGCTGGCCAGTTGCACTCATGGCACCAAACGTTCTACCATGGAAGCTCTTTTCGGCTGTTACGATGTTGTATTTGTTTGGACCATATTTTTCAACGCCATATTTTCTTGCCATCTTGATCATTGCTTCATTCGCTTCTGTACCAGAGTTTTGATAAAAGATCTTATCCATTCCAATCGCGTTACATACTTTTTCAGCAAGTAATGCTTGAGGTACTGTATAAGGATAGTTAAAGGTATGCATGATGTCCTCTACTTGGTCTTTTACTGCTGCAACAACTTTTTCATTACAGTTTCCTGCAGAGTTAACTGCGATACCAGCATAAAAATCAAGGTATGGTGTATCATTTTCATCATACATATACATATCTTTTGCATGATCGGCAACGAAATCGAACCTTTCGTAAGTATCAATCATGTACTTCTCAACCTTTGCTTTTAATTCCTCTTTTGTCAAACCTGTCTCTTTTAATCTCATATGTACTCCTCCATTCTTTTATTACCAGTACCGCAACTAAAAAAGGTGCCTTCAGTAATTTACTGAAAACACCTTTGTTTCAATCCGAATTTTTATTTGGTACGTGATTTTCTTTTCGATGTGGTTGAGTATAACACCCCATTTTTTCCATGTCAACACCTGACCTATCACTAGTTTGGAAAATAATGTGTTTTTCATTTCTCACCTTCCTTTGTTTAACAAATGTCACTTTTTTCTTAATATTCTTCTGTTTTTGAAGTTTATATGACAAAATAAAATTTTTCATTACCAAAAGCAAGAATATCATTCCTATCAATACAATCGCATATAAAAATTCAATAAGCATTTCTTTCTCCCCTCCTACATTATCATATGAAAGGAATCAGATTTTGCATTATTTATGTGTATATAATAGAACGTCTAAATTGCAAAATAATACATTGTTTCTATTTTCCCTGTGGACTACTATATGCAAGGATTGATAAATAATAAGGAGGAAATCTCATGCGAAAATCTTATGTAACAAACATGACAGAAGGCAAGCCTTTATCATTACTGCTGGCGTTCACGGTTCCCATGCTGATTGGAAATCTATTTCAACAATTTTACAACATGGTGGACTCAATGATTGTAGGACAATTTGTAAGTTCTGACGCATTAGCCGCTGTGGGTTCGACAGGATCCCTAAACTTTCTATTCTTTTCCCTTGCCCTTGGAATGTCCACCGGCATTGGTATCATTGTCTCTCAATATTATGGTGCCGGTGATATAAAAAATGTTCAAAAGACAATTGCAAATGCTACCTATGTTTTATCTTTCGCCAGTATTCTAATGGGGCTTATTGCATGTATCTTCGCACGTAAAATCCTCATTTTTATGAATACACCGGAAGGAATCTTAAACGATTCCATTACATATATGGTAGTAAGTTGTCTAGGTCTTATCTTCGTGGCATTCTATAATGGTATTTCTTCTATCTTGCGTGCCCTTGGAGATTCTAAGACCCCACTATACTTTTTGATTTTCGCTAGTTTTATGAACATCTGCCTTGACTTGCTCTTCGTCCTTGTATTTAAATGGAGAGTTTTCGGAGCCGCCTTTGCTACTATACTGTCTCAGCTATTAGCTGCAGTCGGCTGTATCGTGTTCGCATTTTATAAGATATCTCTTTTTCGCATGCCACTTTCTATGTGGAAACCAGACTTCGACATCATTATGCGATGCATCCGAATTGGAACACCCGTTGCTTTGCAAAATTCACTGATCAGTATTTCCTGCATCGCCTTACAGCGAGTAGCAAATGGTTTTAAAGAGACGGTCATGTCTGCGTTTACGGCTGCAGGACGATTTGAACAACTGGTACAACAGCCATTTACCTCCCTTGGTACAGCAGTGGCTACATTTACTGGACAAAATATTGGCGCCGAACAATTAGAACGTGTAAAAAAAGGATTTCGTTGGGCCAGCATACTATGTTTGATTTTCAGTATCGCCATGATTCCTGTGGCACATTTTGGCGGCCATTTCATCATGCGGCTCTTTGTTCCTAACCAAGATGTCATTGAAATAGGTGCCCAAGCCATCAAGATTGTAAGCTACTTTTACTTTCCTCTTGGCATGATCTATGTCTCAAGGAATATTTTAAATGGTGCGGGCGATACCGTTTATTCCATGGTAAATGGTTTAGTCGAAGTACTTGGACGTGTTGGATTAGCCAGACCGCTTACCTGCATTTCATCTATCGGAATCTGGGGCCTCTGGTTAACGACCGGTCTTACTTGGTTACTTACAGGAAGCATCAGCTGCCTTAGATATGCAAGTGGAAAATGGAAAGAAAAATCCATCATAAACCACAATATATAGTCACTTTACAAAATTAGTAAATATCGACTTTTAATTTATTTTTCAAAAAATAGTTGACAAATAAATTAAGATTTGTATAATTAAATCATCTTACATAAGCAAAGGCGCTTTATGGATCTCATTCCATGAAGTGCCTTTTTTCGTATTTGTATAATACAACTTTACAAGTTTGGATTTGCAAAGCGATAGACAAGGGCGTCTTACTTTTAGGTGTTTTCTAACCTAGAATAAGTCTCCCTATTTTTATGCAATAAAAAAATAAAAACGGAGGTGCTGTATTATGAACTTTTCAGCAGCAAACACAATTTGGGTGCTTCTCGGTGCCGCTTTAGTATTCTTTATGCAAGCCGGTTTTGCAATGGTCGAAACTGGATTTACCAGAGCAAAAAATGCTGGTAACATCATTATGAAAAACTTAATGGACTTTAGTATTGGTACTCCAATCTTCTGGATTATCGGCTTCGGCTTAATGTTCGGTGGCGGTAATGGCTTTATCGGTTCCATCAACGGATTAGCTTCAGAAGCAAATTACGGAAGCGGAATGTTACCAGATGGCGTTCCATTTTTTGCTTATCTGATTTTCCAAACAGTATTCTGCGCAACAGCCGCTACAATCGTATCTGGTGCAATGGCAGAACGTACAAAATTTGTTTCTTATTGTATCTATAGTTTATGTATCAGTTTATTTGTATATCCTATTTCCGGTCACTGGATCTGGTCTTCTAATGGCTGGTTAGCTGAAATGGGATTCCATGACTTCGCTGGTTCCACAGCAGTACATATGGTTGGTGGTGTAGCCGCTTTCATTGGTGCATTAATCCTTGGACCTCGTATTGGCAAGTATGGTAAAAACGGAAAAGTAAATGCAATTCAAGGCCACAGTTTAACACTCGGCGCACTTGGCGTATTCATCCTTTGGTTCTGTTGGTTCGGTTTCAACGGCGCTTCTACTGTATCAATGGGAGATGATGCTTCAATCCTAAAAGCATCTAAAATCTTTGTTACAACTAACTTAGCTGCTGCAGTAGCTACTTGTACTGTAATGTTAGTCACTTGGGCTCGTTATAAAAAACCAGATGTTTCTATGACACTTAATGGTACATTAGCTGGTCTTGTTGCAATCACTGCTGGATGTGATACTGTAAGTCCTACTAGCGCAGCAATCATCGGTATCTTATCTGGTTTCATTGTAGTATTTGGTATTGAATTCATTGATAAGAAATTAAAGATTGATGATCCAGTTGGTGCCGTAGGCGTTCATGGATTAAATGGTTTATTTGGTACAATTGCTGTTGGTTTATTCTCCGATGGTGCAGGTACAGAATTAAAAGGTTTATTCACAGGCGGTGGTTTCAAATTACTTGGAATCCAAACATTAGGTGTAGTTGCTGTTATCGCATGGGTTGCCATTACAATGACAATCATATTCAAGGTAATCGACAAGACAATCGGTCTTCGTGTAAGCCCTGAAGAAGAAATTCTTGGTCTTGATAGTACAGAACATAACTTAGCTTCTTCCTATGCTGACTTCTTACAAGTTCCAACTACTTATGGTGAAGCACCTGCTGCTCCAATCGCAGATGATGCTAAGAAAGTAGATGAAGCAATTCCAGTTCAAGTAGTAAGTGGTGGAGAAAACTACGGCAGCGATGTGAAATTATCCAAAGTAACAATCATCTGTAAACAAAATAAATTTGATGAGTTAAAAGAAGCTTTAAATGACATCGGAGTAATGGGTATTACCGTAACTCAAGTTCTTGGATGTGGTGTTCAAAAAGGTGCTGCAAAATACTACCGTGGTGTTGAAGTCGATGTTGTCGTATTACCTAAGGTTCAGGTTGATGTCGTAGTAAGCAAAGTACCTGTTCGCGAAGTAATTGAAACAGCGAAAAAAGCTCTTTACACTGGCAATATCGGTGATGGTAAGATCTTCGTATACAATGTTGAAAATGTAGTCAAAGTAAGAACCGGCGAAGAAGGTTACGACGCTCTTCAAGGTTAATCTGCCAACCTCGGCTGTTGCACAAAAAAACATATTCTATCATATTTTATAACAAACAATAAGAAAGGACTTCTGTTCCATAGATAATTACTTAGATATGGAACAAAAGTCCTTTTTTTAATTTATTTTTTATTAACTAGCTCGGTGAATTCTTCTAGCGTAAGGTTATTCTTGGTAATAAACTTGGCTACCTTCTTTCCAACATAGCGGAAATGCCATGGTTCAAAGGTGATTCCGGTAATCTTTTTCTTTTCATCTGGGTAGCGCAAAATAAATCCGTATTCATAGCAATGCTTTTTCAACCACTTAAATTCTTCTGTCTCTTCCTGTGTCTCGTCCAAATTGCTATTTTCCTTTGAAACAATATCTACCGCATAACCAGTTGCATGCTCACTACATTTCGGTGGCTGTACTGATTCTGATGTCTTCTCAACAGCCTCCTCATAAGAAAGGCCTTGATTCTGATATGTCTCAACATCTCTGTTAAACAACTTTTCTTGATATGAAATGCTCCGATAGCCAGAGCAAATAGCAAAGGATAGCCCCTTCTTTTCTCCAGCTTCTATCATCTTCTCAAGAGGATCTAATATTGCTGTGGCTACTTGCTTTCCTTTCTTTTTATATGTACTTAACTTAACCTCATAATCTTCAGGAATCTCATGTTTGCTATTTACTAAAAGTAACGTCTGTTTCTTTTCTGTCTTAGCAACCTTTTTTGCTTCAGCACTAAGACTCTTCTTTTTCTTTGGCGTTTCCGTAGTTTCATTCTTTACAAGAGTTTCGCTTTGTGTTTTTATCTGGACTGTATCATTTGTTCCAAATTCATCGTCAAGTAATGCAATCAAATAGAAATTAATAATCAATAAAATAACTATGACCTCTATAATTACAATTAGTCGCAAGATTTTTTTCTTATCTTTATTCATTTTTCCTCCATCGATCTCTATGCATTGGTTTATTTAAACCAATGCATAATATTACTTAACCCTTTTGCATTCTCAAGAATTTCTTTTCGATTCATCTTTAAATAATTTTCTAATTGTTCTACTTCCCCACTCGTAAAACCGTCCTGTTTTACAACGTCACACTCAGGCAAAATAGCCTCCGCATAATCTATTTTCATTGCCTGTGGTCGTTCAAAACGTACACAAACTGCCTTCTTATTATTCTTTGTCACGATAGCAGAATACGTCATCGTTACTTCCTGATTTTCCCCTACGCCCATATTACTCTCCTTTAATATGTTTTTCGATACTATCCAGTGCTTATTATAACACTTCTATTGCATTAAAAAAAGACGAAATGATATGCCAACTATCATTTCGTCTTTCTCTCGTTATAAAGTTTTTGCTCTATCGTTAATGTTCTTATTAAAATCAATAATTGTATGATCATATTCTTCATTCATAAGAGAAGAATGGATCATAAAGTCTGCGCTTGCCTTGTTGTTTGCAATCGGAATATCATATACCTGAGCAATACGAAGTAACGCTTTTACATCGGGATCATGAGGCTGAGCAGATAAAGGATCAGAGAAGAAAACAACAAAATCAATCTTACCCTCTACAATTTTTGCTCCTACTTGTTGATCTCCACCTAAAGGACCACTATTATATCCTTTCACTGGTAAGCCAGTTCTGTCGGTAATCATTCTTGCAGTAGTACCAGTACCACATAAGAAATGATTTCTTAAGATATCTTTATTCTCTTCACACCAATCTATCATTTGATTCTTTTTCCCATCATGTGCGATTAATGCGATATTTTTTTGTTTTCCAATCGTCATTGTTAGATAATTATTATCCATCTTCATCCACCTGCCTGTCTAGTATTTGTACGTACTAATATTATATCGAAAAATACCATTTTATACAAGTTTTTTAGTGAATTCCTAGTAAATGCTGAAGGCTATAACTTACAACGGCAATTCCCAACCAACACGCAAATCCCATGATAATTGGCTTGCCTCCAGTCTTCACAAGTTTCTTAAGATCCGTATTCAATCCAATCGCGGCCATAGCTACTACGATAAAGAACTTACTAACTTTCTTTAAGAAAGCAAACAAGCCGATAATCGTATCTGCTACCACACCAGTAATGATTGACTGCTCTATCATAAATTGAAATACTGTCGTAATTACAGACGCCAATACAAAGTATAAAATAAACATTGGGAATACCTTTTTAATGCTTACTTTATTTCCTTCTGTCTTTTCAGTTCTTGCTCTATGAAGCGCTAATACAAGAGTAATCGGAATGATTGCCAATGTTCTTGTTAACTTAACGATCGTAGCTGTATCAAGTACTTCTGTTCCTGTATTATGTATACTATCCCATGCAGATGCTGCTGCAGTAACGGAAGAAGTATCATTAATTGCAGTACCAGCAAAAATACCAAAACCATGGTTTGAAAATCCAAGCAATTCACCTAACGTTGGGAAAATAAGCGCAGCAATAATATTAAATAAGAATATAATTGAAATTGACTGTGCTATTTCCGCATCATCTGCCTCGATGACTGGTGCAGTTGCAGCAATCGCACTTCCTCCACATATGGAAGATCCTACCCCTACCAAAGTGGCAATCTTTCCAGGGATATGCATGACCTTACAAAGTACATAAGAAATAACAAGTGAAGTCGTAATTGTACAAACAATGATTGGTAAAGAAGTTGCTCCTGTCTTCACGATGCTTGATAAATTTAATCCAAATCCTAATAGGATAACTGCATATTGTAAAACTTTTTTACTTGCAAAGGTAATTCCTGAAGCCAGTGCTTGATTTGGACCATAACAGAGTCCTATTACCATTCCCATAAGTATTGCAAAAACAGGTCCTCCAATGATAGGATACTGCTGTCCTAACATCCATGATGGAATTGCAATACATAGGCAGATCAATAACCCTTTTCCCTTGCTTTTAATAAATTCCATTTTTCCTCCTCACCCTATTTATCCAGGGCTTTTCTTTCGTTTTCCGCCACTTAGTTTACAATACCTTTCTTTATTTCGCAAGTAAATGTCTTCCATCTGTATTGACACAAAAAAAGTCCTAGATATTGCTCTAGGACTTTTTGTATTCTTTATACACTATTCAATTACTTTAATCCATCCTTCAGGAGCTTCGATACGTCCCATCTGGATTCCAGTTAATGTTTCATATAATTTCTTAGTTACTGGTCCCATTTCATCCATTCCGCTTGGGAAGCAGATTTCATTACCATGGTCAACAATCTTACCTACTGGAGAGATAACTGCTGCTGTACCACAAAGGCCACATTCTGCGAAATCTTTTACTTCTGTAAATAATACTTCTCGTTCTTCAACTTCAAGACCAAGATAGTCTTTTGCTACAGTTACTAAAGAACGGCGAGTAATAGAAGGTAAAATGCTATCTGATTTTGGAACAACAATTTTATTATCTTTTGTTACAAATAAGAAGTTTGCACCACCAGTTTCTTCTACCTTAGTTCTTGTTGCTGCATCAAGATACATGTTCTCATCAAAACCATTGTTATGAGCCGTAACGATTGCATGTAAGCTCATTGCATAGTTAAGACCTGCTTTAATATGTCCAGTTCCGTGTGGAGCCGCTCTATCAAAATCACTGACACAAATTGTAATTGGTTTTACACCGCCTTTAAAATAAGGTCCTACAGGAGTTGTAAATACTCTGAACTGATATTCCTCTGCTGGTTTTACACCAATTACTGGACTACTTCCGAACATATAAGGACGAACATATAAAGTAGCGCCAGAACCATATGGTGGTACAAAATCAGCGTTTGCTTTAATTGTTTCTACAACTGCTTCAACAAATTTTTCTTTTGGAAATACAGGCATCTCAAGTCTCTTCGCAGAATTTTCCATGCGTTCTCCATTAAGGTCTGGACGGAAAGTAACAATACGTCCATCTTCCGTTCTATAAGCCTTTAACCCTTCAAAAATTGTCTGTGCATACTGTAAAACGCCAGCACATTCACTTAAAACGACTTTATCATCTTCTGTTAAGCCGCCTTCTTCCCATTCACCATTACGGTAATTAGCTACGAATCTTTTTTCAGTCTTATGATAACCAAACCCAAGATTTTCCCAATCTAACTTATTATTCTCCATATCAGTACTTCCTTTCACAATTATACTTCTATTCGCTTTAGTATTTTAATATGTAAAACTATTTCTCATATTATACCATTGTCATTTTAGAACTACAACTTTATATTTGCTAAATTTCTGCCTACTCTACGCGCAAAATTGATGTTTCTGCATAAAAAAGGAAAGCAGAGAGCTAAACTTTCCCTAACTCTCTGCTGCAAATCCTATTTTTTAATTGTTACAGTCTTAGAAGAACTCCATTTTCCAACTACTTTTTTACCGTTAGAATCATATTTGTAAGCTCTTACTTGGATATAATATTTGCTGTTCTTCTTTAAGTTCTTAATCGTAATATTGCTATTAGATTTAGATTTGATAGTTTTTGCACCTTTTAAAGAAGATTTTGTACTATAACGTACTTCATATCCTTTTGCACCACTTACTTTTTTAACACTTACAACTGCTTTTTTCGTTTTCACATTTTTAACAGCTGTAACTTTGCTTGTAGATACAGTTACCTTTTTCCAGTGAGCGTATAAAGTAGTGTTAGATTTAACTGTAAGTTTAGTTACTTTAGATCCACCAGTTTTCTTTGTATACCATCCTTCGAATGTATAACCAGTTCTCTTTGGAGTCTTTAATGTATATTTACTATTGTAATTTACTTTTGCACTTTGAGATTTTACAGAAGTCTTTCCGATAAATCCGCCGTTAGCGTTTAATTTTACTGTGTATTTGTTTACAGTCCATTGTGCATATACTGTAGTGTTTTTGAATGTTTTTGCAAGAGTAGAAGCAGTTACTTTTGTTCCACCAGTCTTCTTTGTATACCATCCTTTGAATGTATATCCTGTCTTTTTAGGTGTTGGTAAAGTAATCTTACTTTGATTTGCAGTGTATTTTACACTCTTAGTACTGCAAGAACCTGTATTTGCATTTAATGTTGCAACGTATGAATTAGCTGTCCATTGTGCGTATACTGTTCTGTTTTTGTAAACATTAGATACTGATGTTACTTTAGTTCCACCTGTTTTTGCAGTATACCATCCTTTGAATGTATATCCTGCTTTTGTTGCTGTTGGTAACTTAACATTTGCTTGATCTGCAGTGTATTTAATAGTCTTAGTACCACAAGAACCTGTATTTGCATCAAATGTTACAACATATGAATTACCTGTAAATTGTGCATATAATGTTTGATCTGCTAATGAAAGTGTATCAGCTGTAACTTTAGTTCCTCCAGTTTTTGCAGTATACCATCCTTTGAATGTGTAGTTTGCTTTTGTTGCTGTTGGTAATTCTGTAACTTTGTTATCAGAACTATTTACTAATTGATCTTTTTCACATGTTCCACCATTTGCATCTAATGTAATAGTGAATTTAGGAGAAAGAGCTCCAACATAGCTTCCATTTGCTGATAAATCGCTTGTCTTAGTAAGGCGTAAGAAATCGCCATATACTAAATTACCATTGTTATCTCTTTCCCAAGTTGTTGGTACAGTAAGACTTGCAAAATCTTCTGCTTTTACTGTGTCATTTCCTTTGTTGAAGAAATAACTGTTTACAGGTGTACCTGAAATATAATCATTTGTTTCAAATTGTTCATTTGTTCTAAAAGAAATACTATTTGTAAATACTCCCTGCTCCTTAGCTGTTCTGTATGGATTACTTCTAAAGATATAGTTTGCTCTTGCATTATCAAATGATGTACAGTTTGTTACTGTAATCTTTCCTGGGTTAAAGTTACATGTAAAACCATCCATATTATTGTTGTAAGAAATACAATTTTTCACAACATGATCTACTGGTAAGCCTTCACCACCTAATTTAAATCCGTTACCAATAGAACCAACCACTGCTTGTTCTCCTTCAAGTGGCATACCATTTTCATAGGCTACACAATTTTCAATTGTGACAGGGCAGTTTGCACCATCTTCAATTTTATTGTAAAGATCCCATCCATCATCGGCATTGTTATGAGAAACACAACCTTTGTATAAGTTACCTTCACCAACGCCTAATTTTGCTGCAAAACCATCGGCATTGATTCTAGAGCTATCAACGTTATTATAGGATTCACAATTAAGAATTGTGTTGTTTGTTGGCCAGTTTAATGGGTCAGTTCCTGAACCACCACTGATTTGACATCCTGTATCACCATTGTTGTAGAATTTACATAATTCAATTGTGTTAGAATGTCCAGTTAATCTGAAACCAGTTGTACTAGATCCAGTAAACTCGATTTGTTTGATATTCCAGTTACTTGCATCTACTTGACTAGTTCCGCTCATAACTACTTTTTCATTGTTATATGCACATAATGTTTTTCTCTTTGCAGCATCTGCTGTATAAGATTCATCCATTACTAATGCATCATATGTACCGCCTTTTACATAAACAGTATGTCCATCGCTTACATAATTTAATGCTGTTTTTAAATCAATTGGATTTTCTAATGTTCCTTCAGCATCTGCCTTACCATCTTCAGAAACATATAAATCTTTATTTCCTAAAGCTTCATTCTTCGTTACTGTAAAGGAAGCTGTTTTTACGCTATTATTAGTATCGTCTGTTACATAAGATACTTCAAAGTTTGTTGTATCCTTTGTTAATGTAGTCTTTTTCTCATAGAAAGTAGCTGCATCTGCATTTTCGTTTGTTGCGATTTCAGTGCCATCTTGTTTAATTGTAACTTTACCACTATAGTTACTTCTTAAACGTACTGTATAATCAGAAGTACTAGAAGTTTTAGCACTTGCTACATCAAATGTAGCTGCATATGGATCTGCTGTAAATCCTTCAGGCTTTGTGTCTGCATCAGATAATTCTAAGGATTGATCAATTACTGTCATTTTTGCATTACGTGATGCAAAGAATCCAACATACATGTAATCTTTATCAATAACAGCTACACGGTCAGCTCCACCAACTGATTTTGAAGATGTGTTTCCTTCTTGGTCTGTATAAGTTACTACGAATCCAGTATCATTACGTTCAAGAGTTAATGTAAAGAATGAATTGCTGTCATATACGCCATCTGCTGGTGTACGATCTTCTGTAGTTACGATATCACTGCTTAAAGTAGCAACTTTTGTTTGTGTCTTTTTGGCACCAGTGTTTCCATAAGGTACTGTAACACCATTACGATCATAAATATTAGTGATTACTGAGCATCCGCTTTTCTTTTCTGGGGATGTAATCATATTTGCAACAATATTGGAAGCTGCAGGTAATTCTTCATAACCAAATTCCATTGGCTCTTTTCTTGCTTGACCTACACAGTCACGAACCATAAGACCACATGCTTCTTGTTTACTTGGTTTTGCACCAGTTGAAGCTTCAGGTCCAAGTTGATTTAAGAATACCTTGGCAGTTAATTTAAAATTCTTTGATGTTGGTACTTGAGCATAGTAGAAAGTAAGTCCATCGTGTGTATTGGCAATCTTACCACCACGACTTTCAAGTTCTACGGCTTCTACTTCACTTACCTGATCACCAGTTTTAACTTTGATTGTTTTTTCAATTGCATTTTGAGTACCAATTTTGTCCTCTGCAATTGTTGATTTGAAGTTTAAATCTGTACTCTGTCCAAACGCTCTTCCAGTCCATTGAATGGAGTCTGTTACATTAACAGATGATTCTGCAAACGTTTGCTTACTTGGTACTAAAGAAAACAGCATTAAGCTAGCTGTCATCATTGCAATCGCTTTCGTACGAAATCTCTTCATATCATTTCTCCTCCTTTTTTCACAATAGTTAATTTTTTTCTCCCTTTGGTTTGTAACATTTTTTTAATTGCTACAATTTGGATTATAACACTCCATAGTGACAATGTATATAATTTTATATTATGTACGCTCATTTTCGTTATTTTTGTCAAACGAAACCCTTTTTCTTTGTTGAAATTTTATTTTTATAAAGTAAAATAACTCCAAAATCTAAGGTTTTTTGTATATTTCCTTAAATTTTGGAGTTATTCCTATACTTAATAACTACGTAACTTATCTGTTCCATCATCAACAGTATTTTCTATTTTTCTAACCACAACATCATAACCATATGAGTCATTCACTTTGATATGAACTTTATCTCCCACTTTGTGCCCTAATAATGCCTTTCCTAATGGTGATTCAATACTAATGAGGCCACCAAGGGAATTGCCACGCACTGTAGTAACAAGCTTATATACTTCACACACATCGTCTTCTTCAAAGTAAACGGTAACCGTATTGTTTAGGCCGATCTCATCCTCTTTCGACTCATCTGAAACTATGACAGCAGTCTTAATCATTCTTTCTAAATAGCGTATCCTGCTCTCATTCTTGTTCTTATCCTTCTTAGCAGCATAATACTCAAAGTTTTCGCTAAGGTCTCCCTGAGCCCTTGCCTCCTTAACTGCTTCGATTGCTTTTTTTCGAACGACCAGCTTACGATACTCAATTTCTTCTTGCATCTTTTTTATGTCTTTTTCTGTAACTTCGTTTCGCATATGCTTCTCCTTTCTAAGCATACCACTTATTTTTATGAACTAAGTGTAACGCGAAACCTTTATTTTTTCAACCAATCATCGGAAAACTTTATGATAGACTCTTTCTACAAAGCTTCGTTTTTTCTTCTTCAACTGCTTTATTTCGTTTTTGTAAAAAGCTACCTCCTGTTTATGCGCCTCTTTTTGGATTGTCATTCGATACCTATGCCAATCACAAATTTCAGCAATACGTTTTTCTTGAACATCAGCAGAGGCCGTTACAAATGGTGTCAATGGTGGCTGCAAGTTCACCTCTTTTAATTTACGATCAAAAGGTGCCTCTTCAACCACTAACTGCTCTTTATATATATGATCCAGTCCATTTTCATTCAAAAATCCTACAAAATGTTCAAATCGCTCTTTATGTCCATCATAGATCTTTGAGAAATCTGTTTCCTTACATAAGTCAAACAAATCCGTATCTTTATCAATATTTGTATAAAGAATGTGAGGAATATTATGATATTCTGCCAATTCCTGTACACGAGCATCCGAAGCCACAATCAAACATGGGGTTCCCGCTAGTATTGAAACAATATTTCCGTGTATTCTAGTTCCAAAAGACAGATCTTTTGTTTTTAAATATTCCATCCAGCTCTTTACGTTCATAAATGAAACTGCCTTATCTTCCATATAGAACTTATGCTTCATAGATGCCGGATACATGCTTGGTATATTTTTATATTTATTTTCTGGAAATGGCACACCATAGTACATTAGTCGAATCTCATCTAAGACTTGAGGTACATACTGATAGTTACTCATTTCTTGTATACTCTTTTGGATAAAGTCATTCACCTTATTTGGTAATCCCATTCTCCAGTTTAAACTAATCTTTGAGTCCTTAGTAATTTCAGTCACACGTAACTCAGGTAGTTTTGCACCGTGCAAATACATGGAAGGACATCCTATTACCGTAAAATCTTCTTCTTTTTTAAATCCTAGTTTTGTTAAATATCGACCGGTAATCTCTCCTCGAACACCGATTTTATTTGACTTTTCAAGCACTGCGTCTACGAATTCTTTTGCTACCTGATCAAATTCAAACTCTTTTTCAATGTTTTCATCAACTCCCGCTTGGATTCCAACGCCTACAACAATGCATGGAATCGTAAGCTTTTTTACTAAGTTCGTTATAATCTTTAGTTCTTTCATAAAGCTGACACGAAATGCATTTGCCAATGGTAATACAAAACAATCATATTCACTATTAATAAAGTCAATTTCCTCGTCTGTCTTTTCCTGTGTGGTCATAATAGTATCGATTAGTGTATCTTCCGTCATTAACGTACGCATCATACTATAGGAAAAAATAAGATTTCCAATATTATTTCCAATTAAGTTTTTAGCTAAAATTTCAGCTGTTTCGTATTCATTGAATACCGACATTCCTGCTCTAATTAAAATCTTTTTCATCATTTTCTCCTTCAGTTTAGTGTACAGTTTTATGCTATAACGGAAATTTAATAAATTTATGTCAAATCTTTGTTCTTTTCATGTTTTTTTGACACATTTTATTCACAGACTTTTCATACTTATGTACGCTGTATACTCATGGTCAAAATGATACCCCAGCTTTTCTGATAGCATGACTTACTCTCGATTCATTGCGTCCCAACTTGGATGCAAGCCTCTTTTTAAGCATTCCAGAATTAATTTTGCACCACAGGCTAACGCAAGCCCTTTTCTTCGATTACTAAGTTCTGTATCAATTTCTATTTCTATCCCTTCGTTATAATACAAGTAAGAAGATGCTCCTGATACTACAGTTCCTTCTTTTGATTTATTGTGAAGTAATTCTTTGTTTACTTCTCCTACAAAAAAACACCTGTATTAGCAATTACTCCAATACAGGTGTTTCTCCATTTTAATTACATGTTCTATTTATTTGCCAAAGCAGCTTGTGCGGCAGCTAAACGTGCAATTGGTACACGGAATGGTGAGCAAGATACATATGTTAATCCAATTCTATGACAGAATTCGATTGTAGATGGATCTCCACCATGTTCTCCACAGATACCAAGCTTGATATTAGGTCTAGTTGTTTTACCTTTTTCAGCGGCAATCTTAACTAATTGACCAACACCAGCCTGATCAAGTCTTGCAAATGGATCTGATTCATAAATCTTATTGCTGTAGTAAGAATCAAGGAACTTACCAGCATCATCACGAGAGAATCCAAATGTCATCTGAGTTAAGTCATTTGTACCAAATGAGAAGAATTCTGCTTCTTCAGCAATCTCATCTGCCATTAATGCAGCACGTGGGATTTCAATCATTGTACCAATATGGTACTCGATATCGGAATTCTTTTCTTTCTTAACTAATTCAGCAGTCTCAACAACTACGTCTTTGACATATTTTAATTCTTTCTTCTCGCCTACTAATGGAATCATGATTTCAGGTACAACATTGTATCCTTTTTCAGCTTTTACTTCAATAGCTGCTTCCATTACGGCTCTTGTCTGCATCTTAGCAATTTCTGGATAAGTTACAGCAAGACGGCATCCTCTGTGTCCCATCATAGGGTTGAACTCATGTAAGGAATCGCAAGTTGCCTTAACTTCTTCTACAGTAAGACCCATGTCTTTTGCTAATGCAACAATGTCTTCGTCCTCAGTTGGAACGAATTCATGTAAAGGTGGATCTAAGAAACGAATAGTAACTGGTCTTCCTTCCATAACTTCATAAAGAGCTTTAAAGTCACCTTTTTGGAATGGAATTAACTCATTAAGAGCTTCTTCTCTTGCTTCTACAGTTTTACTTAAGATCATCTTACGGATCTTAGGAATTCTTTCTGCATCAAAGAACATATGCTCTGTACGGCAAAGACCGATACCTTCTGCACCAAACTTAACAGCATTTGCTGCATCTGCTGGAGTATCTGCATTTGTTCTAACTTTTAATGTTCTGATTTCATCAGCCCATTTCATGATTCTCTCGAAGTTTCCGGAAATAGAAGCTTCTACTGTTGGGATGTCTCCAATATAAATATTACCTGTAGAGCCATCTAAGGAAATATAATCTCCTTCTTTTACAGTTTGATTACCAATTGTGAACTGTTTTGCTTCTTCATCAATCTTAATATCTCCACATCCAGAGACACATGCTGTTCCCATACCACGAGCAACAACAGCTGCATGGCTAGTCATACCACCGCGAACAGTTAAGATACCTTCTGCAGCATGCATTCCTTCGATATCTTCTGGAGAAGTCTCAAGACGTACAAGGACAACTCTTTCTCCTGCTTCATGATGAGCTTTTGCTTCTTCTGCTGTAAAGTATACTTTACCAGCTGCTGCACCTGGAGATGCTGGAAGTGCTTTTCCAACAGCCTTTGCATTCTTAAGAGCTTCCGCATTAAATCCTGGATGTAATAATTGATCAAGGGATTTTGCTTCGATACGGCTGATAGCTGTCTCTTTTGAAATCTTTCCTTCATCAACTAAATCACAAGCAATCTGTAATGCAGCAGCTGCTGTTCTCTTACCATTACGAGTTTGTAAGAAGTATAACTGACCTTCTTGAATTGTAAACTCCATATCCTGCATATCTTTATAATGCTCTTCCAAAGTGTGAGCGATTTGCATGAACTGTGTATAACATTCTGGTAAATCTTCTGCTAACTTAGTGATAGGTTGAGGTGTTCTAATACCAGCAACAACATCTTCACCTTGAGCATTGATTAAGTATTCACCATAGATTTTAGCTTCACCAGTAGATGGGTTACGTGTAAATGCAACACCTGTACCGGATGTGTTACCCATATTACCAAATACCATGCATTGTACGTTTACGGCTGTTCCCCAGTCTCCAGGGATATCATTCATTCTTCTATAATAGATTGCACGTGGGTTATCCCAAGAACGGAATACTGCTTTTACAGCTTCCATTAATTGAACCTTAGGATCTTGAGGGAATTCCTCTCCCATCTTTTCTTTATAAATTGCTTTATATTTTGTGATAACTTCTTTTAAATCTTCAGCAGTAAGGTCTGTATCATATTTTGCACCTTTTGCTTCTTTTACTTCATCAAGAATTCCTTCAAAGAATGACTTACTCATCTCCATTACTACATCAGAGAACATTTGAATAAATCTTCTATAGGAATCGTATGCAAATCTAGGATTTCCAGTTTTCTTTGCGAATCCTTCTACGGCAACATCGTTGAGTCCTAAGTTAAGGATGGTATCCATCATACCAGGCATACTTGCTCTGGCACCAGAACGTACAGAAACTAATAATGGATCTTCTGTATCACCGAACTTTTTGCCTTGAAGTTCTTCAACTTTTGCTAATGCTTCATAAATTTGATCTTGAATTTCTTTTGTAATTTGCTTTCCGCTGTTGTAATAATCTGTACATGCCTCAGTAGTTACTGTAAATCCTTGTGGAATTGGCAGGCCTAAGTTAGTCATTTCGGCTAAGTTGGCACCTTTACCACCAAGAAGGTTTCTCATATCTGCATTGCCTTCTTTAAACATATAAACCCATTTTGCCATGTTAGTAATTACCTCCTAAACAATATGTTTATTTTTTAACAATTCGGACGACAAAGTCCAGCATTGCTAGTATCAAAATTATGCCATTTCCCAGTTGCACAAAATATTTTAGCATACTTGGACAAGTAAGAAAATACTTTTTTATAAATTTTTCATTTTTTATAAATTTCTTCCAATTTTGCATTCTGTGTTTGTTTGCCTTATAAATAACCAGCATACTTTTATGCATAATCTACATTTTTTCACATATATCAGAATACTAATTGGTTAATATGACATCTCGTATTCTTTTTTCTACAACTGCCTTTGCTACTTTTAAACTACACTAAGATTCTTTTTGAAACAATGTATTTTATTATACTCCATTTTTATGCAGATAAGAAACTACAAAAAAAAGTATTTATTTTCAAAAATAAGAGGCACTTGAATTAATATTTCCAAATAAAGTTTATTTATACTATTTTTCCCTTTTCATTTTTATGAAAGTTTGTTCATTTTTCGTCAATCATACTAATATTTCCAATGAAACTATTTTCATTTACTGTTTTTTCCTATATGTATCTCTTCTGATGCATTTACTATGTATTTAAGTAATTATTGAAACTTTATCAATGTTTTTTTACGACTGCAAAGGAGCCAGCATGGATAGAATGAAACCGTTTACATATATTTTTTTATTCGCATAAACAAAAAGAAAGATCCAAAACAATAGGATTTATTGTTTTGAATCTTTCTCTTATGCTACATTTTTTTCAAGGATACGATATAGTTCATCAATGTTGGTAAGGTTTTTATAGATTTTAAGCTTCTTCTTGGTCTTAAAATTCCCAATCGTATACTTAACTTCTATATATTTTCTCTTATCCTTTATGAGTCGTATATCATCCATTACTTCGAATAAGATATCGCTTTGTTTTTGCACTTCCTTGTCATTACACAATACGCATAAATACTCTTCGAAATTCTTATCCTTAATGATTTCTTCCTTCTTCTTTATTACGTCAATATACTCCATCTTTGTTTCCTTTTTATGATAAGGCTTAAAATGAAGTACTACCTTGCCATTTCTAAGCATGTCTTTAAAGTAAAAATGAACAAGTTTACCATCAGATGTAATACCAAAGATTTGATAACTTAGGCCATTTACAGAACCAAATCCCGCAAAGCCTATTAATAATACAATGAGCCATATTATAAATAATATGGCTATAATTGCAGTGCTAGTGCGGAGCTTACCAACTTCAATGACCTTATAATAATCAAAAAGTACTAAAATCACAGGGGCGATGATACATAGCGCCACTACGAGATTATATTTCAAATAATAACGGTATTTGATTGCTAATTTCTTGGAGCCTCTACAAAATGTCTTTATTTCCACTTGCTTCTCCCCCTCAGCCCACATTCACACAGTTATCTTTGAGTCTTGACTTCTTAGAAGTCGAATTTTTCAGCAAAATAAGCTTTTAAATCTTCAATTTTAACACGTTCTTGTTGCATTGTATCTCTATCACGAACTGTAACTGCATGATCTTCTTCAGAATCAAAGTCATATGTGATACAGAATGGTGTACCGATTTCATCTTGTCTTCTATAACGTTTACCGATATTTCCTCTATCATCATATTCACAGTTGTATTCTTTGCTAAGCATAGCATAGATTTCTTCAGCAGGACCAGCTAATTTCTTAGATAATGGTAATACACCAATCTTGATTGGAGCTAATGCTGGGTGGAAGTGAAGTACTGTTCTTACATCACCTTCACCGATTTCTTCTTCATCATATGCTTGGCAAAGGAATGCTAATGTTACACGGTCAGCACCTAATGATGGTTCGATTACATATGGTACATATTTTTGTTTCTTTTCATCATCGAAGTAGCTTAAGTCTTCACCAGAAACTTCTTGATGGCGAGATAAATCATAATCTGTACGATCTGCAATACCCCATAATTCTCCCCATCCGAATGGGAATAAGAATTCGATATCACTTGTTGCTTTAGAGTAGAAAGATAATTCTTCTGCTTCATGATCACGAACACGCATTTCATCTTCTTTAATACCTAATGTCTGTAACCAGTTGATACAGAAGTTTTTCCAGTAGTCAAACCATTCAAGATCTGTATCTGGCTCACAGAAGAATTCAAGTTCCATTTGTTCAAATTCTCTTGTACGGAAAGTGAAGTTACCTGGAGTAATTTCATTTCTGAAGGATTTACCAACTTGACCGATACCAAATGGGATTTTCTTTCTTGATGTTCTTTGAACATTTTTAAAGTTTACGAAGATACCTTGAGCTGTTTCTGGTCTTAAGTAAACAGTATTTTTTGCGTCTTCTGTAACACCTTGGAATGTTTTAAACATTAAGTTGAATTGACGGATATCAGTGAAATTATGTTTTCCACAACTTGGACAACAAATATTCTTTTCATCGATGTAGGCAGCCATTTCTTCATTTGACCATGCATCTACAGAACCTTCGATTTCGATTCCGTTTTCTTGCATATAATCTTCAATGATCTTATCTGCTCTAAATCTTTCACGACATTCTTTACAATCCATTAATGGGTCAGAGAAACTTCCTAAATGTCCTGAAGCTACCCAAGTTTGTGGATTCATTAAGATTGCACAGTCAACTCCTACGTTGTATGGGTTTTCTTGAATGAATTTTTTCCACCATGCTTTTTTCACGTTATTTTTAAGTTCTACACCTAAGTTACCGTAATCCCAAGTGTTTGCTAAACCACCGTAGATTTCAGAACCTGGATAAACAAAACCTCTTGCTTTAGCCAATGCGACTATTTTTTCCATTGATTTTTCCATAGCTTTCTACCTCTCGTAATTAAGTTTTATTTATTCATTGAATCCGCTTGTTTTGCGAACCTTATTGTAAACTGCTAAAAAATGCAATCGTATACAAAACCTTTTATCATTTTACCGAAAAACATTGATATTTTCAATGATTATTTGCAGTTACTACCTATTTTATAGCATTTCTAATATTTCTAGTGATTTAAACTTTACATCGACCATCATCTTCAAGTATCGTTCCATGACTTTTCTTAATTCACGTAAGACTTGTTCGTTCACTGTAAACGTATACAATTTTTCTATCGGGGTAAGGATAATATACTGCATCGTATAGATTGTAGAGCCGTCAAGGCCCATAAGTTCGCTTTCCCCTTTTTTGCAGTTACTGCAGACAAGTCCGCCCTTTTGAAAACTGAATAGATGGACATTTTCTGTCGTACCACATGATACACATTCAAATACCTGAGGGGTATAGCCGTTGATGCTCATCATCTTAAGCTCAAATATGTATCGAATCAGCTTATTTGGAATCGATGGTTTTGTGAGTGCACGCATCGTCTGATACAATAGCTTTAGTACTTCCATTTCATCATTATTTTCTCTTGTAATCTGTTCTACTAGTTCTGCAAAATAGCAGCCATATGAAACCGCTTCCAGATCTTCTTTTAAATCTGGAAAATAGTTTGTTATCTCTGCATTCATTACATTGTAAGAATTACGTCCTGCATACAAGGTAAATTCGCCGAACACAAAGGACTGAGAGCATGCAAGTAAGGCGCTATTTGGTTTTCTAGCGCCTTTTGCAAATGCGGAAATCTTTCCGCGCTCTTTTGTTAAAATCACTAACCTCTTATCATAATCACCAACCGGCATGGCGGCCAACACCATTCCAGTTACCGTAATCTGTGTTACCACCACGTTCTCCCTCCTTGGTTGTATAAGGCTTACCTTCTTCTTTCGTACAAGCCGTATACTTTAAGTAATCCGTTATTTCACCTGTTGTTTCAAATTGTTTCCATAAGTTACTGTTATCCATACAAACCTCTTTTCTGAATTTAGACTTCCTCAAAAAGAATAATCTAACTAGTTGTCTGCTTTTGTCCATTTGAATCCGTCTAAATTCGTACAAATATTCCCCTATTAATATGTTTTCACTAGTATTCCCTCATTATTAATACCAGCGCATACCAATAGTATTTCCAAAATAAAGGAATCTATTCGTGAAAAGGTTATTTTGTTGAAAAAAGGAACTTACGGTTTATAGATCAATCTTATTATAACCGTAGTTTTTCAATAAGAAATCACTATCTCTCCAGTCTTTCTTAACCTTTACCCAAAGCTGGAGGTTAACTCTCGTATCAAGAAGATGCTCGATTTCCCATCTTGCATCCGTTCCAATTCGTTTTAACATGGCTCCTTGCTTACCAATGATAATTCCTTTGTGGGAATCACGTTCGCATACGATGGTTGCCTGAATATCCATTAACTTTCCATGGTTTCTTTCTTTCATAGATTCGATGGATACCGCAATACCATGTGGAATTTCATCGCTTAAAAGGCGTAGTGCTTTTTCACGAATTAATTCTGCTACGATCTGGCGTTCCGGTTGATCTGTAATCGTATCTTCATCATAGAACTGTGGTCCGTATGGAAGATATCTCATGATTTCAGAAATCAAAGTATCTTTGTTTTCTCCTTTTAAGGCTGATACTGGGATGATTTCACAGAAATCATAAATTTCTTTATATTTATCAATGAATGTTAAGATTTCTTCTTTTTTTACAGTATCAATCTTGTTGATTACTAAAAATACAGGAGTCTTAACTTTCTTAAGTGTTTCTGCAATATGGCGTTCGCCTGCACCAATGAATGTGCTTGGTTCTACAAGCCAAAGAATTATATCAACTTCATTCAATGTATTTTCTGCAGCGCTTACCATATATTCACCAAGCTTATTCTTGGCTTTTGTAATACCTGGCGTATCAAGGAAGATAATCTGACCTTCATCACTAGTATATACTGTTTGAATACGATTTCTTGTTGTCTGTGGCTTATTAGATGTGATTGCTATCTTTTGTCCAATCAGCTGATTCATTAATGTGGATTTTCCTACGTTTGGTCGTCCAATTAACGTTACAAATCCTGATTTAAAGTTTTGGTTCATTAAAATCCTCCTAGAGTGCTTTTACTTCTTTAAATAACTCTTTTTCTTCTTCTATTTTATTCTCATTTCCGATGACGCATAGTAATTGTGCGTTCAATACGGATTGTACGATATCTGCTAATGCGCGGATGTCATCTACCGTTGCAGATAAGACTTCATCTCGTTCACGTTGTAAATCAAGTTCTGTTACACCGCTAAGGTAGGCACCTAAGGAACGTGCTCCTTTTGCAGATGGATTCATCGGAGTATCCATTCCACTGATTGTTCCTATGATATATTTTGTCATATCACGTTCATCCACGCTAAATGTTCTTAAATACTCTGGTGTCTTATCATAGATTTCATTGGTTGCCTTAAGGTTTGGATCACGGTAAGATGCGAAATAACTATTTCCATCCTGGCCGAAACCACTCATACATCCATAAGCCCCGCCTTTTACACGAATGTTGATCCAAAGGTAATCATAGCTTAAGATAACTTTTAGTATCTTAAGTGCACCTGTGTATTTATATCCCTGGTCAATAAAGTTACCTGCACGGGCAACGTATTGAACCTGTCCGCTTGTCTTAAATCCTTCATTTAATACATTTGTCTTAATGACAGCTCTCTTAGGCTTATCTTCAGCAACACGAAGGTCTTTTACAAATCCGCCGAGCTCTTCTGTCATTAACACGTATCCTGTATCATCTGCTGTATAGCTTACAAGTAAATTATCTTTTCTGATAATGCGGTTCACTAACGCAGTAAGTTTTTCGGCAAGATCCTCTTTTCTTTCTTCAAAATGCTCCTCTAATTCTTTTAAGAATTCATAATATGCAATTCCACCTGTTAAATCATTGTATTTTGCATTTACAGAATTATAGGACATTGCACGAACAGAAGCATAAGAATGTCCAGCGCTGTTAAGCTTCATCTGGCTTCTTGATACTTGTTCCGCTACAATTTCTTTTAATCGTTTATAATCATCAAGTTTTGATTCGAATAACATTTCTTTAATTAAATCAAATGCTGTTCCGATCTTATCATATAAGACTTTTGTCTTTACCCCGAATTTTACAGTATAGTTTTCTGTTGCATTAAGAACTGGGTAAGTTGTTACATCACTTACGATTCCACCTGTATGGATATTTACTTCATTTGCAAATTCCATAAAGGAATGACTCTTTGTATCGATATAACCAAGCACTGTAGATAACAGGCTCATATATGGCACTAACTCTTCTTCCACATCATCTACGTCAAATAACATGCGTAAGTATCCAATGCCGTTACTAAACATATTATGGTGTAATACAGTAACGTCTGCTGCTTCCTTCACTTCGTTATATAAAGGATTTGCTTTCTTCTCGATATCTTCTCTTGAAAGCATTGGAATCAATTCTAATTCTTCCTTTGTACTTGGAGTATCTTGGAATTCTTTTAAGGCTTTTGTATCTGCAACAAGCTTTTCTAACTCTTCTTTGCTTAACGTTTCTTTGTAGGCAGCTAATTTTTCTTTTAGCTTTTGTTCTACTTCATTTGTAAGGCCTACCTTTGGTTCTACAACTACAAGGGAAGTATGGTCATTGTTTAACAGATACTCTTTGATCAATGCTTCATAGTATCCGCTTCCAATCTTGTCTTTTAAGAACTTAAATGTATCATTTGCTTCAATATGAATAAATGGAGCGTTATCATCATATAACCAGCTATCAAGGATTTGTAAGCCATACATAAGTCCCTTTGGATAGCTTCCGAAGTCAGCTTCACGATATTTGAATTCATAATAGTTAATTGCTGCACGAAGTGGTTTCTCTTCAATTCCTTCGCTTACAATCTTCTCTAATGTTTCTTTGATTACCATTAAGAAACGTTCTTTATCTTCACTGTTTGCATTCTTAGCAATGATTGAAAAATATGGCTGAAGAATTCCATTATCGTAGGAACTTAAGATGTCTTTACCGATTCCTGCATTGATTAACGCTTGTTTTAGTGGTGCTCCTGGTGCGCTTAATAATACATAATCAAGGATTTGGAATGCAAGGTAAAGTTCACGTTCAAGGCTTGTTCCAATTACCGCATTGAAGGCAAAATACGTTTTGCCTTCTATCGTTTCATTCTCAGCTAATGAATAATATTGTTTTACTTCTTTCATTTCACCAAATGGTTCTTGTTTCTTAATTGTAGAATCAATTGGTGCTGCATCGAATTTAGATAAATAGTTCTCGTCCATCCATTTTAAACGTTCCTCTACATCAATATCTCCATAAAGATAGATGTAGCTATTGGATGGATGGTAGTAACGTTTATGGAATTCTAAAAATTGTTCATACGTTAAATCAGGAATATTTTCTGGATCTCCACCAGATTCTACGCCATATGTCGTATCTGGAAATAAGGATTGTTGAATCAAACGGAATAACTGTTGTTCTGGAGAGGAAAATACACCTTTCATCTCATTATAAACAACACCGTTGTACGTAAGTTCTCCGTCAACATCTTCTAATTCATAATGCCATCCTTCTTGTTTAAAGATTTCTTCCCTGCTATAAATATTTGGATAGAACACGGCATCCATGTAAACATGCATTAAGTTCTTATAATCTTTATCATTACAACTTGCAATTGGATAAAGTGTCTTATCTGAATATGTCATTGCATTTAAAAATGTATTTAATGAGCCTTTTACAAGTTCAACAAATGGGTCCTTCGATGGAAATTCCTTTGAACCGCATAATACGGAATGTTCAATAATATGAGGAACGCCTGTCGAATTCTCTGGTGGTGTTCGAAAACCGATATTAAATACTTTATTGTTATCATCATTGCTGATTACCAATACTCTAGCGCCTGTTTTTTTATGTCGAAACAGAAGACCTAAGCTATTAAGATCTGTTAGATTCTCCTCATGGACTAATTCATATGCGTCCATATTCACTAAATCATCTTTACTCTTTAATACTCTTCCCATGTTGATCTCCTAACTAAATTTTTCTCTTTATCTATAAGTATAACCATAATTATTCTTATATAGTATATCACACCAAGACCTATTGGAAAAGTAACTTCTTCCATATGGCTCTAATCGCATTTTAATATAACTATGTCAATTAATACTATATTTTTCCTCCTTTTTATGGTAATATTTTCAATATTGGTTTTCGTCACTATTCGTATTACCAAACCAAATTACTTATATTTAAGGAGGGAAAGACACATTGAATCTTAAGAAAATGTGGAGAACTGCTAACCGTGGTGTCATAGTCGCTATATTACTACTTGTGCTGCTAGTCATCTATGTGTTGGTAGATTATTCGAATTTCAAAGGAGAAACGGATGATATTAAGACCGTTGTCACCGACTATGTAAAAGAGTATATGGATAGCTTAAATGTTCCTGTAGACATTAAAAACACAAAAAATTGGACAAAGGAACTTGCAGATTCCAAAGCTGATACATACAAGCAATTACTCGATAAATATTTTACATACACCTACACTAAAGGGGATATCTTTGAGGAAGAGTCTGATATAACACGCGAAGAAGCAGACGATTTTATCAGCGAGACTTATGATTTAGCCAATCTCAAGGGCCGTGGCTTTGTTACTGAATCTACCTATTCAACAAATAGAATGAAAGTTGAAAAATATGGACCAAATGGTGCCCTTGTTACCTTTAACTTAGAGAACTCACTTAAAACCACAGGTAGTCCAGTGTTTCCACTTATCGATTTTGTACCTTGTGATGATTATAATGAGTACGATGAAGAAGGAGAGATTGTCGCTTCCACCAAGCTCCAGAGCGTAAGCATTTCATCCTCTATAACGGTTAAGCTAACTCGTGAATCCGGTACATGGAAGATATCCAAGATTTCATCTTCAGATACTTCTTCATCTATTGATATGGGAGGGCTCGAATAATGGAAGTTGCAATAAAAATTGATCATGTAAACAAATACTTTGGAAAACGCCAAATTCTTCATGATGTTTCTTTTGAAACATACTGCGGAGAAGTATTCGGCTTTCTCGGACCTAATGGTGCCGGCAAGACAACAACAATAAAGATGGCAGTTGGAATGCTCCAAGTTGACGAAGGAGAAATCTCCATCTGTGGCTCAAGTGTTACAAATGACTTTGAAAAGGCGCTTTCCAATATAGGTGCAATCGTTGAAAATCCAGAATTTTATAAATACATGTCTGGCCTTGATAATTTAAAACAATATGCCAGAATGCGCCAAGGCATAACGAAAGAACGTATCTTAGAAGTAGTTGACATCGTAGGACTTACTGACCGTATCAATGACAAGGTCAGCAAATATTCCTTAGGTATGCGTCAACGTCTCGGTGTTGCCCAAGCCCTTTTACATAATCCAAAGGTATTAATTCTCGACGAGCCTACGAACGGTCTTGATCCTGCAGGAATTAAAGAGCTTCGTGATTTACTTCGCTATCTTGCACATAAGACAGGCGTTTGCGTTTTAGTATCCAGCCATTTGATGAGCGAAATGGAATTAATGTGTGATCGTGTCGGAATCATTGCAAATGGAACGATTCTTAGCGTCACTTCCGTAGAACAATTCATCCAGCAAAATGTCGGAAATGTCATTTCCTATGAAGTTTCTGTAAATGACGCTGCCCGTGCAAAGGAAATCATCCTTTCCAATACAGACTTTGCAAATAATAATAATAATAACCTAATCAAACTAATAGATGAACATCGTTTAGAGCTTGCCATTGACACAAGCGAAGGAAGTTGCATCTTCATTCAGGATATCAACAAGCTTCTTATCATGAATGGTATCGATTTATTTACCGTTTCCTTAAAAGAGCATAGACACCTTGAAGATGCATTTATCGAAATCACTACGGCAGGGGGGAATATAAATGCTTAATTTAATAAAGAATGAATATGTAAAAATCTTAAAGAAAAAAAGTACGATCATCTGGCTTGCCGTTTTGTTGGTTCTTTCCTTTGGTCTACTCTTCCTAACAACAAGCGTTTCTTCTTCACTTACAGATAGTGAATCATTTAGCGCGTCCTATGTAACAGAGCAATTAGAAAGTGGAATTGATTCCACTTCCGATGAATATGTCGTGTTTTCAAAACTCAAGGAATTAGGATTATATGATAAAGATAATTCGTATTATATGGCTCTTTATGAAGCCCTTTCGACTTTTCCTATCTATTCGTATCCTGATGATACTGCTACAAACGCAGTTACCAATGAAGCAAATAAAAAATTATTTGATGAAGCCGCTCAACTAGTTGCTAATTCAGACAGCAAAGGATTTTTATCCTTACTATCTTCTCATTACAAGAACCCGAACTATACGTTCGAAGATAAAAAAGAGGTTTCTGACAATCCGTATAAATACTGTCTCGAACATGACATTGATATCTTCAAGGATACTAAGTTAATGGAATATGTGGTCATGATTAATAACCTTTCCGAAAGCTTAAGCAGCCAGTATACACCTAATGGGCAACAGACTTCTGCGTATAATAAGTATTACAACAGTTACGTCATCTACACCACATTACTTGAAGAAAAGCAGACCAATGCGATAATTGATGCAAATAATAATCCATATGGAACGGATTCCATGCCCATGAGTGATGGATCTATCACTGTTAGTACAGAAGGCTCCGGCACTTCTATTGATAGCAAGTTCTGGAACGTGTTAAAAAACTCTGCTTCCTTTATGACAATGATCGAACTTCTAATTATTATCATCGCAGGTTCCTGCGTGGCTAGCGAGTTCTCTGATGGTACGATTAAGTTTCTACTCATCAATCCTGTAAAACGAGGAAAAATTATCACCAGCAAATATGCCATGATTTTCTCCTTCTCTTTCTTCTGCATGGTGGGCTACTACATTATTTCCACCATATTCGCCGTATTACTAGGAGGTGTTGGAGACTTTGGCGGTGTGTATATCAGTGCAACAAATGGTTCTATTATTTCCTACAGTGGATTTTTATATGTTGCCAAATTATATCTGTATGGCTTTGTAGATATCATTTGTTACGGAACAATGGCATTCATGCTATCCAGCTTGTTTAAAAGTGCTTCCATTTCCATCGGCATCAGTATTGCTCTTGCACTCGCAGGAAGCATGGCAACTGGAATACTAAGTGGATTAAATTTGGACTGGGGACGTTATCTCTTCTTCGCAAATACTGATCTTCTTTCGATTAATAATGGACAAGGATATTTCCCTAATCAGACCGTTAGTTTTTCCGTTGTCGTACTCCTAATCCATCTTGCTGTATTCTTACTTACGGCATATGATGGTTTCACACGACGCGAAGTATAATAAAGAACAAAGTGTGTGTTCCACACACTTCAACTCCC
The DNA here is from genome assembly GCA_905214875.1 of uncultured bacterium. Classification (GTDB taxonomy): domain Bacteria; phylum Bacillota; class Clostridia; order Lachnospirales; family Lachnospiraceae; genus KM106-2. Next base: position 17 of record CAJMNR010000002.1, on the reverse strand, counting down.
CTGCCCCTCAATCTTGA
>CAJMNR010000001.1 GCA_905214875.1 uncultured bacterium | reverse complement strand
TCATAAGAGCGGCTATTTTACGGTTTAGGAGTACCCGCTATGGAGCGTTTACCATTCTTCAAACTAATACATCTTAAAAACACGGATTAACAGAGAGGCTTATTTGTCATGCCCAAATATATCACATTTATTGAAAAACATAAAAATAGCTCTAATGTCAGTGTTGGTGCGGGTGCATCGCACCTCGCACCCCAACACTTGACATAGAGCCAAAAATTAGCCACGTCATCAAGATTTTAAACCTTAATGACGTGACTAACTATTTTTCAGTTAATCTATGAAATTACGTAATCGAATTTCTTAGAATTTACCAGCGTCAGCAGCTTCTTGGATAGAAACAGCTACAGCTACAGTAGCACCAACCATTGGGTTGTTACCCATACCGATTAATCCCATCATTTCTACGTGAGCAGGAACGGAAGAAGAACCAGCGAATTGTGCGTCAGAGTGCATACGTCCCATAGTATCAGTCATACCATAAGAAGCAGGACCTGCTGCCATGTTATCTGGGTGAAGAGTTCTACCAGTACCACCACCAGATGCTACTGAGAAGTATTTCTTACCTTGTTCGATACATTCTTTTTTGTAAGTACCAGCTACTGGATGTTGGAAACGAGTTGGGTTAGTTGAGTTACCAGTGATGGAAACATCAACGCCTTCTTTGTGCATGATTGCAACACCTTCACGAACATCGTTAGCACCGTAGCAGTTAACTTTTGAACGAAGACCTGTAGAGTAAGATTTTCTGAAAACTTCTTTTACTTCGCCTGTGTAGTAATCAAATTCAGTTTCAACGAAAGTGAATCCGTTGATACGGGAGATGATTTGAGCAGCATCTTTTCCAAGACCGTTTAAGATTACTCTTAATGGCTCTTTACGTACTTTGTTTGCTTTTTCTGCGATACCGATTGCACCTTCAGCAGCTGCGAAAGATTCGTGACCTGCTAAGAATGCGAAACATTTAGTATCTTCTTCTAATAACATTTTACCTAAGTTACCATGTCCTAAACCAACTTTACGATCGTCAGCTACAGAACCTGGGATACAGAATGCTTGAAGACCTTCACCGATTGCTGCAGCAGCGTCAGCAGCTCTTCTAGCACCTTTTTTGATTGCGATTGCAGCACCTACAGTGTAAGCCCAGCATGCATTTTCAAAACAGATAGGTTGAATGCTTTTAACTTGGTTATATACATCAAGACCAGCATCTTTAGTGATCTTTTCAGCTTCTTCGATGGAAGCGATTCCATAGCTGTTAAGAACTTTATTGATTTGGTCAATTCTTCTTTCATATGATTCAAATAATGCCATTTTTTATTTCCTCCCTCTTCCTTATTGTTTTCTAGGATCGATGCATTTAACAGCGTCAGCTACACGGCCGTATTGACCTTTTGCTTTTTCCATAGCTGTTGCAGCGTCGTCTCCAGCTTTGATGAAGTCCATCATTCTACCGAAGTTGATGAATTTGTAACCGATGATTTCGTTATCTTCATCTAATGCAACTTCTGTTACATAACCTTCAGCCATTTCAAGGTAACGAGGACCTTTTGCAAGAGTTCCGTACATAGTACCAACTTGAGATCTAAGACCTTTACCTAAATCTTCAAGACCAGCTCCGATTGGAAGACCATTTTCAGAGAAAGCTGATTGAGTTCTACCATATACGATTTGAAGGAATAATTCTCTCATTGCTGTATTGATAGCATCACATACTAAGTCAGTATTAAGAGCTTCTAATAAAGTTAATCCAGGAAGGATTTCAGAAGCCATAGCTGCTGAGTGAGTCATACCGGAACATCCGATAGTTTCTACTAATGCTTCTTGGATAATACCGTCTTTTACGTTTAATGTTAATTTACATCCACCTTGTTGTGGAGCACACCAACCGATACCGTGAGTTAAACCGTTGATATCAGTGATTTGTTTAGATTGTACCCATTTTGCTTCTTCTGGGATTGGAGCAGCTCCGTGGTGAACACCTTGAGCTACTGGACACATTTGTTCTACTTCATGTGAATAAATCATGTTGAAACTCCTTTCAATATACATTTTATAAAGCAATAGACGTTAAACTGTATTGGTACAGTGATCTACTGTTATGCTTCTTTCTCTGTGGCTATTTACTTGTAAAATTCCATTTTTATGTATTAAATAACATAAACATTAACAATTTTTCATAATAGATACTCTGTATCTATTTTTATCCACAGTCGACTCTATTTTCTCACAAATTTCCTAAATAGTCTATAGCTTTTGATGATTTTTTTTCATTTTTGTACTTTTTCACAAACAATAAGCAGCAAAAAGTAGTTTTAATTGTTACTACTTTTTGCTGCTCATTCTCAAACTTTATTTTGTTGTAGCATACTCCATCTCTTTCTTATCTCTGAAAACAAGGAGCTTACTAAGTACATAATTCATAATGATTACAAGGACACTGATTACAATCTTTGCAACAAATCCCTTGATTCCAAATAATTGTTGGTGCATACCAGCCGACATCAAGACTTCTGGTCCAATAATTTCAAATACGCCTGAAAACATTCTAGCCATAAAAAAGCTTATGCCTTCTTTTAATACAACATCTGGGCTCATTGACTTGCTTTCGAAAACGAATAGCTTATTCGTAATAAATGCATATGATACGGCACCTAGCCATGCTATCATGTTCGCTACTACTGTCATGCTTCCTACTTTTATTAAACAAATATAGATGACCCAGTTTACAATTGTTGTTGTAACTCCAAAAAATAAATACATAATGATTTCTTTGTATTTTTTATATAACTCCATAAATTTATTAATCATTTTTTCCATCCTCATAAGATAATATTTCTTTGGCAATATAGATTGGTCGATTCTTTCCCTCCATATATAATTTAGATAGATATTCTCCAATTATGCCCAATACTAAAAGTTGTATTCCACAACAGAAAATTAGCACGCCGATTACCCATGTTGTGGAAGATATCCCATGGTGATTTATTAGAAAATCAAGTAAGAAAACGATAAAGTAAACAATTGCTCCCAATGTCGTTATTCCACCAATTCCTACTGCAAGCTTAAGTGGTGCTGTAGTAAATGCTAAAATTCCATCCGTTGCATATCGGAATAACTTTACAAATGACCATTTCGATACGCCGCCTTCTCGTTCTTGTACTTCATATGGCATATAATGTACATTAAATCCTACCCAAGAAAAAATGCCCTTGGAAAATCGATTATGTTCCGGTAAGTCTAAAATTGCCTGATTCACCGACTGACGGAACGTTCTAAAATCACTTGCACCGGAGACAAACTCCACTTCTGACATTTTATTAATAACTTTATAAAATGTGTTCTTAAAAAATGTTAGGACCTTTCCTTCCTTTCTTTCTGCCTGATATGCCGCAACACAATCAATGTCTGGTTGTTCGTCTAATATATGTACCATATCTACTACTATTTCAGGCCTTTGCTGCAAGTCAGCATCGATGATTGTTACATAATCACCTACTGCTTGCTTTAATCCCGCATACATTGCAGATTCTTTTCCAAAGTTTCTTGAAAAACTTACTACTTTAATCTTTTCTTCGTTCGCATTAAATATCTGATGTAGTTTGTCTAATGTCCGATCTTTACTTCCATCATTTACAAAAATAATTTCGTACTCTTTTATCTTTTCTTTGAATGCAGTTTTCACTGCATCATAGAATTTCTCTACGGTATCTACTTCATTATAGCAAGGGACTACTAATGATAATTTCATTTAAAATTCTCTCTCTTTCTTTCGTTCCATAAGGAAAACCTTATGTATTTTACCACTTATTTCATATTAGTTCAATGTAGATTCGTGTCTCTCTTTTCTCTTATAAACGAACAGCACTACTGCATACATTATGATTCCAAGGCAACTTACAATTCCGCCTAATTTAAGTTGTGGTGTCTGGTATTTGAATTCTACTTTATGTTCTCCTTTTTCAAGTTCAATTGCCAAATACATTGTATTCGCCTGTTTTACTTCTGTCTTTTTCCCATCTACATAAGCGGACCAACCGTCGCTATAAGGGATTGACATACACAGTACTTTATCATTATCGCAAGTGATTTTTCCTGTAATTTTGTTTGTCTTTACTTTTACATTGGTCAAATGTTCTCTGTTTAATTTCTTAATGTTTGAGCTAATGTTTTTCATTGGCTGGCAGACAACGCTCATTTTCTCAAATGTGTATTTTCCTGGTTCCTTAAAGGTAAGGGTGATTTCATTTACTTTCTGGTCTCTATATCCCAAGTTCACCAAATAATTGGTCTTACCAGAATAGAAATTGTAATCAGATGTATAACATACTAGCTTTTTCTCGACCTCATCTGCGGTCACAATCATATTGCCAGTATAATTAAATACGCTTTCCCAGTCTCGATATTTAAGTTTTTCCTCTTCTTTCTTATATCGAGACAGTGTATCCCAATACTTATCGTTATAAGCAGAAAGCGGATTCAATGATTGAAACTTTAGCTGATCAAAGATAAGATAAGTTTCACTCTTTTTCAGTCCATTAGTTTTGATTGTAACGGTAGCATTTTTACTGTTTACCTGTATCTCTCCGTCCTTAACCGTTACATCTCCTTCTGTATCGATAGTATAAGGGACTTCTTTGTTTTTCAATGTTAAAGATGCTTTTTTAACATTGGACTCTTCCAGAACGACTCCTTGTAACAACGCTTCTTGTTTATCGGTTACAGACATCTCGTCATATTCCTCGCGACTGATGTAAGAATCATACGTATATCCCATAGCCAATGGATTTTTTGCCTTATACAGATTAAATACGGTTGATGGCACCGAAACGGTTCCCGTCTTGGCATCCACTCCCCCTTTTCCTTCCGAATCAAGCGCAAGGCCTGTTGCACTTTCAATTCTTTCTACATTTTCTAACTCAACAGAATCAATACTTTTCTCTTTATACAAATATGGAAGATATGCTTTTAAATTATCTGGAAGTATAAAATACTTCACGGATGCCAACGCACTCATAATCGTCCTTCCATCTAAATTGGTATAGGTGTCTTCAATCCCAATGTTAAGATACATTTCATCTAAGTACTGAGATATGTATCCATTATTGAGACTAAAATAAAAATCCGTTCCATAAAGTCCGTTTTGCATCGCCGTATTATCACATTTATTTGATCCAATCTGATCATAACGGCTGACCACTTTATCGTTTTGCTCTTCCACCATATCACTTGGAAGGTTCGTCGTAAGCTTTTTGTACGGTTGTCCACTGTCCACATACTCATGAATATAATTTTCATTTTGTAACCCATACATATAAAATGCATTTAGGAAAATAGTACCTGCAGTAAGTGCAAATGCCACATGTTTTATATACTTTCTCATGTTCTGATATAATACCGCCGCTGCTAGGAAGAGGCAAAATACCACCATAATTACACCATTTAGCATATTATGCTCATCTCTTGCGATATGGCTTACCATGCATATTGCTAGGTATGCAACCACACATATTGAAATCGTTTTTACTTCTTTTCCTGTCACTTTTACTAAGTCTGGAATAGTTTTTACGACAATATAAGCAACTAATGCTGCATATCCCCAGCACCAGCGATTCGATACATAGGAGAATCCGTTCATTACATGTCCTACATAAGGAATCATAAGCATAGCTGTCATAATGACAAATGCGATCTTTAGCTCTTTGTTTTGTTTCTTCTTCATAAATAAAAGGATTACTGCGATAATACTGATTGCACTCAGCCCCGTACAAGTCCAGTAATCATTATTCGATGTGGCAAAATTTGAAAATAACTTTATGTAATACTGTAACGGATAAACCGTCAATATATTATTACTTGCTCCCATCCTATGGGTACTCATCAATACATTGATTACAGGAATCATAAGGACTCCTGCCATCGCAACACCTATCAGTGCAAAAAATACAAACTTCATGCACATACCAAGTGCCGCCTTTAATTGAAAGCTTTCCTGCATCGAAAAATATCGTATCACTACATATAACACAGTAAGTGCACAAATCATATATGCGAAATAAAAATTACTAATACAAGCAATACCTAACATTCCGATAAATAATCCAGGCTTCTTTTTCTCTAGGATTCGATCTGCTCCTACAAGGATCATTGGATAATATATCATAGGGTTTGTAAAGTATGGGTGTCTTACTGCTGCCACAAGCACATACCCACAAAAACAATAGACAAGACTTCCTATGATTGTCGCAGATTTTCCATTTCCATGGGACTTTGCATAATAAGAAAATGCAAGTCCTGCAAGATAGACTCTTAACACAATCAAAAATTCATATAAGTATTCCGTATATCGAATTGGCACACCGATTGCCAATAAGTCCAATGGATCTCCAATCACATAGTAGTGCAGTGTAGTTATGATATCTGCTCCATATCCAATGGATAAATCCCACATCGGAATCTCAAACTTATGTTCAAATAAGATTCCTCTCACGATCTTTCTAAGCCATTGTCCATAATAACCTAGTGCATTAAAATGTTGGGAAAGCCCATCCCACTTTGTAACAAGAGACTTCCCATTTAGAAAGAAAAATGAAAATACCAAGCTACTCATGACTATAAAAATAATCGTATATAGCAGGTAATAATTCATCCTTCTTGCCGCATCCTCTGTCTTTTGAAGGACTCTACGCCCCTTGTTTCTAACAACTCCGTCAATACGCATTACTCTCTTTTTCCTCTCTCGCCATTAACTCTATTCTATTTTGCTTATGTAAAACTAAGTGTTACTACATATATTTCAACATGAACTTGGCTGCACGATAAATAGTGCAGCCAGGTTAGTGTAACAAACTATATAAGCTTAAGCCTTCTCTACAATTTCTCCGGCTTTTTTATAAATGCTATTTTCTGCAACAAATCCACGAACCATGGATAATGGATAAATATTTGAATGTTTTCCTACCACTGTTCCAGGATTCAAAACACTATTACATCCAACTTCTACATGGTCGCCTACCAGTGCGCCAACCTTAACTAATCCAGTTTCTACTTTTGTACCATCCACATTAACAGTTACTAAGGAACGGTCTGACTTAATGTTTGATGTAATGGAACCTGCACCAAAGTGTGCTTTATATCCTAAGATGGAGTCTCCAACATAGTTATAATGTGGCACTTGTGTACTGTTAAATAAGATTACGTTCTTAAGTTCTGTAGAATTACCTACTGTAGCGCCTTCTCCAACGATTGCATTTCCTCTAATAAATGCACAGTGACGAATTTCTGCTCCTTTTCCGATAATGGCAGGGCCATTAATGTAAGCAGTTGGTGCTACTTTGGCATCCTTTGCAATCCAGACATTCTCGCCTTTTTTCTCATATTCGCTTTCTGGCAATGTCTTTCCTAACTCAAGTATATAATTAGAGATATGAGGTAATACCTCCCATGGATAATCAAATTTCTGTAATAACTCTGCTGCAATTGTCTGATCTAAATCATATAAATTCTTTATAAGTAATTGTTCGTACATATTGCGCCTCTCCTTCAATATTATTGGATATTTTACCACATACAATAAGCAATGTAAAATAAATGCACATTTTCCCACTGTTTTGGTTTACCCTTTTGTTTTCTTCGTTTTATAATTACTTGCTGCTTCATCAAAACAACGATATAGCTGTGCTTGATAATTCGTCGTTTTCACCTTCTCTGTCATACGTACGATAAAGCTTTCTAGCTTCTCCATATACTCTTCTTTCGTAATTGTGCCTTCTGCCACATACGTAAGTCCTTTTTCCCAACTTGCAGTAAGTTCAGGATTTAATAAGCTCTTAATGGAGGCACTGACGATATCAAACACTAATTCACCAATTAGGTGTGGAGTCACAATCTGCGTCTTCTTGTTCAGGCTTAAGTACTCAATCTTAATTAATTTATTTAGGATTTCCGCTCTTGTCGCACTTGTTCCGATTCCGCTTCCCTTCATCTGGGCACGAAGTTCTTCATCCTCAATTAATTGTCCCGCATTTTCCATCGCTAAGATCAACGAACCAGAATTATAACGTTTTGGAGGTGAAGTCTCTCCTTCTTTTACTGCAAACTCTTTAATGTCGACAATCGTTCCCTTCTTCAAGGAATGTAGTGTTGCAAGAAGTTTCTCGTCTAATGTATTGCCTGCATCAGCATTTTGTTCAGAATCTTCTTCTGTCTTCTTTGCTGCTTTCTTTGAAAATGAATTCGTCGTCACTTTAAAGTATCCTTGGTCTACTAATACTTTGAAGTTCGCGAAGAAACGTTCATTTTCACGCATAAAAGTAAGTGCAATTTTCTGATATGCTGCTGGTGGATAGAACACGCTTAAAAATCTTCTTACGATTACTTCATATACTCTACTTGCGGTGGTGGATACGCTGTTTAAAGCGCTAAGTCCTTGTCCCGTCGGAATAATGGCATAATGGTCTGTAATCTGTTTATCATTTACATAACGTGTCTTTGCAATCCCTTTATACGTTCCACTTGCTAAAACCTCATTTGCCAAGTCTCTTGCAATCGGATAGCCTCTAAGTCCTCCAATATTCTTATGGATTTCCTTTGCTACCGCTGTGGATAATACTCTGGCATCGGTTCTTGGATATGTTACTAATTTCTTTTCGTATAGTTCCTGAACGATCTTAAGTGTTTCATCCGGGCTGATTTTAAATAACTTGGAACATTCATTTTGAAGTTCAGCCAAGTTAAATAATAGTGGTGGATTCTTTAATTCTTTCTTCTTTTCTACCTTTTCAATCACTGCATTTAAAGGTGGATTCTCGCTTAAGCGATCGATTAATCCTAATGCAATCTCTTTTTCTTTAAAGCCGTTTTCTTTATATAATGCCGGCGACTCAAAAAACTTCGATCCTTCGACTGCTTTCCATTCGCCTTCTACTGTGGTTCCTGATAAATCAAAGTTACCGATTACACGATAAAATGGTGTCTTTACAAAGGCTCTGATTTCTCGTTCTCTACGCACAACCATTCCTAGTACGCAGGTCATAACACGACCGACACTGATTGCCATATACTTTTCTCGGTTCAGATACTTCATCAAGTTATTTCCATACTTCAGTGTAATGACACGGCTAAAGTTGATCCCCATCAGATAATCTTCCATCGCACGAAGATAAGCTGCATCTCCTAGATTGTCATATTCGCTGAGTGGTTTCGCTTCTTTAATTCCACGAAGGATTTCTTCTTCTGTCTGAGAATCGATCCATACACGATATTTTTCCTTATCAGGTCCTACACCTGCCATCTGATCTACAAGACGGTATATGTATTCCCCTTCACGCCCGGAATCGGTACAAACATAGATTCGTGATACATCGTCCCTCGTTAACAGGCTTTTTACAATGTCAAACTGCTTGCTTACTCCCGGAATCACCTCATATTTGAATTCTTCAGGTATAAATGGGAGCGTCTGAAATGTCCAACGTTTTAAAGCTGGATCATAGGCTTCCGGATAACTCATTGTCACAAGATGCCCTACACACCATGTGACAATTGCATCATCAGTCTCAATATACCCATCTTTATTGGATCCATTTAATTTTAGTGCCTTCGCAAATTCGCGGGCAACACTTGGTTTTTCTGATATATATAAGTATTTCGACATACAAAATCTCTACTTTCCTAAAATGCAAACTTCTACTATTATACTACATATAATTTTATTTTTCATTCAGAAAATTATAACACCCATTCAAGTAGTAATTTTCCAATAGGTATGCTACAATTTCTTTCGTAAATTTATCACTCAAATTATAAGGAGGTACTATTATGGATCCAAAAGAGCAATCTTTTAAAAATCTTAGCGAAAATTTAATCAAAAAACTTAAACTTCGTAATATGGAAGGCTATTACTGCAATACGAGAGAAGAAGCCAAAGAACTTGCACTTTCCCTTATGGAAAAAGGAAGCAGCGTTACATGGGGTGGCTCCATGACCATTAAAGAAATTGGCTTACTTGATGCCCTCTCCCCTGAGGATTATGAAATCCTTGACCGTTCTACTGCAAAGACGCCAGAGGAACAACGTGAATTCTATGGAAAAGCCGTGATGGCTGATTATTTCTTAATGAGTAGTAACGCCATTACCTTAGATGGACAACTAATCAACATCGATGGGAACGGTAACCGTGTTGCCTGCCTGATTACTGGCCCACGTAACGTTATTGTTATTGCCGGTATTAATAAATTAGTCACAGATGTTAAGGCAGGAATTGAACGTGTACATAATTTTGCTGCACCACCAAACGGTGTCCGCCTTAATACTGGTACTCCTTGCAGTACTACCGGCATGTGCGGAAACTGTTTAACGGATGGCTGCATGTGCTGTCAAGAAGTCGTAACTCGTAAGTCCAGAGTAAAAGGAAGAATCAAGGTTATCATTGTAGGAGAGTCCTTAGGATACTAAAAAATATTTTCGGCCTTTTTTCACCTATATATTTGGACGTTCCTTCATATACTATAAATATCTTATGGATTGTAGGTGATATGATTGTTACGTTCAGAACAACGGATTCGTTTACTTCTCTGTCTGGGTGGCCCAATGCTCCTCGGGCTTCTCACAGGTATTTTTAACATTAAAGATATTAGGAATGTCTGCAAGACAATTGATGAGCCTCCGCTCACTGCACCGGTCTTTATCATGTTGCTACTATGGATCATTGTTTACATAGCCATTGGGCTTGCCTCTTACCTCGTACTAGAATCCCATGTCTATCGTGAGGAAAAGTTGGTTGCACTTGGTACATGTGCAGGTCAGCTGCTGTTGCATACATTTTGGATGATCGTTTTTTTCAATTCCACCTTGTGGCTCTTATCCGCATTTCTGCACCTTCTGTACCTTGGGCTTGTATTACTGAACACACTATTATATATAAAAATTGATAAACATGCCGGTTACTTATTGTTTCCCTGTTGTATCATAGCAATCTACTTCATGTATCTCAGTGTGGTTATCGTATTTATCAACTGAGGAGACTACATGAAACAGCAACTACTAATTTTCAAATTAATTAGATATGTATTTTCTGTGGGAATCGGAGTGCTTCTTCTTTTTCTCTATCGGTTAACGGGAGGAAACATTCTGACAGCCTCCCTTTCCCTCATAAATACAAGTGTCTCGGAGCATACGAAGCTCCTTCTTCCCACCAAGCATTGCCTTATTTTTGTAAGACAACTGACTTTGCGATTTCGTCTCTCTTAGTCTCCTCCAGCAAATCTTCTTCCATTGAAAGAATCATCAGCGATGTGGGAATCGTATCTTTATAATATAAATAATAGGTCTTCCCATCACCGCCGATGAGTTTTCCGTGTTCTTGGTCTTCTTTACTTATTCCACTGCTTACTACCGTCTTAACCATCTTATAAGCCCCTTTTTCATAGGTCCTTACTTCTTTCAGATATCCTTCTTCCTCCAATTCACTGGTCACGATGTCTTGAACCGAGACTTTCTTTGGATATGTGGTAATCACTTTGATTTCCCCAAGCTTTTTTCCTGCCTGTCGAATCGTTGCCTTAAATTCTTTCTCATTGTACTGGATTACGGCTTCCTCAGGTAATTGAATGGTGAAATAGTCCTCCATCTTCGCCTGTTCTATCTCAGGACTTGATGTGACTTCTTCTTCCTTGGCAGATTGGCTTTCTTGTTCTGCTCCTTTTTGTTCTGATGGGCTTGTCACCTCTGCCGTCGGCATCTCTGATGGCGTTAGGGAAGCCGTTGGTGTTGGTTCGAGTGTCGGTACTTGTATCTCGATTTTCTTTGTCTCTTCCGATAACTTTGAACTATTATCCTTCTTACTACATGCTGATAGGGCACATAGGCCCATTGTGATAATAAAGATTCCTACTGCTTTCTTCATCCTGTTCTCCTTGTGCATATTTTCCCACCCAAAAAGAAAGAGCCATCCCGCTCGGAAGGCTCTTTCTTTTATTCTCATTAATATAATGGATATTTGTCCGTTAATGTTTTTACGATTGCCATAGCTTTTTCTCTATTTGCATCAACATCATCAATTACTAATGCAATTGCTTCTGCAACTTGATCCATATCTTCTGGTTTGAAACCTCTTGTCGTTACTGCCGCACTTCCTAAACGGATACCGCTTGTAACGAATGGAGATTGAGGATCATTAGGAATTGTATTCTTGTTACATGTGATGTTGGCAGCATCTAACAGATGTTCTGCTTCTTTACCTGTAACATTTTTATTTTGAAGATCCACAAGCATTAAGTGGTTATCTGTACCACCAGATACTAAGTTAAATCCACGTTTCTTTAATCCTTCTGCTAAAGCTGCTGCATTGGCAACAATGTTCTTTGCATATTCTTTAAAGCTTGGATCTAAGGCTTCTTTAAAGCAAACTGCTTTTGCAGCAATTACGTGCATTAATGGTCCACCTTGAATACCTGGGAAGATTGCTTTATTGAGTTTGTGCTCTGTGGCAAATTCTTCACTAGAAAGGATCATACCACCACGAGGTCCTCTTAATGTCTTATGAGTTGTAGTTGTTGTTACATGAGCATATGGAATTGGGCTTTCATGTAAGCCAGCAGCTACAAGACCTGCGATATGAGCCATATCTACCATGAGGTAAGCTCCTACCATGTCTGCAATTTCTCTAAAACGTTTGAAATCGATCTTCCTTGCATATGCAGATGCACCTGCAATAATCATTTTAGGTTTGCACTCTTTTGCAATTGCTTCTACTTGATCATAATCAATATATCCTTCTGCATTTACACCGTAAGGTACGATTTTAAAATAGCTTCCTGACATATTAACTGGGCTTCCATGTGTTAAATGTCCGCCATCGGCTAGGCTCATACCCATTACAGTATCGCCTGGCTGTAACAAAGCAAAGAATACTGCCATGTTTGCTTGTGCACCGGAATGTGGCTGTACATTTGCATACGTACATCCGAATAATTCCTTCGCACGGTCTCTTGCTAAATCTTCTACAACATCAACGAATTCACATCCGCCATAATATCTCTTTCCAGGATATCCTTCTGCATACTTGTTAGTCAGTGTGCTGCCCATGGCTGCCATAACTGCTTTACTAACAAAGTTCTCAGATGCAATTAGTTCAATATGATCGTTCTGTCTGCCAGTTTCCTGTTCGATTGCTTTAGCAATCTCTGGGTCGTAGGCCTTAATATCATCAAAAGAAAACATATAATTACCTCCGTTATAAATGTAGTTTGTATTTAAATTAGTATTTATTATAAATCCAAACGCATTATAAATCTAGTGTAATCATTATTTTTTCTAGAATCCTACTGCTTCCGCCATGCTTTCTTCTTTAAAATATACGTCATACCATACTAAGAACATATAAACTGTCCAGATTCTTCTGGAGTTATCAGCTTTGTCTGCTCTATGGTCTACTAAAAGTTTGCAAAGGTATTCTGTATTAAAGAATTGTTTCGCTTCATCACTTGTAAATGCAGCCATTACTTTATTATAGATATCGTCTTCTTTTAACCATACACGAATTGGTACAGGGAATCCGAGCTTTTTCTTTTCTGCAACTTCTTCAGGAAGATATTTTTCTGCAATATCTCTGAATAATGATTTTGTCTTATGACCTTGAATCTTGCTGCTTAATGGAATTCCATGAGCAACGCTGAATACTCTCGTATCAAGGTAAGGAACACGGCTTTCTAAAGAGTGAGCCATACTCATCTTATCTGCTTTTAATAAGATATCTCCTGGTAACCAGCAATTGATATCGATATATTGCATCTTCTCCACATCATTTAAATGTTTTACATCATCATAGTAATGTTTTAACACTTGTTGAGGAGTCTTGTTAGTTCCTTTTTTCACTAAGATCTTTTGTCTTTCTTCGTAAGAGAACATGTTTGCATTACCAATGAAACGTTCTTCTACAGTCTTGCTACCACGAATGATAAAGTTTTTACCTTTTACTCTTCCAGGGATTCTTTTAGCGATTCCAGCTAATCCTTTACGAAGGAATTTTGGAAGTTTTTGATAGCTTGCTAAATCCTGTGGTTCACAGTAGATATTGTATCCACCGAAGAATTCATCAGAACCTTCGCCTGAAAGAACTACTTTGATATCCTTAGCTGCTAATTGATCTACAAAGTAAAGTGCTACTGCAGCTGGATCCGCAAGTGGTTCATCCATATAATACATAACATCTGATAACGAATCAAAGTATTCTTCTTTCGTAATAAGCTTGCTTGTATTCTGGATTTCCAGCTTGTCTGCTAATTTCTTAGCATAAGTTACTTCATTGTAACGGCCATTTCCTTCAGCGAAACCGACTGTGTATGTTTTCGGAGTTTTGCTGACAGCTGTTAAAAAGCTTGAGTCAACGCCGCTTGATAATAAGGATCCAACTTCTACGTCCGCAATTAAGTGACTGTCGATAGATTCTTGTAATGTTGCCTCTAATTTTTCTTTTAATTCTTCTTCAGACATTTGATTTTCAGTTAAGAATTCTGGTTTCCAGTAGCAAGAAATCTTAACTTCATTTGTCTTTCCATCATACTCCATCATATGTCCTGGTTTTAATTTATAAATACCTTTGAAGAAAGTTTCTTCTAGTGGATCGTATTGGAAACTTAAGTATTGTTCTAATGCATCAAGATTTACTTCTTTTTTATATCCTGGGAATTCTAAAATACTCTTAATCTCGGATGCAAATACTAAGTGACCATCGATCACTGCATAGTAAAATGGCTTAATTCCGAAAAAGTCTCTTGCTGCGAAAAGACTTTGTTTCTTTTCATCCCAGATTGCAAATGCAAACATACCTCTAAGTTTGTCTACAATCTTTGTTCCATATTCTTCATATCCATGTACAATACATTCTGTATCTGAATTATTTGCAAAAACATGACCTTTTGCTTCAAGGTCTGCTCTTACTTCCTTAAAATTATATATCTCACCATTAAATACAATTACATCACTTTTATCTTCATTGTACATTGGCTGCATACCGTGATCTAAGTCGATAATACTTAGTCGACGAAAACCAAATGCTACCTTATCTGTAATATGTGAACCGTATTGATCTGGTCCACGATGATATATCTTTAACATCATTTCTTCAAGCACTTCTTTAGAATTCGGTAAAGTGCCTGTAAATCCAACTATACCACACATCTCAATAACCTCTTTCCTTACACAGTCCATGTTTTATCTTACACTAAGTTTGCCATTATTTCAACATTCTTCCTCACTCTCACAATAAAAAAAGCTTTTCTAGATTATTCACTTTATATTGTGAACATTTTTCTAGAAAAGCTCTCATATTTTACTAAAAATAAAATACTAATTTATTGTAAATTATCGCTTAATGTAACTTTGGAAACATCTGTCTTACGAACTTTATCACGTAAAGCAAGTAACATAGATGGAGATACACTAAGTTCATCATATCCGAATTTTAAGAATGTTTCTGTTAATTCAAGATCTGCACCTAATTCACCACAGATACCACACCAGATTCCTGCTTTATGCGCATTGTCTGCAATCATCTTAAGCATTCTGAGTACGGCTGGATGATGTGGATCATAGATAGAATCAAGTTTTTGATTTTGTCTATCAATCGCTAATGTATATTGAGTTAAGTCATTTGTACCAACACTGAAGAAGTCAACTTCTTTGGCAAGTAAATCAGAAACCATAACGGCAGCTGGTGTTTCAATCATAATACCTAGCTCACACTCTTTGTATGGAGTTCCTTCTGCATCAAGTTCCGCTAATACTTCAGCAATGATTGCTTTGATTTGTCTTACTTCTTCAACAGAAATAATCATTGGGAACATAATGGAGATCTTACCAAACATGGATGCACGGTATAATGCACGTAATTGTGTCTTAAACATTTCTTTACGGTCAAGACAGATACGAATTGCACGGTAACCAAGTGCTGGATTTTCTTCTTTCTCCATGTTGAAATAATCAATTTGTTTATCTGCACCGATGTCGCATGTACGAATGATAACTTTCTTACCACGCATTTTTTCTGCAACTTCCTTGTATGCAGCAAATTGTTCATCTTCTGTTGGATAGTCTTTTGAATTAAGGTAAACGAATTCACTACGGAATAAGCCGATTCCTTCCGCATCATTTAACACTACTTTAGGAACGTCTTCTACACCACCGATGTTTGCGTAAAGATTGATTTTTTGACCATCAAGAGTAATACTTTCTTTACCTTTTAACTCTTGTAAAAGAGCTTTTCTTGCTAAGTCTTTCTCTTGTTTTTCTTTCATTGTTGCACGAGTTGCTTCATCTGGTTCAATGTAAACAGTTCCTGTGAAGCCGTCAACAATTGCTTCTTTACCGTCATATTCATTAAGTAATTCGATATTTGTATTAATTAAAGCAGGAATATTCATTGTTCTTGCTAAAATTGCTGTATGAGACTGTGTAGATCCATGAATCGTAACAAATGCTTTTACTTTTTCTTTATCTAATTGAACAGTTTCGCTTGGTGCTAAATCATCTGCAACGATAATCGTAGCATCACTTACAACACCTGTATCTGAACCGTTACCACTAAGTACTGTTAATACACGTTCAGAAACGTCTTTTACGTCCGCGGCACGTTCTTTCATATAAGCATCATCCATAGATGCGAAAAGATTTGCAAATGTATCAGCTGTTGTTGCAACTGCATATTCTGCATTTACTTTTTGATCCTCGATCATTGATGTAATGGATTCTACATAATCAAGGTCATCAAGCATCATTTGATGTACTTCGAAAATTTGGGCATGTGCCTCTCCAACTTCTTTTAAAGCTTTTTCATATAAGCCTTTTAATTGGCTGATCGCTGTTTGTTTCGCATCTTCAAATCGTTTGATTTCTTCTTTTGGATTTTCAATATGCTCTCTTTTAATTGTCTGCTCGTTTCTTTTATAGATGGAGATTCTTCCGAATGCCACCCCGCCAAAAACTGCAGTCCCGTTAAAGACTTTCATTTACTTAAACTCCTTTCGAATGACCGATTCAAGTTAAAATCAGCTACGTCCACTAATTAAAGATTAGCTTTCATGAATGCTTCGATTTCAGCAGCTGCTGCTTCTTCGTCTTCACCTTCAACAGTGATTGTAACTTCTTGACCATTTTTAATGCCTAACGTCATGATTCCCATGATACGTTTTGCATCAACAGCTCTTCCGTCTTTTTCGATTGTGATATTGCTTGTAAATGCGCTAGTCGCTTTAACTAAAGCACCGGCTGGTCTTGCGTGCATACCGTCTGGATCAGTGATAACATAAGTAAATTTTTTCATTTCAATATATCGAGGTTTCTCATGCTCCACATTAGCATTTTAGAGAATCCTCTCTCCTTTCTTTTTTCAATCTGGATGACTCATCTTCTGTGTAAACCTATATCCTGCCACTCTTACCGCAACTGTTTACTCTCCAGTCGTCTGTCACATGGATATCGCCTTATAGTTTCACATAACTTCAAGTATCATCTCTATTCTTTATTATTACAAAATAAATTTGTATAATTCATCGTAAACTATAACATTTTTTAAAAAAAGGATCTTATACATATTAACTAACAGATTTATGTTGCACCAAACTGGGGAGAGTCTCCTAAAAAAAGTATCTGCTACATTACGTACAGAATTATCCCTTTATAGAGACATTTTACCATATAATAGGTGTTTGTTTTTAGTGGTATTTTTTGCCACGTTCCACAAATCGCTATTTCTTTACTTTCTTTACCTTTCATATCCATTGGCCGATTTTCCAATCACATTTAAGCAAACGCCTTATTTTATCTAGCTTTCGTTCTCTCCTACAACAAAATAATTTCCAAATGCCTACTACTCCATACCCACTTCTTTTGTACCCTATCCACAAATTAAGCACCTGTTTTTTGTGTATTTTTACAAGTACAATAATTTATTCTTCGTTTCTTCCTAAATCTATGATTTCTAATTTAGTTTCTCTTGGTTCTTCTTCCGGCTTAGGATTTCGTAACGCTTCCTCTGCCATTCTCTTACCTTTTTCTTCATACTCCTCTAAGAAGTTTACTTTCTTTTGAGAGTTATGATATCCAATAAGTGTATCAAGGTTTACATCATGTGCACTTCTAAAGATGTTCATATCGATATTAGGATTTACCGTACGTAAACGCTTGATTAATTGTTTCATTTCCTGACGTTTGGAATTACCACCTTGATTATCTGTAATGGAACAATGCTCTGTAAAACGACATGCACATTGGATGAAAGTTAAGTCATTGTAACGGCACCATGCTTTTACGTTTTCTTCCTTAATCATATACATTGGACGGATTAATTCCATACCTGGATGATTTGTACTATGAAGCTTTGGCATCATTGTCTGCATCTGTCCACCGTAAAGCATTCCCATCATGATCGTCTCAATAACGTCATCAAAATGGTGTCCTAATGCGATTTTGTTACATCCTAATTTTCTTGCCTCTTTATATAAATAACCACGTCTCATTCTTGCGCAAAGATAACATGGGCTTTGTTCAATGTCAGCTACAATATCAAAAATCTGTGTTTCAAACATCTTTAATGGAATATTTAATGTTCTTGCATTATCGATGATCATTTGCTTATTTGCTTCATTATATCCTGGGTTCATGCATAAGAATTCTAATTCAAAATTCATCTGTCCATGACGTTGTAATTCCTGCATACATTTTGCAAGGAGCATGGAATCTTTCCCACCTGAAATACAAACTGCGATCTTATCGCCTTCTTTGATCATTTCATAGTTCTTGATTCCCTTGATGAATGGTACCCAGATTTCCTTACGGAAACGTTTGATAATGCTTCGTTCTATATCTTTATATCTATCCATTTTACTAATCCTCTCTACTTTTGTGTGTTTGCAATCACGTTCTTAATTGCCTCTACTAGGCCTATAATTTCTTCTTTTGTCGTACGATAGCTCATACTGATACGAATACAGCTAAGTGCTGCCTTACGGTCTCTTGACACTGCAAGCACTGCTCTTGATGGCGTATGTGGCACAGAACATGCTGACTTTGGTGAAACAAGATATCCTTCTTGTTCTAAAGCTGCACGCATTGGCTCTGACTTGATTCCTTTCACACTTAAGTTCAAGATGAATGGAATACTTTGATCCGTACTATTGATACGCACTTCTTTTATTGTTTGCAAGCCTGCTCTTAGTTCCTGATTCAATTTGGTTACATACTCATAACGCTTATCAAGATTTTCATAAGCAAGCTCTAATGCTTTCTCTGTTGCCACTGCCATGGAAAGTACCGGTGTTCCACTTCGGTATTCACTTGTGGATGCCCCTCCATGGATGATTGGCTCTAATTTTACACCTTCTTTTTTTATTAAGACTCCTGCACCATTTAATCCGAAGAATTTGTGTGGTGAAAAACTCATTAAGTCAATGCCCTCTACCGTCACATCAATCTTTCCGACTGCCTGTGTTGCATCTGTATGGAACAGGCAATTTGGATACTCTTTTAAAATCGCTGCGATTTCTTCAATCGGCTGTTTTACTCCAAGCTCGCTGTCTACATAACCAATGGATACTAGTATTGTATCCGGACGCAATAATTCTTTTAAATGTTCTAAATCTACCGTTCCATCCTGTGTAATATCAAGCAAATCGACTTCATAGCCTTGTCCTACAAGATAATTAAGTGCTCCACTTACTGCTGAATGCTCTAATGCCGTGGAAATAATATGTTTTCCCTTCTGCCGGTAAGCTCTCGCAACACCTTTGATTGCAAGGTTATTAGATTCACTTGCTCCTGATGTATAAATGATTTCCGTTGGCTTAACCTTAAGCAGAGAGGCAATTTTCTCACTTGCCTGTTCCATTCTCTTAGCTGCCATTCTTCCTGGCTCATGTAACGAGTTTGGATTACCAATATAGTCTCTCGCGGCACAAGCAAAACTCTCTAACACTTCTTCATCGACTGGTGTGTTAGCTGCATAATCTAAATATACCATTTTATCTTCCTGCCTTTATATATAAACATAAGTTAATTGTTATCAAAATACCAAGTAAGTGTAACACATTTGATTAATTTCCCGCAAGGTATTTCCTATATAACTTATATATTTAGAAGGTGTATCTAGATTTCTTGTAACAACGGGAATTCTTGCAGAGAACTTTCCGAGTCATAAAAAAGGGAGCATCGAATACTAGCTCGATGCTCCCTGCTACCTATTTACTAAATTTACATTACTAAAAGGACTTCATTTTCCTCTTTTAAATCTTTTGCAGGAATATAATTCTTTTCAAGTTTTTCTCCATTTAAGTAAAACTCTTTATATCCACCCTCTGCTCCATTTTGATTTTCAACAGTAATGTTAAGTACTTTTCCACGGAATACTTTCTTAACGGTAAATCCTTTCCACTCACTTGGAATGGCTGGCTCAATCTTAATACCGTCAAAGTCTGGACGTAATCCTAAGATTCCTTCTACGCATCCAACCATAACAGTTGAAGCAGTACCTGTTAACCAGTGTACATGGCTTCTTCCTTCGAATGGGCTTTCTACGGATTCTGTAAATTGTCCATGAACATATGGCTCAAGTACACGAACATCTGCATTGTCATTTTGTGCTGCTGGAGAACTTTCCATAAAGTACTCAAATGCACGGTTACCATGTCCTAATAAGGATTCTGCAAGAATGATCCACCCTTGTGTTTGAGAGAAGATTCCGCCATTTTCCTTAGTCGAACCGTTAAATAACAATGCTAACGCTCCATCAAATGCATGGTCTTTATAAGAAGGTGCCATGACACGACATCCGTATTTTGTATTTAACTCTCTATGAACGCTCTCTAAGGATTTTTCTGCCTGTTCCTTTGTTGCAAGTCCACTGATTACAGCCCAGCTTTGTGGATTTAACCACATATTTGCTTCTGGGTCGTTTTTAGATCCGATCACTTGTCCATCCTCTTTAAATCCACGGATAAAGCGGTCATCTTCCCAACAATATTTTTGAATATTATCGCCCAATACCTTTTGTACTTCATCAAGGTAAGCGATATACTCTGTATCATTTTTCTCCTCTGCGAAACCACGAATGATTGTCATTGCATAATATAATTGGAATGCTACGAAAGAAGATTCTCCCTTCTTACCAAGACGTAAGCAGTCATTCCAGTCAGCATGTAAACCTGCTGGCATCTTATGAGCACCTAATCGTTCCATAGAGAAGTTGATTGCTCTCTTTAAATGGTCATATACAGAACCTTTATCCCTATTTGCATATACGACTTCTTCATCGATAAATTCCTTATCACCAGTCTCGCTGATGTATTTTAAGATTGTAGGGAATAACCATAATGCATCATCTGCACGATATGCTGGATGACCTGTTGCCTGAACATAGCTTGCATCATCTGGTGTATCCTCATGTCCTGCATTGTGATCGAATTTTACAAGTGGAAGGCCACCGCCGTTATCTACTTGTGCGGATAACATAAATACGATTTCTTTCTTTGCAGCTTCTGGATCTAGATGGATGACACCTTGGATATCCTGAACCGTATCACGATAGCCATAACCATTTCTAAGTCCACAATAGATAAAGGATGCTGCTCTGGACCAGATAAATGTCATAAAGCATTGGTAAGCATTCCATGTGTTTACCATGTTATTAAATTCAAGGCTTGGCGTATGTACTTGCAAATTATTTAATTTGCCATGCCAGTATTCTTTTAACTCTTCTAATTCTGTCTCAACGACACTTAAATCTTTGTAATGATCTAAGATTGGCTTACTTTCTTCATCGTTGTATTGGCCAAGGATAAAGGCGATTTCCTTTGTTTCTCCTGGAGCCAATTCTAATTTTGCATGGAGGGCACCGCAACCATTGCTGTTGTAGTTAAGAACATTATCACATTCTCCACGCTCTACTGCGATTGGGTTGCCATAGCTATGATATCTTCCAATGAAAGATGCCTTATCGCCATTGTAAGAAGCAACATCTGCTCCAACAAGTCCGAAGAAGCGTTCGTTATGGTTGCTTCCTGTTTCATCCTTCCAACTATTTTCATTTATTGTTTGAAGAATCTTATTTCCTTTGAAATATGTTCTTGTGATAAATAAGGAGTATTGTAAATTAACTTGATCATTTTCATAATTTCCTTGGTTTGTGAATTCCGCATAACCAAAAGTAGAAATCGTTCTTGGGATATCTGTCGTATTGGTTACTTTCAGTCTCCATACTTCATATGTCTTATCTAAAGGAACGTAATAAAGTGCTTCTGATTTGATTCCTGCATAATCAGCAATCATGTTAGTATATGCAGTACCATGATGACATTCGGATTTATAAGCATCTAAATCCTTTCCGACTGGTTGCCAGGATGCTGACCAGTAATCTTTTGTCTCATCATCTCGTAAATAAATATAACGTCCTGGTTTGTCTTCCTGATTAAATACATAACGTAAGATACGACCATTTGCTCCACTCTTTACAAAACTGTATCCACCTGCATTGTTAGAAATAATTGCACCGTATGCTGGGGATCCTAAATAGTTTGCCCATGGTGCTGGAGTATTTGGTTTTGTAATGACATATTCTCTGTTCTTTTCATCAAAATAACCGTAATTCATAATTTGTCTCCTTTATATTCTATTTATTTTCTTGTTATGCAATTACTTTCTTCTCTTCTGGAATTCATTGTAAATCAATCATTTTCCTCTTACAATGGGATATCTTAAACAGAAAATGTATTATAATGACCGTTCGTGAGCTCTTACTTATTTAAACAAATAACGAGCCAAGGTCATCTTTACATGACTTTGGCTCGTCGCTTTCCTTCTCCTCTTTTAACTTATAATTCTACGGATTGTATATGGCTTTTGATAATTATATTTTGAAATCTTAACTCCATCTCTCGGACAGCTCGAATGAATGATCTTGCCGCCACCTATGTAAATCCCAACATGTCCTACTCTTCCGGAATATGCATAAAAGACCAAATCACCTTTTTGTAAGTTCTTAGCACTTACCCTCTTCCCTTTCTTAGACTGCTCACGGGAAGTCCTTGGTAATTTGTATCCAAAGTTCTTATATATTGCTTGAACAAAACCAGAACAATCAGCTCCTGTCTTAAGGCTTGTCCCACCCCAGACATATCGATTCTTACGGAATTTCTTTGCGAAGTTTACCAAATTCTCTCTTTTCTTCGTTGCTGACGTTTTCTTTGTTGTTTTCTTTGTCGTCTTCTTAGTCGTTGTTTTTTTAGTTGTTTTCTTTTTGGAAGTTTTTTTAGAAGTTGTCTTTTTGGCTTTCGTTTTGTTCGTTGTTTTACTAGCTGCCTGTACAACAAAATTGGTTTGCGTCAATACTGTTGCTTCACTCATTACCATAGTAAGTGCTAATGTCAGGCACACAGAAACTACTGCGAACTTCATTCTCTTCATATAAATCCTCCATTCTTTCACACTAAAATTGTCAAATAATATATATTAACCAAATATTATGATATATTATAATTCTGTTACTTAAATGTTAAATCTTTGTTACAAATATAATATTACCATTAATATCCATTGTTGTCAATACATAAGTCTGTAACATTCTACAAATAGAACAAAGTGTGTGTTCCACACACGCCCCGCTTTTTGGGACATTTTTAATTGTTAGGAAAGAGCTCGACAGAGAAATTTCCTAACAATTAAAAAAAGCCCCCAGCTATAAGCTGAAGGCTTCTTACCTCTATCTATTTCATTCAATTACTTTCTGTTTAAGATATCTTTTAGTTCTTCTACAGAGAAGTTATAGTGTTTATTACAGAAATGACAATTTACTTCGATTGGCTCATTGTCATCGATCATTTCTTGAATGTCTTTCTTACCAATAGAAACGATTGCTTTTTCAACACGTTCCTTACTACAGTTACAGTAGAACTGAGTTGGCATTGTATCCATGATTTCTAAACCGAATTCACCAAGGATGTGTTCTAACATCATTTCTGGTGTCATTCCTTCATCAAGAAGATGTGTTACAGATTTGATTTCTCCGATTTTCTTTTCTAATTTACTGATTACTTCTTCCTCTGCAAATGGAAGTAGCTGAATAATGAATCCGCCAGCACAACGAACTGTGTTGTCTTTATTCATTAATACTCCAAGGCCAACACTTGAAGGCACTTGTTCACTCGTTGCAAAGTAGTAAGTTAAATCTTCAGCGATTTCACCAGATACAAGGTGAGTTGTTCCAACGTATGGTTCTTTTAATCCCATATCTTTGATTACGTTCATAACCCCAAGGTCTAACGCTTTGCCAACATCTAATTTTCCTTGTGCATTTGGTGGTAACATAACTTCTGGATGGTTTACATAACCTTTTACGTTTGCTTTTGCATCCGCCGTAACAGTAAGACCTTCAATTGGTCCACTACATTTGATTTGAAGTGTTAAAAGATCTTTTTCACCTTTCATCATGCTTCCCATCATGCTTCCTGCTGTAAGCAAACGTCCAAGTGCTGCTGTTGCAACTGGGCTTGTATTATGTGCTGCTCTAGCTTCCTCTACTAATTCTTTTGTTGTACAAGCAAATGCACGAATCTGGTTATTCGCAGCAGTTGCTCTTACGATATAATCTGCCATACTATTAAGTTCCTTTCACATATACTACTTATTTATTGTAAAATTTATTTGCCTGAGTCTGTTCTCTCGCAATAATATACATTCTTTCACTTGTCTCTTTGACTGGTTCTTTTGTAAACGCATCATAAGCGGCTACAAATTCCATTCCTGCTTCTTCGATTAGACGTTTTACAGTCTCTAAAGAGTAGCTTTTTTGGTAATGCGTTTCATCAAAACGTTTGAAGATGTCTTTTTCCTCAAGTTCCTCTTCTAGTTCTTCATCTCTTACATAAATAGATAACGCATATTCATTTACGCCCTCTTCTTTATAGTAATAGTTGTCCCAGATGAAACTACAATCTTCACGACTTTCGGCAATCGTATTATTTGCCAAAAGATTTTCGTATTTGTATGGAGTATTCATATCAAAGATAAATACGCCTTGTTTCTCTAAATAATTATTGGCAAGTTTGAAGACTTTTAACAAATCTTCCTCGCTCATAATGTAATTCATGCTGTCACAGATACTGACAATTGCGTCTACGGTTCCGTATAACTCGAATTCTCTCATATCTTGTAATAAATAAAGAATTCCTTCTCTTTTGTCATTCTCTGCTTTTTCGTCCTCGTTATATGCATCTGCTTTCTTTTCCATAGCAATTGCTAACATCTCATCTGCATTATCGATTCCGATCATATCATATCCAACCTTTGCAAGACGCTCGGTAATACTACCAGTTCCGCAGCCAAGGTCGGCAATCAATCCTTTATCCACTCCATATTCTTTCAACAGTTCTACTAGATATCCTGCCCAATCATCATATGGAATGTTGTCCATAAACGCATCGTATACTTGTGCGAATCCTGTATATGCCTGCATATGTCCTCCTCCAGTAACAAGTCTTTTTGACATATCAATAGTAACAGTATACTCAATAATTGTCAAAATACTTTTAAATGTAAAAAAGGCATAAACCATTCTATTGTTAAACAATAAATGATTTATGCCTTTTGGTTATACCATTTTCTTATATACGTCTTTTAATGCAGGATATAATGATTTAAATACTTCGTATTTCTTATTGTATTTTTCTACAGTTTCTTTGTCCTGCTCAATCGTACTAACGATCTGAATTAGCTTGTTGCTTGCCTCTTCTACTGATGCATATTGTCCACATCCAACTGCTGCTAAGATTGCCGCACCAAAGGCTGGTCCCTCTTCTGAATTGATCTTATCAACCTTAACATCAAGGATATTGGCAACGATCTTACACCATAATGGACTCTTGGCTCCACCACCAAGAATACGCACACGGTCGATTTTCATTCCTAAATTCTTTGTAATCTCAAATGCATCACGAAGTGCAAAGGCAACTCCTTCTAGTACTGCCTGCGTCATATCTTCTCTTGTTGTATCAAGCGTCATTCCAATAAATGTTCCTCTTGCATTAGGATCATTATGTGGAGTTCTTTCCCCCATCAAATATGGTAAGAAGTAAACGTTATTTTCCCCAAGCTTTTGAATACCTTCCTGCTCTTTTCCATACTCTTTCGTACGGATGACTTCATCCATCCACCACTTATTGCAAGATGCTGCACTCAGCATACAGCCAAGGAAATGATAGTTGCCAGATGCGTCACAGAAGCTATGGAGCCTATTTTCATCATCCACTGCGAACTCTTTTGTGGCAATAAATACTGTTCCGCTCGTTCCAAGGCTGACAGAACACATTCCATGGCCTACGGTACCATTTCCAACTGCTGCAACCGCATTATCTCCACCGCCTGCAATTACTTTTGTTTCCGCTCTAAGTCCAAGTTCTGCTGCCACCTCTTCTTTTAATGTGCCAACTACCTGATAACTTTCAAATACTTTTGCAAGCTGTTCTTCTTTTAATCCTACGATTTCAAGCATCTCTTTGGACCAACATTTATTCTTTACATCGAATAACAGCATCCCCGAAGCATCACTGACATCCGTGCAATGTACACCGGATAATTTATATGCTATATAATCCTTTGGCAACATTAATTTCTTAATTCTAGCATAGTTTTCAGGCTCATGTTTCTTTACCCACATGACCTTAGGTGCTGTAAAACCAGTTAATGCCATATTGGCTGTATATTCAGAAATCTTGTCCTGTCCAACTACATGGTTTAAATAGTCACATTCTTCTGTAGTACGTCCATCATTCCAAAGGATTGCAGGTCTTATGACCTCATCCTTTTCATCCAGAATGACCATTCCATGCATCTGCCCGCTGAAACTGATTCCGTCAACTTGGGATTTATCACATCCGTCTAATAACTCTTTCAATCCATCCATTACATTGGTATACCAATCTTCTGGTTTCTGTTCTGACCAGCCTGGCTTTGGAAAGTATAATGGGTATTCCCTAGAAACTACATTCTTGATTTCTCCCGCTTCATCCATAAGAAGGAGTTTTACAGAAGAGGTTCCTAAATCAATCCCTACATATAACATATAAACAATTCCCTTCTTTCTGTAAAAGATAAGCTTATCTAGCAAACTTTCGTCCTACTAAATAAGCTTATTCTATCTATTCATCTTGTTAAACTTTATGTACTATTCTACTTCCATGATATATTGGTTTAAGATTCCTTCTAACATTTCTTGTCTTCCAGATACGTTAGGCGTAATGCCATTTGCTAATGCATATGCCTCAAGTTCTTTTAAACCAACTTTATTTGCAACGATATCAGCACCGATTCCTTCTTTGTAAGAAGCATAACGTTTTTCGATAAAGTCTGTAAATACTTTGTCTTCAATTAATTTTGCAGCTACTTTTAAGCCTCTTGCAAATGTATCCATACCTGCAATATAAGCTAAGAATAAATCGCTGTCTTCAAATGAAGCACGTCTAACTTTAGAGTCAAAGTTAAGTCCGCCCTTTGTAAATCCACCAGCTTGTAAGATTTCATACATTGCTAATGTTGTATCATAAACATTGGTTGGGAATTGATCTGTATCCCATCCAAGCATCATATCGCCTTGGTTTGCATCAACAGAACCAATTACGCCATTAATACGGCATTGATTTAATTCATGTTGGAATGTATGCATTGCTAGTGTAGCATGGTTTGCTTCGATATTCATCTTGAAGTAAGGAAGTAAGTCATACTTACGTAAGAATGCAAGTACTGTTGCAGTATCCGTATCATATTGATGTTTTGTTGGTTCCTTTGGTTTTGGCTCGATTAAGAATTGACCAGTAAATCCAATTTCTTTTGCGTAGTCAACAGCCATATGCATTAATCTTGCCATGTTGTCTAACTCTAATGCAGTATCTGTATTAAGTAAAGTTTCATAGCCTTCTCTACCACCCCAGAATACATAGTTCTCGCCGCCTAATTCTTTTGTTACTTCAATTGCTTTCTTAATCTGTGCTGCTGCATAAGCAAATACAGTTGCGTTGCAAGAAGTAGATGCGCCATGAACGAATCTTGGGTTACCAAATGCATTGGAAGTTCCCCATAAACATTTGATTCCAGTACGAGCCATTTCTTCTTTAATAACTTTTACGATAACATCGATTCTTTCATTTGTCTCTTTTAAATCTTTTCCTTCAGGAGCAATATCTCTATCATGGAAACAGAAGAAGTTGATCTGCATCTTTTCCATGAATTCAAATGCTACATGCACTCTTTCAATCGCTACTTGCATTGGATCATCATATTGATCCCAGTCACGTTTCATTGTAGGTTGGCCGAATGGATCTACACCCATATAAGTTAATGTATGCCAATATGACATAGCGAAACGAAGCTGATCCTTCATTGGTTTTCCCATTACGACTTCCTCAGGATTATAATACTTAAACGCAAATGGATTCTTGCTCTTTGGTCCTTCATATTCAATTTTTTGAATTTCTTTAAAATAACTCATCGTACACCCTCCTAAATATAGTTTACTCATTGAACTAACTTGATTTAATCATAGCAATAAATGGTAATAATGTCAATTGATTAATCTAAATAAATACGCATATTTTTTAGTGTATAAAACAAAAATTTTTAGTCTTTTTTCGTATATAAAAAGCTCTTCCTAGTTTTGATTCATGTATTCATTTAGTATCAATGTAGTATGTTATATAAACTTCAAAAATACTTCCTATATTTTTTTTAATATGGTATTCTATGTATATATTTTTTATCTCTTTTTCGGAAACACATACGAGATAAAAACGTTGGGTTTTAATAATTCCTGACACTCTCAAAGAAAGGTTTGAAAAATAAATGGTAATCGGAAGTAAAGAACTCATTAGAGACATCAATAACAATCTTGTTTTAGAAACAATCATTCAAAAGGGCCCTATTTCACGGGCTAACCTGTCAAAAGAACTCGGACTTACGAAAGCAACCATTTCTACAATTGTCCAAGACTTAATAGATCGAAACTTAGTAATTGAAATTGGAAGTGACAATACGGAACTTGGAAGAAAACCAATCTTATTAACATTTAACAAACTGGCTGGCTTAGCACTCTGCATTGATATACAATTAGATACTTGTACTGCCGTATTAAGCAATCTTCAGGCAGATACATTAAATACGGACACATTTGATTCCCCTAAAGACCCGGCTGATCTACCAGATGTCTTATGCTCTTATGTAAAGAACATACTATTTCATCTTCCACAGACGGTCTATGGCCTTGTAGGAATCACCCTAAGTATCCACGGTGTGACTTATGAAAAGGAAATCAAATTCGTTCCTTATTATAATCTTGCTGGAATCAACTTAAGCGAGCAACTGGAATCCCGATTCCATATTCCGGTCTACATCGAAAATGAAGCTAATTTATCGGCAATCGGCGAAAATACTTTCGTATATGATCATGCTGACCTTGCTTCTGTCAGTGTCCATACTGGTATCGGTTTAGGTCTCATTATGGGAAATCATCTTGTTAAGGGATATCGAGGTTTCACCGGTGAAGTGGGCCATACCATTGTGAACATTGATGGTCGTCCTTGCCCTTGTGGAAACAATGGATGCTTAGAACAATATGTTTCCCAAAAGGTACTAATGAAAGAATTTGCAGAACGAAAAGGCTTGGACTACGTGTCTTTTGACGAATTCTTATCTTACTATCGTGCAAATGATAATGATGCTAAAGAAATCATTGATACATTCATAAAATACATGGCCGTAGGACTTAACAATATACTTAACTCGTATAACCCTGAAATTGTTGTAATCAACAGTAACTTTACTTCAAGAATTCCAGAGTTAACCGACTATATCATTGATTCCCTGTCTAGTAAAATGAATAATTTTAGTTCCATTAAAGCTTCTTCCTTAGAGGGTAAGGCTTCCGTACTCGGTGGTCTTTGCGTAGCAATCCGCAACTTCCTAGGAATCAAATTCTTAAGATTACAAAACATAAAATAAAAAACGCCCTACTTTTCGTAGGGCGTTTTTTTTATTGCTGTTCTTCCGATTCTTCTTTTTCTTCTATTTCTTCTGTTTCTTGTTTTTCTTCTGATGCTTCATAGAATTCTTTTAGCCAGTCGTTATTGTCTTCCTGTTCCCCACCTGATTGTGGATTCTCTTCTTTTACCGTACTAATTGGGAACGTGATGATTACCTTAAACAGATCTCCATCAATCTCAATCTTCATACTTCCACCTTGTGCTTCCACTAAGCCTTTTGCTATGGCAAGACCAAGGCCGGAACCTTCTGTATTTCTAGATACATCTCCTCGGACGAAACGTTCCATTAAATGGCTTCCATCAAAGTTTAATTCATTGGCAGAAATATTCTTTATGACAATTGTTCCATTTCCATCTTCTTCAGATACCGTTACATAAACCCTTGTGTTTGGCATTGCATACTTGATGATGTTTCCATACAGATTTTCAAGAATTCGATATGCCCTTTGACTATCTAGGTAACACACCACTTTTTCTTGTTTATACTCACTCTTTACTTGTAGGCCTAATGCCTCAAGTTTTTCCTGATATTCTACAAACACTTCTCTGTTTAATGTTACTAGGTCGATGTTCTGGCAATGCAACGTGATATTGTTTGTTGTTGTCTTACTCATTTCAAATAAATCTTCGATCAATACTTTTAGTCGCTGTGACTTTTGATCTAAAATGTTTACATACTCTGCTCGTTGCTCCTCAGTTAGCCCTTCCTGTTTTAACAAATCCACATAAGTGATAATCGAAGTTAACGGAGTCTTTAAGTCATGGGAAACGTTAGTGATCAACTCTGTCTTTAAGTTCTGGCTTTTCACTTCCTCCTCTACTGCATTCTTCAATCCATTTTTGATATTATTGATATCCTCTTTTAGCGGGTCAAAGAATCCTAACTCTTCATCAATGGTAACATCCAAATTGCCATTGGCGATTATTTCTGTCTTCTCAGAAAGGGTTTTATAATCTTTTTTCAGCTTAGTATACTTCTTACGAATAATGATATAGAGTATTAGCGTATATAGGATTGACAGAGCCGCACCAAATCCCCACATACAACATAGTATGAAAACAATGATTCCATGAGCTACCATTAACATGAACAACCTTCTGCTTCCTTTATCAGATAAATCGATGTCCGTAAAAAATCTTACAACTTTTACGATTCCACTAATGATCATGCTCTTTTCTTTTATATATCGAAAGATTCCTATATGGAACATATTCTTGATGAGTACCATGACAAACACGGCAACCGTCAGACACAAGAATACTCCGACAAGCTGAACTCCATTTATAAGGAATTGCTGCAACCAGTGATCAATTCCAAGTGTAGCCAAACGCCTTTGAATATCTCCACTGTGTATGTTTGGAAAGATTACAATTGATACGCCCATGACACCGACTATGGCTATTATGATCAATCCTATTATTACCTCGATAGGAAGACGAAGTATTACACGACTTGCAGCCATTTCACGTTCTTTTTTATATGGTACAACCATTGTGATAAATGCCATAAAAGCCATAATGGTCAATATTGCAACTGTCGTAAAAGATTCATAAAATTGTTCCTTTTCCATCTCTACTAAAGTGGTAATTCTATCATAATACTTAGGACTTGATTTTACTGCATACACAAATTTCATATTTGTTACCGGCTTAAGAACAGCTTCTTTTGCCTTACTGAAAGACTTACTATACGTATCTGTTTTTGCAGCATACACAAAGTTTCCGTTGTCATCTATCTGATAATCTTCACCCTTGCCATCTATATATTCTTCTTCCGTTATAGGCTTATAAGTATTAAAAAAGTCCCTAACCTCCATTATTTTACTATTTTGAAAATAACGCTGTAGCACAGTATCATCCGCACCTTTTAAATACAGCAGATTTACTCCGCCGACATCATTTACTTCTATGACTCCGTAGAAATCATAGTCCTTACTGAGGGAGTTCTTATCGTCTTGGGTAAGCGCTGCTTTTAGTGAATCATTATTAGTAACCGTCTTTCCTGTTGTTGTATTTACTGCATAATACTCAAGATTTCTATATTTCTGTTCCAGTTCCTCATTCCAATCTTCTATGTTTGCACTTAATTTAGACTTAACTTTCTCTTTATCTGCCTCTGCAATATTGGAAAGATCCAAGTAGTCCTTTTCTAATTCGTTCTTTTCCTTGGTTCCTCCGAGAGATTCATTTAAAAGTACATAATTGGTATTGGTGATATACTCTAAAAATACAGAATCATTAAATGCATTAAATTGCCTTGTTGCATTCTTTCCTAATGTCGGAAAAATGGCTAAGAATGCAATGGTGATTCCTATCATAATTGCAACAAATATGGCAGTCAATCTGTAATTAATTCTTACTTCTTTTGTTTCATCTCTATTGGCGTTCAATTTTATATCCTACCCCCCATACGACTTTTAAGTATTTTGGCTGTTTCGGATTAATCTCAATCTTTTCACGGATTCTACGTATATGAACCATAATCGTATCCGTATTAATCGCTACTTCATTCCATACCTTTTCATAAATTTCTTCTGCGGAAAACACCCGGTTTGGATTCTTCATTAAAAGCTGTAAGATTTTAAATTCCATTGGCGTTAACTTTACAGGCTCACCATCAACAGTAAGTTCCATGCTTTCTGTATTCAGTTCTAAGCCTCCAATTTGATATACATTAGAATTCTTCTCTACCTTATTTACCATAGAGAGATATCTTTGATATCGTCTTAGCTGAGAGTTAACTCTTGCAATCAATTCAATTGGCTTAAATGGCTTTGTCATATAATCATCAGCACCGAGATTTAATCCAGTTACTTTATCCATATCCTCGGATTTTGCTGACAGCATGATTACTGGGAAATCATAGTTTTCTCGTAACTTCATCACCATAGTGATTCCATCCATACGTGGCATCATGATATCCACGATGGCAAGATGGATTTCTTCAGACTCTATTACTTCTAAGCCTTGCACTCCATCGTATGCCTTGAATACTTGATAGCCCTGATTCTTTAAATAAATGGCAATTCCTTCTGCAATTTCTTTTTCATCTTCTACAACTAAAATATTATACGAATTCATCCTTACCTTTTATATCCTCCTGTTTTCCTCTTGAAACCTATTATAGCCGAACGGGGTTATATTTTCCCGTATACAAAATAGAAGGATTTCTTACGTTTTGTTAAGAAACCCTTCTATTTTTATATATTATATCATATTTTTCCAGCTTATTTAAGCATTACACTCTTCTTTTTTCTTCATTTCTTTCTTCTTCTTCGTAATCAGTCCGCCAATTCTTCCTGTCTCTTTTGCACTTAAGGACTTCCAGCCGCTTTCCATTACTTTATCAAACAGGCCTAACTCCTTAGCGATTTCATACTTTATAAGTTCGTCAGGTTTTAATGTATTAAAATCAATTGGTTTTTCATCAACTTTTTTAGTCATAGGGGCACCCCTTCCTTTCTAGATAGAGTATGTCCCGTATTCTACATTTTTAAACAAGGCGTACCTAGAAAGTTAAATTAGCAGTCTACTTTAATAGATTTTCCTAAGAATAGGGAATAAATATAAACTTCTTTTACTTTCTTGTGCGTCATTTGTTCCAGTGCCTGCTTATAGTAAGCTAGCTGTGTCTCGTAGCGTTTTACAAGATAAGAAGGATATTTCACATGATCGGTCTTGTAATCTAACAATACGATTTCATCGTCTTCTTCAAAATAAAGATCAATGATACCTTGTACAAGGATCATTTCCTCACTTTCATATCTTGCATTGATACTGCGTGCCGGCTGTCCGATTACAAACTGTTGCTCTCTTGATAGAGTTCCTTCTTTTGCCGCAGCAACGATTCTTTGCCCTAATGGACTTTCTACGAATCGAAGAATCTTCTTCGGATCTATGGCCTCATACTCTTCTTTCGTAAATGTCTCTTTTAACACCATTTGGTCAAGCTGATATGATATTGCTTCTAGTGTGCTTGCATTCTTAAAATTCAAGCGTTCTAACATTCTATGATATAGAGTTCCGACTTCGGCCCCTTGTAATGACTGTTCCTGCTCATCCCTTCTTCGAATGAATTCCGGAATCACATGCACCATCTCTTTGTATGGTTCCGACTCTTTTTTCTCCTCGGATTGTTCCGTTTCTTCGCTTTCTTCAACTGGTAACTCATACTCAATCGGTACGCTTTCTTCCTCTTCGGTCTGCATACTTAATTTCTTAAGCTCACTTACCGTTACCTTGCTATGGATTGTCGTATCAGCTAAAAATGGATACTCATAACTAAGTCGCTCTTCCAACTCTTTATGATATTCCTCATCATATACGACGTCAGTTTTAAAATTCCTTAGTTCTTCTTTGATTAAGCTACGTTTCACTGCCTCAATGACCTGGCTGTGAATCAATGTGCCCGCATTTTCAAAGCGGACCTGGAATGGAACGTCATTTCTTAGTTTTTCTAGTGAGTTAAGATGCGCTTCCACCGCTTCCTCCGGTACGTCTTGTAGCAGTGTTACTATTTCTTTCACTGCTTCAATAAATGCCGGATGCGCTTTGATTGCTTCTATTACCCAGTCCTGATAGCTTCCTGCACTTGTTAACTTCTGATAAGATAAATGCTCTTGTTCTTCTTCAAACAGGCTGTACTCCTTGATGTGATCCAGAATTTTTGGCATATATCCTGTCATAATCAGCTTTTCTTTTGCTCTTGTAAGTGCAACATAAAGCACGCGAAGTTCTTCTGCCTGATTTTCCAACATGATGATTCGCTGGATGACTTTCTTCATAAGCGTTGGCGATTTGATACGATATTTCTTATTGATATAATCCGGGCCTAATCCTAAATCCGCATGTAATACTAAGCGGCTCTTAGCATCTTGATTATTCATCTTCTTGCCCATTCCCGAAACGAATACGATTGGGAACTCTAAACCTTTGGATTTATGAATACTCATGATCCTTACGGCATCGTCAGATTCACTTCCAACACTTGCTTCACCGTAATCGATTTCATATTTTTCAAGCTTTTCAATATAACGGTTAAAATCAAACAATCCGGAATAGCTTGTCGCCTCAAAGTCAATGGCACGCTTAATTAACATTTCGATATTAGATGCACGTCTCTCACCGGCAGGCATTGCCTTAACATAGTAATAATAGTTAGTATCCTCAATGATTTCACTAATCAGTTCATAAATAGGCGTATACCCAACGAGCTTTCTGTATTTTTCTAAAAAGACAAAGAACGCTTCTACTTTTGCTTTTAACTGCTCTTCCTGTCCATTTTCAAGGTACCAAACTAAATTATCGTAAAGCTCCATATCCTTGTGGTCGATTTTCAATTTTGCAAGGTCCTCACTGGACATCTGAAAGATCGGGCTATGGATTACTGCTGCCAAAGGAATCTCTTGTCTTGGATTATCAAGCACCTTTAGGATGTTAAGAATCGTCCGGATTTCCATGGTGCTAAAATAGCCTGACTGCGTATCTGCGTAGGCTGGAATTCCTTCTGACAATAATACATCCACGAATACATCCGACCATCCTGTCATACTTCTAAACAAGATTACGATATCCGATAACCTTGCAGTTCGAAGAATGGAATTGCCGTCCTTGTCCTTATCCACAACTTTAAGACCAGTTAAAGGGTCGGTAAGCTCTCGGATTCGCTTTGCAACCGCCTTTGCTTCTAACTCTTTTACCGTATAATCACTAAGTCCTGCAGATGTTCCATCCTGAGAGTCATCATCAGTAATATCTTCTCCTTCTGCACGGGCCTGGCGGGCAAGTTCTTCCTTCTCTTCTTCGCTTAACTCGACGATTTCGCCTACGACGATTACTTCGGTATCCTTCGATACTCCTTCCTCTTCGATAAAGGACGCTCCTACATGAAGGGCCGCTTTGTCGTCATAAGTGATATCACCAAGCGTCTTTACCATGATTTTTTCAAAGATATAGTTGATTGAATCAAGCACGCAGGCACGACTTCTAAAGTTCTTATGAAGATCGATTCTCTGATATTTGGAATCCGTCAGACTATAGGTCTCGTATTTCTTCATAAATAATTCTGGTCTTGCCATTCTAAACTTATAGATACTCTGCTTCACATCGCCTACCATAAATACATTCGGCTGTCCAAGGCGTTCCTTTGAAATGCTTGTAAGAATCGTTTCCTGTACGAAGTTAGAATCCTGATATTCATCAATTAAGATTTCATCATAGAACTCGCTAAGCTCCATGGCAACGGAAGATGGAACAGTCTCCCCTTCCTCATTCTTATCTACTAAGATATTTAATGCTAGATGCTCTAAATCGTTAAAATCAAGAATTCCTTTTTCCTCTTTTACTGCCTTGAATTCATCCGTAAATTGAATTGTAAGGTCAATCAGCGCATTCATGGAAGGTTTCGCACCTTGAATATCTGCAAGCATTTCGTCCACCGGTTGGAAGAAATATGCCTTTTGGATATCTCCAATTCCTTTTTTTACACGATCTCTGATCTTCTTTACTTCTTCTTTCTTATCTGCATTAACAGAAGCATCTTTCTTTGCTGGAAGACGTTTAAACGTCATGTTCTCAAAGCTATGGGCTAATTCTTGGTAGCTATTCTTCTCACTGATTCGTTTCAGCTCTTCTATCTCTTCTTCTATATTCGTAGCATACTGATAAGGACCATCTGGCTCTAAACAGATCTTTTTAGCACGTTCATACTGCCCAATATAGTCTTGTACGATCAAATGCAGATATGTCATAAGCTGTTTCATATATTCGCTATCTTCTAACTCTTCTGCTGTCGTCACGTCAAATGCCTTACGCATCTGTTCTAGCCATTCTTTTGGCCATGGGTAGCTAACAGAGAAATGATATAGCTGTAAAATCAGTCCTTCTAGCTGGCTGTCGCTTTTTCCGGATGCATAGCTTTCCACAAGTTCAACAAACTCTGGCGAAAGTTCTTCGTATTTTTCCTCTAATAATGTTTCCACCACATCGGACTGCATCAGCTTTAACTCGGCATCATCACCAATTCGAAAGGACGGATCTAAGTCAATCGTATTGAAATAATTTCTAATTACATTTAAGCAGAAACTGTGAATCGTCGTAATCTGCGCACTATGAATTAATGCCATCTGTTTCTGCAGCTGTGTATTATCTGGCTCTTCATTTAATTTCTTTTCTACTGCTTTGGAGATACGGTCTCTCATCTCACTGGCCGCTGCATTAGTAAATGTAACGATCAAAAGGTGGTCAATATCAACCGGATGCTCGCTGTCTGTAATCATCTTGATGATACGCTCTACCAAGACTGCCGTCTTACCAGAACCTGCGGCTGCGGAAACTAGTATATTACGGTCTCTTAGGTCGATTACTTTCTGCTGGTCTTCTGTCCATGATACACTACTCATCCTTTTTGCCCTCCTCATCCTCTTCTTTTTTGATGCTCTCTTTCATAAGTTCAAATACCTCATCCTGCTTGAATTTGATTAGCTTACGATATTCACTGCCTGGAAGCTTTTGATCGAACCCACAAATTCCTTTATAATCACAATAATCACATGCAGTCTTCGTTCCCATCTTATATGGTTCAAGCGAAATATCCCCATCAATGATTTCATTTCCATATTCCTTTACCTTGTCCATGACAAAGCTACACATTGCCTTAAAAGATGCATTGCTTACCGTGCTGGAACGTTTAGAGAAGGATCCTGTCTTCGTTGTCTCAACTGGAATTACCTTGGATTTGGTGCTTGCACGAATTGGCACATCTGGATCAATAAATGCATGGTCCATTGCTTTGATGATTTCTTCTTTTTCATTTACAAACCCATCAAGTTTTAACTCACTTAACAGTTCCTCATTGATTTCTTCTTCCCACTCCTTGCTGTGTCCGCCGTTTTCTTTCTTTTCTTTCTCAAAGCGGTCTAGCTTCTTATCCACAAGGGGATCATCAATGTTGTAGTAGAAGATGCCGGCTGGAATGATAATCTTCTCTGGTTCCTGCTTTTGTTCTAATTCCATCGCTGCATTTAGATACACGACAAGCTGTAACTGTAAGCCATGATATAATTTTGCCATATCTATAGACGTCGTTCCTGTCTTGTAATCTACAATACGAAGATATACTTGCTTGTCATCTTCTTTTGTATCCACACGGTCAATACGGCCTTGTAAATACATACTAGAACCATCTTTTAATGGCACGTTGATACTTTGAATCTGATCGAGTCTTGAGAACTGTAACTCAAATCCTTTTGGTTCAAAATCACCGCTCTTTACATGTTCGCAAAGTGCCCATACGGTACGGTTCGTGATTCGCTCCACACGCTTAATCATATATTCATTTCGCTTGGAACTAAGTAGTACCGTATTATTAAAGTTTACTGCTGCCTCTTCCACACATTTATGGACTAATTCCTCACGCACTTCTTCCGGCACATCGCTCCAGCTGTACTTGCTTGCATGTAACTTATGCGCAAACAGCTCCATCGTATTATGAAAGATTGTTCCGATATCCGGTACGTTAATCTCATATTCCTGTCTTCGCTCTAACTGAAGTCCATACATTAAGAAATGAGCATAGGCGCACGCCGCATACTTTTCTAATCTTGTAACGCTATTTGAAAGATTCTCGCCATATAGCGCTTTGGCTACGGCACGGCTTAACGATAATTCCTGTTTCTCATAGCAACTTCCCTCTATTAAAAGTTCTACAAGGTCTGCATACTCTTCCTTGCTCTTATACCATGCAAATACTTCTTTCCATAACGCAGGCATGGCCTCCTTATACTCACGTAATCCGTGAATCATATAGTCTAAGCCTTTATCTGCACCTAAGATTGTCTTGATGCTTTCGTCATATTGTGTTAATGAAAGGTCTTCCGTCTTAAGATTTGGAAATACTGCCTTTAGCTTTGAAATCAAGTAAGATGCACGGATTGCCTTTCCATTGGTGCCAACTTTGCTGTATAAGACATAAAGCTTGTTGGTTGGCTTTGTAAGGTTCAAATACAGATAAAACTGCTCCGTGTAGCCGTTCTGACGTCTTGTCGGTGCCATCTCAAGGTCATGTTCCACTAGGATTTCACGTTCCATATCGGAAATGATTCCTCCTGCAGTCACACTCTTTGGAATAATGCCATCATTTACGCCTAAGAAAAATAATGCCTTGATATCTTTTAAACGAGTACGTTCGATATCACCGATTACAATCTGATCGATTCCCGGTGGAATAAGACCTACTTTTGCTTCCTCTAAACCACTTTCAAGCAATTCCTTATACTCTTTACAGGTGATGACCTCGTCTCCGAGCAGTTCTACCATCTTATCAAAGAGCTCCATAAGGATTCCATAAATCTGTTTATATTCTTTTGCTAAAAGAGGTTCTCCAGCCTCTTCAAATGCTTCTCGATACTGTTCAACCTTTTCTTCAATCTTATGAGCACATAAGAACTCATATAATGCAGTGGTAATGGCAGTTACGGTATTATCCTTTGCCATAAGCAGATCACGAAGAGGGGTTAGGGTATCTACTATTTTCACACGGAGTTCATTTAAGAATTCAAGATCCACCTCACCTTTTGTACGGTAAGTCCTTGTCCATTCTCTATTCCATCCAGAATAACCTCTTATCCCCACTGCCAATACATAATTTTCAAGCTTATCCACATCTTCCCGGTCCATATCCACGAAATCATTTCTTAGATATCGGAACATGCTTTCATACATGAAGTCCCTACTCATCAGCTCTAATAAGGAACGTAACAGCTTAACCAATGGATTGCCTAACACTTCTTTCTTTAAATCAAGGAAGCATGGGATACCCATCTTGTCATATGCCTTATAAAGCTTCGTGCCATACGTTGCAAGGTCACCTGTTACGACTGCAATATCTTTATAGCGGTATCCGCATTCCTGTGTCAGACGCATAATTTCCTTAACTGTGTAATCCACTTCTTCATCTGCATCTTTGGCAAGAAGCATCTTAATGTCTTCATTTTCTTCGGTGTACTTGCTGTACGGATATCGAAATAGGTTATGTTCCAACGCTCTAAGCTCGTCGGAATCTTTAAAACGATATGGGTGATTCTTATCTCCCACATACTGGTGTCGTTCGATTCTTACATTTGCCTCTTCTGCCAGACTACACAACTTATTGATATACTGCTTGGACATTGCAAATAATTCGAATTCTGTACTTTTTCCTAGCTTTTCGCGCTCATCAATGGTTACGGTAACGATTACCTTTTCGCATAATCCCATTAACTGCTGCACTAATTTATACTGAATTGGTGTAAATCCTGTAAATCCGTCAAAACAGATAATGCTATTCTTAATGATTTTGGATTCCCCGATTACATCACATAATACTTCTAATATTTCTTCTGCGGTAATATATTTATCACTTAAGAATTCTTTGAATCCTTCATAGATTATCTTCATATCCGTTAACTTTCCAGCTAACATTGGACGATTTTTCACCTTTTCGGTCATCATCCCAAGTTCTTCCGGACCAATGCTATACTGATATAGCTCTGATAAGAAAGACTTTAATTCACTAATAAATCCTGTTTTTCTCACATTATTTTGAAAGAGGATCAATTCATCTCGTTTTGCAGCGATTACTTTACGAAGAATCATGCTTTTTCCGGTATCTTCAAGCACCAGACGATTCTTCGTATCGGTCTCTTCAAACACACGATATGCGAGACGCAAAAAGCTAAGAATATCGATATTAAGAATTCCGTGGTCCGGATGCATTGTCACTAAATCCTTTTGTGTCTGCATGGTAAACTGCTCTGGTACGATTATGATATAGTTCTTTTCCGGATGCATCATGGAATCTTTTATGATACCTTCATATGCTTCATGGCTCTTCCCGGTACCACTGCTTCCTAGTACTAATTGTAAAGACATTTGTTCTCCTCCTTTTTTTGGTTCATTCCCATACGTTTTATTATAAGGGATTTTTCTCGAAACTTGTATACACTTCCTATAAATTTGTACTAAAGTACTCATAAATCGGATTGGCTTTTAATATGTTTATAAAGAGTAAATGTTGAATGTTTCATTTGATAGTACATAATCAATGAATCAAGTTTATTGGAGGATGAAAGATGTCAAAAACAAAAATTGTTGTCTTACACCTAAAAGAAATCATCTACACGGCGATCTTTGTAGGGCTCGGTATACTCCTTATACTTCTCCTTGTATTTATGTTTCTTCCAAAGAATTCTGATTCTTCTGACAATGATACTCCTACTTACAAGCCTGGCGTTTACACCTCCCAAATGAAATTAAGTGACGCTACCTTGAATTTAGAAATTGTTGTTGATGAGAATCATATTAATTCTGTCAAATTTGTAAACCTTGACTCAGAAGTTACTACGATGTATCCACTCGTTGAACCTGCGTTGGAAGAAATTCAAGCTCAGTTAGCCTTAGATGTTCCGGTAGACGAAATACTAATCTCAGACACAAGTAAATACACCTCTATCAAGATTCTTGATACCATTAAGAGTACCTTGGAAAAGGCCAAATAACAAAGAAACATTCTAAATATGATCAAAGTGTCCTCGGCACTCATGCTTTGCGATTTAGAAAACCTGCAAGGAGAAAACACTTTGCCGCGCCAAATGCCGTCAACGCTAGCTGACATCTTCCTGTGGCATTTTTCGTGCATCCCTAGCGAAGCGTTTTAGTTGATAGAAAAGGTCTCGTCGAGAACTTTTCTATCAACTGAAAAATGGCTAACCCATGCTTTTGGGCTAGCCATTTTTTTCAATTACTATTTCTTTATATCAAGCAAGCTAAACTTCTTCCAATATGCATCCTCTGTGCCATCTTTTTTTGCACGATAATACAATCTTGCCAAGTCTTCAAAAATCTGCTCATCCTTTACACGGATTGTGATGTCATCACCTTTTTTGATTACCCTTTTGCATTTTGGATCATGGAAGTTATCCATCCATTCTCTCGCCTTTTCTTCCCACTCAAGAATCATATCTTCTTCTAAGTAATCCCAT
The DNA here is from genome assembly GCA_905214875.1 of uncultured bacterium. Lineage (GTDB taxonomy): Bacteria > Bacillota > Clostridia > Lachnospirales > Lachnospiraceae > KM106-2. Next base: position 177,431 of record CAJMNR010000001.1, on the reverse strand, counting down.
AATGTCATTTGGAATTTTACTTCCTCTAAATAATCTTCTAAATCATAATCTAACATCTTCTAGTTCCTTCCTGTGTATCTCTTTCTCTATTACATAAACTTTTTATAAGGACTTTCCTCATTCAAAAATGTAATTCCTATTATTCCGGGGCCAGTATGTGCACCAATTGCACAGCCCACATAATTTTCTATAAACTGCTTGCATCCATATTTTTCAGCAAGCATACGTTTTACTTCAAGCAAGGTATCATGACAATCTCCATGTACGATACCGATTACCTGTCCGTTTAGACAATCTCCTTGTTCGCCTACAAGATCCACTAAACGTTTTAGTGATTTATGGCGACCTCTCACCTTCTCAAAGGCCTCCAGGGCGCCAGCCTCATTGACACGAATAATCGGCTTGATATCTAACAATCCCCCTGCAAGAGCGCTTGTACGGCTAAGTCTGCCACCTTTATATAAATACTCCAATGTCTCGACCGTAAACACATGCTTCATATGATCACGATGCCATTCGATTGCTTCGACTAGCGTCTCCTTATCCACTCCATTTTTAAGCATACGTGCTGCATAATACACTAATAAGCCAAATCCGATGGATGCACAACGTCCATCAATTATGGTAAGATCAAAGTCTTCATATTCCTCAAGCAGCTCTTCCTTTGCGATATTTGCAGCATTAAATGTACCCGCAATTCCAGTGGAAAAGCAAATATACACTAACGTATCCTTTCGTTTTGCATAAGGTTCAAATGCCTCATGGAACATAAAGGAGTTAATATGGTAGGTCTTTATGTCATGAGTTCCTTCTCGTAATAATTTATAAAAATGAGATGGCATGATTGTATCACCATCAAAATAATCTTTTCCGTCAATAACTACTGGGGTTGGTATTACCTGAATTCCGTATTTCTCTGCAATATCTTTGGGCAGATCCGATGCTGAATCTGTAATGATTCTTAATGCCATATCCTCATTCCTTTACCTATTATTTTTCTTCCAACTCTTCCATCCAAAGTGTTGCAACTGCATCACTTGGCATACGTAAATCTCCACGTGGCGATAATGCAACGGAACCAACCTTAGGTCCGTCTGGAAGACAAGAACGTTTAAATTGTTGTGAAAAGAATCGACGATAAAATGTCTTTAACCATTTTAAGATTGTGTCATGGTCATATTCTTCCCCAAACGCGTACTCCGCCATATGAAGGATTTTCTTTGGAGGATATCCAAATCTCATTAAGTTGTATAAGAAGAAATCATGTAGCTCGTAAGGGCCTACGATGTCCTCTGTTTTTTGTGAAATCACGCCATCTTTCGGTGGTAACAATTCCGGACTTACCGGTGTTGCAAGAATATCTAGCAAGATATCACGTAGTTCATGATCCGTAAATGTCATTGCATAGTATTCCACTAAATAACGAACCAAAGTCTTTGGTACGGAACAATTTACGCCGTACATTGACATATGATCTCCATTATAAGTTGCCCAACCTAATGCAAGTTCAGACATATCTCCAGTACCAATTACCATACCACCAGCCTTATTGGCAACATTCATAAGGATTTGTGTACGTTCACGTGCCTGTGCATTTTCATACGTTACATCATGCACATTGATATCATGCTCGATATCACGTAAATGAATCGTAACCGCTTCATTAATTCGAATTTCCTTTAACGTTGCTCCAAGCTTCTTCGTCAAGTTTACTGCATTGTTATACGTACGGTCTGTCGTACCAAAGCAAGGCATTGTAACTGCAATAATATTCTTCTTATCAAGGCCAAGCATATCGAAAGCACGAACAGTAACTAATAAAGCGAGCGTAGAGTCAAGTCCTCCGGAGATTCCGATTACTGCAGTCTTGCAGTTTGTATGAACAAGGCGTTTACGTAGTCCATTTGCTTGAATATTTAAGATTTCATTACAACGTTTTTCTCTCTGTTCCTTATTACTTGGAACAAATGGCGCCTTATCGATGAAACGAGTAAGCTTGCATTCTTCTAACTCGTCTTTCTGATTTGGCAAAGTAAATGAAATGTATTCATAACCATCTGCAGCTTTCGTATGATAAGTCATCATTCTTCTTCGCTCTGCTTCAAGTTTTCCAAGATCGAACTCTGTATATGTGACATGGTTTTCATTTAAGAATCGCTTTGATGTTGCAAGGGTCGTACCATTTTCACAAAGCATATTATGACCGCTATATACAACATCTGTCGTAGATTCCCCGGAACCTGCACTTGTATAAATATATCCTGCTACTAAACGAGCAGACTGATTTTCTACAAGCGCCTTACGATACGTATCTTTTCCTGTTGTCTCATCACTGGCAGAACAGTTAGCAATAATAAGTGCTCCGGCTAATGCATGGTAAGAAGATGGTGGAATTGCCACCCAGACATCCTCACAGATTTCTGCTGCCAATGTAAATAGAGGGAAATTACTACATTCGAATATAAGCTTCATACCAAATGGTACTTCCTTGTTTCCAATAGTCACGTATTCAATGGCTTCATTTCCTTCGCTAAAATATCTTGCTTCATAGAATTCAGAATAGTTCGGTATATTCTTCTTTGGTACGATTCCTAGTATTTCTCCATTCTGAATAATTGCAGCAACATTAAATAACTTCTGTTTCTTCATCATAGGAAGTCCTACAACGACTACGACATCTTTTCCTTTTGTTACCTCTGTAATTCGTTGCAATTCACGGACTGCTCCATCTAATAAAGACTTGTGCAAAAATAAATCGCCACATGTATATCCAGTAATGCAAAGCTCAGGAAACACTGCAAGTTTCGCTCCATTTTCCTCGCATTCGTTAATTAATGTAATAATCTGATTCGCATTATATTCACAATCTGCAACTTTAACAACAGGTGTCGCCGCTGCAACTTTCAAAAAATCGTATTTCAATTTATTTACCTCCGAATGGTGTAACATCTTTTCTTGAGTTCTTTACTAAAATTACTCTAATTATAAATATAGTCTGAATAAATAACAAGTAGTTTATACCTCAAACTTCCAGTAAATCTCCTATTTCGTCCTATCTCGCAGGGAATTTCCTATATAAAACAAAGTGTGTGTTCCACACACTCTCGCGTCTTTTGCATTTGTCAAGGAACACACACTTTGCCCGCGCCGAACCTGGTCGCTATAGCGACATCTTCCTTTCAGGTGAGTGCGCATCACACGCCCCGCTTTTTGGGGCATTTTTAATTGTTAGGAAAGAGCTCGACAGAGAAATTTCCTAACAATGAACAAAGTGTGTGTTCCACACACTCTCGCGTCTTTTGTGTTTGTCAAGGAACACACACTTTGCCCGCGCTGAACCTGGTCGCTATAGCGACATCTTCCTTTCAGGTGAGTGCGCATCACATGTCCCGCTTTTTGGGACATTTTTCATTGTTAGGAAAGAGCTCGACAGAGAAATTTCCTAACAATGAAAAAAAGAGTCTGCCTAAGCAAACTCCTTGATACGCAATTGCATTTCTCTTTGTATAATAACTACAGTTCTCTTATACAAAACTCTTTCGGTTCGGTAGCTAGCTGCCATCCTCAGGCCATATAGCTTTGCGTCCTCAACTTTCATTGAGTTTGCCGATTCGATTATTATGTATGTATATACTGCCTGTGATAGCTCTATATTTATATAAATAAAAGGCAGCAAACACGCTGCCTTTTATCCTTCGTTTAAGCCCCAAAATGCCGGTTCTTGAATTTTGACGCCTAGCCTAAGCTAGGTGGGTTACCGCATATAAGTCTCAATCTTCCACTACATGATGATGGCTTGACATCAACTTATAGATATAGGAGTCCCAATCGATAAATGTAGGTTCAAAATATCAAGAGTTATCGAACACTCCAGGAATCTTTTATCTGACTAACATTATACGATACACAGAACGAATAATCAAGTGTTTTACGCCTTATAAATAAGCTTCATCCAACATAATTCTATCGAAGCAAATAGTGAATGTAGTACCTTTTTGTACCTCACTCTCTACTTCAATCGTACCGTTATGTTTTTTAACAATTTCTTTTGCAATTACCAATCCGAGTCCAGAACCGTTTTTATTATTGGCTTGTCGTTTAGTGTAGAACTTATCAAAAATATGATTTAAATCATATTCTTCAATTCCTACACCTTCATCTCTAATTGATATTATTATTTTCTCCGAAGTACGTATTTTTATGTATATCGTACTATCAGAATTTGAAAATTTTATAGCGTTGTCTAAAATAGCCATAAATACCTGACGGATACGATCATAATCGCCATTGATAAAACAACAGTCCGTATCTGCATCAAGTTCTAGCTTAATGTCCTTCTTATGACAAACAACACGATAATTTCTTACAATATCATCAAATACCTGAATGATATTCACTGGTTCCTTTTCTATCGTAAATCCCGGATTTTCCATTTTTGACAACAATAGCAAATCCTGCACAAGTCTTTGCATGCCTGTACATTCTGCCAACATTCGATTGTAATATGGTACGACTTTTTCCTCACTTACCACTCCATCTATCAGACTTTCAAGGTAAGCACGCATAACGGTAATCGGAGTTCGTAGCTCATGGCTGATATTCGAGAAGAAATCATTACGCATCTGCTCCAAATTGTTTTGCTGCAATTCATTTTCACGTAGACGTCCTGCCAGAATATCCACACTGGTTGCCAATTCACCAATCTCATTCTTTTCCTTGATGTTAGTGGTAATCTCATACTTACCATTTGCCAGCTCTTTTGTTGTCTTCTTAATCCTTGTAATCGGTAATGTCAGCTTCCTTGCAAAGATTGCTGCAAAGATAAAGGCAATTGCCATTGCAATTCCCACACTGACGCCAAACATCATCTTAATGTTTTCTCCATCCGACTGACTTGCTTCCAATGGTGCCAACAATAACACCGCACCGATTACTTCCTCTGATTCATCATCCTGATAAATAGGGGCCCCTATCGTAATGACTGTTTCATCTCGGACTTTGCTATATCCAGATGCCGTCTCAATCTTTCCTAAATAAGCCTGCTTTAGAATCTTCTTATTCTCTTCCGACATTTCATCATCCGAAATATTTATATTTTCAAGATCCTCATTCATAGGATTCTGAGCTGATTTATTGGAAAGGACCCAGACGTCCGCGTTCAAGGAATCAGTTAACATCTCCATATACGCTATATAACTATCCACATCGTTACTGATTACATACTGCTGCATTCGCTCTGCTATAATCTTTACCTGATCAGTTAAAAATGTATTATAAGATGCCGTAGAATCTGATTCATATGACTTAATAAAAATGGTACTGATCAGTATGGCAAATACGGTTACGATTGCAGCAAAATACATTAATACTTGAAAAAACAGTTTGTGAATAACTTTAATCTTCATTTTTCACTTCACTTCTTTTCTCTATTGATACACTCCAGCTTGTATCCCATACCCCAAATGGTCTTAATACTCCAGTCTGGATGCTCCACTTCATCTAACTTTGCACGTAATCGCTTAATATGAGAATCGACCGTTCTACTGTCTCCATAGTAATCATATCCCCATAAGCTATCAAGTAAATTGTCTCTTGTGAATACTTTGTTCGGATTACTTGCGAGCATCCACATAGTTTCAATTTCCTTCTTTGTTAACTTCATTTGTTTCTCATTTATATATAATGTATATTCATCTAAATTAATTCTTAAATCGCCTAAGCGAATCTCATTTTCTGAATTATTTTCTGCCTCTAAGACATTTTTCATTCTTCTTAATACAGCTCTAACACGTGCCATTACTTCACTCGGACTAAATGGTTTCACAATGTAATCATCCGCTCCAATATCTAGCCCCATGATTTTCTCAAAGTCCTCTCCTTTGGCACTTATTAAGATAATCGGTACATTAGAATCTTTACGAATCTTTCGACATACATCAAAACCATCCATATTAGGCATCATAACATCGAGTAATATTACACATGGCGAATATTTTTTATACGCATCGTATGCCTCTAATCCGTCAGCGGCAACTATTGGCTCGAATCCTTCGCGCTTTACATAATTGCCTAATATATCTGTAATATCTTCATTGTCATCAGCTATTAATATATATTCCATTCTAATCCCTCCTGCGTATATTATACTGTTGAAATTTGGCGAATACAAGTCTAATCCCAATTATATAGCACTATATTGTCATTTTATTTTGTCATAGATATGATAAGTATTTGACTTTTTTATGACATAATACTATTTTATTATTACTGTTAACCGTAAAAGGAGGCATGTGTGATGAGAAAAATACTCAATAGTTTCTGTCGGTCGATGCTTCTTAGTGTACTTATTCTTTGCTTAATGTCTAGTTTAAGCCCACTCCCGACAGTTCATGCGAAGTCTGTAAAGGACTCAAATTTTGAAGGCTCAATTAATAAAAATGATATTGCTATAGATTCTACCGGAAATAGAAATAACCTAAAGCTTAATAAACGGTCCTTAAAACTTATAAAAGGAAAAAAAACAAGAATCACTGTAATGAACTTAGATTCCAAACACATTGTCAGCTATTCTTCTTCCAACAAGAATATTGCTACCGTGAATAAGCAAGGATATATACATGGCTTAAAAAATGGCACTGCAACTGTTTATGCTACCGTAAAATATCGAAACCGTACGATTCGTAAACTTTCCTGTTCCGTAACAGTTGGTCCTGCGGCAGTCAGTATTGTAATCCCAAAATCCAAGGTCAATGTAACTCTTGGAAAAAAACATTACATTAACTACATTATCAAAGCATCCAATACGGTGGAAACTCCAACATTCCACACTTCCAACCGTAAGGTTGCTACAGTCTCCAACACAGGTGTTGTAACAACACATAGCGTTGGTAAGGCAACCATAACGATAAAGATTAAAAATGGCAAGAGTGATACTTGTACGATAACCGTAAAAAAACGAGCTCATAAAGCTAATAAAAAGAAATAATAATGCAATGAATAAAAGAAGGACTTTGTTCCATGGATACATTTCCACAGAACAAAGCCCTTCTTTTTATCGTTTCTAGAAGCCCTCTGCTCTTCTCTGTTTACGAAGCTGTGCTCTCTTTAATCCGCCTTCCCATTCTGCACGTTCTGATTCCGTTTCTAAACGTAATCTAGGAACAGCAACTGGCTGATCATTGTCATCGATCGCAACCATTACAACATATGCACGGTTAATTGGCTTACGAATACCATCTTTATCCTCTACATAAGTATCTACTCGAACTTCCATAGAACTTGTTCCCACGTAAGTAATCTTCCCAATTAATACGACGATATCATTTCTATGTGCTCCTGCTTTAAACTGTAGATTATCAATAGCAACCGTCACTGCATTAAGTCCACTGTGGCGTCTTCCAACAACACCTGCAACAACATCGATCCATTCAAGTAGTTGTCCTCCGAACAAACGACCTGAACCATTTATATGTGAATTCATTACTATCTGTGTATGCTCTGTTATAGAATCCTGGGTTGTCTTTTCGTTGATCATAATAGTTCATCCTTTCAAATAAGTTCCCGAGTATCTATTATACTAGCTAGTATAGCAAAATCAAACTTTTTTATTTTTCGCATAATCAGAAAAACACGATCTGCGATAACATAAAAAGCCCCATCTCCAAATAAATGGAGATGGGGGTATAAGAATATTTCGCCTTACATTCCCAACCAAGATTTCACTGTCTGAGGCATATCTGCAACATCACATACTGTATCGTGAAGTACTTTTGCACTACGAATTTCTTCAATTGCTTGTGGTACTTTCACGTTTCCGATCTTGCTTAATTCATCAACTAATTCAAAATCAGTCTTGCTATCATAAGCAGGATCAATGGCATTCATTACACTTCTAGTGAATTTGAATGGGCTTGCTGTTGATGCAATAATTGTCTTAGTCGTATCTTTAGACTCTTCCTTATATGCATTGTATACTCCTGCAGCAACTGCAGTATGAGTATCAATTACATATCCTGTAGATTCATATAAAGATTTGATTGTATTTGCTGTTTCTGCTTCATCAGAATAACCACCAACAAAATCAGCAAGTTTAGCTTTCATTTCATCTGTAATGTTGTAAACACCGTCCTTTGTAAGTGCTCCCATAAGTTGCGCGTTTACAGAAGCATCTTCTCCTGCAATTCTATAAATTAAACGCTCTAAATTACTAGAGATTAAGATATCCATGGAAGGTGATGAAGTTAAAATGAAATCTCTATTACGGTCATAAGTACCTGTTTTAAAGAAATCATATAATACTTTATTGTCATTAGATGCACAGATCAATTTATTTACTGGAATCCCCATATTCTTTGCATAGAATGCTGCTAAGATATTTCCAAAATTACCTGTTGGAACAACGACATTAATCTTTTCCCCTGCTTTAATCTTATTATCTCTTAGCAATCTTGAATAAGCATATACATAGTAAACAACCTGTGGTACTAAACGTCCAATATTGATGGAGTTTGCACTTGAGAATTGATATCCTGCCTTGTTCATCTCGTCTGCTAATGTCTTGTCATTAAACATTGCTTTTACGCCGCTTTGCGCATCATCAAAGTTGCCGTTGATTCCAACGACATATGTATTGGCACCTTTTTGTGTTACCATCTGTTTTTCCTGAATTGGACTTACACCATGTTTTGGATAGAACACGATAATCTTAGTTCCTTCTACATCTGCAAAACCAGCTAATGCTGCCTTACCAGTATCTCCTGAAGTTGCTGTTAAGATTACGATTTCATTTTTTACATTGTTCTTCTTTGCAGAAGTTGTTAATAAATATGGTAAAATGGATAATGCCATATCTTTAAATGCAATAGTTGAGCCGTGGAATAATTCTAAGTAATATGCTCCGTTTGCTTCTCTAATTGGTGCAATTTCTTCTGTATCAAACTTGCTGTCATATGCTTTTTTAATACAATCTTTTAATTCCTCTTCTGTAAAATCTGTGAGGAATAATTTCATTACTTCGTATGCTACTTCCTGATAACTCATCTTTGTTAAGTCTTCTAAAGAGACATCAAGTTGAGGAATCATGCTAGGTACAAATAAACCACCATCGGAAGCAAGTCCTTTTAAGATTGCCTGAGAAGCGGAAACAGTTTCATCTTTACTTCTTGTACTTTTGTATACTAACTTCATTTCCTTCATTCCTTTTCCATAATTTTTCTGTATTATATCATGTTTACGGAAAGGTTACAATAGAAAGCTTATTTGTAAAATGTATGGCATCCATGCTTAAACAATCTAGTCAAATCACGATCAAACCAGCTTAAACTACTCTTGCATGCAATTTCTCTTTGAACAAAATAAAGTGCACCTTTCGAATAATCCTCTCCCTTGATTACTCGTTTCACTGCCTCTTTTGTCGTTTTCGATACTTTTACTTGGTCAATATATCCGCTCATTACTGGTGAAAACTGATAGCAGGAACCACTATGTTCGTATACAACCCCTTTGACATCATTCGGAAACTGCTTGTTCTTTACACGATTCATAACGACATTTGCAACTAACATTCTTCCTTTGATATCCTGGTCTCCTGCTTCTGCCTCAACAATCTTCTCCAGTACCTTCTGCTCTGAACTGCTTAAGCTGATTTTCGCTTTTGCTGCCTTCTCTTTTGCCGCTTTCTCTTTTGCCGCTTTCTCTTTTGCTGCTTTCTCTTTTGCCGCTTTCTCTTTTGCTGCTTTTTCTTTTGCTGCCTTTTCTTTTTGCTTTGTGATTTCTCTTTGCATCTCTTCATTTGCTCTTGCCTGGTTACGCATCACTGCCATCTGCGTTTCCATGGCCGTCTGGATTGCTTCCTGTTTTTGTTTTATTGTTACTAAATCAACCTTAACTATTTCCATTTCCTTTTCTTGTTGTTCTTGAACCGTTCCAAAATTCAACAATTGATTTTTTTCATTATCTGGTGTAATCTCGCTCTTCTTATCTAACTGTAAAATAGTTGAAACTGTAGTTCCTTCGCTTACATTATAATAGTGATAGCCCTCACTAGCATGTACTGTCTGTATGCTATCATTCTCACTGAATTGTCCCACAGTTGCAACCAAAGTTGCTCCTGCTAAAGTACATATGCTAACCACTACAATAGAAACATAAGAGCCTTTCTTTGTGTAGTGTTTTCTTACATGAAAGCTGTGAAGGAACGAACGAAGATGCGACATATTACTCCCTCATTTCTTTGTAAATATTTTGTTGTAAATATTTTACATTTCTGTTAACTAATTATATCATTCCTTAACAATGAGTCAACATCTCTGAAATTAAATTGGAGATATGGATACCGAAAATTAACGAAAACCAGTTAGAACCAAAAAAGGCTACAAACATAAAAAAATATGACTGCAAATATTTGTTAAATATTTACAGGCATATTTTCTCTTTGTAACAATATGATTGCTTTTTTTCTACTCAATTGGCAGAATCATTTTAAACTCTGTTTTAAATTCATCACTTGCTACCGTAATATCTCCATCATGTAAAATTAGGATTTTCTTTGCGATTGCAAGTCCAAGTCCAGTACCGCCGGTATCCATGGAACGGGATCCTTCTACGCGGTAAAATTTATCAAAGATATAAGGAAGATCTTCTTTAGGAATGATTGCACCATAATTAATGACTGAAATCTCAGCTCGTTTTCCGATTTTCTTCAATTCCACTTTGATCTTCTTTCCATCTTTCCCATACTTCACGGCATTGCTGATTAGATTGGCAATTGCCCTTGCAAGCAAGTTACCATCCACATTGACTTTGATTTTTTGCACATTACTTACAAGCTCATACTGCAAATTAGCTTCTTGAAAGCTTGGATAAAACTCATCTATCATCTGCTGAAGAAGTTTTAAAAGGTCTATTTCCTCTTTTACAACCTTTACTTCACCTGAGCTAAACTTCGTATAGCTAAATAAGTCTTCAATCAAGCTTTGTAAACGTCTCGACTTATCATAGGCAATTTCTAAATAACGTTCTTTCTTCTCTTGTTCAACACCCTGCTGGCTGGCAAGCTCCAGATAACCGATAATCGAAGTAAGAGGCGTACGCAAGTCATGTGCAACATTTGTAATAAGTTCATGCTTCAATTGCTCGTTTCTTCTTTCATTTTCCATCATCTCATTGATATCTGCTGCCATCTTATTTACCGATGTCGCTATAACTCCAAACTCATCGTCATTTTTGACACGAATTCTGGATTCAAACTTTCCGCTTGCTATTACTTTGATTCCATCGGATATTTCATAAAGATAGTTAGATAAACGTCTCGTTAATAATAAGAAATATATGATAAATAAGATCATTCCTAATAAAAAGGCTATAATCAACGTGATTACCAAGTAATCCTTATTTAACGTAAGTACTGATGTCAAGGAATGGGTAAGCCCTGTGGATGAGGAACCATCTAAAAAACTAGTATTGTTCTGTATCGGCATGTTCCAGATATTCTCGAGTGCCTGTTTCATACTGATATTCGTTCTTCCTGCATCTATTAATTCCTTGCCAAAGATTCGTGCATAATATACGAAACAATAAATAATTGCCTCTGTAGCAATTGTGTACAAAAGGCTAAGTATACTATATAATACAACTTCAAATCGAAAGCTTTTAAATACGCTTCTACTTGTCAATTTTGTATCCCACTCCCCACACGGTTTTTATGATTTGGGCGTTACGGGAATCCATCTCTATCTTCTCTCGTAATCGTCTGATGTGTACCATTACTGTATTGTTCGCCTCAAACATCTTTTCATTCCAAACCGTCTCGAAGATTTCTTCTGTGCTGAATACCTTACCTAAATTAGAGGCAAGCAAATATAATATATCGAACTCAATTGGTGTAAGTTTCACTTCTTTATCATAGGCAACTACCTTATGAGCCTCTTTACTGATTGTAAGATGTTCTGTCACAATCTCATTGTCTGAAGCAGTTTCATGACTGGAAGGGTTTAATAGTGTAAACCTTCTAAGCTGTGATTTTACTCTTGCTGTTAATTCTAATGGGTTAAATGGCTTAACGACATAATCGTCTGCGCCTGTACTCAAGCCCTTTATCTTATCTAAATCCGAAGACTTTGCGCTTAACATAATAATCGGGATTGCGCTCTTCTCACGAATTCGTTTACACATCTCAAGTCCGTCCATCCCCGGCATCATAATGTCTAAAATTGCAAGCTTAACATCGTTTTGTTCTAATAATTTAAGCCCTTCATACGCATCATTTGCCTTCAATACGGTATATCCGTCAGTAGCTAAATGTATCTCTACCAACTGCGCGATTTCTTTATCATCATCAACGACTAGAATTGATATGTTTTCCATAAAATCTCCTTTCGTTTTTAGTATGCCTATCTATGTTATACACTGATTCCCAGCATATAGATTACAAATAATGAAATAAAGATAAATCCGTTTAAGATGGTGCCAATCATCGGGAACAAACGAAATACTTCTTTATCTCGTAAGGATAATACCGATACGACAAATGCCGCTAATGATAAAATCATAGCAAAGAAGCTGATGATACCATATAGAATTGGTCCATTTCCTCCTGTTAGACTTGATTTATAGCTCAATACAAGAACCGTAACAAGGATTGCAACACCAATTATAATGGATATAATCGCTTCTACCGGATGTTGCTTATCCGTAAACATATAACTTCTTTTCTTCTTACGTTTCATTGTCTATCATCTCCTTTTCATAAGTTTTCGTCCTATGACATACAGTATTCCTCCTAATAAGCCTCCAACCGTATTCATAAACAAGTCGTCTACATCAAAACAGCCTATTTTAGTAATCAGCTGTGTCGTTTCGATAAATAAGGATAATTCAAAGCTGAAAACCGTTACACAGATTAGTAACCAAAACGTACGGATTGTCCTATGAAAAAATCCGCTTGACTGCTTATTCATCCTTCTCTTTCGTATCACTGGCACTAAGAACCCAAATGGAACAAACACTAGTACATTGCCTAATATGTTCACCACAAAGCTTTCTACACCAACGATATCTCTATACTTTATAAATCTCTTAATCTCGAGAAATAATTCTAAATTATATCGATATGTGTCGCTCGTAATTGTACGACCATATCGTTCACTAAAAAACATAAAATAAAACAATACACCCATATAAATCACAAAGAAAAACCGCAAAATATTTGTTGTATGTTGTCTTTTCTTATTACTCAATAATTTTCACTCCAATATTTATATGCGCACTTTGTCTTTATCTTACCACAAATCACAGGTAATTCAACTATAAAAGGGAAATGCACTAGCAAAAGTTCACTGGTACATTTCCCTTATTTTTCATATCATTTAGAGTTTAGGAATGACTTATTTACGTTGTTCGATTCCCATTTCTTCTAATGATTTTATGATTTTTTCCATAATCGGAGTTACATCTTTATCTTCAAGTGTTCTATCTTTTGCTTTGAAGCTGATAGAATATGCCACTGATTTATAACCTTCTGCAATTTGGCTTCCTTCATATACATCAAATAAATGATAGCTTTCAAGAAGATTTCCACCGTTTTTACGAATTACAGCTTCGATTTCCCCAACCATAACCTCTTTCTTCATCATTAAACTGATGTCACGAGTAACTGTAGGGAATTTTGCTACGCCTTCGTATTTTACATCAAATGTTGCACGGCTTACTACTTCTGGCATATCGATTACTGCAACATTGACACGTTCTTTAATTGCATAGTTTTGTTGTACTGTTGGATGGATTTCTCCAAGGTAACCAATTACAACACCATCATAGATGATTTCCGCCTGACGGCCTGGGTGTAAGAAGTTCTTTCCAGCCTTTGGATTATACGTTACTAACTTCTTAAGTCCGCATTTTTCAAGGAATTCTTCTACAACACCTTTCATTGTGAAGAAATCACCTTCTCCATACATTCCTAATGAGAATTGTGTTCTTTCATCTGGTAATTCTGTAAGTGGAAGTGCCTTTGGAATATAGATATTGGCAATTTCGTATAAGCGAACGTTTTTATTACGGTGATTGAAGTTTGTAGATAAGGAAGAAAGCATTCCGTTAAGAGGTAATGTTCTCATAATAGAGTAATCTTCACCAAGTGGGTTCATGATCGTTACTGTCTCTCTTAACTTGTCATCCTGATCGATTAATAACTTATCAAATACCTTTGGACTTTCAAAGGAGTAATTCATACTTTCATTGAAACCAAATTGTTCTGCAACATCACGAGCGATGTTTTCAATTCTTAATTTGAATGAAATCTTACCTGCAGTTGCCTGACCTGTTGGAAGGCTTACTGGAATCTTGTCGTATCCGTAGAAACGAGCTACTTCTTCTGCAAGATCAGCCATACATTCAAGATCTTGTCTCCATGATGGTACGATTACTTGTTTCTTTGCTTCATCATATTCAAGGTCGATCATCTTGAAGTAAGAAATCATTGTTTCTGCATCAATATCAGTTCCTAATAATTGATTGATTTTGTCTGGAGTAAAGTCGATGTATTTTGGTCCACGTTTTTCTGGATATACGTCTACCATACCACCAACTACTTCACCTACGCCTAATTCTACGATTAATTGGCAAGCTCTGTTGATTGCTTGCTCTGCAGTATTTGGATCAAGGTCTTTTTCGAATTTTGCTTGTGCATCTGTTCTCATACCAAGTTTCTTACCTGTATGACGGATGTTTGTTCCATCGAAACAAGCTGCTTCAAATAATACAGTCTTTACATCATCTGTGATCATGGAGTTTTCTCCACCCATGATACCTGCAATACCGATTGCTTTTTGTTCGTCACAGATCATTAACATGGAAGAATCTACATCTCTTTCCTGTCCGTCAAGTGTTGTGAATTTTTCTCCATCATTTGCACGACGAACGATGATCTTCTTACCTGCTACAGTATCTAAATCATAGGCATGCATTGGTTGGCCTAATTCTTCCATAACATAGTTTGTGATATCTACTAAATTGTTGATTGGACGAATTCCTGCGTTTGCTAATCTTCTTTGCATCCATTCTGGAGATGGTCCGATCTTAATGTTCTTTACAACTCTTGCGATGTAACGGCTGCAAAGGTCATTTGCTAATACATCAACGCTGATGTAATCGCTTGCTTTTTCATTGTTTTCAGTCACTGTGATCACTGGAGGAACAAAGCTTTTTCTAAATGTTGCTGCCGCTTCTCTTGCGATACCTAATACACCGAAACAATCTACACGGTTAGATGTGATTTCGTATTCTACTACTGTGTCTCTAAGTCCAAGTACTTCTGCTGCATCAGAACCGATTTTAGCATCTTTATATGCTGGGTTATCGCTAAGGATATAGATTCCATCTACTGCATCTGGATAGAAGTCTTTGCTGGAACCAAGCTCAACGATAGAACACATCATACCGAAAGAAGGAACCCCTCTTAATTTACCTTTTTTAATTTTAACGCCACCTGGAACTTTTTCTCCATCGTGGTTTGTAGCAACACGTCCACCATCAAGTACTACAGGAACTAATTGTCCCTCTAATACATTGCTAGCTCCTGTTACGATTTGTACTTCTTCTCCATCTTCTGAGATTTGTACCTGACAAACAACTAATTTATCCGCATCTGGATGTCTTTCAATCTTATTAATTCTACCAACAACGATCTTATCAAGGTTTTCCCCTAAGTTTTCAATTGTTTCAACTTTGGAACCTGATAATGTCATTCCATCCATATACTCCTGATCTGTCACGTCAAGATCCGGAACATACGCTCTAATCCATGATAAAGGTGTATTCATGCCTATTACCTCCAAATTTATTTATCTATATTTTCGTTAATTATATTTTGAATAATTTGATCTTGCTCGACAACTTCCCCGTGTCTTTTCATTCTTTACAAACTCCACGGTTTTTCATCCTGCAATCCTTAAAGCCCTTTTGCGTGGAAAAGCCACCCTAGAATTGTTTTAAGAAACGGTAATCGTTTTCGTATAATAATCTCATGTCGTCGATTTCGTATTTTAATAAAGCGATACGTTCAAGACCTACACCAAATGCAAATCCTGAGTATTCTTCTGGATCGATACCAGACATTCTAAGAACGTTTGGATGAACCATACCACAGCCAAGGATTTCAATCCATCCTTCGCCTTTACAGAAACGGCATCCCTTACCACCACATTTGAAGCAGCTAACGTCAACTTCAGCACTTGGCTCTGTGAATTGGAAATGATGAGGACGGAATTTAACTTTTGTTTCTGGTCCGAATAATTCAGCAGCAAACTCTTGTAATGTTCCTTTTAAATCTGCAAATGTAATGTTCTTATCGATTACTAAACCTTCGATTTGGTGGAAAGATGGGCTATGAGTCGCATCTACTTCATCAGATCTAAATACTCTACCTGGAGCGATCATACGGATAGGAAGCTTTCCTTTTTCCATTTCATGAACCTGAACACCAGATGTTTGTGTACGTAATAAGATGTTAGAGTTTACATAGAATGTATCCTGTTCATCTTTTGCTGGATGGTTTGCTGGAATGTTAAGAGCTTCGAAGTTGTAGTAGTCGTATTCTACTTCTGGACCTTCTACTACTTCATATCCCATACCAACGAAGATTTTTTCAACTTCTTCTAAAACTGTTGTATTTGGATGACGATGTCCTACCATTGGTTTTTTCGCTGGTAATGTAACGTCAATTGTTTCATTTTGAAGACGTGCTTCTAAAATTGCTTTTTCAAATTTCGCTTTCTTTTCATCGATTTTCGCTTCGATTGCATTTCTTGCATCATTTACTAACTGTCCTACCATTGGACGGTCTTCTGGTGCAACATCTTTCATAGATTTAAGGACAGAAGTTAATTCTCCTTTTTTACCTAAGAAAGATACCTTAATTTCGTTTAACTTATCCATTTGTTCTGATGCATTAATTTGAGATAACGCATCATCCATGATTTTCTGTAACTTTTCTTTCATGGGAATCTCCTTTCGAATTTGGATTATAATCTATTTCGTCAAGGCCTTTTCTATCCTAAAAGCGACTGTTTTAGGCATAAAAAAAACGCCCCTGACAATAAAGGGACGGTTATAATATACCCGCGGTACCACCCTAATTCCTATTAACAAATACAATAGGCTCTTAGTATATGCGTAACGTGCACCAACGTCATATCCTACCAAATCTTCTTCAGATATGCAGCTCCAGTGGGAAAATAAATTATTAACTGAACTTAAAGGAGCTTACAGCCGATGACTCCTTCTCTCTGAAAGAAATTAATAATCCCTATATCAAGCCCTGCAAACCGCCTGATATACTCACTTTCTTCGCTTTTTTTACTATATTACTATCAATTTTAACACAATTTGAAAATGTGTCAAGATAACCAATGTTTTTTTTTATTTAAGTAAAATGCTTGCAATTGATACATAATAATGATAAAAATAATACTTGCGAAATTTGAATCATATAATTTACTATATTTTCGTAATTTTTCCGTTTTATCACTGGAGGTTACCTATGAGCATAAAACGAGTTTATCTTATAATAAAAGAGATTATGGATCAAATGAATAAAGCCTTTGTCTCTGTCTTCTCGGCACAAGCGGCATTCTTTTTAATTTTATCCTTTTTCCCTTTTATTATGTTTTTATTGACCCTGATACAATACCTTCCATTAACGGAGAGTATGATAATGCGTATCTTCAATACCTTTATGCCAAAAGCTATAAATTCCACAGTGATCCTAATCATTAGTGAAGTTTATGAAAAAGGAACCCGTGCAATTACTTCAGTAACTGCAATTACAGCGCTTTGGTCTGCCTCCAAGGGTTTTCTTGGGTTAGTCCGCGGCCTTAATTCCGTTTATCGAATCAAAGAAACAAGGAACTATTTTAAGCTTCGCCTTATTTCTGCACTTTATACACTTGTATTTACTATTTTAATCATTATTACGTTAGTAATTTTAGTATTTGGCAATCAGATTTATCAATGGTTTATTAATTATTATCCGGAACTTGCAGATATCGCTCTTGTCATCATCAGTGCCCGTGCAATTACAGCACTCACCATTTTGACGTTATTTTTCCTGCTCATGTTCATCTTTATTCCAAATAGGAAGACTCGAATCTTACATGAACTTCCTGGCGCAATTATTGCTGCTGCTGGCTGGCTTGTATTTTCCTTCGGGTATTCTTATTATATCGATAATATGGCAGGCTTCTCTTCCACTTACGGAAGTCTTACTGCTATTGTATTCCTTATGTTATGGGTCTATTTTTGTATGTACATCTTATTTGTTGGAGCAGAAATTAATGTATATCTCCAAGACAAAGATGTTCATCTATTTCATGAAAAAGAAGAAGATTAAAAAGACGTACCATTGCTTTTGCTTTTGCTTTTGCAAATACTTTGGTACGTCTTTTTATTAATAAATTCGTCCTATTTCGATTCCTGTATAATAGTATTTTAAAATATCTACATAATTCTTTCCTAGGTCCACAAGTGCCTTTACACCATTTTGGCTCATTCCAACACCATGACCATATCCACCACCTGAGATTTTCACTCCTGTGATCTTATTGCCGTCTTTCACCTTATCAAATACCACAAATGCACTTGGTAGAAGCGTCAAGCAGTCAACCTCACTCTTATCCTGACGATAAACGGTACTATAAGTTGGACCTAAGAGCTGACGGATATAGGATTCTGACTTAATCTTTACCGTATTCTTGCTACCCTTAATGATCAGTTCAACTGCTAATCCACTCTTATCACGTTTACTTACATTAATATCTTTGATTTCACCAACTGTGTTAATCGAAATCTTCTTATATACTCCATCGGTATCCTTAGTAAGGACGTAAGATGGATTATTATGATACAATCCTAAAAGTCTGCGGTCGACCATCCTCTTTAAATCAGAGAAATCAATGGTCACATTCCAACGATACCATGGATAATCTTTTTCGTAACCATTTGTCTTATAAGACTTGATAAACGAGTAGAACTTCTTCTCATCTGAGTAATCCTGCTCGGCTGACTTATCATTTCCTTGGAACTTTCCTTGCAAGTATTCCACCTTCTCACTTCCAAGCCAAACGCTGCTGATATCCGCTGTTGTACCGCAAGAAGTTGAAAAATAATATGCAAATATTACTGCATTATTATACTGAAGCACCTGTCCATACGTATCTTTTACTGCTTGAACCGAAAGTTCATCTTCCTCATGGTTGTTATATACCTGATACATCGTACTATCATCTACATGGGCACCATACTTGCTGCATGAATTTGCTACTAAATGATTATAAGCATAGCTTCGTGCACAGATTGCCTGTACTTTCAGTGCCTCCAATCCATATGTCGTAGGCATTTCACTTGGAATAACTGCATACAGATATTCTTCCAATGGCAATTCATTTACAATGGTTAAGCCAGAATCCGTACACTCTACTTCAATCTTACCACGATAGCTTGGATTTCCTTGCCCACGCTCAATGGTCAAGATCTTGATTTTTCCGCTTTTATCAGAGGTTTCGATACGAAGTCTTCCGGAGTTCAAATACTCACTGTTCTTTGTAATGGTTACTTCTTTTCCTGCCTTAAATGTTTTCTTTTTCTTTCCATAGGTCATTGTAAACTTGCTGTCTGAAGTCACCGTTACCTTGCTATGGTACAAACTCTGATAATTGGTCGTGTTCAATAAGACACGTATATTCTGCGCCTTAACCTTCTTCGTGATTAGTGCTGCGCAAATCTTTCCATCACATATAACAAAATCGGTATTTTCATATCCGACTAAGATTGCATTGGTCATCTCCATGTCCATCTTGTCGTATACTTTATACACTCTAAAATTCTTATCCAGTGGAATCTTACCGTAATTTTCAAGCTCAATATAATCATCTTTTGCGACTAATACTTTTGCCGTAATCGTTTCTGGCTTCAAGCTGATACACTTTACTTTCTTATCACTAAGCGTTACATCTGCTACTTTCTTTGTAACGTCTTCTTTAATCTCATTTTTCATCTGGAACTCGCGTTCCACTCCGCTGACATAAACCTTTAAGTTCTCATTTTCCTGCCCCGTAATATAAACATTGGAAAGGGTAATTTCTTTGCTAATTGTTTCTTTTACATAAAGGATTTCATTATCTTTTACAAATACCTTAAGTACAATATCAAGATATGGATTCATATCCAATCCATCACATGTATACTTTCCCTGATCCGTCACTGTTTCAAAATCACCTAATGCCTCGATATTCTTTTTTGTACCGATCACATATAACTCTTTTGTCTTCATGCTGTCCTTTAATGAACTGTCCTCTTCTTTTCCATAAACATTGTTCATTAAATAGTTGTATGCTGTTATAAATATATCCCACTCGATTTCCTTTTCTGCGTCTTCCTTCCATAAATCAGGAATCCCTTTTTTAATCTTGTCGGCATCAATATGTTCCGCAAGCTTTACAACGATTTGTTGAAACTCGCCATACGTAATTTTCTTTTGCGGCTGAAACGAAGTACTGCTTTCTGTAAGTATATCGCATACATTCATAGACTGAAGGCCATTCACATAATCGTAGAACCATTCTTCCTTATTTACATCTTCATATTTCATTGTATCATCCAACAAGCGCAGCTCGTCCTTCGAAAACTGCAGCAATGATACCATCTTTGCGAAATATGATCTGGTTATTCCCGTTTCATCGGTATGCTTCACAACAGAATCTAACACGGAATCTTTATTTTCACTTACTCGCTCCGTAACATTTACAACAAATACGGAGACAACTAATACTACACATATCGCAATTAATGAAATCTTAACTTTATTGCTTATCATATAAACCACCTATTTGTACAATTTTTTCATATCCATCTAACTACTTATCCTATTATATTGTGCTTAGATGGGTAATATGTTGTCCAATTGACTCTTTCAAATTAAAACTATGATAAAACTCATTGTAACATTAACGCTTTCTACTTTCACTAAAAAAGAAAATATTAGTGAAAGTATATGTTATAGTTGTAAAAATATACATTCTTGCATAATTATTGAAAATTTGACTTTTATTTATATCTTTCACAGTGAACTTTCTTTTGAATGAAAAAAGTGCCACTTTTCAGTGGCACTCAGACTGTAGATAAAGTAAAACTTTCACCCAAAGCCTTACATATTCTTTAATTCACTTAAAAGCTCATCTACCGTACGTTTATCTACCGTAAAGTAGGAAACCCCATCCATTTCAACACGGTCATATTCTGAATCCATCGTATAGATTGTAAATGTCTTTTTACTCTGACCTTTTGTTCCATAGACAATTTCAACAGATACTACCTGATCGGATTCTTTCGCTTTCTCTACTTCGCCTTTATATTCCACAGCTGTGAGCTTGCTATAAAGAGAGGTCGCCGTTTCGTCATCCATTTCTTTTCCATCAAATGTTGCATTATAAGTTGATGTCTCTTCTTCAGATTCTTCTTCTGAATCATCCACTTCTTTCGCATCCACCGTCATAGTATAAGTCTTGGCATCTGTCTTAAATGTTATTTTCTTTACCGAATCTAGTTCCATAGAAAATAGCTGTTTTGACACCGCACTAAATGCTGATACTTCAATTAATGTATTCACACTTGATGCTTCCATCGTATAAACGCTGTCAGAGCCGCTCATTCTTACATAATAATTACCAGACTTATCCTTATCTCCGATGGAAAGGGTAAATGTTTTCTTCTCGCCCTTCGTCTCATTTTCACTACTCTCATTGGCGTCATCAGTCGCTGAAGCGGTGCTATCCTCAGTGCTTTCATAATAATTCACTGTAATCTTATAGCTAGGATTATCTAAACCATACTTACTAAAATCTTTGCAAGCATAGTCCGTATTCTGTGTAAATGTATACGTTGTATAATTACTAAGAAGAGAAGACATTGTGCTGCTGTCTGCACTCACTCCCTTTTTATAAGGAGATGTAATTACATAGCCCTCCTCGTCTTCCTTAGCTGTAAATATTCTGTCATTACCTTTTTTCACATCGATTGCATAAATATTTTCTGCCTCAATTTCAGGCGTCTCTTCAATTGCAATCAACTCTTTTCCAAAGTATTGGAATGCAGAATTCACTGTAACCGGCGCAAGATAAATGGCATCGTCACCTGATACGCTTACATAATATCCATCAGAGTCACCAATTGCCGCAATTCCGACTTGATAGCTGACTGTAGACTTATCCTTTAATGTCAACGTTGCCTTTAAGGCTGGCTTATCCAGTCCATACTCCGCGTTATTTTCATCATTGTCTGCAATTTTCTTTGTGGCTTCCGTTGATGAAAATACAGCTAACATGTCCGTTACCTTTGTTTGATCAATCGGACAGTCTTTATCGCTTGAAAGCTTCCATGTAGAATCCTCTTTCACCAATGTGACTTTGTCATCTCCTGCTTCATAAGAAAGCTTTACTGCCTCATCTGTCGTAGCAGATAAAATCTGACCTGCACTTTCTTCGGTCGCCGTCTCCTCGTCTGCGTTATTCTTTGAGGCCATATATAGGTGCAACCCTATATATGCCCCTATGCAAAGGATTGTAAGGAGAATAAGAATTCCAAGATTGCGTCTCTTCTTTTTCTTATTGCTCACTATGCCTTCCTCCTTTTATACCAGATTCCAAATCCAGTTGCTAATAAGCCGACTGGAATGATAACGATTAAAATCATGGACCAAGTAACAACACCAGCACCAGTAGGTGTAATGTAAGCTTCCGCCAAACTTCTTGAAGGAATTGAAAGGCCTGTCTCCTGTCCACCTAGATATGAAATGATATTATTAAATAAAGTTGCATTTCCGTACGTATCAAGTTCCATAAATTGATCTTCTAGTATATTGCTTGTTGATAATACAACTACTTCCGTCTTAGCATCATTATATTCTTCCGTTGCTAAAATACCGAATTTAAATGGCCCGCTTATGTCATTGCTTTCTTTATCATAAGTCGTCCATTCGCTTCCTTGTTTTGAGTATGCGGAACTAGAAGACGATAAGAATGGAGTAAGTGTTAGCGTATCTCTCGTACTTTTTTCTACAAGTCCTGCAGAAATTGGTACTAAAACTGGATTTGTATCAAGGCTGATTCCTTCTGTAATATCCGTACTATTAATCGTAGGAATTATATAATATGGATAACCGCTAATAGCATTAGAAGAGGATTCCATAACGATTCCTTCTTTTACTTCCACACCATAATAAGCTAATAACTTGTTAAAATTCGTTAATCCTGTTGCTTGAGGATTCAGTAAGATAAATGCTTTTTTACCTTCTTTTAAATAGTTCTCGATCATGGTTACTTCATCTTCTGTAAAATCTGTCGTAGGTCCATTGATCAAAAGCACATCACAATCATCTGGAATTGACTCTGCTGTACGAGTTGCTAACGATTCCGCGTTAGTACAAAGTTTCGTCAACTCATTTGTAATATACGTCGATAATTCCGTCTCACCATGTCCTGTAACTTGATATAGTTTTGTATTATTTTCATTTGATACATATTGAATAGCAGCCGTTACCTGACCCTCTACATCAATTGCGGAAGGAGAGCTGCTTGTTCCTGTGTAATAATATGAATAATAGTCGTCCTCATACACTAACATATCGCTATATGGAATGTATTTCGATGCACCTGTTGTTTCATTTACAACGATTACACTGTTTCCGGATACGTCAGTATTTGTACCAGCATATTGTTGAACAAATGTCGGATAAAGATCTGGATCTTTATTTACCAGCTTCACTTTATCGGATAATCCAGGATACTTTTTCAAGATATTCTGAATCATCGTAATCTCATTGCCTTCTTGGACTACATAATAAATAGTCACCTTGTCATTTACATTATCCATGACTTTCTTTGTCTGTTCCGTCAATGTATACGTGCCTTCAGAAGATAAATCGATGGACAAATCAAATTCGCCAAACATAAGGTTTACAAATATGACTGCAATTAAGATTACTACAATGATTGCACTGCTGTATGCACCATTTTTAAATTTTTTGCTCTTAAACTCGTTTGCAATACGCGTCTTTAAAGAAATTCTGTTTTTCTTCTTTTTCTCAGGTTTGCTTGTTTCCTCTATTTCTGTTACCGCAGTGATTTCTTCCTGTTCTTCTTGAAAATGTTTACTCATGTCTTGCCCTCCTTTCCTAGTTCCATCTTCTCTTCTTAATTACCTGAATCGTAATCAAGATAAACATGACTGCCACACTTAAGAAATAGATGATTGCATTGACGTCTAAGATACCTGAACCGAAGTTGGAAAACTTCTCACTAATCGAAAATACGTCTAATACTTTAGAAACTAAACCATCATATAAGGAAGGTTTTACTACATAAACAATGGCTAACGCTGCCTCTGCCACAACGCCAATTCCGATTGTCATCGTTAAGTTGTGAATGCTTAGATATAAGACAAAACACACAATAAGCACAAGTAGGCTTAAAATCAACCATGCTGATTGGTTATCTGTTGGAAGCATGCTTTCGATTCCCTGCATCAAATAACTGATAAATATAAAAATCGCTGTGACGATTAATGCAATGACCTGATTTTCAGTAATCGCGGATATAAATAATCCGATTGCAATATAGGCTGCTGCCAGCATGATGAACCCAAAGATACAAGAATACGCTGCTGCGAAATAACTACCAAAGCTATAAGATGCATACTTCGCAATGATCAGCGGATAAAAACTCATAATTGAAACCGGTACAAGATACATCGTTAATGCTGCAAAATACTTTCCAAGTACCATCTTTGTAATTGTAATTGGACTTGTAAGTAACAGCTGGTCCGTCTTTTGCTTATTTTCTTCTGCAATTAGACGCATTGTCAGGATTGGGATTAATACGACATATAAAAATTCAATCGCACTAACGGTATACTCAAACCTCGCATACTGTCCCTTTAAGTTATAAGCTAAAAAATAAATCCCTACGATTACAAGAAAGATCGCAGCATATATAAAGCCTATCATTGTTGTGAAATAAGAGCGGAGCTCTTTTTTATAAATCGCAAGCATATCTTACATTGCCTCCTTCACATCTTCTTTTGTAAGTTCTAGGAAGATGTCTTCTAATGTAAGCGTAGATTTCTGCATCATATAAATTGGGATTTTCTCCTCTGCGAGTTTATAGAATACATCTTCTCGGATTTCTCTATTTTCTTTCCCGCATACAGTAATCCAAACAAACCCATCTTCTTCTTTTTCTACACTCACGTCTTCAATACTTTCTACGTCAGTAAGTGCTCCAATAATATTTCCTTTATCGCCTCTTGCAACGATCTTGACTCCTGTTGCAAATCTCGCATGATCCGCAAGTTTCTCAGGTGTATCATCAACGATTAGCTTACCTTTATTGATGATGATTACTCTTTCACATACTGCGCTTACCTCTGAAAGTATATGAGAACTAAGAATAATCGTATGTTTTTTTGCCAGCTTCTTGATTAAGTCACGAATTTCAATAATCTGCTTTGGATCAAGTCCTACTGTAGGCTCGTCTAATATAATAACGTCTGGATATCCAATTAATGCTCCTGCGATACCGACTCTCTGTTTATAACCTTTTGACAGATGTCGAATCAGACGATTTTTCACTTCTAATAATTTTGTATCTTCCATAATCTTATGGATCATAGTTGCTCTATCTGCTTTTTTTACCTTCTTCAGTTCCGCTACAAATTGAAGATACTCTATAACCTTCATATCCATGTATACTGGAGGCTGCTCTGGTAAGTAACCGATATGCTTCTTTGCCTCTTCTGCCTCTTCGAATATGTCATAGCCATTGATTGTGACAGTTCCCTCTGTTGAGGAAATATACCCTGTTATCATATTCATCGTAGTAGATTTTCCAGCGCCGTTTGGTCCCAATAGCCCCACGACTTCACCTTTTTGAACTGTAAAAGATAAGTTGTCAACTGCGAGAAAATTGCCATACTTCTTGGCTAGATTTTTCACTTCTATCAAAGCTCTTCCTCCTTAATATCTTTTGATATATATATTCATACGTTACATAATAAATTGTAATTACGAATATTTTGTGATTTTTATGTTGAGACTTTGTGAAGTTTTCCTAGCAACCATAAGAAACACGCTCTGCGAGTTTCTCTGGTTATCGCGGCAGTCGCCAAGGTAATGCAAGCAGGACTTTGGCTCGTTGTTCGCGTAAAGAACAAAGTGTGTGTTCCACACACTCTCGCGTCTTTTGCGTTTGTCAAGGAACGCACACTTTGCCCGCGCCGAACCTGGTCGCAATAGCGACATCTTCCTTTCAGGTGAGTGCGCATCACACGCCCCGCTTTTTGGGACATTTTTAATTGTTAGGAAAGAGCTCGACAGAGAAATTTCCCAACAATTAAAAAAAGAGGTAAACAATGGGATCATTGCCTTACCTCTTTTTTTGCATAAACTATTTATTTTATTCTCCGATTACATCATGCATATCATACATTCCAGGTTTCTTACCTACTAAATATTTTGCTGCTGAAATTGCACCTTTTGCAAATACTGCTTTGGAATATGCTGTATGTTTGAATTCGATTACTTCATCTGTTCCAGCAAAGATTACTTCATGTTCTCCTACAATAGTACCACCACGTACCGCTGAAATTCCTAATTCATCTTTTCCTCTTTGTTGACGTACGTGAGAGCGATCGAAAATGTATTCATAACGGTTATCCATTGCTTCATTAATTGCATCTGCAATAGCAAGTGCTGTTCCGCTTGGTGCATCCTGCTTTTTATTGTGATGTTTTTCAACGATTTCAACATCAAATCCTGCATTTCCTAATACTTTAACTGCTTCTTTCACTAACTTAAATAATGTGTTAACACCAAGTGACATGTTAGCAGATTTTAAGATAGGAATAAGCTTACCGCTTTCTTCCACCTTGGCAAGCTGTTCTTCACTAAGTCCTGTCGTACATAATACGATTGGTAATTTCTTTTCTACGGCTCCAGCTAGCAAATTATCAATTGCCTTTGCATTTGAAAAATCGATGACAACATCGGCATTGATATCACAGTCTGAAAGAGTTTCAAATACTGGATATCCATAATCACCGTTGCTCTCAATTGCGATTCCTGCAACAATCTGACAAGACTCATCATCACGAACTAATTCTGTGATAACCTGACCCATGTGACCACTGCATCCGTGCATTATAATATTCACCATAAAACTTTATCCTCTTTTCTCGTTCTTTATTTTACGTTAATACCTGCTTCTTTCATTGCTTCTTTTAGTTTTGCTGCAGTTTCCTCTTCCATATCTGTTAATGGACTTCTTAAGGAACCACAATCAATACCGATATAACGTAATGCTGTCTTTACAGGAATAGGATTTACTTCTGTAAATAAATTATGACAAACAGGTAGATATTTCATTTGAAGAGCTAAACTCTCTTTTACTTTTCCCTCTAAATAAAGAGCTACAATATCATGTGTTTCCTTTGGACAGATATTAGATAATACAGAGATTACACCAACGCCACCTAAGGATAATACAGGAACGATCTGATCATCATTTCCTGAGTACACGTCGATACATCCATTTGCTTTTTGCATTAACTCTGCTACGAATGAGATATCTCCAGTTGCTTCTTTTACAGCAACGATATTTTCAACATTTTTCGCTAAGTCAACAATTGTATCTGCTTTTAATGCGCATCCCGTTCTACTTGGCACATTATATAAGATAATTGGAACTTTTACACTATTTGCAATGGCTGTAAAATGTTTCTTTAAACCATTTTGAGTTGCTTTATTGTAGTAAGGAGTTACAACTAATAAACCATCTACTCCATATTCTTCTGCTTTTTGTGATAAATAAATCGCAGTATCTGTGCAATTGGAGCCTGTTCCTGCAATAACTGGGACTCTCTTATTTACATAGTCTACTGTGAATTTAATACACTCTAAATGCTCTTCATGACTTAATGTAGCAGCTTCACCTGTTGTTCCACAAACAACAATTGCATCTGTACTGTTATTAATTTGGAAATCTAATAATTCTTTAAAACGATCGAAATCAACCTCTTTATTTTCTTTCATAGGCGTTACAATTGCAACACCTGCACCTTTAAATATAGACATATAAAAAACCTCCTCTATGATCTTTCATGATACATATGCTTGCCATGATGTTTGCTTTTAATTAGTATTAGTTTATTCTTTTCTAATCATTATGTGAGTTTTCCTGGCTCATTACAACCATCTTCCACCAGAACAACACTTTGTGACTAAAAAAACACATTTATTGCAATGAACAGCCCCAAATGTCGTAAACAGTGGCCGACTTCTTCTTTTGGTCTTTATGTGCCTCCCTAGCAAAGCTTTTTCTTTATTCCTCGGCAAGTTCTCGCATAGAAGTTCCTTGGAATAAAAAAAGCCGACTGTGTAGTCGACTCCTAAAGATTTTCTATCTGACGATCGGATAAAATAATTCTTTAGGTAGCACTCCATCAAGTTGATGACAGTCATATGATTATTCACCATATGCCCAGGAAAAATAAATCAGGATTATCTTACCTTCGGCATTTTTCCCTTTCAACATTCCTCACCTGTGCCTGAAACACATCAAAATGTTTACTCTTTAAAAATGCACCTCTACCATTAAAGCTATTATATTATGTACCTTTTTTACTTTTATTAATCATACCATCGCTATTTTTACTTGTCAACCAACATTACCAAAGTATGGTATTTTTTCATTCAAGAAACACTTTTTCCCATATTCCCATTACTTTGCTAGGCCTTTGTCGCGTCAAATGCCGCTATTCTTTTGCATCACCTGCTACTAAATAAACAGGCCGACACCTGAATCCTTTTTCTAAGATCCAGATATCGGCCTGTTCCTTCTATATGATAAAATATACAACTAATGGGATGCACAATACATACATTCCAATATGAATTTCTTTAAATTTACCAGTAAATACTTTCATGATAATATGGCAAAGGATACCTGCTGCAATACCGTCTGCGATAGATGATGAAAATGCTCCAATTAAAATCATCATAAATGGGCCAAAAGCTTCGCCAAAGTCTGAGAAATCAATCTCTTTAATTCCCTGAATCATTGTAAATCCAACAAAGATTAACGCTGGTGCTGTTGCTGCCGCTGGAATAATTCCAAATAACGGTGCAATAAATACTGTTGCTAATAAAATAACACCTGTTGTTAAGGATGTTAATCCTGTACGTCCACCTGCCTCTACACCTGCAGTTGACTCAACGTAAGTCGTAACTGTTGTTGTACCGAAGCAAGCTCCTGCTACTGTTCCAATTGCATCTACTAAAAATGGCTTTTGGATTTCAGGGAAATCTCCATTTTCATCTAACATGTTTGCTTTTCCAGCTACACCTAATACTGTACCAAGTGTACAGAAGAAATCACTAAAGAATGCAGTAAACATTAAGATTAAGAATTGAGGAGTTAGTAATCCTGTAAAATCAAATTGGAATAAAAGAGGCTTTAACTCTTTAAAATCTGGCATTGATACGATTTGTGTTGGTACTGCTGTAATTCCCATTGGAATTCCTATTATCGTAGTCGCAATAATTCCAATTAATAATGCGCCTTTAACTTTACGTGCAGTTAAAATCGCAATAATAAATAAACCGATAATTGATAAAAGAATGGCTGGATCAGTAAAATCACCTGCCGCTAACCCATTGGAAAAATCACAAATTCCAGAGTTTTTTAAACCAAGCATTGCAATAAAGAATCCAATGCATGTACCGATTGCTACTTTAATGTTCTTTGGAATCATTCGTACAACTAAATCACGAATGCCAAATAAGGACATAAGTAGAAAAATAATACCTGACACTAAAATAATTGTCATCATTTGAGCAAATGTAATGGATTGGTCTGTCTCACTAAGAAGTAATCCACCTAACATAAAGTTAGTTCCCATAGCTGCTGATAATGCAAATGGTAAGTTTGTATAAAGTGCCATAAATATAGTTACTATTCCAGAAATCAGTGCAGTTAAGATCATAATTGCCTGTGATGTCACTACAACACCATTTGCATCTACAAATTGAGTTGCAGTTCCTCCAACAATTGCAACTGGCTGTGTTACTAATACATAAGCCATTGTCATAAATGTTGTGATACCGGCAATTAGTTCGATACTAATACTGCTTCCTCTTTCTTTAATTTTAAAGAATGACAGAATCTTTTCTTTCATTTAAATATATGCCTCCCAAAACTAGTCTTTCTTTTTGGTATTAATTTATACTCTTTTTGAAGTACCTTTCAATGCTATCATAAAAAAAAGAGATTTTCAACAACTCAATCGTTGTAACTTATAGCCATTTCTAATGCTATTATTCTGCTATTCTAATAAATAGTTTTTTTGAAACGAAAAAAAGCCAACCTATGTATCTTCATAGGCTGACTCTTTCAATTACCCTTTAATTTTCTCAATTCGAGAAATACTGTCCACATAAGGAACCAATTCGTCTGGCAAATGATTCCCCGTAAGAACTAATTGATAATAATCATCTCTTAACTGGATCAGTTTAATTATATCTTCTATACTGATAATTCCATATTCTAATAACCCGAGTACCTCATCAAGTACGAGAGTGTCACATTCGCCGGTTTCAAGCACTTTACGTGCAAAATTCATACCATTAATGAGATTTTTCTTTTCCTCATTTTGTTCTTCTTCGGAGAGGTTATCGAAAACTTCTTTCGCTTTATCAAAACGAAATAGCTTAATCTGAGGTTCTAATTTATTTAAAAAAGAATACTCTTCAATATCTCGTCCTTTTAAGAACTGAATGATTATTACAGAATGACCTAACCCGGCTGCTCTGATACATTGTCCAATTGCCGCTGTCGTCTTTCCTTTGCCATCACCATAATAAACCTGAACAATTTTTTCATTCATTGATTTCACCTCAATGTCATATAGCATAGGAATCATTCTATCATAATTACACTAAAAAATCCAGTCGATTAATGCAATCCTATAATATTACTATTCAGCTTCATTTTCTATATACTCTAACTTGCTGACAGAAACTTCATAAGCAACACGTTTTTCGAATTCATTCTCGCTAATCTTTTTCTGATATTCTCTGCTCTGGATACGTCCCCAAACTTGAACGTGTCCACCAACTGGAAACTTCTCTGCATATCTAGCATTACGTCCCCAACAAATGCAAGGAATATAATCAGACTTGCCATATGGACGATTAACAGCTAATAGAATATCTGCAATCTCTCTTCCTAATGGAGTCTTCCTATAAACTGGCTGCTTACAAATGAAACCGTCTAAGAAAATATAATTAGGTTTCGCGCTTTCATATCCTGGCTCACATACAGTGATTTCCCTTACAAATACAGACAGAACAAGACGATTTTTATTTTCATCATGTCTGTTATAAGATCTGAATTGACCAGCTACCTCAACATACTGCCCTTTGTAATCCTTTTTGATATCAATTAATCTTTCTGATACCATTAGGGGAATAATATCATAGGAATCGCTTAATCGATTCACGCTGATATCCAAAACATAAAAACCTTCCCCAAATACTTCGTGACTATATCTAAAGTCACTTACAACTTCACCTGCAATATTTACTTGATTGTTATCGAATACTTTATCCGTCATAATGTACTACTCCTCTCTTCCCTGTCCTAGGTATTTTAAAATTGTTCTCTTATTATGTTTATTCAAGTTATCCCTCTTTTAGAAGTAAAATTTTACCATTTTTTTATTGTTATAGCAATAGTTTTTTCTAAATATTATCACAAATTATGAATATTAAGCTAGTATAACATGGATTAATAACTTATTATAACAGAGTTTAATTGAAATTTTTACCTTTTTCCCTTCAACATATACATATTAAACTAAGTTTTTTACGAAAAGCAATTTTACCCTAAAGCATTATATAGAAGAAACGCTTGTAATATCTTAATTTTATGATAAAATATAAAAGTTGTATTTCGTAGAAAAATTTAATTTATAAATATTGCCAATATCCATTAGAATATACGTATTATGATAACGAAATAATAGTATTGTTAAAACGATATTATACAATTTCATAAGAGTGTTACTAGAGAAAGAATATTGGTCCCGATATTAGAAAGAAGGATACTATAATGATAAGAGAAGATATACGTAACATCGCAATCATTGCCCACGTTGACCATGGTAAAACTACTTTAGTTGACGAATTACTAAAACAAAGTGGTACATTCCGTAGCAACCAAGCTGTTGCTGAACGTGTAATGGACTCCAACGACATCGAAAAAGAGCGTGGTATTACCATTTTATCTAAAAATACTGCAATCACATACGGAGACGTTAAGATTAACATTATCGATACTCCAGGACATGCTGACTTCGGTGGTGAAGTAGAACGTGTTCTTAAGATGGTAAATGGTGTTGTCTTAGTAGTAGATGCATATGAAGGTGCTATGCCTCAGACAAAATTCGTTTTAAGCAAAGCATTAGCATTAAACCTACCTGTAATTGTTTGTATCAACAAAATTGACAGACCTGAAGCTAGACCTCTTGAAGTAATTGATGAAATCTTAGAATTATTCATCGATCTTGATGCAAATGAAGAACAATTAGACTGCCCATTTGTATTTGCAAGTGCTAAGTCTGGTATTTCTACACTTGATCTTGATGAAGAAGCTGTAGATATGAAACCATTATTCGAAACAATTATAAACTACATCCCTGCTCCACAAGGTGATGAAGAAGCTCCAACACAAATCTTAATCAGTACAATTGACTACAATGAATACGTTGGACGTATCGGTGTAGGTAAAGTAGATAATGGTGTTATTAAAGTAAACCAAGATGCGGTAATCGTTAATGAACATGAACCGGATAAATTCAAACGCGTAAAAGTAAGTAAACTTTACGAATTTGAGGGACTTAAAAAAGTGGAAGTTGAGGAAGCTCGAATTGGTTCCATCGTAGCTATTTCTGGTATTTCAGATATCCATATCGGTGATACATTATGTAGTCCAGAAAACCCAACTCCAATCCATTTCCAAAAAATCTCTGACCCAACAATCGCTATGACTTTCATGGTTAATGATAGTCCACTTGCAGGTCAAGAAGGTAAATTTATTACTTCTAGACATTTAAGAGACCGTCTATTTAGAGAATTAAATACTGACGTATCTTTACGTGTAGAAGAAACTGAAAGTGCAGATTCATTCAAAGTATCTGGACGTGGAGAACTTCACCTTTCTGTATTAATTGAAAACATGAGACGTGAAGGTTATGAATTTGCAGTAAGTAAAGCGGAAGTTTTATATAAACATGATGAAGACGGTAAACTTCTTGAGCCAATGGAACGTGCAATCATCGATGTACCAGAAGAATTCTCTGGTGCTGTTATCGAAAAATTAAGTTCTCGTAAAGGTGAACTTCAAAATATGACTCCTATGAATGGTTCAAGCACTCGTATCGAGTTCTTAATTCCTTCTCGTGGCCTTATCGGTTACAGAGGTGAATTCATGACTGATACAAAAGGTAATGGTGTTATTAACACTGTATTCGATAGCTATGGTCCTTATAGAGGTGAAATCACTTACCGTAAACAAGGTTCCCTTATTGCATTCGAATCTGGTGAATCCGTTACTTACGGTTTATACAGTGCTCAAGATCGTGGTACTTTATTCATCGGTGCTGGTGAAAAAGTTTACGCTGGTATGATCATTGGACAAAATGCTAAGACAGATGATATGGAAATCAACGTATGTAAGAAGAAACAGTTAACTAATACTCGTTCTTCAGGTAGCGATGAGGCTCTTCGTTTATCTCCACCAACTATCCTTAGCCTTGAACAAGCTCTTGATTATATTGATACTGATGAATTACTCGAGATTACACCTGAAAACTTAAGACTCCGTAAAAAGATTCTTGACCCTACAATGCGTATGCGTGCGAAGAGAAATAATAAATAATCGTAATGCTAGAAAGGGTGTCTCACCTATGAATTATACATTTGAAAAACTAACTGCAGATTGTTCTGAGATAATAGAACGATATGCACACATGCGTCCGATCTATACTTCGGAAGGACAATTTATGAATCAGTATATTTGGACTGATTTCTATAATACAGAATTCGCTTATACTAATAAATATTTGTTTTTCAAAATGAATATAAACAATGAAATAGCAACAATGATGCCCTACTGCAAGGTGGAAGATATCGAAACTGCATTTTTTGAGATTAAGGACTATTTTAACACTGTCCTTAATCTCCCTTTAAAAATGTATATTGTTGATGAATTATTCTTGAATACATTAAAGAATTCTGAACGTTTCTTAAATGAATTTGATATCAAAGAAGAACGTGACTGCTTCGATTATATGTATGATGCGGAAAAACTCCGTACTTTAAGTGGAAAGAGTTATCATAAAAAGAAAAACCATCTAAATGCCTTTTTAAAGGCGTATGATGGACGTTATGAATACAAGACTCTTCATTGTTGTGATACAAAAGAAATCTCCGATTTCCACAAAGAATGGTTAAGAGAACGTAACGTTTCTGAACGTTTAGATGCCATTACAAGCGAAGAAACTGGTGTATTTCGTGTATTTGACCACTGTCCTCTGCTTCCATGCAAAATGGGCGGTGTCTATATTGATGGAAAGTTAGCTGCCTACAGCATCGGAAGCTACAATCCAGAATTAAAATGTGCATTTATTCATATCGAAAAAGGTTCCGTTGATGTTCGTGGTATTTACAACTACATCAACCAACAGTTCCTGGTACACGAATTTCCAGAAGCTGAGCTTGTTAACCGCGAGGATGATCTTGGAGAAGAAGGTTTACGTAAATCCAAGCTCTCCTACCGTCCAATTCGCTTAGAAGAAAAATTCACATTGATTCAAAAATAAAAGAACGCTCTTTTTAAGGGCGTTCTTTTTTTACTATCTTAATTCTTTGATTTCTAAAAATCGTTGATCAGGATAATTATGTATGTCTCTTTCAGAATTAATCTTATAGAGTGTTATAACATCAATAAAATGCATCTTTATCGCTTCTTTATTGATGATCTTCCTGTTCTTATCGTCACGAGAGATGCGTAACATCACTTTTTCGTAACCTACCAGACTCTTTAACATGGAAGGACCATACCAGTCAAAAGCTTGCAATATGTAGTCAATAAACTCTTTTTCTGGTCTCGTGAGCAACTCATCCTCGAGATCTAATACGGAGATTTTTCTAGTTGTATAGTCTTGGTAAACCCTCTCGTATGGCATCTGTTCATCATTAACGATATAATCGTCCTCAAACATCGGGTGGTTATATAATGCCAAATGAAATGCTTGTATGTAATATAAATACATCTGTAACTCAAATAAGCTGATATTTCCATCCCGCTTATTGATGATATATTGAGAAATTACGCTAATTCGCGATTGGAGCATCTGCTTTAAAACAGCCTTCGTACACTTCTTATAGGCTACTTGCGTAATATTATCTTTATTACGGGTTAATATTTCATAAAAATATCCCGGATTTTCTAATATCATTCGTAGCTTATCCGAATACTCGTTTGTTGGTGAATCTCCTTCCACGTATCGAATGATCGTAGTTTCCCCCCAGCCAAGAAGCTTTGCTAGTGGCTTTTTCCCAATACGGTAGTTATTCAATATTGTGTAAATCTGTTCGATGGTGATATTCTCTTTTTGTTCTTCAAATGTCTCCATAACAACCTCCTCGCTTTCCGTACACCGATATTATAACAAAACACTTTATATAAAACAAGCATCCTAGTATTTTTTGGTACTAGGATGCTCAAATGACACTATTTATTGCTCAAACGGTTAACTGCACTAAAAATTGCTCGAATTGAGGCTCTTGTAATATTAGAACTTACACCGACTCCGTATGTCACTTTTCTGCTTTCCATGTCCATCATATGGATGTATGCAGCTGCCTGCGCATTTGAACCAGAACGAAGTGCATGTTCATTATAATCTAATACTTTTAACTTTATACCAAGCTCGCTTTGTAATCCACGCTGTACTGCATCAATTGGTCCATTACCGCTTGCCTCTAAGCGCTTTTCAACGCCATTATCAGTATAAAGGATACGTACTGTCGTATCAAATTCAGATTCTGTATCTGACGTATCTTCTACGATACATTTTCTAAAGTGAAGTGGTTCTTTTGCATCAAGATAACACTCTTTAAATACAGACATAATCTGTTCTGGTGCAACTTCCCCTTGTTTCTCTGCGATTGGCTGAATGACATCCGCAAACTCTTTGTGCATCCCTTTTGGAAGCTTAAATCCAAAGCAAGAATCCATAATAAAAGCAACGCCGCCTTTTCCTGACTGGCTGTTAATACGTACGATTGGTTCATACTGTCTTCCAACATCACTTGGATCAATAGGAAGATATGGTACTTCCCAATACTCCCCGCCACGTTCCGCCATTGCATGAATACCTTTATTGATTGCATCTTGGTGAGATCCTGAAAATGCAGTAAATACTAATTTACCTGCATATGGATGACGTGCATCAATTGGCATCTTATTGCATCGCTCAAATATCTCGATAATTTCATTTACATTCTCAATGTTAAGCTCTGGATCGATTCCTTGAGAAAACATATTATATGCGATATTTAAAATATCTACATTACCAGTACGTTCACCATTACCAAATAACGTACCTTCGATACGGTCACATCCTGCTAATAACGCTAACTCTGCAGCTGCTACTGCTGTACCACGGTCGTTATGTGGATGTACGCTTAAAATAACAGCTTCACGATTCTTAAAGTTCTTGCTCATCCATTCAATCTGATCTGCGTAAACGTTAGGTGTGTTCATCTCTACCGTTGCAGGAAGATTGATGATTACCGGTTTTTCTTTGCTTGCACCCCAAGTA
Source organism: uncultured bacterium (assembly GCA_905214875.1). Classification (GTDB taxonomy): domain Bacteria; phylum Bacillota; class Clostridia; order Lachnospirales; family Lachnospiraceae; genus KM106-2. The sequence continues at coordinate 140,444 of CAJMNR010000001.1, read as the reverse complement.
TCCAACACTGCCTCACATACTTCTAATGCATAATCTAATTCTGTTCCTGTAAAGCTTTCTGGTGAATATTCAAGAATGACTTCCCCCGGAAAATCTTCTACATACTTCTTGACCATCTCAGTTCCATCAATTGCGATTTGCTTGATCTCTTCTTTTTCTTTTCCAAAAACAACGTCACGTTGTAATGTAGAAGTAGAATTATAAATATGTACAATTGCCTTTTTTACGCCCTCAATGGCTTCAAACGTACGTTTAATCAAATGCTCTCTGCACTGCACTAGAACTTGTACAACGACGTCATCAGGGATTAAATTGCGATCTACTAATTGTCTTAAGAAATCATATTCAATCTGGGATGCACTTGGGAATCCAATCTCGATTTCCTTAAATCCTAATTTTACAAGGAAATTAAAGAACTCTATTTTTTCTTCTACGACCATCGGCTCAATTAACGCCTGGTTACCATCTCTTAAATCAACACTACACCAAGTTGGTGCTTTCTCAATCTCTTTATTTGGCCATTCTCTTTCTGGCATATGTACTACTGGAACTCTTTTATATCTTTTAAAATTTAACATTGTATCTCCTCCATATTATCACGTTAATAGTTGTCACACTTCTATGAATAATATATTAGCTCTGGAGTCGATAAATCACACTATATTTTTTTATTATAAACAACTTTGTATTGTCTACTCTAGCCCCATCCTGATCATCCTTTACTATTTAACAGCTTTAATGTAGTAAATTATACCATTTTCATCAATCTTTATCAACTCCATTTTTGGACATAAACAAAGAGTGTCAGAACAATTGTTTCCTTTTGTTCTGACACTCCTCCATCTTAATCTATAGCTGTTCTCCAAGACCTCTTTGAATACAAAGAGCAAGATTTTCTACTGCTGTTTCTTCATCCTCACCATCACAAATGAGTTCGATTTCTTCTCCATATTTTACGCATGCGCTCAATACACCAATGACGCTTTTGGCATTCACATATTTGTCTCTGATATGAATCGTAATATTGCACTGATACGCTAGTGCCGCATTACATAGATATCCTGCAGGTTTTAAATGTAATCCATTCGGATTACTTATTTTAACCTTCTTCGAAATCATAGAAGTCCCTCCTTATGAACCGCCTTTGGTTATTTTTATATAAGAGAGCCTTAATCCGTTGTAACCGCTTCCTCTGGCGTTGCCGACTTTGCAGGCTCTGTTCGTTCTGGTGTAGTCGTCGGTGCCTTTGTAGGTTCCGGCGTACTTGTAGTTGGTGCTGGTGTCTGTGGATTTGCAGTTCCACCTTGGTCATCCGTACTAACAGGTTCTGCTAATGTAACTTTGACCTTAATATCTCCAACAGGCTCAACCAGATAATAGTCGCTAAACTTTATCTCTACATTATATGTTCCATACTTCTTATCCGATAAATCAATCGTTGGTTTTAATGTATCAATCGAAACTTTATCTAAATCATCTTTCACCGCATATACTTTTACTTTGAATTCCTGTTCCGGATTTTCAAAGCTATATGTTCCTGCACCTGATGGCATCTTAACACCTATGTCGGTTGGATTAAACGTAATCTCTTTACTCTCCAACGGGACAACTGGCACTTCGATTGCTACATTGGTCTTCTCACTGTCTATATAGATATTATCAGGAAGTATGCCATCTTTTATCAAGTCCACTGCATGTTCCACAGAACTAGTTGCTCCGTCTACTGGTACAGTAAGCTCAACACTATTGATTTGCATTAAATCATTTTTATCACCTGCAACCACAATTTCTGTTGGGTCATAAACAGCGGCTTCTGCTTTATATCCATTTGCAGGCTCTCCAGTTATCGTTACATTAACAGGAAGCTTCTTAGTCTGTAATACTGTTACATTTACAGTTACTTCTGAAACACTACACTCAATATTGGCTGAATCAATCTGATTTCCCGAACTATCATAAACTTTTGGTACCAGTTTATCTGTAAAATCAGATGTATGTTTACTTGCATCCACATCTACTTCAACTGCTGAAATGCTCTTAATAATACTCTCTCCACCTTTTACAGTAATCTTCGTCGGATTAGATGTAATCAGATTTGTATCAACATAATATCCCGTAGGTGGCTCAGCAACAATATTAAATCGTACAATGAATTTCGCTTCATCTTCAGCTTCCAGCTCAACAAGGACATGATCAACACTCCCCAGTTCAACTGTATACTTTGTTGTAGTATATTTGGTACACTTTGCAGTAATTGGAACACTTCCATAATTAGATAAATATCTAAAATCTGCCGTAGCTGTAATATCCTTATCAGTCAACGAATCAATATAACTCTTATTTCCCTTTACTGTAACATCAACAAATTCACCTTCGGTAATCTTATAAACCTTGTGACTGGATGCCACAATCTCATCGTTTTGAATTTCAACCTTTACACGAAATGTTCTCGATGTTGTTGGATCTTCAATATTTATAATGACAACCCATAATAGGAAAGCAATCGCTACGGACAAAATTTTGATTCCAAGATTATTGGTCCACTTCTTTTTCATCTTTGCTTCTACCCTTCCATATTCTGAATTTTTTTGTTGATTGAGCCGATTTCTTATCGCCACCTTGTAAACGTGCTTTTAATGTATCTGCATCAATATTTCGAATGATATTGCCGCCTTCTGCGATAGATACCGCTCCAGTTTCCTCTGAAACAATAATTGTAATGCTATCTGAAACTTCACTGATTCCAACACCTGCACGATGTCTTGTACCTAGTTCCTTACTAAGTAAAAGGTTGTCACTTAACGGTAGATAGCAAGTGGCTGCGACGATTCGATCACCACGTATGATGATTGCACCATCATGCAATGGAGTATTATGTTCAAATATATTGATTAGCAGCTGGCTGCTTACCACAGAGTCCATGATAATGCCGGTTCTTACATACTCATTTAAAATTATGTCCTGCTCACAGACAATCAGTGCCCCTGTCTTTGTCTTTGCAAGTTCATAAGTAGCACGAACAAGATCAGTAATTGTTTTTTCGCTATATCGTTCCTTTTTGTCTTTCTGTTCATCAAATGGCATGATGGACATGACGATATTCTTACGCCCTAATTGTTCTAAAGCTCGTCTAAGCTCTGGCTGGAATATGATTACCAATGCAATAATACCGACATTGATGGTCTTCGAGAAAATCCATAAAATAACGCTAAGATTAAGAATTGATGCAATTAAACTAAAAACAAGAATGACTAAAACGCCCTTTAATAGCATCCAGGCTCTTGTATCTTTTACCCATATGATAATGTGATAAATCATAAAAGCGATAATTGCAATTTCTACCCAATCCGTCGGATTTATATCGGGAATTGAAAGCCATGCTTTTGATTCTTCAATAAAAGATGTTATTGCACTCATAAGTTCCTCCTAGCATTATTTGATCCATTTCTTACTCTTTATTATCAAAATGGATATCATCTAAATTACTGAAATCATATTGAATGTCTTCATTTAACATTCTCTGCTGATCTTTGCTAAACTTACTATCATTAAATTCTTCCGGTTGCTCTACGTATACTTCATCATCCTCAGCTTCAACATTCTTACTAAATCTCTTAAGCTTCTTCTCAGGAGTCGTTACTTTTACTTTTGGCACTGCCTTTACGTAATAGTAATAATGGTCATCCTCAAATTGAACATGTTCCACTCGAGAATATTCCAATGTCAGCCTGAAAAATTGAATAATGTATACAATAATACAAGACAGAATTGTTCCGATAATCATTTTTAGAATCAAATCAGAGGAATCTAAAACAAAATCACCAATAAGATATAATAAAATCGTACATGCACCGCCAGAAATAATACTGATTTCAAATGCATGGTCGATTGATAAATTACGAATCATATATGTGACTAATAATACGATTGCAAACGTAAGTAACGTTAACATCATCATCTTATTACTAATCAAATTGTTTATTACCTGCTTATACAGTACTAAGATATCATCCACGTTCGCAGTAGAGTTTGTTGCTAATGCTGCCGTCTGGATATCTAAGAAGAAATAATAAATAACTACACCACTACAAACTGGCACGATTGTAACTGGTGTTGCAATTAATCCCAATAAAATTGGAACAACATATTGTAAGTTTAATAAATACAAAATTGGTACTGCTAAGATTACGTATCCAAACTTAGGCGAAAGCCTAGCAAATAATACATAAATGATTAGCAGAATGATTATAGCGATAATCGAAAGGAATGGGCTTACGGCATAAATGCTAAGCACAGTATAGATTCCCGCTAACAACACTAGTATCGTCGTCGGTGTAAATGCGCTTACTGCACTTAACCCAAATAAAACGAAGAACTTTCCTAATCGTTCATCATATCCTAACTGGATATTGATTAATTTAAATACAACGAATGCAATTATGAATTTCACAATTGGATCGATATACATCTCATATTTTTGATAGAACATTCGAATACGCTCTTTTAACACAAGTAATTGAGTCATTCTTTTCCTAGTCCTCCCTACTTTTCTTCGGATTCATAAATTTTGCGAAGATACTTTAATCCTTTATTATATCCTGCAAGTTTACGTCTAGAGGCCTCAAATTTCAACGTATATCCAATCATTGCACACAATATAGATACCACAAGCACCATAATATACACGCCAAGAATATACATTCCTAATGTTTGATAATTTAATTTAACAGCCTTCGCGATTAAATACTCGGATTGATAAATGCCAACAAGTAGTAAAATCAAAAAGTATCCAATTGTGGAAAACACAATCGTATTTAATATCTGTAATCGAATATAATCTCTTTTATAATATTGACTTAATTTTATATCTTCTTTGCCACTTTTCTTTTCGTAGATGGCAAGTTTTGTCATAACTCTTATTTTATCATTGTTCAACATTCTTTTCACCTCCAAGAATATCAATCATTATTATATCATAAAAATCTTTCAAATTATAGTAGTTTTTTCATACACTTACAGTATAACCAATAAAAATTCATCTATAAAATTCTGCATAAATTGGCACCATTTATACACTAAAAATTGAATGTTTTATCCATTCCACTGATTCTCGCAATGCTTCTATTGTCTTTGTCTCCAAGACACACCTGCAATTGTGTCTCTCTGCTATGGCAATTCTTCCTTCTAGATCAACTTCCCCAGTCCCAAGCGTCATATGGTCCTTTGCCCCTAGCGAGTCATGGATATGGAAATGGCACAGCTTTTCCTCATGACTTCTTATAAATGCCTCATCAATATTATGACAGCTATTGGAGTGTCCAATGTCCCACGTAAGTGCAAACACCTTGCTTTTTAGCAAATATTCTATCGCATTCTTTTCATATTCCCTAAATCCGTCTGTATTTTCAATGCAAATCTTTATTTCAGCCTCTCCTATTGTATCTTCGCATAGCTTTCGAAAAGTCGCAATCGAGCCCATATATTCCTTAGAATACTGTTCAAACAGCTGCACTTTCCGATCTGGCAGTGTAAAATGAACCCCATGATTCATATGCATATTTAGAACTGGCACCTTTAATTCCTTTGCGACCTGTATCGTTCGTTTCACCGTCTCAAGATAGGCATTTGTAACTGCATGATTAAAATCACATACATTTAGATTTTCATCCAGATGAATGGTAAAGTAAATATTATTTTTTCTTGCTATTTCTTTCAAATATGTAACGTCTTCTAATTTTTCGACTTGGTACTGTGGCAGATTCATATTCAGTTCGACAAATTGCAGGTTTAATTCTGAACATAAGGCTACCGTTTCCTCTAAACTACTGTTTTCAATTAGTGTTGGCATTCCAAATTCCATTGTTTTTTGTGTTTCTCCTTCTTTTTCTTCCCTAACTACTCTTGTGTTAATCTTATCACTTGATCACTATATTACTAATGCATTAAAAGTGTTTTAGTTTTTTATAATAGAACACTCGCTTACTTTGATAAAGCCTAGTTTTTCTGCCATTTTTTCAGAAGCAACATTTTTATAGTGACATGCCCACACAGGCTTTTTGCCTTGCTCAAAAACATATTGTATCATTCTTTTTGCAACAATTATCCCCAATCCTTGTTGTTTATATTTTGAACTTGTCTCTATTCCGATGTCTATTTCTTTAGAACTTACTGCGGCAGAAAACGCCCATGAGGCAATGTAATCACCACAAGCTATACAATAACCTTTTCCTTTTACCAAAAAATCGTTTTTATCCTTCCAAAAGAGAGAGGGGACAATCCTTCCTGAAATTCTCTTTAATAACTGATTATCTATTTCCTTCAATTCATAGCCGACCGGTAAGAAAGGCACTGTCCCCCCTTTATCCCCTGAATATTCAAACAAATATCTTTTTTCTATAATAACGTCGTCCTTTTGTTCAAAATATTCTTGTATATCCTTATTTCGTGTCATTAACAGAAAACGTCTGGTATTCGCTTTAGTTCTATTCACCATTAACTCGTATATATCTTCCAAAAAGTACTCATCTACATTTCCAGAAAGATACGCGAAACCACTATGTGTCCAAAATAGAACTTTATCATAGCCTTTCACTGAATTTGCAAAAATTTCTCCTTCTTGAATCCCCTCAGCAACAGAAAGCGGGTAAACAGAACCACAATCATGAGTGTTTGCAATATCCGATAAATCTGAATACTGCAACGAGTTGAGTTTATACAACATTCTATATTCCCTCCTCAAATTATTATTTATGGCTCCAATTATATCACATCATACTTCTTTGTACGCTTAAGCTTTTCATTGTTGGAAGTATTAACAATATCAATTTTCCTACAAATTGGGGGTTATTGATCTAAAATGGTCTTTATAATAGAATTAATATGTATCTGCATTGTATCTAAGCAAGGAACTGAACTTACTTTATCATTTAACAAGAGTGGAAGTTCTGTGCAACCTAACACGATTGCTTCTATACCATCCTCATCCTTCATTCTCGAAATTACTTTCTGAAAAGATAATAATGTTTCTTCTTTTACAATTCCCAGTTCTAACTCTGTTGAAATTTTATCATTGATCAACTCCATCTCACTTTCTGTCGGAATAGCAACTTCGATTCCATTTTTTACAAAAGGGGTTTTAAAAAATTCTCCTTTCATAGTAAAAATTGTACCTAATAAACCAATTTTCTTTAATCCCCTATGTTTCGCTTCTTCACAAGTTGCTTCAACAATACTAATTAATGGAATAGGTGATTGTTCTTTTAATTTATCAAATACGATATGTGGTGTATTTGCTGACAATACCGCAAAATCAGCACCACTTTTAGCCAAATTATTGATTGCTGCTATTAGATATTCTGTTAATTCGTCATACTGCTTTTCACCGCATAGCCTTAAAACTTCAAAAACATTTACGCTTTCAATTGACAATTCAGGAAATAGCGATTTCCCCAATGCTTCTTGAACGCCATATACTATATCGTGATAATACGGAATTGTTGATTCTGGTCCCATACCACCAACTAAACCTAATTTTTTCATAATGTGCCTCCTCTACAAATTTATTTCGCCAATTATAGCACATAAATATTCACATGAAAACCTTTGGCATGCTTTTTGGTATGTATCGAATGCTTCTGCTAATGTTCCTATATTATAAATCCACTTCTTCTTACTCTCATTGAAATATATATTTGCGTACTTTGTCTTTGTAATCTTTACCTTTTCAACCAGAACAAAGTGTGTGTTCCACACACTCTCGCGTCTTTTGCGTTTGTCAAGGAACGCACACTTTGCCCGCGCCGAACCTGGTCTTGGTAGCGACATCTTCCTTTCAGGTGAGTGCGCATCACACGCCCCGCTTTTTGGGGCATTTTTAATTGTTAGGAAAGAGCTCGACAGAGAAATTTCCTAACAATTAAAAACCCCTCCTTTTCGTATACAAAATTATTTATACGAAAAGGAGGGTTTGCATATCTTAAAACCTTGATTTTACACTATTTATCCAAGCTTTTCATTGTTGGGAATAATAATACGTCACGGATTGCAGCTGAATCAGTAAGTAACATAACCATACGGTCAATACCGATTCCAATACCGCCTGTTGGTGGCATACCATATTCTAATGCATTGATGAAGTCATCATCACAGTGTTGTGCTTCTTCATTACCGTTTGCAAATTGTTCTTCTTGAGCTAAGAAACGTTCTTTTTGATCGATTGGATCATTTAACTCAGAGTATGCATTTGCCATTTCTCTACCATAGATGAATAACTCGAAACGTTCTGTGTATGCAGGATTTTCTGGTTTTTTCTTTGTTAATGGAGAAATCTCGATTGGATGATCCATTACAAATGTTGGTTGAATTAATTTTTCTTCACAGAATTCTTCGAAGAATAAGCTTAAGATTTCACCTTTAGAGTGTCTTTCTTCGAATTCTACATGGTGTTCTTTTGCTAATGCTTTTGCTTCTTCGTCTGTTGTAATTGCATCAAAGTCAACGCCAGCATATTTCTTAACTGCATCTACCATTGTAATACGTTCAAATGGTTGTGCAAAATCGATTTCAACACCTGCATAGCTGATCTTAGTTGTTCCTAATACTTTTTCACATACGTGTTTGTATAAGTTTTCTGTAAGATCCATCATGCCGTTGTAATCAGTGTATGCTTGGTATAATTCTAATAATGTGAATTCTGGATTGTGACGAACACTTAATCCTTCGTTACGGAATACACGACCGATTTCGTATACCCTTTCTAATCCACCAACGATTAATCTCTTTAAGTATAATTCAAGAGAGATACGAAGTTTTAAGTCTTGGTCTAATGCATTGTGGTGTGTTAAGAAAGGACGTGCTTCAGCACCACCTGCATTGCTTACTAAAACTGGAGTTTCAACTTCCATGAAGTCTTGTCCATCTAAATAGTTACGGATTTCACGAAGAATTGCAGATCTCTTGATGAACGTATCTTTTACTTCTGGATTTACGATTAAGTCAACGTAACGTTGTCTATAACGCATATCTGTATCTTTTAAACCATGATATTTTTCAGGTAAGATTTGAAGACTCTTGGATAATAATACAACTTTAGAAGCATGGATGGAGTATTCTCCAGTCTTTGTTGTAAATACTTCACCTGTAATTGCTACAAGATCACCGATATCCATCTTTTTAAAGTCTTTGTATTCTTCTTCTCCGATGCAGTCTCTAGCAACATAACTTTGCATGTTTCCGTCACGATCAGCAACATTACAGAAACTTGCTTTACCCATAACACGTTTAGACATCATACGACCAGCGATTGTTACAGTCTTACCTTCATAATCTGCATAGTTGTCTTTAATGTCTTTTGTATGACAAGTCACGTCACATTTCGTAATTTGGAAAGGATCTTTTCCATTTGCTTGTAAATCAGCTAATTTTTCACGTCTTACTTTAAGTAATTGATTAAGATCCTGTTCTTGGTTATTATGGTTCTTATTTTCAGCCACTTCAAATCTCTCCTTCTTTATGTATCCTTATAAGGCCTACATATTTTAATTCGTTTTTCTTCAACTGGGAGTATTCCCAAATATTAGAAATTTTATCTCTAGAAAGCACAAGAGTCCCTGTTTTTATAACGGGACATCTTGTTTGCTTTTTATTAACTTCTATTAATTAGATCTTTGGATTTCTAAAATCTTATATTGGATTGTACCAGCTTGTGTTTCAACATCTACAGTTTGACCAACTTGTGCACCTAATAATGCTTGACCAACTGGAGATTCGTTAGAAATCTTACCTTGTAAGCTGTTTGCTTCTGTAGAGCCCACGATTGTGTATTCTAATTCTTCATCAAATTCTATATCATAAATTTTAACTTTACATCCAATATTAATAACGTTAATGTCTACGTCATCTTCATCAACTACTTCAGCATTTTTAAGGATTTTTTCAAGTTCTTCGATTCTTGCTTCGATATCTCTTTGTTCATCTTTTGCTGCATCGTATTCAGCATTTTCAGATAAATCCCCTTGTTCTCTTGCTTCTTTAATTTTATCAGCGACTTCTTTACGTTTGTTTACCTTAAGATCATGTAATTCGTCTTCTAACTTTAAAAGTCCTTTATATGTTAGTATATTTTTCTTATCTGTCATCTAAACCCAACCTCCAACTTATATGGTTTTTTCGAGCCGTAAACGCTACACTCATCGAAAAACATTCTACGGCAATATTAGTGCGTATACATTCTAAATATTATATCCTACGCAACCTACGTTGTCAACAACTGTAATGATTTTACCTTGGATAAAATGTATAGCAAACCATGATTTTAAATCATGTTATAGAATATCATCTTTTCCATGTATTTATACATCCTTTTTTATACAAAGCTGAAAAACTTCCAAACGAATAATAAATACACAAATAGTGTCATAAATGCATATACCATGCCATACAATACTAGTTTAATTGGCTTTGGTTTTTCTTTACCATAGCAGTAAATAAAATAAAACATGGATGCAATTAATGCAATGACTAATCCAATATTTCCAATGGTGTTCCAGTAAATGCTTTGTGATGATAATAACGTGGATTCTAACAACGTCGTTACTTCGCTTACAACATTTAATAAAAGTCCAATGAATAAGAACGTGGATATACGAAACGCTCCTCTTGGAGTGTTTAAAATCGGTTTCTTATGAATCCAGTCAATTGCTGTTAAGATTAAGTTCGTAGAGAACATAATTGCACAAAGGAGCGCTGCAAGCATCATCACTAAGATAGACAAGCTTAAGTTCGATTGTGCACTTACATCATCATCTTTTACAAATTCTACAGAGCCTGAACTGCCATAACCCCATTTCGTTATCTCGCCCTTCTCATTATGTCCAAAATAAATATATTTTGCCACAGTCTTTGTAAGGACGCTTTCTTCATTACCTTCTGTCGTTCCTACATACTGAAATACATAAGGTTTGACTTGCTTATATTTATTATTATCTATAACAAGCGTATCGTCGTCTCCTTTTGTAAAACTACTGCAGTTTCCAAAATAACCTGCAAATTCCAATACATTATGGTACGCACGTTTTGCACCTGTAAATGATAAGTTTGTAATGTCATCTAGTGATACTGTGGAATCACTGCCCACTTCTTTTTTCTGATTATTGCTACTATCTTCAATTAACAGATTTGTGAGTCCATACAAGAATTCTGTGGAAATGGATGAGTTTGATAAAATTCCCACTCCAAAATTCTCATCAGGTACGATTGTCATCATACTGGAGTAACCATTGCTTGTTCCATCATGATAATATGCTTTTACAAGATCGGATGGATATTCATAAAATCCGATACACTGTCCTTTTGCATTCTCGTTGATTGCATAGGTCTTTTCCATCATCTGCTTGATTGTTTCTTGTTTTAAGAGTGATGTCTTATCTTGTTTCGTTTGTGTAAAGCTTTGAATGAATTTTGCAAAATCCTCTGCATTGGTTACAAGTCCAGCCGCTGGATAAAGGTTTGCGTACATATAATCTACTTGATTAAATGAACCATTATCGCCTAATCCATAAGGGATTGCTTTTTTATCATTTACAGAAGCATTGTTCTTCGTATTTGCAATAATCGTAGTAGTATCCATTCCAGCCTTTTGTATAATGTTCTGATCCACATACGTTGAAAATTCCATTCCAGTTACACATTCTACAATGTATCCCGCAAGGGCTGAACAATACGTAGAGCCAGTCATTACTTCCCCTGGTGCATATTCCTGCTTTGGCATTGTCTTAATAAGCGCATCATAAAGTGTATTATCAATTTCCTTTGTCTCTGACAAAGTGATATCAAATCCTTTTTCTTCAAATCCTGCAGTATTATTGATTAAATGCATCATTGTAATTGGCGTATCTGAAATAAGATTTTCTTTTAATTTATTTTTAAAATCATCAGGTAAGTACGTAAAGATATCTGCGTTTAAGTCTATTTTACCCGCTTCCACTTGTTGCATGACTGCGGTCCAAGTATACATCTTCGTTAGTGATCCTAATTCAAATGTCGTATCCTTTGTACTGATTTCTTTATTTTCTTCCTTATTGCTGTTACCATATGCTTTTTCAAACACAACTTTTCCATCTTTCACAGCAACAACTACAGCTCCTGGAACTGTACTTCCTATATAGGATTCCATGAATGCATCGACTTTACTTTCGACCTCATTCATTGCAAGTTTAGATGGCGTCTTGTTTTCTGCGCTATCTTTTGCTGCATATGCTTTTCCCGGAAGCATTGTGCCAGCAAGCGTGATTCCTAGCAATAAGGAACAACACCTTTTCATGATTTTTTTCATCTAATTTCTCCTTAATCTATGTAATACAAAGAATATTTTATCAATTCCTCCTATATATTGCAACAAAAAGCCTGTCACATCTTGTGACAGGCTTTTCTTTAGTTCTTTTTGCTTGCTGTTTTTTGGTTATTATCTACACCTTCGGCTACTTCCTTCTGGAAGATAATCTTAAATGTCATAATCAAAAGTTTTATGTCTAGCCAAAGAGAATAATTCATAATATATGTCATATCTAATTTAAGCTTATCATATGGAGTCGTACTATACTTACCATATACCTGTGCATAACCAGTTAAACCAGCCTTTACTTTTAATCGATAGTTGAATTCAGGAATTTCTTTCAAATATTCTTCTGCAATCTCAGGACGTTCTGGTCTTGGTCCAACAAAAGACATGTCTCCCTTTAAAATATTAAAAAGCTGTGGAATCTCATCAAAATGGATATTTCGTAAAAAGCGTCCAACCGGCGTAATTCGATCATCATTTTTCTTCGCTAATCGTGCACCGTTTTTTTCGGAATCTACACACATACTTCTGAATTTGATAATACGAAAGACCTTACCATCAATGGTAAGTCGATCTTGATGATAAAAGACCGGACCGCCATCATAACACTTAATTAATATCGCACTCAATAACATAAATGGTGAAAAGATAATTAAGGCAATTAAAGAAAATAAAATATCCATAATTCTCTTTCCAAATTGATTTTCAATGGATAATCCGTGGTTTCTGGATAAAATTAATGGCGTATCAAATAAATGGATGCTATCGCCGCCGCGGATCATGATATCCGAAATCTTCGGCGTAACATACGTTCTAATTGAATTATCAAAACAATGTTTTAAGATGACGTTACGGACTTGCGATGGTACATCACAAATTACTACCGCTTCATAATTCATTACTTCTTCTTTAATTCTTTCTATTCCGGCTGAAATATTAATACTTGCACATATGTTGTACTTATCTTTTCTTGTGTTAATCTTTCCAATTAAATCTCTTGGTGAGTATTTACCATACACGACAATCATTTGTCTTGGTGGATATAATTTCTTCATTAACATTCGGATTATAATCGTCCAGACAATAATCAGAACAAAATCCAATAAGGTTAACTTCACCAAAGGCATTACAGTCGCATAGTTATGTGTAACAAGAACTACCAATAAGTATGCAACGATATTACTAATTAAAATAGATAAAACATTTGACAAGACGACATCTACAGTACGTAAATATCCAATCTTAAAGCCACCAAATGTTTGTGTTAATAACAGTATAATCAATGCATAAATACCGATAACCGCCCAGTGGCCTCTACGCCACAAGGAATATGCATTTCCAATAGGAAGACTGTATCTTGTGTACCAAATATATGCAAATAACGCCACTTCCACTGCTACGATTACAATACTAGCAAAAAAATGTATCAACCGTTTAAATTTTTCTCTTTGATTCATCTGACTCCCTACTTTACTCGTTCATAATGTATTTTCAAACAAATGCCATCTAGGCAGACTTTAGTTATTATAGCACTATGCGTATAAAATGACAATTCCTATCTTTTTTTAGTATATACAGCATTATATTTTCAATCCATATTTTCAAATCACTTACCATTTACATAAAAATTTATTTATGCTAAGATACAGTTAACGTTAACATAACAAAATTTTTTTAATATAAATGGGGGCAACTATATATGAATACACCGTTAGTGTCCGTTATTATGCCGGCTTATAATGCAGAAAAATATATTGAACGTGCAATTGAGTCTGTCCTTCATCAAATCGAAATCACTTTAGAATTGATTATCATCATTGATGGCTCTAAAGACAACACTGTCGCACTTTTAAATCAATATAAAGACAATGACGCCATTACTATAATTGAAAATGAGCGTAACATTGGTGTCGCAGCTTCTAGAAACAAAGGCATCGCCATGGCAAAAGGAAAATATATTGCCTTTTTAGATACTGATGACTGGTGGACTACCGATAAATTGAAGCGTCAAGTCGAACTGATTGAAAAGAAGCATTGTGTACTTACGTATACGGCCAGAGAACTATTCGATGACAACGGCTGTCCTACTGGTAATATTATACCAGTTCGTGAAGAAATAAGCTATGAAGCTTTGGTGAAACATAACATTATTAACTGTAGTTCTGTACTTATGGAAACGGCAGTGGCAAGAGAATTCTATATGGAACATGATGACAGCCATGAAGATTACTTGATGTGGCTTAAAGTATTAAAGAAATACAAGATTGCTTATGGAATCAATGAACCACTGTTAAAATACCGACTAAGTGCTCATGGCAAAAGCCGTAATAAATTAAAATCAGCTAAGATGACTTATAAAGTGCATCGTTATTTGGGGACAAACCCATTAAAATCATTCGTATACACATCAAGTCAGCTTGCACAGGCAGGACTTAAGTATTTAAAAATCTAACTGTTAATAAGTTTGTCGACAGTCTTACAGCCACATCCTAGGATGTGGCTGTTTTTTCTTGTTACTGTTTGATTTTTGTTTGATAATTCCCTTTGATGATGTTTTGTTTTAATTTTGTCTTTTTGCAATCATTGATATAAATACCGATGTTGGCATTCTTAATTCGATTCTTTTTCAGGAGATTATCATCGGATTTCTCAGTTACTGCAATGCCTGTACCGTCAGTATCCATGATTGTATTATTTGCAACCGTTGAGTTCTTACTACGATTATTTAAGCGGATGCCATCATACAGGCTGTTAAAGATTTCATTTTTTACATAGTAACCGCTACATGACTGAAGAGAATCTATTCCTCTTTCACAATAGCGGATGAGATTGTCATGAACCTTGCAAGAGTCTGATTTATTAATCTGGATTCCACCAATATATCCATCTGCGTCTCCATTTGTAAGCTCATTATTGCAAAGCTCTGCTTCCGGTGCATACTGCATCTTGATGGAATACTTCTTCGTATTGATAATCGTATTATTCTTGATTATAAGGCTTGCCATTGGGCGTTTTTCATTGCCTGTAACGACAATTCCATTTCCCATATGCTTATCTTTCCCCTTATACACCATATGAATCTCGTTATTCTCAACCTTAATATGATAATTATTGTCCTCTGGAATCGGTTCCTGCTTCGTTCCTTCTAATGGAATATGATAGGACGTCTTATTATCATCCATATTTTCCGAATTCGCCGTACAAGTGTAGAGCTGAATTCCTATTCCAGTACGCAGAATCTTATTACCTGAAATCGTTACATTTTTATAGTTATAGCATCGAACTGCTGCCGTTTCTATATTAGTAA
The DNA here is from genome assembly GCA_905214875.1 of uncultured bacterium. GTDB lineage: Bacteria > Bacillota > Clostridia > Lachnospirales > Lachnospiraceae > KM106-2. Next base: position 124,800 of record CAJMNR010000001.1, on the reverse strand, counting down.
ATATATTATCCTTGATTACGATATTTTCTTGATATACGCCTCGGACAGAGGAATGGCTTCCTACTCCTGATGGTACATTGTGAAACGTGCAATTTGTCACCGTGATGTCTTTACAAGGTGCGTCATCATATCGAATCAACTTCTTTGAACTTTCAACCACCGGAACCATATAACGGCTGTGTACCAAATCTAGATGAACAGCTTCCTTTATGGAGCCATAGACCGTAAAACCTGAAAACGTACAATGGTCCACAACTGCACCTGTAACTCCTGCCAATGTTAAAAGATGTCCTGCCTTGATATTCTTAATGGTCAAATCCCTAACCTCTATATTGCGGGCGTGAATAAATCGGAAGAGTTCATCACTTTTTGAACCATTGATTTCAGGGGCTCCATCCCACAGTCCGCCAATCACTGTGATATTCTCGGCATAAGGCTTTTCTTTTTCCTGATCATACAAGTAATTCCGTATGATTGGCCCTTCTCTGTGTGCCTTTATAATCGTACAATCTGTAGCAACAATTGTAGTATCCGAATACAAGACAAGTGAGTCATCTAATTCATACGTCCCTTTTTCAAGAACCACCTTAAGTCCCGAATAGGTCTTCTTGTCCAGCGTATTTGCTAGTTCTAATACGCTTTGGATTTCACCTGCACTTGTTCCTTGCTGTATGGAAACCTTTAATTCCTTTTTGCTTTCTGCTGCCCGTCCCTTTATTGGCAAAAAAACAAAGAATAGGGCAAGCATTATCATGCATACTTTAAGTCCCTTTGTCTTTTTCATATTGCACTCTTTCTTTCCTGTACTCGTTATATGTCAGGTAATATGAAAGGTCGATAATACTTGTCTACAATAAGATCCTGCTTGATTTTCATTCACCAGATTATTTAGCTTCTTACGTTGAAGCTTATATAAGTCTAATCCGCAGGAAACATTATGGATAAAGTTCCTAAGCTCAATCATATTGTGGATATGCTGACCTGGCATATAGTCTAATGGGTTCTCAAAAACATAGCCTCTCATCTTCTCATATTGTTGCTGATCGTCTACAGTAAAGCCGATTGGCCGGTCTAACAGCAGATAATCAAAATATATAGAAGAGTAGTCCGTAATTAACGCATCGGATACGGACAATAATTCATAGAGACTGATTTCTTTCATATCCTCTTCTAGTAGTATCACAATATTTGAATAGTCATATTCATATGGTTTCGTTAAGACTTGTAATGGATGAATCTTTATTACCATACAGCAGTCTTGCAATGTCAGATAACGATTTAATTCTTGGAGCTGTCCGCCTTCTAATGCTTCTAAAAAAAGCCCTTTTCCTTCAAAGTCGTCTCCTTTGTCCCGAAAGGTCGGAACCCAGATTACCATTTTTTTTGCGCCTTTTCTAAATTTCTTTAATGGGCTATTTTTAATAAATAATTTATCGCAACGTGGCTGTCCGAGAATCTTAATCTGTTCCTTCGTACAATCAAACACTTGTCGCATGATATCCGAGAACAAATTGCTCGTTGCTACTACATAGCTAAAATAATTATAATTAATTGTTTCGCATCCCGATTCGAGATTCCCAATCCGTTTCAGTGGCATACCGTGCCACAGGTTTACTACGCATTGATCTTTGGATGGTTGAATTGGGTATTTCCCAAAACTGTAAAATGCGTACGAAGATCTCAAAAAATATAAGATACCAAGCTTATTTCCTGTTACTCTTACTTCCTTTGGGACCCTGTCTTTATATTCTGCATATGTGTTCAGGCTAAGCACGATACGATATTTCTTATGATATCCATTGTCTATCATATATTCGTAAAGCGCCCTTGTATTATCGGAAAACCGTAGATTGGAGTAAAAAAAGATCTGATTCTTTTTCTTTGGAATGATGCTATTCAGCCAGGAAATTGGTCGAAAACATCTGACTAACATCCGCTTTACATCCATAGTCTTCCTCCAAAGGTCAAACATAGATTTACTAGTTCATTTCTGAAACCACACTTAAAATTTCATACATTTCTTTTACATTGTTTAAGGTAATCGTTGGTTTTATGTCTGATTCTTCAATCTCTTTTTTGGTAGCTTCCCCTGTCATTACACAGACCGTCGTAACTCCTGCATTGATTCCACAGGCAATATCGGTATACAAGCGGTCTCCAATCACGACTGTGTCTTCCTTCTCATAACCATGTAGCTCCATTGCTAGATTAACCATGGTTGGCTTTGGTTTTCCTATATAAACTGGGTCTTTTTTGGTTGTTGCTGCAATTGCATTACAGATGGATCCGCAGTCCGGAATATAGCCAAATGCTGTTGGGCAGCACAAATCAGGATTCGTTGCGATAAACGGAGCATCTGATGTATACAAGATCTTACAGGCATTTACCCATTTTTCATAGGTAAGCTCTGTATCATATCCTACTAAAAGCACTTCTGCTTCTTCCGGAGAAACTAATGTTACTCCACCATTTATTAATTCTTCTTGAAATGACTTGGTACCAATCACATAGACTTTCTTATCTTCATATTCTTCTCTTAAATAGAGTACGGTTGCCTGTGCCGAAGTAAGGAAACAGTTCACGTCTGCATCAATCCCCATTGCCCTTACTTTTTTAATGTAATCATCCACAGACTTCGAGGAATTATTGGTGATAAACATATACGTACCGCCAAGTTCTTCGATTGTATGAAGCAACTCCGTTACCCCTTCAAATAATTGATTATCATAGTTGATGGTTCCATCCATATCAAATAGAAACAATTTCTTATTACGTAACTCTTCTGTACTTTTTCCAAATAAATCTTTCATACCTTAGTCCTTTCCTTTGTCTTGTATTATTCATTCGTTACCGAATACTTGTTGTACTAACCGCTTCGTTGACTGTCCATCTTCCAAGCTGCAGTACGTTTCATAAAACTTGTCATAGCGGTCTTTATATGCCACTTCTATCTTTTTAATATTACGTATTGCTTCCACTACTTCCTCGGTACTGCATACAATCGGACCTGGAAGTTCTCTCTCTAGGTCAAGATAGAATCCGCGAAGAATCTCACGATATTTTTCTAAATCATACGTAAAGAAGATCATTGGACGTTTCAAATTGGTGTAATCAAATGCTACCGATGAATAATCAGTAATCAAAATATCTGAGATCAAATACAGTTCCTCGATATCCTCATAGTTGCTTACATTGATTACAAAATCAGAAACGTCGTCCAATTCTAGCGTATCGGCGATCAGATAGTGTGCTCGAAACAACAGCACATACTCTCCTTGCAATGCTTCTTTCATATAAGAAAAATCCATTGCCTCCGAGTATTTGTATTTTCCCAATTGATAAAATTGATTATCTCGAAAGGTCGGAGCATATAAGATTACCTTTCGGTGATCGGTAAGTCCGACTTGGCTTCGTATCCTCTCTACGAGGCCATCTTCTTCTATATGAAGTATATCATTTCTAGGATACCCCGTCTCTATTATTTTATTTTCAAAAAGAAAGCAGTGTTTAAAAATCTTGGTACAATACCGATTGGCAGAAACCAAGTAGTCCCATTGTCTTGTCTGTTTATACACATGCTCTTTATAATGCTTGTCGGGACCGGTCACTTCTTCTTGGTCAAACATCAGCCGTTTCATCGGAACTCCATGCCATGTCTCGCAGAAAACTTGTTCCTCTTTTACCTTCATAAACAGTGGCTGGCGCATATTGTATACAAAATATTTTGCTACAGCTAAATAATACGCGTAACGAATGCCAAACCGTTTTACCTTAATTGCTCCGTAGGGAATCTCTTTTTTTGTATCCCGCAGTACCCAGATGCATTTATACTTGCTAGGCTCATTCTTTTTAAGGTATTCATAAACATACTTCGGGCTGTCGGAATAAGACCTTCCCAAAAAACTCTCAAACATGACATAGTTATCTTTGACTTTCCTTCGATAAAACAGATGAAGATACAAGGTCTTACAACGTGCATTTTTCTTTCGGATAATCTCTTTTATCTTTTTACAAGCCAGATGCCTCGTCACAAGCGTTCGCACTTTTTTCTCCTTGCCTGCCACAGCTGCCTTTAGGATTCTCCTTTCATATCTTTTTCCCGTATGTAAGGCTTCCTTGCTACAGCTTCTTAGTTCCTGTGCAATCTGTTCAAACTTTTTTGCCCCTTCCTTTTCTTCTTTCTTTCGTTTCATCTGTACGGTAAATGTAGTCACAAAATACTGTATTAACAGTCGCTCCAGATCTTTTTCTATGTTGCTTCCTGCTGCAGCTTTCTTTGCTTCCTGGTACGAATCTAAATATTCATAAAATCGTTCTTCATCTTTTCTCTGACTTAACGACGGTGCCTGAATCGGATCATTATGAATTCTCTTTATATAGGTAAGTTCCGGTACCGCGAGGAATCGCACTGCCGAAGTAATCGCTGTGATCATAAATGCTAGGTCAGAGTAATACGTATACTTCTCTTGGAAACGAATCTCATGTTCTTCCAACCATTTTCTTCGAAAGAGCACATTTAGTACAGAGATATGACTCAGCTTTTTTTCTTTCCCGAGAAAATACCCTGCTGCCGTTTTTGCTTGTGTTTCTTTTCCCCTTTCATTTTCCTCCTTATTAGAAAGATACGTCTGCCTTCCTACCCTGCTTGACTTCGTATCAAATGCTATCATATCCTCCCCTTTTGCATAGTTTAGATATGTCATAAGCGCACCGGATTCTAAATAATCGTCATCATCAAGGAATAGAACGTATTCACCCGTTGCAAACTCCATTCCATAATTTCTTGCTGCTGCAACTCCATGTTTTCCTTGTAGCTTTACCGAAAAACAAGATATTTTCTTATTGCTTTCCTCTACTAGTCTTTCAAGTTCCTGCTCTGCTTCTACCTGGTCTTCCACCACGATTGCTTCCACGCCTTCTACCTCGTTTATGCAAATACTGTTCAAGCTATCTTTTAGGAACACAGCAGAGCGATAGACCGGTATGATGATGCTAAGTTTCATTTTCCTCTCCTTTTTAGGCAAACAGTCTTTCTGCCGCTTTCAAATCTTCCATATTATCAATTTCCATCCAACGCCCTTTTAATGGGCATGGTGTGAATACCGTTGTCTTTAAAATCTCATTTAGTGCAATCTCACTCCACATCGTTACCTTTTTCTTCTCTTCGATATACTCTCTGCATACTTCAAAGAACTTTCTGCCTGCTTCAACCCCAAACTTATATACATCGATCGACGTTCCAAATGCCTTTTCCTTTGGCACTTGCTTTGAGATTTCTATTAGGCGGTTTTCTTCCTCTCTCACTTTCATACTCTCTTCTATGTAATTACCTATATCCGTCACAATTGCGTTCTCTGCCTGCCAGCATGTGAGACTTTTTAATACGCTGGCATCAAAAAACACATCTGCATTCATCATGATAAACGGCGCCCCTTCCATCTCTCCTCTTGCAATATAGGCGGAATACATGTTGTTTGTCGATGCGTAACGCTTACTTTCTATGACCTTTACCATTGGATACCGCCGTTCCACTGCCTGGCGGATCACCTCTCCAAGATATCCGGAAATCACCGTAATGTCGGTAATATCATTTTCAAGCAGGTTATCAATTTGTTTAAATAAGATTGGCGTTCCATTTACCTCAACCATGGACTTTGGACATGTAATCGTAATGGGTGCCAGCCTGCTGCCAAATCCTGCTGCCAAAATCAATGCTTTCATAATTCTCCTCCTCAACCATATCATAAATCAATTCTAGGATATCCCTCGTCAATTTGATTTCATTTAAGATGGTATATCGGTCTTTTCTCGTATCTTTGGCAAACATCCATGCATTTACAAACACATCCTTTGTGATTCCCCATTTCATGGGCTGAACAGATATGCCATATGCCTTTAGATAATCTAATAGCATCCTATGGTCACGTCCTTGGAGAATACAAGCCACCACACTTCCAAGGGCAACCGCCATTCCGTGGGATATCTTAATTGTCTTATAGTTCTCGTCTAATGAATGGCTAAATAAATGCTCTGAACCGCTACATGGCCTAGAACTTCCTGCAATCTCCATTGCCATGCCGCTAAACACGAGCGACTGGGACATGCTCTTAATAAACTGCTTGCTCTTAAACGACTTCTCCTCATTATAATAAAGGGATCGAAATGAAATCTCGGACAACATATAGGCGAAATCGTTTACCTTTTTTCCTCTGCTCTTTTGTTCAAGCCTCCAGTCATACAACGCCGTATAATTACTTAGTGTGTCTCCAATGCCTGACTGCAGCATTTCAAATGGCGCATTTGACACAATGTCAATATCAACAATGATGCCAGATGGTATCTTACATCCAAAGGATTTTCGCTTTCCATCCTCAATACTTAATACGGCAATTGGCGAGGCGATTCCATCATGACTGAGGCAGGTTGGAATTCCAAAATATGCTTTTTTTGCAATATAAGCAGCATACTTTGTAGTATCTAGCACCTTGCCACCGCCAAATCCTATGATCACGTCGACATTATGGATTGCAATATATTTTCCAAGTTCAACGGCATCATAATACGATCCCTGTGGTCCTAAATAAATCTTACAGGCAGTAAACTTGCCTGCCAGTGCATCAATCTTTTCCTTATAACGTCCATACAAAATCTCATCAGAAACAATAATTGCATGTTTTTTATGTGCATCGCACACGCTCTCTTCAATAATCGTATCTACCTCATCCATTGCCTTCTCTTTTACACGCATACATAGTGGCAGATTAAATTGATTCATGACTAACACTCCTATTTTCCATGCTGAAAGATTTCTGCTAAAATAATCTCGCTTGTATTTGGACCATTTAATGCATTATGTGTTTTATTAAACTGCTCATACCTTTCATCTACTCCCAAGTCTTCTGTTTCCTTAATACTTGCAATCAGCTCATCTTCACTGGTCACAGGGTCTGTCATCAATTCATTCAATTCTAAATAAAAGTCCCGTAAGTTTTCTTTATACTCCTTTAAATCATACATATATAAAATAATCGGTTTCTCAAGGATTGCATAATCAAACATGACGCTGGAATAATCCGTGATCAACAAATCGCTGGCCATATAAAGCTCATTGATTTCTTCATACTCTGACACATCGATGATGAAGGAACCATACTCTTCAAATGCAAACCTGCTCTTAATCAAGTAATGGGCACGAAACAATAAGACATAGTCGTCGCCTAATTCACTCTGAAGCCTATGAAAATCAATTCCTAGCGTCATCGTATTTCCTACTCCTACGGTATACTCATTATCACGGTACGTCGGACAATATAGAATTGCCTTCCTTGCTCCAATTCCCAACTTTTCACGCAACAGATCCCTGTCCCGTTTGGAATACTGGAACAATGTATCATTTCTTGGGTACCCCTTTTCAATAAAAATATTTTCCTTGTGAAGCGCCTTTAGATGAAAGGCACTCGTAATTCTCTCCGTAAAATATTGGGAAGGGCTTAAAAAATAAGTAAAGTCATTTGCCGCCTTCCTGTACTGTCTGCGTAATTTTCTTGTGCTTACTGTTCGGTCTCGATACTCTTTAATATCATATCCAAGGCGTTTTAGCGGTACACCGTGCCAACATTGCACATAAACTTGTCCCTTCCTTACCCGTATTTCCTGTGGTAAACGATAATTCGTAATCAGATACTTTGCTTTGGCATAACACGTATAATACTTCTTACTACGGTATTTGATTACATCTGTATTTCGATTCTTTGTCAAAAACTCATACTTCTCTGGTTTTCGAAAACACCAGACATAATGATAGTTGTTATATGCAAACTCCCTCTGCATTTCCTGATATAGCGCTTTAGGATTACAGCCGTATGACCTTCCTCCAAATGCCTCAAATACCACCAGGTTCTCATCGATTTTTTGTTGTCTGGCTCGATAAAACAGATAGATTGCCTTTCGCTTTATCATTACGCATGACAAGAGTATTCTGCGAAGCCTTTGATGCCGTTCTGCCATTGCCGTAATGGTTTGTTTTATTCGTTTCATGTTATTTTCCTTATTCCATCCATTGCTCTAATCTTTCACTAATGTAGTATCTTGCAGATTTCCTCTCTTTGTTGCCGTTCATACTCCTTGGCTGCTCCACACACCTCATGCTCTGCTAAACCGTTTGCTTCCTTTTCTATAAGACCGATAAGTTCCTCTTTATCGCTGTTGGCTCTTACCTGAATCCATGGTTTCTGGTGGATGTCTGCCAGATACTTGACTTTCTCGCTGCCCTTTTCGCCTACTTCCAAAAACAAGTCCATCGTCTCAAAGAATTCTTTATAAACCATCGGACTGTAAAAGAGACGAATTCGCCCCTGATACTTCTTTTGGACAGTGATAGCGGCTTTCCTCTCCTTCTTCGTCACGTAAGGAACACCAAGATATAAAACGATTCCTGCTTCACGTTCCACAAGCTCATAAAAAAATGCCAGTATCCTTTCCCTCTCCTCGCAATCCTGTGTCGAAAGCAACGTGGCAATTGCTACTTCACCTTCTTTCTTTGCCATCACATAGCTTCCACGATACTCTTCGCCATTACTCTTTCTCTTATAAACCTCATAATATTGGTCCTTATTTCTCTTTACCACAATTACCTTCTTATATGCATGAAGCATACAATATTCCTCTTTCAGAAGGTCTACCTGTAAATCTTGAACCAATCCATATGTTTTATATTCCCCATATGTCTCATAGGACAGGGTCACTACCTTATCAAATAACTTTACCACTTGTATTGTATTGATATCGTAGATTCTTTCCGTCTTGGTATCCTTTAAACCAAAAATCTCATTTCCCGTTCGAAATATGCCGATTTTCTGACTCGCCACTTCCAAAAACATGGCGTACCAGAACACCGACTGTGGTGACATCAAATACGCATAGTCAAATGTAGTATCTCCAATCAAGCGATGCCACTCGGTAATTAATTCCTTCTCTGGACGTTTTTCAAATATAGCTTCTAGACTATCTGTATAAGAAAATTGAAACCGCATCCTCTCCAATGCCACATAGCCTTCCTCGCTATAACTAACCTTGCCTGACTTTACTATGATATGTACCTGTGGCAACATGCGTCGCACTTCCTGCTCCCATCCATCCAGTGCACTTGCAAATACTACAGTGACGTCTACCTCCTGTTTTGCAATCTGCTGAATGATAGAAAGATAGTCACAGACAACGTTGCTTTCCTTCTGCTTCATATCCATGACAAATAAGACACGTCGCTTTCGTTCTGAAAAATATCGAACCGTAACCTCTTCTTCCTTTTCCTTTAAAATGATTACGTCAATCAGCATCTTTACATATTCCTTAAATGAGCATCCGCCATGAGGCTCTACCACAATTCCTCGAAAGATATGCTCAAGCCCATACTTCTCCTTATATATCAAGTTTGTATAAGACGCACTTAACGATACAAGGATCGTTGCATTTAACATCTGGCTAAGAGAATAATTCTCATGACTTCCTGGAAGAAATACGAGTTGCTGTTCTTTCCTTCTGACATAATAATTCGGCAGCCTGTCATTGCTAAATACAAACGCCGCTGTTGCCAAATGCTCCGCATATTCCAAGGAATCTTCCCCTACGACACGTACATTACTGACTTCCTCAATGCCCCATCTTACTGTCTTCGAAGCTTCCTTGATACATACGACAAGCTGATACATGGAAAACTCGTAAGACATAGAAAACGTCTTAAGAAGCTCGAGCATAAGGCTATACTTTTCCTGAAAGCTTGCTATATGCAAGACAATCTTCATACCATCCAGCTCTGTCCGCATCATATCCAGAAATAAACTGCCCCGTTCAAAGGCTTTTGTCTTCGGAATCACCACATCTTTCTCACGAAACCGTTCCATGTCATTCCTCCATGCACACTAATCTAACAATGCTTCAAACTGCCTAACTACCTCTTGGTTATACGCTTTATAGTCCCAAGAAGCTGTCATAACCTCTCCCTTTATAAACTTTATCATGCTTTCGCAAATTGCGTCGCTATCCATCTTTGTCACATACTGCCCGTTTTCTACACAAACTGCCTCATATCCTGGATAATCAGAAACAATGATTGGCAGTCCTAGAAGCCTTGCCTCTAATACTGACAATGCTTGTCCCTCCCATTTGGAAGGAAGCAAAAAGCAATCACACATAGACAAAAGGGCAAATGGATTTTCGATATTCCCAGTAAAAATGACTGCATCATCAATCCCTTTCTTCTTCACATACTTCCTTAAGCTTTCTCTAAGCGGCCCATCTCCGACTACATAAAGCCTGCTATGTTCATTTTCTCGGTGTAGTTTATAGAATGCCTCCAGCAAATTCTTCTGATTCTTTTCTACTGACATGCGCCCTATGGTGCAAAAGTTCACACAAGTCTCATCTGGTACAGGGATCATCTTTCCAATCTCTGTGTTTCCAACGTCCTGCTCTTCTTCCAAGATAAGATACTTTCCCTCGTCCTCCACGAGAAAATCTTTTTTCTCTTTTCCAGCTAATACTCGCCTTGCATAAACAGAGTTATTCACATATGCAAACTTTTCATATGTTTCCTTGGTCGCTAACTCCTCTCGGTTAATCTCCATAACTTTTTTCGAGCATCCTACAACCTTGTCAAACTTTTTATATAACGAGAACACGACTTTCAGTTCAGTTTCAAATGGACGCATTCCATTTACCACTCTCATACGGTCCTTCGGAAGGTTATTATGCTGCCAGATTAATTTCTTCGCTCCATCTGCCGCAAGCAACACGCGTGGAATAAAGGAGCCATATCCCGAAAAATCAATCACGTAGTCAAACTTCACATCTCCAAAACATCTTTTATATTCTCTGTGATAAAGGCGATCGGGATAATGGCTGGCACTCATCCTTTTTGTAAGCCCAAATTGATCAACTAGCTCGTGAAAGAATTCTTCCGTTGTTGTTGCACAATACGTTCCCACTCTCTCCACAAGACGGACTCCCTTTCGAAAATGCTCAACATCAAACACGCTCTTCTTTCCTTTTATAAAGTAAACTGTAACATCATACTTCTTAAGATCAAGCAGCTCTAACAGGCTCATTAACGATACCGTGACGCCATTGGTCCGAATCACCCCAATATAAAATAATAACTTTATCTTCTGATTCCATTTTGGAAGTATGCGGGGCAATTCCTTGTTATCTAATACTTTATTCAATATCCGCTTAGAGACCATTCCATCATCATATCGAAGATACCGGTTTTTCATTTGTAATAGTTGAAACTTATACCTCTCCTGTATCTTGTCAATTGAGGCAATATAAGTAATAAGATCTTCTATTCTACTTGTAACAGGTCCAGGCAATTCTTCTAGCGGAAATTCCATTCCTCTCTTATCCCGATACATCTCAAGATCCGGAATATAGAACAAGATTGGCCGCTCGGTGATCAAATAATCAAAAAAGATACTGGAGTAATCCGTAACCAATATATCTGTAATGGTAAGCAGCTCATTTGCATCGATCTGGATTGGCAGTATCTTTCCTTCTAAGGCTTTTACGTATTGTAGCCTCTGGTATTCGGTTTGATGTGGCTTTATGAATAACTGATAGCAAGTACCATCTATCTTTCCCATCAGCTCCTCATAAAAAGAGACATACTCTCTTGTACGGTCTTTGGCTTTTTTATACTCATCCCGATATGTTGGTGCATAAAGGATGATCTTTTTCTCCTCCTCTACGTTTACGCCCAGCATCCTCATATAGTCTTTTAGCTTGTCTTTATCCGTCTTATAATAAAGATCATTTCTTGGCATACCGTCCTCAATTACTGTATTCGGGAAAATTCCTTCTAACAGATAGCTTTCTTTATAGACTTTCGTCATATAGTCACAAGGGGAGATTAGATAATCACACGCAAAAAAATTGCGCATGATATTTCCGTTCTCATATGCACCATTCTTCATCTTATACCCTAAGCTTTTGATTGGAATGCCATGCCAAGTATTGATATAGATTTGTCCTTCTCGCTTTGTATAATAAGCAGGAAATGTCACATTATTAATTAGATATTTTGCACTTGCTAACGCCTTTATGTATTCTTGGGAATCTCGTTTTACAAAAATGACATTCTCCTGTGAAGCGTATAAAAGACGACATGTCTTCGTCTCATCCAGCGTCTCCAGTGCCCAAATGTGTGTATAACTAGAAAAGTCCTCCCGGTTTCTAAATTCCAAAAACAATGCATACGGATTTCCAAGCATGCCGCGGCCATGATACGACTCATAAAGTACCATGTGTTTCTGTAGTGGCATCTTGTTCATACATTCTGCATAGATTCTTCTCAACTGCTCCGATTCATCCCTATTTCTTTTCTTGATCGGTTGCTGTATAAGCCGTTTGATAATGTCCTTTTTACGCTGAAATTCGCCCAAACTCAATACCTCCTATAACAAATACCATATTAAAAGCCAAAAACTACGTTTTTCCGAATAGCTCTTCATGTCCAACTATAGGTTCCTCTATGCACTTGTTATCATTATTATTTTGGTGATTTGAATCTTCTCGAATGTCCTAAGGAGTACTTATTAGATTATAAGAAGTGTATATTAATAGATTATAACTGTTCTGATCTAGTAAACCAAAGTGTCGAAGACACTCTCACTTTGGCTTGTTGTTCAAGTAAGCTAAAAAGGGGCAGGATCCTTAAGGAACCTACCCCTTTCTCGTTTATTTCTCTAAGTATAATTTACGCGTAATAAAGTTATACACCATTACTACCGCTGTTGCGATAACTTTAGAAAACATAACTGGTAACTTAAATTGTTCTACTGAAATCCACATAATCAATGTATTAATTCCTAGTCCAATGATACTTAGAACCATAAACACGATAAATTGTTCTTGTTTACTTTGCTCTTCATTTGGATCAAATACCCATAATATACTTAAGATATAGTTATATATTACTGAAATGGAGAACGATAATGCACTGGCAATAATATAGTTTACTCCCAGCCATTCATTTAATATAAACAATACTCCGTAATCGATTACGAAGGCTGTTCCTCCGACAACCGCAAAACGGAAAATCTGCTTCATTAACTTTTGCATCTCTATATTTCCTTTTTTATAATTGTACTTTCCTATTAAATTTACCACATTTTATCAATTATTACTAGTCCATTTTTCTTAAAAGGATAAATCCTACTGACTGAAAAAGAAATCCGCAAGGATCACAGTCGTTGCACAAAACAACACATGTAATCCTTGCGGACATATTGAAATCGCCTGTTATCTCTCTTCCTATGACATGAACTCTTCATATACAGGAAGTACTTCTTGTGGAGTTCCATGCATCTTAACATGTCCCTCATGAAGCCATAACACGCTTGTACAAAGCTTCTTAATTGTTTCAGAACTATGTGATACAATGATTACCGTTCTCTTATCATTGGAAATCAAGTCCTGCATCTTTTTATAACTCTTCTTCTTAAACTTAGCATCACCAACACTAAGTACTTCATCGATTAACATAATGTCTGTTTCTAATACTGCTGTAATAGAGAATGCAAGTTTAGAATACATACCTGAAGAATATGTTTTAACTGGACGGTCAATAAAGTCTCCTAATTCAGAGAATTCAATAATCTCTTTCATCTTAGCACGGATTTCTTCTTCGGAGAATCCTAATAACATACCAGATAAATAGATATTTTCCTTTCCTGTTAAACGTTTCTGGAATCCAACACCGATAGAAAGTAAGGAGATGGAATGTCCATGTAAATCAATCGAACCTTCATCAGGAGAAAAGATTCCTGCTATGGCACGTAACATGGTAGATTTACCACTACCATTCTTACCTACAATACCGAGGATTTCCCCTTCTTTGACACTAAATGATACGCCACGAACAGCTTCGTAAACTTCCACTTTTGACTTTTTAAGGGATAATAAACTCTTTTTAATTGACATTTTATTTAAACATCTGTATCGGATCTTCAGATCCTTTACATCAATCGCATTTTCTCTCATTAGATCACCTTCACATAACTGTTTTCGTATTTATAAATAATTTTAACACCGATAATAGATAGCAGAATGCCCACTAATAGCCATAAGCCCATCGTATATAAATCCGGAGTCTTTAAATAAATAATACAGTTACGTAACTCATCCATTACAAATGCAACCGGGTTCCCTTTTAAAAGGATAGATGAAAACGGTTCTGGAACCCTGCCATGGATAGAATAAAAAACACCAGATAAATAAAACATTAAACGTAATACTACATTGATTACATTGGATAAATCTTCAACAAAAACACCAAAGTGAAGCATTATCGAACCTACTCCAAATGTAAGTAATCCTAAGATAATAAATAATGGAATCATATAAAAGATTCTAAAACTGATTGGTACTTGATAGATTAGCATCATGATTGCTACTAAACTAAACGAAATTAACATTTTGAATCCGTTTACATACATCTTAACGAACACTAACATAAATTTCGGAATATATACTTTTGATACAATCGCACTATTACTAGATACAAGTTTTACACTCTGTTTTACTGTTTTTTCGAAGAATGTCCAACTGGATAAACCGATAAATACAAACACTGGGAAATATGGTTCACTCGCATTAAATACAATTGATGAAATAAATGTATATACGAGCATAAATAACAATGGATCAAGAATCCACCATAACCAACTTAAATGAGAGTTGGCAATCTCTGATTTCAATTCAGATTTTGCTGAATAAATTCCATACTTATAGTACTTATTCAAGTCTCTTATAAATTTCTTCATTATAATACCTCTAATTCTTTTTTTGCCTCACTAACAAAACCATGTATCTTCTTAGGGTTTTACACTGTCCGTTTTAAGGGAAAAGCCACACATATTAGTATATAAATACATTATATCTCTTATAACACCATACTCTTATCAACAATTTGTGTCAAGCATTTCTTCTAAATTAGGCTTATTTTACACCCTGTAATTCAAATACATTTTTCACAGTTTCAAGAGCTTTTTCAATTACATTATGCATATCAAAATATTGATAATTTGCCAGTCTTCCGCCAAAAATCACATTCTTTTCCTTCTTGGCAAGCTCAAAGTACTTGTTGTAAATTTCCATATTTTCATTATTATTAATTGGATAGTAAGGTTCATCCCCACGGCTCCATGTCTTAGGATACTCTCGTGTAATAATCGTATGATCTGAAGTTTTAAATTCAAAATGTTTATGTTCAATGATTCTTGTATATGGAACTTCATACTCTGTATAATTTACAACAGCATTTCCTTGATAATTCTCACATGCTAACTCTTCTGTCTCAAATCTAAGACTTCTATACTCTAATTCTCCATAACAATAATCATAATACTCATCAATCATTCCTGTATAGACAACTGTCTTAGCCATTGCATCCAGTTCTTCCTTTTGGCTAAAGTAGTCAGTATCCAAACGGACCTCAATGCCTTCCAACATCTTTTCAATCATCTTTGTATATCCGCCTTCAGGAATTCCTTGATATTTATCATTAAAATAATTATTGTCATACGTAAAACGCACCGGAAGACGCTTAATAATAAAGCTTGGTAGCTCTGTACAACGTTTTCCCCATTGCTTTTCTGTATATCCTTTGATTAGCTTCTCATAAATATCTCTTCCAACAAGATTAATCGCCTGTTCTTCTAGATTCTTAGGCTCTTCTGTATAAGTATTCTCTATTTGTGCCGAAATATATTCCTTTGCTTCATCTGGAGTCTTAACTCCCCATAACGCATGAAATGTATTCATATTAAATGGTAAGTTATATAATTCATCTTTATATCTTGCAACTGGTGAATTCGTATAACGATTAAATTCGGCAAACTGATTTACATACTCCCATACTTCCTTATTGCTCGTATGAAATATATGAGCACCATATTCATGTACTTGAATTCCATCTACTTCTTTCGTATAGATATTCCCTGCTATATGGCTGCGTTTATCAATTACTAAACATTTCTTTCCTCTTTTATTTGCTTCATGTGCAAATACAGAACCAAAAAGTCCCGCACCTACAATCAAATAATCGTACAAAACAATACCTCCATTGTAAAAGTAGTCGAAACCGTAACATTACAAGTGTACCGATTTCACTAAACACTGTCAAGTAAACCTTTCCCATCAAGTCCAAAAAAGAGGGAATCTCTAGATCCCCCCTTTTCATTTTCATACTACTGAATGCTTGTTTCTTCTAGTTTATTCTTTTCTTTTAATGCAAGCCAAACTGCTGCACCAAACAGTGGTAATGTAACAATCCACTGACTTGCATAACGCATCTGTGCAACCGGTCCTGCACATGCGATAACAAAGTTAAGAACAACCGGTATCATCATCAAGAAATATTTGTAATGCTTTCTATAAACAACATAAAGAATACAGATAGCAAACATATAGTTCCAAGTACCAACTGAAAATGCCCATCCAAGCATACTGCTATAATCTAACATTTCAATTACTCTAACAACGCCGGTTCGAATCTTATTCGTAATTTTCGGATTACTGAGTCCATACTCCGCTCCATACGTTTCCGCACCGTTATACACAACGCGTCTTCCATAGTCAACTGAATAATAAAACTCATCATTATTCAGTGTTGCCGTGATACAGGTTCCCGGATGACGCATTAATAGTTTGAACCACACACCAAAAAAGTCCTTTAACTCCTCTTTTGTGTAATTCTTATTAAAGTGGTATTTTACAGGGTCAGAAATTACTGGATTATAGCGTTTCTGTAATACTTCTATATCTCCTTTGAAGCAAAGAATCTTGTCTAATTTTTCAATTTCTCCCTCTTCAAATCCTTCTTCTCCCCACGCATATGCATATCTTGCTACCTGTTGGAATGGAATTGACAACATCTCTCTTGGACTTCCGTTTGGAATACCAAACGCAGGAAGAATAAGTTTTAAAAATACAATCCAATAAAGGACGATTGGAATACCGATGGAAATTCCAATACTCTTTAACTTTGCAAAACTTTTACGGTACATAATCGCTAATACTGCTATTACCGCAAATAAGATATAAAGTCCGTTATTTCTAGAAAACATAAATCCAAGGCACACAAGGAATGTTATCTGTTTTTCTTTCTTTGACCCAAAGAACTCCTCTCCATTCCTTACAATTTTGAATAACTGAATGGTAAGAAGTATCATCAACCCACTATAAATACTATCCTTTGTTAAAGTCATCGCATACATCGGAACAACTGGGTAGAACATGAAGAATCCTAACGTCAACATTTGGAATATGAGCGGAACGCCAATCTTCTTAATGTAATTTACTGTATAACTATACACAAATGCAAGGAAGATTACCTGCAATAGCGCAAGGGCAAACAATGCAACATTGATATTTCCTAATTCCATCCCCACTTTAGCAAAACTTCCTACTAAAAGTGTATGAAGGACTGGATGGTGGTTATTTAAAATAGTAGTAGAACCTTCTGGATATACGATTGTTTTACACGTCTTACACTTTGATTCATCTCCGATAAACTGCGCTACCTGGTCTCTAGTATCCGCAGTAAAATTACATGGATACGTAATGATAATATAAGGAATCCATGCAATAAGAATTGCCAACATGCATGACTTCATCGTTATTTTAAATTTCTTCGGTGCATAAGTATTGATATACTCACTTACCTTTAGTTTTGGTAATACATACTCCATAAATGCATTGATTATAAAGTATATTACGATAAAGTAGCCCGCAGCTACAATTAATGCTTTTGTTAAAGCAAACGTAGATTCAAGTACTACATGTAAATCGTTGTTTTTATAAATTGCCCTACCTAGTAATAAAAGCACACTAGAACAGAGTGCAAAAACGGCCGAGCATCGTTTACAACGCTTTGTGTATTCTCTACGTGCCAAAAAGAAAAGAACAATAGCGATCAGAAACAATACAAACAAATCATTTGTCGCATCATTTACAAATGACTCCTTGAACTTCAATGTAAGCAAGTATAGCCCTGTTGCCCCCTTCTTTGACACTTCTACATCTCCCAGACTTAGTCCAAGAGAACAACTCACGAATAATGTCATAATACTTACATACAACATGTAAAGTATTTTTTTCGTCTTATATAAATTATTCATATCATCACCTTTATCTTACCTAATCTCATTCTTCCTCAAACATTGCCAAACCATTGCACCGAATAGTGGAAATACAATAGTCTTCACCACTTTTTCCGTACCCATATATACAACAGGTTTTCCATAATCTACAGAAAAAAATAATAAATGTTATTTAATGTAGCAGTGACACAAGTTCCTGGATGACGTAGCAAAAGCTTGGCCCATACCTCATCCGTTTTTTCAACTACCTGTGTAACTACTTTTAACTTAATAATACAAATTTTTCCTTCACGCATCTCCAAACGACAGCACCGAAAATCGGAAATACTACAATCCACTCTACTGCATATCTCATATATGCAACAGGTCCTGCAATTCCAATCAAAAAATTCAACACAACCGGGAGTACTACGTAAAGATAACGATAACACTTTTTATACAAAACATATACTACACAAAAGCCAAATACATACGTCCAGGTTCCAACTTTGAATGCCCATCCGAGCATACTGCTTTTCCCCAGCGCCTTAAGCAGTTCAACAACAGCCTTCCTGACCGGTGTCGTTGCTTTCGGATTCTCTAATCCATAATAGTTTGGCTTTTCTGGCACTCCATTGTAGGTAATGTGCTTTCCATAATCTATGGAATAGTAATATACATTATTATTTAGCGTTGCGCTAATGCATGTAGCAGGATGACGAAAGAACAATTTTCCCCATACAATGAAAAATTCTTTTAACTCCTGCTTTGTACAATACTTATTATAATGATTCTTTACCGGATCCGATAATAGAGGGTCATAACGTTCTTTTAAAACCTCCAAATCTCCATCAAAAGATAGAACTTTATCAAGGATTTCAATCTCTCCCTCTTCAAAACCTTCTTCTCCCCACTCCACAGCATATCTTGCAACCTGCTGAAACGGAATGGACATCATCTCTCTTGGACTTCCTTTAGGAATCCCAGCCAGAGGCAGAATGATTCCAAGCAAAACAACTCCGTATAATACAATTGGTATACCGATCATAAACAGAATGCTTTTTAGCTTTCTAAACTCTTTCCGATAACGAATACCGAATACAATAAGTACTACAATGGCAATGTACAAACCATTATTTCGAAACAGCATCAGTCCTAAAAAGGACCCAAAGAGCATCCATTTTTCTCTCCTGGATGCAAAGATGCTTTCTTCCTCTATTACAATCTTTACAATTCCTATCGTTACAAGGATCATGAATCCACCATAAATACTATCTTTCGTAATCGTAAGCGCATACATCGGAATAATTGGATAAAACATAAAGAATCCCAAAGTAAGCATTTGAAAGACTGGCGGTACCCCTAACTTTCTTAGAAACGTAACCAAATAACTATAAATCCATGCAAGTAAACACATCTGAGCCAATGCAAATAGGAACATGGCAACATTGATATTGCCAGCCAGCATCCCAATCTTTGCCGTGCCACCAACAAGAATCGTATAAACGATTGGATGGTGGTTATTAAGGATTGTCTTAGATCCCTCTTTATAAATTACGGACTTCATGGTCTTACTGTGCTTAGAATCATTGGTAAACTGTGCAACTTCTTCTCTTGCATCCGGTGTAAAATTACAAGGATACGTTATAATCACATAAGGGATCCATGCAATCACCATGGCAAGAAAGCAATTCCTAACGGTAATCTTAAACCGTCTTGGCACATAGTTTTTAATCCATTCACTCTTCCCAATCCTAGGAAGTACGTATTCAATAAATGCAACCACCATAAAATATATGATGATTGCATTTCCTATAAATATAAAAACGGCTTTTGAAAAAGCAAATCTTGATTCAAACAATAAACTCAAATCGTTTCTCTTAAAATATGCTCTTCCAAGTAATAACAGGCCGCTAGAGCAGAGGGCAACGAATAACGAACACCTCTTTGCACGTTTTGAATATGCCCTCCTTACTAAAAAGAATAATACAATCCCGATTAGGAATAGGATGAGCAAATCATTCGTTGCATCATTGGCAAATGATGACTTGTATTTTACAATCCACTGTTTTACCGGGTTGGTATACAGCTTCGTGTTAGTCTTTACATCACCAAGCTTTATCCCGAAAGAAAAGCTTACAAAGAACGTTAAAAATGCCATATAAAATAGATACGCGATCTTATGATTTCTATATAGATTTCTCATTGTCCTCTCTCTCGACCAAACGTTTTATTTGTTTTCAGTTAAATGTTGAAGTTCCATTTCAAAATTTTGTTTGTTTCTAGTCTGAATTGTTTGTAGAATTAATCCACTGAAGAAACTAATAATAGCTGTCAATACGACAAAACCACATACGATTAATGTTGGAATCTTTTCTACTAATTTTGTCTGCGCAAAGCTTACAACAATAGGAACAAAGAAAATTGCTGCAATAACGATTAATAGCGCAGAAATCATACCAAAGAAACGTAATGGCTGATAATTTTGATATAATCTAACAATCGTTTTCAATACCTTGAATCCATCTGAGAACGTATTCAACTTAGATTCGCTTCCTTCTGGTCTGTCACGATATGTTATGATTACATTGTCCACTAACATGTTCTTGTCAACGGCATGAATACTCATCTCAGTCTCAATTTCAAATCCTTTTGATAAAACTGGAAATGTTTTAACAAACTGATAACTGAATGCACGATATCCTGTCATGATATCTTTTATGTCTGTTTTGAATAAGAGATTGATACTCTTTCTAACAATGGAATTACCAAAGTTATGGAATGGTCTCTTATTTTCCGTAAAATATGTAGATGATAGACGATCTCCAACTACCATATCCACTTTCTTTTCAAGTACCTTATCCACCATTTCCCTAGCGAATTCAGCTGGATATGTGTCATCTCCATCTACCATGATATATGCTTCTGCATTGATTTCACGGAACATTCTTCTGATAACATTTCCTTTTCCTTGTGCATATTCATGTCTAACAACAGCGCCTTCTTCTTTCGCAATTTTGGCTGTATTATCTGTTGAATTATTATCATACACATAAATTGTCGCTTCTGGTAAACACTCTTTGTAATCGTTGATTACCTTCTTAATTGTCTTTTCTTCATTATAGCAAGGGATTAATACTGCAATCTTATCCATGATTTCCTCCTATTAGCTATAGTGCAGCGATCAAGAATCTCTTTTCTATATTCGCTGCACTATCCATCTATTCCTCTGTATTTATAAACTTGTCAACAATAAATCTCGGTCTATTTTTCGTTTCCAAATATACTTTTCCAATGTATTCTCCAATTACACCGATTGCTAATAATTGAAGTCCACCTAATGCCCAAATTGATACAATAAGACTTGTCCATCCGATTTCTGTATTTCCAGTGAAATGTCTAATCAAGAAATATACAAGCATGATTAAACTAATAAGGAAAGTAACAAATCCTAATGAAATTATCATTCTTATTGGTTTTATACTTAAGGACGTAATTCCTTGTGTCGCAAATGCTATCATTTTCTTTAAAGGATATTTGCTTTCCCCCGCAAATCTCTCATTACGTTCATAGTAAACTTTTGAGCTCTTATATCCTACCATTGGTACAATACCGCGTAGGAATAAGTTGACCTCTTTAAATTCAAGCAATCCTTCCAATGCACGATTACTTAATAAACGATAATCTGCATGGTTGAATACAACTTCTGCGCCAAGATGATTCATCATCTTATAGAAAAATTCTGCAGTAAAGCGTTTAAAGAAAGTATCCTTCTTTCTTGCGCTTCGTACTCCATAAACCACTTCGGAGCCTTTGCTTAATTCTTCTAAGAAACCATCAATCGCATTAATATCATCTTGAAGATCCGCATCCATTGAAATGTAGGCATCCGCCTTACCTACAACTGAACTCAATCCTGCCAACAATGCATTCTGATGTCCTCTATTACGACTTAATTTTACACCAGAAAAAATGTCATTCTCTTGGTGTAATTCTTCTATCATTTCCCATGTTCTGTCTTTTGAACCGTCATCCACAAATACGATTCTACTTTTTGTATTAATTTTTTCATCTCTAACTAACTGTGCATACTTTTCATGCAAGCGTTTTGATGTTTCAGGTAATACCTCCTGCTCATTATAACAAGGGATTACTAAATACAATGTTACCATTATTTCCTCCTATAGAATAATATCCAATTACTAATAATTGATATTACCTTAACTATTGACCCAAAAACATACATTTATATTCCATTATTTTTATAATAATACTTAGTCCTCAAATAAACAGGACTTTTGTCTTTTGCAACAAAGGACCGTAGTCGTCACTACTTAAAGTGAGCCCCTTTTAACTACCATCTTTGCAGAGTCTATTGTATATTCTAGCATTTACTCTTGTCAAGTTATTTACCATTCGATTCCATTATTAGCGCAAAAATCCCCTTTTAAACGCTATTTTTCAGGATTAACCTATGTATTTCTTCCTATTTAATGTAAAGAAGGCCTAAGACAATCAAATAATTGCCTTAGGCCTCTTTCTAACTAGCTAGTTTTTATATATAATTCTTAGATTTCGTTTGCTCTTCTTACAAGCTGTTCGTATTTCTTCTTAGCGTCTTGTTCTGCTTTTTCGAATAACTCGTTTGCTCTCTCTGGATTTGTACGAGATAATCTATTATAACGAACTTCACTTTCGATGAATTCTCTATAGCTTGCTTTTGGTTCTTTAGAATCTAATTGGAATGGATTTAATCCTTCTGCTTCACGACGTGGGTCATGACGGAATAAATGCCAGTAACCAGATTCAACAACGCGTTTTTCTTCTAATTGCGCGTTTTTCATACCACCCTTGATACCGTGAGCGATACATGGAGCGTAAGCGATGATTAAAGATGGACCATCGTAGCTTTCTGCTTCAACGAATGCTTTCACACATTGGTTGTAATCAGCACCTTGAGCGATTTGTGCTACGTAAACGTAACCATAGCTCATAGCGATAGCTGCAAGATCTTTCTTCTTAACATCTTTACCACCAGCTGCAAATTGAGCGATTGCACCAGTGTTTGTTGATTTGGAAGCTTGACCACCAGTATTGGAGTAAACTTCTGTATCAAATACTAAGATGTTAACGTTTTGGTTAGATGCAAGAACGTGATCTACACCACCGAAACCGATGTCGTAAGCCCATCCGTCACCACCAAGGATCCATTGAGATTTCTTAGATGCGAAATCTTTGTTATTTAAGATGTTAGCGCGATCAGCGTTATCACATTCGCATGCTTCTAATGCACTAATCATTTCTCTTGTTGCGATTGCATTTTCAGCTGAAGAGTTTTGAGTTGCAAGGTATTTTTCTAATGCAGCTTTTACTGTATTATCTTCAGCAACTTCAACTAAGTTTTTAGCAGATTCAACTACACGGTTTCTTAATGCTCTTTGAGCAAGTTCCATACCGAAACCGAATTCAGCATTATCTTCGAATAATGAGTTAGCCCAAGCTGGACCTCTTCCGTTAGCATCTACTGTGTATGGAGATGCTGGTGAAGAACCACCCCAGATAGAAGAACATCCAGTTGCGTTAGCAATGTACATTCTATCACCGAATAATTGAGTCATTAACTTAGCGTAAGGAGTTTCACCACAACCAGCACAAGCTCCGGAGAACTCTAAATATGGTTTTTGGAACTGACTACCTTTTACAGTTGTTGGTTTGAATTTTTCAGATACAGCAGCTGGAACTTCTAAAGTTACACCGTAATCGAACATTTTTTGTTGTTCCATTGCAGTATCGATTGCTACCATAGAAAGAGCTTTTTCGCCTTTCTTACCTGGACATACGTTTACACATGATCCACAACCTGTACAGTCAAGTGTAGATACAGAGATTGCAAATTTGTGTTCTGGCATACCAGTCATTGGAATAATTTGTGCACCTTCTGGAGCGTTTGCAGCTTGTTCAGCATCCATTGCTACGGAACGGATTGCAGCGTGAGGACAAACGTAAGAACAGAAGTTACATTGGATACAGTTATCAGAATTCCATACTGGAACATCGATTGCTACACCACGTTTTTCATATGCTGCAGAACCAGCTGGTAAAGTACCATCTGCGTATTCTTCGAATGCAGATACAGGTAAGTTGTTACCATCTTGAGCGTTGATAGCATTTTGGATTGTGTTAACATAGTCAACTACGTCTTTTCTGTCACCAGTTACTGTTACAGATAAATCTTCATCTGCTGCATTTGCCCAGTGAGCAGGAATTTCAATTTTAACGATTGCATCAGCACCAGCTTCAATAGCGTCGTGGTTCATTTTAACTACGTCGTCACCTTTTTTAGAGTAAGAAGCTGTTGCAGCATCTTTCATATATTGAATTGCTTCATCAGCAGGAATGATGTTTGCTAATTTGAAGAAAGCGGATTGTAATACAGTGTTGATACGTCCACCAAGTCCGATTTCTTTACCGATTTTAATACCATCGATAGTATAGAAGTTGATGTTGTGTTCAGCCATGTATCTCTTAACTTGTCCTGGAAGGTGTTGTTCTAATTCTTCCATGTTCCAGCTAGTGTTTAATAAGAAAGTACCACCATCTTTAAGGTCTTGAACCATGTTGTATTTTCTTACGTAAGCTGGTGTATGACATGCTACGAAATCAGCTTTGTTGATAAGGTAAGTTGCTTTGATCTTATCTTTACCAAAACGTAAGTGGGAGATTGTTACACCACCAGATTTTTTGGAATCGTAATCAAAGTAAGCTTGTGCGTACATATCAGTGTGGTCACCGATGATCTTGATGGAGTTTTTGTTAGCACCTACAGTACCATCTGCTCCAAGACCCCAGAATTTACAAGAAACTGTGCTTTCTGGTGTAACGCTTGGCATATCCACACGGTCAAGAGAAAGGAATGTAACATCATCCTTGATACCTAATGTGAATTTTTCTTTTTCTGTATTGTTAAATGCAGCTACGATATCTCCAGGAACTGTATCTTTAGAACCTAAACCGTAACGACCTGATAATACTTTAACGTTACCGAATTTAGTATCTTTGATTGCAGCTAATACATCTAAGTATAATGGTTCGCCGATTGCACCTGGTTCTTTAGTTCTATCTAATACAGTGATAGTTTTAACTGTTTCAGGAATTGCTGCAAGTAAGTGTTCTTGGCTGAATGGACGGTATAATCTTACTTTGATTAAACCAACTTTTTCGCCATTTTCTAACATAAAGTCAATTGTTTCTTCGATTGTATCACATACAGAACCCATAGCGATGATAACTTTTTCAGCATCTGGAGCACCGTAGTAATTGAATAATTTATAATCAGTACCGATCTTTTCATTAACTTTGTTCATGTACATTTCAGTTAATGCAGGGATCGCATTGTAATATTTGTTAGAAGCTTCACGTGCTTGGAAGAATACGTCAGCATTTTGTGCAGTACCACGTGTCACTGGGTGTTCTGGGTTAAGAGCGCGACGACGGAAAGCGTCAACAGCGTCCATATTGCACATTTCTTTAAGATCTTCGTAATCCCAAACAGCGATTTTTTGTAATTCGTGAGAAGTACGGAAACCATCGAAGAAGTGAACGAATGGTACACGACCTTCAATTGTTGTTAAGTGAGCAACTGCTCCTAAATCCATAGCTTCTTGTACGTTGCTTGAACATAACATAGCAAAACCAGTTTGACGAGCAGCGTAGATATCTTGGTGATCGCCGAAGATAGATAATGCGTGAGATGCTAATGCACGAGCAGATACATCTAATACGCATGGTAATAATTCACCAGCGATTTTGTACATGTTAGGGATCATTAATAATAACCCTTGAGATGCAGTGTAAGTAGTTGTTAAAGCACCTGCTTGTAAGGAACCGTGTACAGCACCTGCAGCACCTGCTTCAGATTGCATTTCGGACATTGTTACTGGGTATCCGAAGATATTTTTTCTACCTTGTGTTGCCCACATGTCTGTATAATCAGCCATTGGTGAAGATGGTGTAATTGGGTAAATTGCTGCTACGTCTGTAAACGCATAAGAAACGTGAGCGGCAGCCATGTTACCATCCATAGTTTTCATTTTTCTTGCCATTTTACTTAATCCTCCTTGTAGTATATTATAGAACATCGCGACACTTTTCTTATGATTTGTCTAATATTGAGCTCATTTTACTATCCAAACCACCAATGTTGCTACAATTGTATATACTATAGTGTAAATTTTATCACTTATCCCTATAAATGTAAAGTAATAGTGCTTTGAATCGAATCTTGCGATTGTTCTTTTTTTAGTACATATTGATACCATTTGTGTACTAATTGCGAAAAAAAAGAAAATACTACTTGTTTTTTTTGGCATCATACTTTATAATAATTGTTGCTGATGGGCTATCGCCAAACGGTAAGGCCCTGGATTCTGATTCCAGTATCTGCAGGTTCGAATCCTGCTAGCCCAGTAATAAAAAAGGAGATGACGTTTTCGTCATCTCCTTTTAGCTTGTCGACAAAGTCGACAAGCTTTGGATGAAATCGGCATTTCATCCATTCCCTGTGAGGAATCAATTAGTGCTTGCTCGTGCAAACCTAAACACTTTGTCTTTACATACTCAAAAGAGCCTTAAGAGGTACTCCTCTTAAGGCTCTTTTGAATCTATCATTATGCTATATTAATATATTTTTTCTCTTCAATCTGAGGAGTCTCTTCCTTCTTTGGGTATACGACCTTCAAGATACCGTTTTCGAATCCTGCCTTTACATCTTCTTCTTTTACATGTTCACCGACATAGAAGCTTCTACTACATTCTCCTAAAAAACGTTCTCTTCTAATATACTCACCTGCTTCGTTCTTCTCGTTCTTTTCATCCTCTTTCTTTGCAGTAATCGTCATATAACCATTACGCAGTTCTGCATGGATGTCTTCCTTGTTGTATCCTGGAAGTTCAATCTCTAACTGATAAGCATTACCAAGATCTTGAACATCGGTGCTCATCATCGTATTTACAGTATTAAACTCATGGAATACAGGTTCCATTGTTGGAAACGAGAACATATCATCAAAAAAGTTATCAACAAAACTATCATGGAATAAACTAGGCATTAACATATAAATTCCTCCTTATAATAAGAACAACTTAACATTTTTCTAATTCACAACTTCAGCTAACTAGCGATTAAGCAATTTTTATAGTTCCTTGAGACTTCTCATCCTTATTTATTTCCTTTGGAATCTCCAGCCTTAAGACGCCCCATTTATACGAAGCCTTAATGTCCTCTTGCTTAATGTTATGTCCGATATAAAAGCTTCTCTTATATTCTCCGTGGTATCTTTCTTTCCGAATATAATTCTTCTTGCTTTTCTCATCTTCTTTTTCCTGCGAAGCGGCGATAATTAAGTTACCATTATCAACATGTGCCTTGATGTTCTCTTTCTTAAATCCTGGAAGATTTACTTCAAGAATGTACATGTCATCTCTTTCCCTTACGTCACTTTTCATAGGATAATTTTTTCTTGCTAACAACATATCAATTCCTCCTATCAACGTGTGAATACTCGTTCCGGGTAGCACATCTATTAATTTGTTTTATATGCAAAGGCTTTATTTATTACCTACCTTTGTTATACTTGTAATATAACACTTATTATTAGCACTTTCAAGAGGTGAGTGCTATTTTTTTTTAAAAGAATCGTTCGTGCATTTCTGCTTCATTTATTATTTTTTCGAGCATTTTCTTAGAATCTTGGCATTCTTCTGCTCTTTTTCTTGCTTTTATGCTCATCTCTTCATAGAATTCTGGATCTGTTACATAACGTTTGATTACCTCTGTCATTTCTGTATATGACTCAACACGGAACTCTGGGCCTGCTGCTCCTGCCACATCGCCATAATTTAGCGTAACACCTGGCTTGCCATGGGAAAATGCCTCAATAATTGAGAAACCTCCACCTAGTCGTTTCGGATTTACATATAAATCAACATTCTCCATTAATGCAAGGATATCCCCACACATACCAATATATGTGGTGTGTTCTCTCATGCTTGGAATACGCTTACACATGCTTTCGTACTGATCCATTTCCCCTGCAAACACGATATGAATATTATGTTCAAACAATGGACACATGGCCTTCATAAATTCTTCTGTAACATCATAAGTAAGACGAAGACCGATGACCGCCAATAAGAACTTGTCCTCTGGAATTCCTAACTCTCTTCTTGTTAACTTTCCTTTTTGCTCTTTTAATTCAAACGTGAAGGTACTTTCAATCATACTGTCTACATCGTAACCTAGACTTCTCATTTTCTCTTTTTCATAATCCGCATAGTATTTTCCTAGGACAAGCATACCCGTTGTCTTCATAATCGGCTGTGTAAATACAACTGGAATATGGATTACCGGAAGCATTTTTCCAATCAGTTCGCTCATGACACTGAATCCGCCAATGTGAATTACGAAATACGGCTTAAGATTGCGAATCAAACTTAGGATATTTACGGCCTCTTTGTCCTCTAATGCATCTCCCTCTGGCTGATACATCTGGAATACATAGTCTTTATACTCAAGTATACGTACTCCGTCATACATTTTTTTCTCATTTACTGAGATTTCACCATAAATCGGAATACGCCCTCTTTCTGAAAGTATTTCTTTTGTGTTAATCACGATAACACGCTTATTCATTTCTTTTCCTAACGTATAAATACGTTCCAGTACTGTCTTTGTTGGTGCATGTGCGAAACCTAAGAATTGAGAGGTTGTTACAATGATCGTGTCTTTCTCTCGTTCTTCTTTCTTAATTGGTTCTAGAAAGGCTTGTAAACGTTCCGTAGCTAATTTTGTGATATACTTAGATATTTCCTCAAGTTGCATGTTATCCTTTTTTATGTTCGGATGAAGAAATACTAGATATGACATATGCTCATAAAGGTAGGTTAAGCTTTCTTCCCCTAATGCTTCCTTATTTCTTTCTATTGCCGAAAGCATTTGTTCATATGTTGCAGCATCAATATACGAATGTAGCAAATAGGAGTAAAATACCATTTCCACCAAAGGTATATCTTTACTTTCGCACAGATCAAGCCTGTCTTTCATTATAAATAAAATAAATTTATATTGGATATACACGATATATTTTAGGTCGACAAACTTATCAAGTGCCTCAGCCACCTCTTCTATATCATTCTCTGCAATGCTTTTTTCCAATCTTTCCATCATGGTCGACATTATTTTTTCATCGATGCTATAATGAATCTGTTTTTCTTCTGTCAAATTCCCTTCTTTGAAGCAGTACACCCTTTTTCCTGCCCCTGGCTCAAACACATGCCATTGTCCGTTCAGATAATAATACTTTTGAAGATTTGGATTTTCTCTTTCTTCCCTAATTCCCTCATAGCTTGCGAGCAATACCCGATTATTTATTCTATCATCTGAGAAATTCACTTCTTCTGTAGAGGAGTAGATTGGTTTTATCAGTTGCTCTTTTTCTTCGATCTTATATGTTGCCAACTCCTCAAAGATTGTTGGCAGTACAATCTCTTCTGCCCCATCTTCATAATACATAAAACTATAAAATGACTGCTGATAGATTCGGTATACCGTTTCCATTAATTTTTTACAGTCCGTCATAAAGATAAAGTTAACTTCATCCTTCTGATTGGCACATACCCGTTCCATTTCCGCTAATAAATTTACCGGTTCAAAACAAGTTCCCTTCTGGTGATGGTAGATAGCAAATTCGATATCTTCGCCATCTAAAGTTAGTAAATATTTCTCTAATTCAGGGGTATATTCAGAACTAAGGTAAACAATTACGTAATTTTTCAATTTTTTCTCCCTTTTGCCTTTCATTTTTATCTATTATATCGTCATAACGCAAGCTATTAAATAGGTTTTACCATTTCCTATATCCCCCATTGTTGTATTATCCTAACTTTAGTGCATCGATGATTTCACGTTTATAAGACAAAAACTCTTCTGTTAAGACAAAGTCTTCTTCTCTTGGGCGTTCTTTCTCTATCTTAATCTCTTTCGTGATCCTTCCTGGTTTTCCAGTTAAAAGATAGATTCTGTCGCTTAGTAGAATTGCTTCATCAATATCATGAGTAATAAATACGGTCGATAGTTGAATCTTTTCCATAATTGAGAGATACCACGAATGCATGGTTCGTTTGGTGATTGTATCTAGCGCACTAAATGGTTCATCTAATAACGTAATCTTTGATGAGAACATATACGTTCGTAAAAATGCTGCCCTCTGACACATTCCTCCTGATAACTGACAAGGATATTTCTTATTCATTCCTTCTAAGCCAAACTCCTTAAAATAAGGAGCCACCTGTTCCCTTGCCTCCTTTTTCTTCATGCCTTTTAATAATAACGGCATGGCAACATTATCCTCAATTGTCTTAAACGGAATGAGAAGGTCCTTTTGTAGCATATAACTAATATGTCCTGACTTTCCTGTGATATCTTCGCCATCTAAGAGGACCTTTCCTTCATCTGGTTCCACTAAGCCACTTATGACATTGAACAACGTCGTCTTTCCTGCTCCACTTACACCAAGCAAACTGACTAGTTCATTTTCCTTTAAAACGATATTGATATCTTGAATCACAACATTATGATCAAAGCTCTTTGTGATTCCCTTGGTTTCTAATTTTACCATTCTGCCACCTTTAGTATCCAAACTCTATTGTGGTAAATACTCGTTTGTGAATCCTGTATTTTCAGGGATCTTATTCTTTACCAACTCATTATCATTTAACCAGTTATAAAATGCATTCCAACGTGCAGGATCCATATAGCCCCATTGGCTCACTTCAGCCATGTACTGATCATTCATATACTTTTGACTGGCAAGGACTAAATCCTTAGAAAGGCCTTCCCCATTATTACAGAGAATCTCTGCTGCTTCCTCTGCATTTGCAATAGCGTCCTTGTATCCTTTTTCAACTGCTTGTAAAAATGCCTTTACCGTATCTGCGTTTTCCTTTAAGAACTGATCATTTCCTATAATGACTGGCGTATAGTAATCAAATACTGGATTGATATCCCTAAATGCAAAATAATCCGTATCTAACTTAGCTTCTTCGCAGGCAATTCCGGCCCAACCATAGTAAATCCAGATGGCATCTACTGTCTTTGCCTTTAATGTGCTAACTTCGTCATCCACAGTAAGTGGAACCATTTTTAACTTGCTAAAATCTCCACCATCCTTCTCCATTACATTTTTTATCATTGCCTGTTCAATCGGATTCTGCCATGTAGCATACTTCTTGCCTTCGAGTCCTTTTGGAGATGTCATTCCCTCTCCTTTACGGCTTACGATTCCTGATGTATTGTGCTGTAAAAGGGTTGCCACTGCAGTAATCGGAATCTTTTCATCAGCAGAATAACATGCTGCTAATGTGTCCTGAAATGAGATTCCAAATTCCGCTTTTCCAGATCCTACGATTTGCTCTGCTGCGTCCTCGGACGACTGTACGATTTCTACATCAAGCCCTGCTTCTTTAAAATACCCTTTGTCTTTTGCCACATATAATCCGGTATGGTTGGTATTTGGTGTCCAATCGAGGGTAAGAGTAATCTTCTTTAACTCTTTTCCTCCCTCTGTATCTGTGTTCTTGTCTTTCGATCCACAGGCAGCAAGTGATGCTGCAAGGCTCATTGCCAATACTACCGCTGCTCCTGATTTATATAATTTTCTCATACTTCCTCCTTATTATGATTCTAACTGTTTACGTTCCCAAGGCATGCATTTCATACGCAGTACTTTTACAACTGCCATTAAGACAATGCTAAGCAGGGAAATCAGAAAAATGACCGCAAACATCTTATCATATGCAAATGATTTTTTTACTCTTGTCATATATACGCCAAGTCCATTAAATCCACCCAGCCACTCGGATATCACTGCCCCGACAATGGAATAGGACACAGAAATCTTCAGACTTGAAAAGAAACTTCCTAATGAACTTTTAGATTTTAAATGGACAAAGATTTGCCACTTATTTGCTCCCATGGATCGAAGCAGATTAACTGCATCTGAATCTACGCTTCGAAATCCATCTAGCACTCCAATTGCAATTGGGAAAAACGTTACTATAATAATTAAAACAACCTTTGGTGCCATCTCATAGCCAAGCCATAAAACAAGCAATGGTGCGATGGCTACCGTCGGTATGGTCTGTGTAATGATAAGGATTGGATAACATGCCTTATAGATCGTTTCGTTCCAATCCATAAGCACCGCCATGATAAATCCGACTACTACACCAAAAAACAGTCCTACAAATGCTTCTGCCAAGGTTACTTTCGTATGCATCATAAGCAGGCTGAAATCTTCCACAAATGCCTGTCCTACACGAACTGGAGACGGCAACATAAAGCTTGGCACAATTTGAAATGTGCACAAGCCTTGCCAGATTAAAAGTAATGCTACGATTGCAATCAGATATGCGCCCTTACTTGTGATACTTTGAAACTTTTTTCTCAATTGTCAACACTTCTCCTTCAGGCTTATAGGAAACTTTTATGTACGCTGCAACGCTAGGTGCACCCGCACGAATTGCAATATGCTGGCATTCTTTTACGATATCCATTAATTCATCATAATTGCCTTCAATCGTTGTCTCAAATGGTCCCACATAATAGTTGAGTCCTGTGCTTTTTATGTACGCGATTACCTCATCCACGATACGGATTAATTCCTCATCATTCTTTGCTTCTGGTAATGTTTGAATTGCTACACTTGCTTCCATAGTTACTACTTCCTTTCTTTTTCTTCGTTTTTAACATCTGCTGATGGGACGCCAAATATCTAGCGGAGTTGTTTTCTGGAATCGGGGGCCCGATTCCAGAACAAAGTGTGTGGAACACACGTCCCGCTTTTTGGGACATTTTTAATTGTTAGGAAATAGCTCGACAGAGAAATTTCGTAACAATTAAAAAAATCCCTCCTGACAAAGCCAGAAAGGACGTGTTCATCCAATAATTCGCACCTTCCTACGCTGGCATTACCCAGATCAGGTCAAGGTCAAGGACACAACAGTCCTACTCTCAGCCAGGTTTCTCCTAGCTCCCTCGTGTTCCCTCACATTATATTGCACATCAGTTAGTGAGTCAAGAAAAAGAGGCACATGCCATCTTATGATAAGATAACATAAGACTAGCACACGCCTCTTTTCTATTTATACAATGCAAATTTATAATCCCCTGTAATAAAGTCAACGCCTTTATATAGAACTCGTTTCGCGGCTTTATAGTCGTTTACGGTCCATGCGCCTACTTTTATTTTCTTCCGATGAGCATAATCACATAATTCTTGTGTTACTTCTTGATAAGAAACATTCAAATTAATATTATTTTTTGCTGCCCAATCAATATTACTCTTTGTAAAATATCCAATCCAATATAGATTGATTTTCTTATCGATTGCTCTAAACTTCTGCATTGTTGCCTTTGATCCCGTAATGATTGCCTTATCCTTTAAGCCATACTGATCAAGTAAACGAAGAAGTTTATTGTAATTGGTAATGCTCTTAATATGAAGAATCGGTCGCATTCCCTTGTCTTTACAGATTTCAAGGTATTGCTCGATACGCGGAATACGCAAATTCTTATAACTGCTGATGTTCGTTCCTCGATTCATCTTTGCATTAAGAATCTCCTTAAGCGTAAGCTTGTTTACTAAGCCACTTCCATCTGTTCTAGATGAAATATCTGCATCATGCAGTAATACGAACTCTCCATCTTTTGTCTCTCTTACGTCTGTTTCAATTCCCATAAACGCATTACTGTCTGCCGCTTTCTGAAAAGCAGGAACCGAATTGGATGGTGCCTCATAAATTAGCCCCATATGAGCTATACTTTGGCTTTTCTTTACCGTTAATTGACCATACGTCTTAACGGTGAATTTTATGGTTGTTGAAACAACATCTGTATCTTTTGCTTTTACTTTTACTGTAGCGCTCCCCGCTCCAACAGCCGTTACCTTTCCCTTAGATGTCACCTTCACTACCTTTGTATTGCTTGAAGTATACGTCACTCCATTGCTTTTATTTTTGGAAGGTGCAATCACAGGATTTAATGTATATGTCTCTCCCACAATTAACTTTTGAGTTTCACTTGTCGGTAATGTTATCTTTTGTATTACTTTTTCTTTTTTCTTTACCGTTACCCTAATCTTTTTTTGTACCTTGCTTCCATCTGCTGCCTTTACAGTAATCGTAGCGTTCCCCGCTGCTTTCGCTGTAATCTTGCCTGATGAAGATACTGTAGCTATCTTCTTGTTTGAAGATGTATACGTTACCTTTTTATTCGTCGCATTCGTTGGCTTAACAGATGCTTTTAGCTGATAAGTCTTTCCCGTAAACATTGTAAGCTTATCTTTTGATACATTGGTAACTGTAATCTTAGTAACCTTCTTACTTGCTGCTCCTACATCCTTTAAAGGCGCAATAATAACCAGGATTACTAACATGACAAATAGTCTCCCCACCATTTGCCTCTTTCTTTGGTTCATCATGTTCTACATCCATTCCCACTATTATTTATACAATTTAAATTATAGAAACAACGGTGTCTAAATTGTGTCATTTTAGGATTGTTTACTGGTAATTTAATGAATTATAAAGAAATGTCTAAAAAATACTAATAAAACAAACTTTTTCTGTCCCCCTATTGCAGTTCAATCAAAAGAGTGCTACCCTATTAAAATCTTACTACTATGTAATTAGCGAAAGGAATACTTATGAATATTTTTGATGTATTAGGTCCTGTTATGGTCGGTCCATCCAGTTCCCATACAGCTGGAGCTGTTAAAATAGGATATATTTCACGGAAATTGCTTGGCGAAGATATATTGGATGCCAAGATTTATCTTCATGGGTCATTTTTAGCAACTGGAAAAGGCCATGGTACTGACCGTGCCCTGATTGCAGGCTTACTTGGAATGAAGCCGGACAACATTAACATTCCACATAGTTTTGAGCTTGCCAAAGAAAAACATCTTACGTTTGAATTTCTTCGTACAACGCTAAAAGATGTCCATCCCAATACATGTAAACTTGTATTAAGCGGTGCAAGCAAGCGCCAACTTGAAATTATCGCCTCAAGTATAGGCGGTGGATGCATTAAAGTCTGTAAGATTGACGGACTTGATGCCAATTTTAGTGGCGATTACCCAACCTTAATCGTACATAATCAAGACCAGCCAGGTCACGTTACGGAAGTCACTTCTATGCTTGCACATAAATCCGTAAATATCGCAACGATGCAGTTATATCGTGATGGACGCGGTGGTAATGCCGTCATGGTATTAGAATGCGATCAGGAAATTCCAAAAGAAGGACTGGATTGGATTGCTCATCTTGAAGGAATACAGAAGGTCACCTACTTAAGCCTAGAATAAATCTACTGAATACCTACAGAAAGGATTATAGACAATGAGTTTTCAATCAATAGAACAGATTTTAAAAGAGTGTAAAGAAACGAATCAGAATTTTTATGAAGTTGTACAAGCCTCCGATATGAAAGAACGGATGGTTACCAAAGAACAATCCTTCGAAACGATGACCGAAATCTATCATTCTATGGTAAATGCAGATGCAAGCTATGATGAAAAGCTCCGTTCCAATAGCGGCCTTGTAGGCGGAGATGGAGCAAAGATCGATAAAGCTCTTAAGGAAAACCGACTATTGTCCGGTCCCTTGGTCGGTGAAATCATGAGCACTGCTATCAAGATGGCAGAATCCAATGCTTGTATGAAGCGTATTGTTGCGGCCCCTACTGCGGGATCTTGCGGCGTTGTACCAGCAGTATTCTTAACATTACAAAAACACCTTCATATTCCAGAGCAGAAAATGATCGAAGCCCTATATGTTGTTGCAGGCATTGGCGAAGTCATCGCGACAAGGGCATTTGTTTCAGGTGCAGAGGGCGGCTGTCAAGCTGAAATCGGTGCTGCCTCTTCCATGGCCGCAGCTGGAATTGCCTATTTAAGTGGCGGCGACTGTGATACCATCGCCCATGCTGCCTCAATCGCACTAAAAAACCTGTTAGGCCTGGCCTGTGACCCGGTAGCTGGACTTGTAGAGGTTCCTTGTGTCAAACGTAACGTAATTGGTGCGGTCAACGCTCTAACCAGTGCCGACCTGGCCCTTTGCGGACTGACAAGTGCCATCCCTACAGACGAGGTGATTGATGCCATGAGAAGCATTGGTCTGAGCATGCCTAGCTCCATTCGGGAAACCGGAGAAGGCGGACTTGCAGGAACTCCTACCGGCAAACGCCTCATGGAAAAATTAGAACGCTATTAATCATTAGCAAATTCCTAGTCGTTTTGCTGTTCCCCATAGAATATCTTCTTTTTCCTCCTCGGTCAGTGGAAGAGAGTGAATCCATGCCACACTTTCTTTCTGACTTGACCAAGGGCTGTCTGTTCCAAACAATATATGTTTTGATCCATGTTTTCGAATAATCTTAACAAATAGCTCTTCTGGGATTCTTCCCATCGTAAAACTCATATCAAAATAAAGTTTCTTTCCAGCTAATTTTTCTAATACTTCTTCCCATAGATTGCATCCACCAGTATGCGCCAAAACCAACTTGTTATCCACATTATCCCCAAGGTGGAGTTTCTCATATACATGCAGAACATGCTCCGGTGCACAATGCACTGGCGTTGGAATTCCAACATCTATACCGGCATGGGTAGAAATGATAAGTCCCATCTCTAATGCCAACTTAATAATCGTAACATACTCATCCTCATCAAAAAATACCTGCTGATAATCCGGATGAATCTTAATCCCCTTTAGCCCCAATGACTTTATGTACCATAACTTCTGTTCAATCTCTGTATTCTTCGGATGAATCCCTCCAAATGATACGAGATGTTCTTGTTCGTTTAGCTGTGCCGCTACCTTGTTGACTGTCTCAAACTGTTCCGGTTTCGTTACTACTGGCAAGATCACGCTTATATCCACTCCCGCATCCTTCATGGACGCCTGCAATCCTGCAAGCGTTCCATCGGAATACGCTGGAATATGGGCTTTCTTTTGAAGTGCTTCAACCGTCCTATTAGCAATCTTATCTGGCCAAATATGCGTATGCATATCAATTACCATACGTACCCTCTCCCTTACCCTTTACTTAATTACGAATAAATCCATGCTCCAGTGTAATCACACACTCATATCGCTCGTCGTATTGTTTTACTCGTTTTGAAACCTCTTTTATAATATTCTCTTCCTGCTCCTCCGTATAATTATGGGGAACTAAAAGATCGAAGATCAAATTAATGCGATTGGTACCATTAACAAGACGGAAATCATGCATGCTTGCCTCTTGGTCAAGCTCTCGAATAATGGTAACTACTGCGTCCCTTGCTTCCATTACTTCTAAATTATTAACTTCGATTGGATCCATATGAATGACTAAAAAGATATTCTCCTCACGTAAAAAATCACGTTCAATACAATCGATTAATTCATGTGCCTCTTCAAATTCCATATTACTAGGCACCTCAGCATGAATCGTAGCCATCGTATGGTTTGGTCCGTACGAATGCACAATCAAGTCATGACTTCCGATGATACCTTCATAGCTCTCTACCTTATTCGTAATCAAATCATATGTCTCCTTAGATACGGCTGCCCCAACTAATGGCTCTAATGTATCCTTTGCAATGTTAAATCCTGCGATTATTAC
Source organism: uncultured bacterium (assembly GCA_905214875.1). Classification (GTDB taxonomy): domain Bacteria; phylum Bacillota; class Clostridia; order Lachnospirales; family Lachnospiraceae; genus KM106-2. Next base: position 86,946 of record CAJMNR010000001.1, on the reverse strand, counting down.
GAATACAGATACGACGATTCCCATGTAGCCATCCACATTAAATCCGGTAATTTTACTGATTATAATAGAAAGCACAGTCGCAGATGTAACTAATACATCTCCAAATGCATCTGCGGAAGTTGCCTTCATAACACTAGAATTCACTTTTCTCCCTAGCTTACGGTTAAAGAATCCAAGCCAAACCTTAACTAAAATAGAAAAGACTAAGATTCCAATCATAATAAAGTTAAAGCTCATATCTTCCGGATGAAATACTCGATCGATTGCACTCTTAAAGCAGCTAAACCCTACCTGAAGTACTAAAAATGCAACAACAAGCGCAGTAATATACTCATAGCGCCCATGTCCAAATGGATGTTCTTCGTCCGCCGGCCTGCTTGCCATCTTAACCCCAATAAAACCAATTATGCTAGAAGCCGCATCTGACAAGTTATTAAATGCATCTGCCGTTACAGAAATACTTTGGATAATCGTACCAATTGCCAGTTTGACAGCGAATAATACAAAATTGCATGCAATTCCCACAATACTCGCTAGTATCCCATAGGCAGTACGAACCTTATTGTCCGTTACTTTCTCATAATCCTTAACAAATAGCTTTACTAATAATGACGTCATGTTTATTAAATCCTCTTCTTTACATTATTAGTACTATTATATCATATTCTATACTGTTAATTCCAATATAAGCTCATGAACTGACATAATTGATTTTATTCTTCCTACATTGGCTCCAACGAAAATCAACGCCTCCTCCAGATTACCTTCTGCCGCGTTGATTAATGCCTTTGTAATACAGTACGAAATCTTACTTGGATCACAGCCTTGCAAACATCGATGACACTTAGTAATCTTATCTCTCTTTCCCTTGTGTTCTTCAATAAATTTATTACGAATTGCTCTTCCTGGCATACCGACAGGACTATCAACAATCACGATATCTTCCTCTTTTGCTGCAACATAAGCCTGCTTAAACGCCTCGGAAGCATCGCACTCCTTAGTGGCCACAAATCTCGATGCAATCTGTACTCCATCCGCCCCAAGTTCCATCGCATGGGCAATATCTTGCTTGTCAAAGATACCTCCGGCCACGATGACAGGAATCTTTTGTTTATACTTTTCTTCATATATATGTACACACTCTATTATTTTTTTGATTTCCGCATCATAATCTAAGTCTTCTATATGCGCTAGCTCCTCGCGGCTAAATCCAAGATGTCCTCCGGCCTTTGGCCCTTCGATTACAATAAAGTCCGCCGTCCTTTTATATTTCCTATCCCACAATTTCAAAATCACATGACATGCCTTTTCACTGGACACGATCGGAGCTATGACTGCCTCACTTCCCTTTACATATGCCGGAAGATCTACTGGCAGACCTGCACCACTAATGATTACATCCACTCCAGCTTCAACACTAGCTCTTACATATTGCTCATATTCCTTTGTAGCTACCATGATGTTTACCCCAATCGGCGCTCCACCAGCCTCCTTCTTTGCCAATGTAACATGCTTTTTTATTGCTTTTAAGTTAGTATTGATCGGATCTTTCATAAATTCGGGTTCGTCATAGCCAATCTGAGCGGTGCTGATTACACCTAAGCCGCCCTCTCTCGATACTGCCGAAGCTAACTTATGACGGCTGATTCCTACTCCCATGCCGCCCTGGATAATCGGTATGTTGAACACTAACTGCTTAATCTTTAATGGTTTTAACATCGAATCTCTCCTTCTTTGTATACTTTTCTATTTTTTGTCAATTCTCTTATTGTTGCTGCTTTTAAGAACGTCACAAATATTTTGATAATCAAACTATCTGTTTTCACTATATCGCATTGTGGTTTTATTGTCAACATGAAATAGTTTTGATTACTACATCATTTCTTATTTCTTACAAACCACAAATTAAAACTTAATATTTTCTTACGTTTGGTTCATTTCCCTATGTTTCAGGCGTTTTCTATTGTAAAATGCATTTAGAAAAAAAAGGATTATGCAACGACTTGGAGGAAAAGTTATGCACAGAATAAACATGTTATCAAGAGCGGATAGTGTCAAAGGTCAAGGAGTTGGCTCTGCTTACTTAGAGCAAGTTGCCCTTGTAAAAGAAGACCTGTCGAAAAAATATAAAGTTTCAATCAACAGTATTCATATGAAAGAAATTACTCATTACCACAGTATTAATCCAGAGTTTTTCTTAAGCATTCCATTTGCAAAGAAAAAGGGGGTTGCCGTTGGTTATGTTCATTTCATTCCAGAAACGCTAGAAGATAGCATTCATCTTCCAAAGCTTTTCAAACATATCTTTTACTGGTATGTCATGAAGTTTTATAAATCTATGGATTTACTTGTAACTGTAAACCCTTGGTTTATCGATAAACTTGCAGAATACGGCATCAATCCGAAAAAAGTAACGTATATTCCTAACTACGTATCGGATAAACAGTTTCATCCATTGCAAGAAACGAGTATTCCAGCGCTTCGTAAAAGCTACGGCTTAGATCCTGACAAATTCACCGTACTTGGCGTTGGCCAATTACAAATCCGTAAAGGAGTACTTGATTTTGTTGAGATTGCCAAACAAATGCCGGATGTTCAATTTGTATGGGCAGGAGGTTTCTCCTTCGGACCAATCACCGACGGATATGAAGAAATCAAGAAAGTCAAAGAGAATCCGCCTAAGAATGTAAAATTCCTAGGAATCATCGATCGTGAGAAGATGAATGAAGTCTACAATCTATGTGACGTGATGTTCTTGCCTTCATATAATGAATTATTCCCGATGACCGTGTTAGAATCCATGAACTGTAACAAACCTATGTTACTTCGTGATTTAGATTTATATGAAAATATCTTATTTGATTTTTATTTAAAAGGAAATTCCAATGAAGAGTTTATCGAAATCTTAACGAATCTGTCCACAGATCAGGCATATAAAGAAAACGCGATTCAGATGTCTCAAAAAGGAAAGGCATTCTACAGCCGCGAAAATGTTGCCCGTATGTGGGATAAATTCTATAAACGTGCACTTCGCTATAAGAAGTGGAAAGAAAACAATCACAAATAAAAAAGGAGGGGAGTATTAATGAAATCCAACAAATGGAACGTGCTATTTATTTCTCTTGCATCTGCTCTTGTACTGGGCGTAATCGTATTGACAAACGATATCAGACAGCTTTGTTCCATCATTATCGGCAGCCATAAAGCATGGCTTATCTTAGCCATACTCTGTATGTTCTGCTACTGTTTCTTAGAAAGTGGAGTTCTTTACTATACTGCCAACTGTATCAAACGTAAGCTTTCCTTTATGAATGCCTTCCGTGCAACGATGGTTGGACAGTTATTCAATAACATTACGCCTTTTGCAAGCGGCGGACAACCGATGCAACTATATTATCTTACTCAATCCTCGTTTCAGGTAGGAGAAGCTTCTAGTATTCTTCTTATGAAGTTTATCGTATACCAGAGTGCCATGATTGTTTACTCTAGTATCCTGATCTTTGTACGCTACAGCTTCTTCTCTCGCCAAGTAAACAAACTTGGATACCTTATCGGATTGGGATTCAGCGTAAACCTTGCGGTAGTCATAGGCTTATTCTTAATTGGTTTTTTACCTGTATTCACGACTAAGATTACAAAGCTAATCATTGGATTACTGGCAAAGCTTCATATCATTAAGAATAAAGAAAAGACAACTGCACATGCAATTACCAATATCGACGGCTTCCATCATGGATTCAGACAGCTTATGCTTCAAAAAGAAGTCTTGATTAAGTCAATCGCAATTACCGTACTTCAGCTTACTTGCTTCTTTATCATTCCATTTTGCATCTGTATGGCACTTGGCATCGAGGTCAGCTCCATTATCTCGGTACTTGCAGCTAGCTCCTTTGTCATGATGATTTCCGCCTTTATTCCTCTTCCAGGAGCATCCGGTGGTGCAGAAGGCAGTTTTTATCTGCTCTTTGGCATCTTCATCATGAATCCAGGCTTAACTGCAGTAGCACTTATCCTTTGGAGGTTGATTACGTATTATCTTCCTATTATCGTAGGAATCTTCTTCTGCCGACTAAAAAGGGTAAATGCGGCATAAACAATAACTTTTCCTTTTCTACTGCATATTATATAATGTAGACATCGGATGAGCACACTGTTCAACGATTTAAATTAGAAATGATACTAAAAAGAAGATAGGTTAACTATGAAAATATTAGTAGATGCGGATGCATGTCCAGTAAAGGAGATTATAGAAACGGTGGCTGCCGATTTTTCTATTCCCGTAATGATGATTATCGATACGAGCCACGAACTCTATTCCAATTATTCAGAAATCATACAAGTAAGTAAAGCTCCCGATGCCGTCGATCTTGCTTTGTTCAATCGTACAAGTCCAGGGGATATCGTAGTCACACATGATTACGGCGTTGCCAGCATGGTACTTGGTAAAAAAGCATATCCAATCAGCAATAATGGTAAGTGGTTTACCAACCAGAATATAGACACCTTGATGTATGAACGTCATATTGCTGCCAAACAGCGAAAAATAGGAATCCATACCTGTAGTATGCGAAAGCGTAACAAACAGGACGACATTCATTTTCGAGAAAGTTTTACGAAGCTTTGTATTTTTGCATTAAGAAAAGAAAAAGAAAGAGCTACACATAATCAGTAGCCTTTCATCAAACGCTTATTAACAAGCTCAAAGGGGCTGTTGCATTAACGATTAATAAATCGTTACGCAACAGCCCCTTACTTATAAGATTGCCTGAATTAATTGTTTTGTGTATTCAGCCTTTGGCTGATAATAGATTTCCTCTCTTGTTCCCTGTTCCACAATCACACCATCTTTCATTACTGCGATTCGGTCACACAGTTCATAAACGACATTTAAGTCGTGGGAAATAAACAGGTACGAAAGATTGTACTCTTTTTGCAAACGCTTTAATAACTTAAGGATTTGATCCTGAATCGTTACATCCAAAGCCGATACCGGCTCATCGAGCACGATAAACTTTTTATTTGTCATAAGTGCAAGTGCAATTGCCACACGCTGACGCTGCCCTCCACTAAGTGCTGCAATGTTTCGTTTATAGTAGTCTTTTGGAAGACCAACTTCTTCTAGCATTGCTTCAACTTTTTGTAAACGTTCCTCTTTTGAATATCCACCAGCAAGCTTTAGCGGTTCACTAAGAATTGCACCAATGGTCTTCGCTGGATTTAAAGAAGAGTACGGATCTTGGAATACCATCTGTGGCTGTTTTTCTACCAAGTCGATTGTTCCTGTCACATGCGTATTTAATCCGACAATGGCTTTTGATAAGGTAGACTTGCCACAGCCGCTCTCTCCAACAATTCCGAAGATTTCACCTTCATTTACTGTAAACGATACGCCTTTTACTACCTTCTTTTCAGAGGCTCTCTTAAAGATCCCTTTTGCCTTTACTCGGTATCCTACTTCAAGGTCTTTTACAACAAGTGCTGGTTTCTTTTCCTCCACGCTTGCTGTCACTGCAATTTCAGACATGACCTCATTCTTCTTCATGCTAGGAACTGCTGCAAGTAGATGTTTCGTATAGTCTTCTTTAGGCTCTTCAAAGATTTCCTTAATCAGGCCTTGTTCTACGATTTCACCATCACACATTACGACCACACGGCTGCAAAGCTTCTTTACAACACCAAGGTCATGGCTGATGAAAATCATGCTCGTATTATATTTTTGATTTAATTTCAAAAGAAGATCTAAGATTTGTTTCTGAACCGTTACATCTAATGCCGTTGTCGGTTCATCTGCAATTAAAAGTTTTGGTTTTAAAATCATAGCCATGGCGATCATAACACGCTGACGCATGCCACCAGACAATTGATGAGGATACTTATCATAGAGCTGTTCTGGCTCTGGCAGCCCTACATCTTCAAACATTGTAAGGACACGTTCCTTATAACCTGCTTTATCCTCTTCCTTATGAAGCGCTAAGACCTCTTCCACTTGTGGGCCAACTTTTAAAAGGGGATTTAAACTTGTCATTGGCTCTTGAAATACCATGGCAATGTCTTTTCCCTTTAACTTTCTCTTTTCACTAAGCGGCATGGTAAGAAGATTCTTATCTTCAAATAAGATTTCTCCACTTTTTACTTTTCCTGTACGCTTTAAAAGATCCATGATTGTAAGGGAGGTGATGGACTTGCCAGAACCACTTTCTCCTACAATTCCGACAATCTCTCCTTTTTCAACGGAAAAGCTGATTCCCTTTACAACTTCCTGATACTCTTTATTCTCTTCAAATCCAACGGACAGATCCGTTACCTTCAATAATTCTCGTTCCATGACTGTCCTACCTTTCTACCAGCAGACTAAATCCTAATACTGTCACGATGATCATCACACCAGGTGCGATACAATACCAAGGTGCTGTCATTAAGTAGCTCTGTGCATCACTGAGCATTCGTCCAAGGCTGGGATCTGGTGGCTGTACGCCAAGTCCTAAGTAACTCATACTCGCTTCTGCGAGTACTGCGTTATTAAATCCAATCGCTAAGGATGGAAGCAAGATGGGAAGTGTATTTGGCATTATATGTAGAAACATAATGCGAAAATGACTTGCTCCCATAAGTCTTGCGTTTTTTACATAATCTAATTGTTTCTGCGCAACAAATTCACTTCTTATTACACGTGCAAAACTCGGAATAAAGATGATTCCTAATGCAAAAATAATCTTATACTTTCCTATTCCCATAATGCTTACAACCAATAAAGCTAATAAGATGCTTGGAATAGAGGCTACCACATCATTGAAACGCATCAGGCATTCATCAATCACGCCTCCAAAATATCCGGTAATCGCACCAACGATAGAGCCAATCACTGCACCAATGACAACCGTTGCAATGGCAATTAAAAAGGTTGTCTTGGCTCCATCCATGACACGGCTTAAGATATCGCGTCCGAAATTATCGGTACCAAATGGATGACTAAGGGATGGTGCCAGATTCTTTGATAACCCATCCATCTTATTTGGATCATAAGGAGTATAAAAGAAGCCAATGAGTGTAATACCGACTACAAGGATAACTAGCACAAGGCCAATCTTTTGCGTCGCCGTAAACTTTTTCATGCGATTTATCCTCCTCTACTCTGCACGTACACGTGGATCGATATACTGATATAACACATCCACGATAAAATTCATTAGTATAACAAGTGCAGCTATATATAATACAATCGCCTGTACAACCGGATAATCTCGGTTGCCGATGGACGATACTAATAATCTACCTAATCCAGGTAAGTTAAATACCTGTTCCACTACGATGCTTCCTGCAAATACTTCTGCCACCATCATGGCAAAGAACGTGATGACTGGAATCAGTGCATTCTTAAGTACATGGCCATAAAGCACATGATTGCTCGTACTTCCCTTGCTGTAAGCAGTTCGTACATAATCAAGCCCTAACTGACGTTTAATGGAGCTCCTTAAGAATTTGGTCATCATTGCAATCTTAGGGATTGCAACTGCTACTGCAGGGTAAATCAGATAATATATAAACTGAGTTTTATTTTCTTTAAAGGAAACTACTGTTCCTGGTGTAAACCATTTTAAAATAAGTCCAAAGACCAATGTTATCATAATTCCAAGAAAAAATGGCGGAATAGCCATTCCAAGATGAATAAAAAACTGATGAACCCCTTCAAATCTCGAATCTTGTTTCTTCGTCGTAACAATTCCTAACGGAATCGAAACAACAACAGTAAGAAGGATTGAAATAATTGCTAATGTAAGCGTAATTGGAAGACGCTCTTTCATCAACTGACTAACTGGCAGCTTGTAATTTGTCGATGTACCAAAATCGCCTGTTAAGGCATCTGTAAGCCAGTTCCCATAACGCACAAGAACTGGCTTATTATACCCTAGCTCCTCTCGTAAGGCTTCCACCTGTTCGGGAGTCGCATCTGTTCCAAGGGAAGTGAGTGCACTGTCCCCTGGAATGATCTCAAAGGCGATAAACGTAAAAAATGTAACTGCCAACAATGTTAGAATGAGAGTTATCGTTTTCTTTATGATATATTTCATTTTATTCACCGCCTCCGATGTATTTGTATTTCTAACATAACATTTCTATTCTGTGTAATAAACGGATGCCATATCCTGAACATATACTGGATAGAATGTATAACCACCTAATTTTTTATTCAGTGCTACCGTTAATGCTGGATCTGCAATATAAACAGATGCAGCATGTTCTGTTAAAATCTTTTGAAGCTGTTTATAGTATTCAACCTTTTCAGAGTCGTCTGTTGTTTCCTGTGCTTTCTTAAAGATTTCATCATATTCACTGTTATTAAAGTTAATAAAGTTGTTCTTTGCATCTGAGCTGTAACGATGTAATAAATCGCTTCCTGCAAGATTTGCATCTAATCCAACGATTGTTGCTTCATAATTACGTGCAGAATACGTATCGCTTAACCAGCTTGCCCATTCTACCCCTTTAATCTTCGCTGTAACACCAATCTGTGCTAATTGGTCTACGATTACTTCTGCAGTGTCCATATGATATTGGTAATTCGATGGTACTGTAATCGTAAACTCAAATCCATTTGGATATCCTGCTTCTGCTAACAGTTCTTTTGCTTTCGCTTGATCAGCTGTATAGTAAGAAGTCATTTCATCATTGAAATATTTTGTAAATCCTGAGAAAACACCACTTCCAATGACATTACCTTTTCCACCGGCTACCATATCAAGAATAGCTTGACGATCAATTGCATAACATAATGCCTGACGTACTTTTTCATTATCAAATGGTTTTGCATTATTATTTAAGAATAATGCTTGAACTAAGTTCATATTACCAACTTCAATATTAAATTGAGAGCTAAGTTGATTTGCTTGATCATCTGTAATATATGGATAGATGTCGATAGAACCAGCTTGAAGTTCCATAATAGCTGTTTCTGCTTTTTCTACTACCTTGAATGTTACTTTATCAAGGTAGGCTTTTTTCTCGCCCCAGTAGTCAGTATTCTTCTCGATTACTATGTTCTGACCTGCTGTGTAAGACACGAATTTGAATGGTCCTGTACCAATTGGTGCAGTGTCGCATTTTTCATATCCATCTGGAATAATTGCAAATGTTAAATACGCAAGTAATTCTGTGTCTGCTTCCTTAAGCGTGATCGTTACTGTCTTATCATCAGTAGCTTCTACCTTAGAAATGTTTTGAAGCGCTGAGTCCACGACAATAGAAGAATCCTTCTTGTCTAACAAACCAGCGCTTCTCTTTACTGAATATACTATATCCTTCACTGTAACAAGGTTCCCATTGTGGAACTTGATACCATCCCTTAATGTAAATGTATAAACTTTTCCATCTGTAGAGATGTTAACTTCACTTGCTACAGCTGGAACTAAATTACCATCCTTATCAGGCTTTACTAAGCCTTCATAAACATTGAATAATATTTCAGAAGTTCCTGCCGCTACTGCTTTGTGTGGGTCAAGACTATCTATATCTTGTTGAATTCCTACTACTACAGATCCCCCGTTCGTAGGTTCTTTTTGAGATATATTACTTTCACTGTTATTGCCTTCCGCCTTATTATTGTTATTCTTATCGCCTGAACACCCGATCAGTGCAATAGACATCACGAATAATAAAAGGGAGCGTACAATACGGGAATGTTGTTTCATAATTATAATTCCTCCGCGAATTAATATTCTCTCATTAACATTGTCGCATATATCATACTAATATTATCCCCGAAATACAAGGGAATTTGCTATTGTTTTTAATTTAATAATGAGTAGCAATTACTACTCATTTTTTATCTCTAGTCCATGAACTTTCCAAGGAAACTCTTAATTCTTTCATTCTCTGATGCAAATACTTCCTCAGGTGTTCCATTTTCCACAATCACACCTTGATCCATAAATACTAATCGATCTGAAATTTCCTTTGCAAATCCCATTTCGTGAGTAACGATTACCATTGTGATTCCAAGGGAAGTCAATGATTTGATTACCTTTAACACTTCTCCTGTAAGCTCAGGATCTAGGGCGCTTGTTGGCTCATCAAAAAATAAAATCTTTGGCTGTAATGCCAATGCCCTTGCAATGGAAACACGTTGTGACTGCCCCCCCGATAACTCATACGGATAACTGTCTGCCTTTTCTTTAAGTCCAAGTCGCTCCAATAATTCCATCGCTTCCTTTGTTGCTTCTTCCTTGCTCTTTTTTAACACGGTCATTGGCGCTTCTGTAACATTGCGAAGAACGCTATAATGCGGAAATAAGTTAAAGCTTTGGAACACAAGTCCTGTCTTTAGGCGAATGCTCTGTAACACTTCCTTCGGCGCATACTGTACACGTTTTTCTGTCCATGCCATTCGCTCGTCATCAATGCTGACTTCTCCTCCATCAATGGTTTCAAGCTGAGTTAGGCAACGTAGTAATGTAGATTTTCCCGAACCGCTAGAACCAATAATTGAAACAATCTCGCCACTTTCAATTGTTAAGGAGATATCTTTCAATACTTCAAGCTTTCCAAATTTCTTTTTCAGGTTTTTAATTTCAATTGCACTCATAAGTATCCTCCTTATTTATAGTAGCTTAATTTTTTCTCAATCAAACGAAATACTTGTGCTACGACCGTATTCATAAGCAGATAGAAAAGCCCTGCGATTACAATTGGGATTACGCTTCCCTTTGAACTCATTGCATCTGTTGCAATAAGATATAGTTCTGTAATCCCGATGGCTGTAACTAAAGCTGTATCTTTTACAAGTGTCATAAATTCACTTCCCATTGGTGGGATAATTTTTTTAATAACCTGTGGTAGAATAATTTTGAAGAAACGTTGTTTCTTCGTAAATCCAAGGACCGCAGCTGCTTCATACTGCCCCTTTGGCATAGACTCAAATCCAGAACGATATATTTCTGCAAAATAAGCTGCATAGTTTAATGACAGTGCAATAATTGCAGCTGTAAAACGTTCAAAATGGATACCAAATAACTTAGGTGGTAAGAAGAACACCGTAACTAATTGCAAGATTAATGGCGTTCCTCTCATAATTAATAAAAATAAACGGACTGGATAAGAGATGATTCGTAATTTTCCCATGCGTCCAACCGTAAGCAGCAAGCCAAGTGGCAATGCAAATAATGCCGTAAAAAAGAAAATCTTTAACGTCATAACAGAGCCATCTAGCATCTGTGCGATTAATTGATTAATTTGCGCCTGTGTCATATTTCCCTCCATATTTCAGTGATAAACACTTATTCTCCTGTAAACGAGAAGATTATCGCTCTGCTCGTTAATTACGTAAAGCATAAAGGATGAATAGTTTTAGCCAGAAACCATTCATCCTTATCTATTGTCATAGAACTTTTTGATTCACACTATTGTAACGTTGTAATATCAGAGCCAAACCATGTTGTACTAATTTCCGCAAGCTTTCCGTCCTGCTTCATTTCTTTTAACACTTTAACAACCTCATCACATAACTGTTGATCGCCTTTTCTAAATCCGATTACATATTTCTCATCTGATAATGTTTCTTCTAGAATGTCGAATTTTCCTGGTTTTTGCTGCATATAGTATTTTGCAACTACTTCGTCCATCACTACTGCATCTGAACCACTAACTTCAAGATCCATCATAGCTTTAACGTTATCTTCAACTTTCACTACTTCTTTTAAGGAGTTCTTTACTTCTGGATTTGCTTCCATAGCATCTGATGCTGTGGATCCATTTTGAAGTGCTACTGTCTTCCCCTTTAAATCTGCCAATGTCTTAATTGAGCTATCTGCTGGTACTACGATTACCTGACGATTTGTCATATAAGACTCACTTAAAGTCATATTGTTTGCTCTCTCAGGATTATAACTAAGTCCGTTCCAGATTAAATCGATATTCTTATTATTAAGTTCCATTTCCTTATTTGCCCAGTCAATTGGCTGTAGCTTTATCTTAACACCCATTCGGTTACATACTTCTTTTGCTAAATCAATATCAAATCCGATAATATTTCCTGCATCGTCTTTAAATCCCATTGGTGGGAATGATGCATCCAGCCCTAACACTAATTCTCCATTGTCTTTTATGTACTGTAAAGAATTATCACCTGTACTAGTAGTTTCTTTATCTGCCGATCCACACGCTGTCAAAAACATTGATACTATCAAAACTAAAGATAGAACTTTGGTTACTTTTTTCATATGGCTTCCTCCTTATTTCGACTATTTTCACTTTCATATATTAGCACAGTAAAGTGTACGTGTCAATACAGATGTTTATTCTTGTAAACTAAAAATCCCACTCTTTCGTATGAAAACGATTGAGGGGGACTGTAAAAACTTTATTTTTTATAGTAATTAACACCGTCGATTTGTAATCCTTTGTAGTCATCTAGATTCAGTATCTCACAATGATAGTTTACAGCGACATATATTCCTTCCTTGGTATCATTCGCCGATGCTGCATAATATTTTAGTTCCTCAATTGTACCGTCATTTTTTATCAGTCCAATCTTGTGATTGTAATTCTTTGCTAAATATTCAAAGCCTATAGGCGACATCTCAACTTGTTTTAAAGACGTCTTTTTCTCTGCATAAAGTGGAATTGTTTCTCCCGTCTGGATTACATTTGCCTCTAACTTAACATCTTCCTTATAATATATTTCAAAACTTTCCACCTGCTCCAAACTGCTTACCCCTAGATCTTCCTTTGTCACTGTAAAAAGATACGAGTCATTTTGATCTCCCCTCTGTCCTGTGACAAACGTTTCTAATCTCTTTTTTGTGGTATCCTTTAACTTAGCATAAATCGCAATATCCTCCCAAGTTTGATCCTTAAATTTTGCAACCTCCAATTTTCCTTTAACCGATAGCCCTTTAAGACTAACTGCAAATATACACTGGTTTTTATCTGCAATCACACCATCTACACTAATCTCATAGTCCTTATTGCTGGCGACCTGAATTGTCTTAGAAAGCTTATCTTCATACTGATTTATTTCTCCTGTAAAATATCCTGATAATCCATGTATGATTCCTGTAGCATATGCAGTTGCAGAACCGACTAAGAATATAGCTGCAATGCTCGCTGCAACTTTTACCCATCTCCTATATCGTTTCTTGCTTGAAATACTAACTACCTTCTTGGGATCTATTTCTGCCTTCTCTAATGATTTGTTTAAAATCCGTGCCTTGATCTCCGTATCAATTGTCACTTCATCGATTGGTTTTACTAATTGATCGGTCTCTTCTAATGTAAGGTCATTAAGTACTTCTTTTATGCCTAAACTCATATCAACGCCTCCCTAAATTCAGACTCTTTAAACCTTTTTCGTAATTTATTCAGTGTACGCTCTGCTCGTTTTGCCACCGTCTTGGACTTCATATTCAATTCTCTTCCGATTTCCTCCGCCGTCTGACCATAATAATATTTTCGTATCATAATTTCACTGTCTGGTCTTCCAAGTCCGTTTATTTCTTCAATTAGCTTCGCTCTTCGCTCTCTTTCTAATATGGACTCTTCAACATTTTCTTTGCTAATCATTTCAATCGTTGTATCTTCCTCATCAATCGAGTACAAAGATTGATTTCTTATCTGCTCGTAATATTTCCGTATTGCTTTTCGCTTTGCTATAATGGACAAATACGCCTTAATCGTGCCTTTCTGTAAATCGATATCACCAATTTGTTTGGAAAACGTATAGAATACGTCACTCACAAACTCTTCTATGGTTTCCTCACTGCAAACAGAAGCAAGTTTGCTCCTTGCAATTACATAAACAAACCCTATATATGTATTAACTAACTGAATATATCCTGTTTCAAACTCTTCCTGCAAGAGTCTAAGTAACTCCTCATCTTCCACTCTTCCCTCACCGCTTTCTTTATATTTCTCGAAACGTTTCACTATATACATTTACATTTATTGTAGCAAATGCGACAAGATTTAAAAATATTTTAGATTTTTATCAGCTAAAAAGAAAAGGGGGCTGTTGCAAAATAGACTTAAAATCGTCTATTGAGCAATAGCCCCTATCATTTATTTCACTTTATAATTCTTTACAGCACTATATGCACCATACTACCACTGTTGATAGTAAACACAATTACATCTTGCTAGATCAAGATTCCTTCACAGTGATCCATTTCATGCTGAATTACTTGTGCAACAAACCCATTGAAATGTTGTCTTTTCTTTCTAAAGTTTCGATCACGGTATTCCACCTCTATCGAAGAATAACGCAATGTTTTCTTCGTTCCAGAATGAGATAAACAAGCCTCTTCTGCTTCATAAGTTGACTGACTGTGACGAATAATCTTTGGATTCACAAGTGGCATAAACTGCGTCTTCATCAATACGATAATGATTCTTGCACTCTCACCAATCTGATTCGCTGCAAGCCCCACGCAGGTATCGATATTGGCTTTTGCAGTATCAATCATATCATCGATGATCGGAAGGTCTTCCTTTGTCGCTTCCACTGCTTTATTCTTTAACCATTCATGATCTCTTACAATTTTTCTTACCATTCTATATCCTAACAGCAAGGCCATTGTCCTTGCTGTTCCTTTCTTTTTTAGTAAGATTGTATCCAATAATATAAACAGTTACAAGGGAATCTTCTTTCTTCTAACGTTACTTTTGTTGTTTCTTAACTTTAGATCCGCCGCTTACAGAGATTTTCTTGCCTTTTACGCAACCTGAGATTTTATTTCCCTTAATTTCTGTAACATGGGATTTTTCGCTTACGCAAATACCATGATTCTGGCTTTTGCTGATTTTATTCTTTGTAATTTGTTTTGCAGTTGCCTTATTTACTAAGGAAATACCATGCTGTTTGTTGCTTGTAAGTGTATTTTCATACACCTTATCAGAAGAGGAGGAATTACTTACAGAAATTCCGTTCTTGCCGTTCTTGTTAATTTTATTTTTGTAGATAGATGTTACTTTTGTCTTATCCACTAAAGAAATTCCATGCTGTTTATTGGACTCAATCGTATTGCTATAGATACTTGTAATCTTTGAAGTTCCTGCTGCTGAAATTCCGTTTTTCCCATTCTTACTAATTGTATCTTTGTAAATCTTACTTACTTGTGCTTTGGATACAAGGGAAATTCCGTGCTGTTTATTAGATTCAATCTTGTTATCATTAATGTTTGTGATTTTTGCACTTTCCGCTACAGAAATTCCGTTTTGTCCATTTTTGCTAATTGTATCTTTATAGATTTTGCTTACCTGCGCTTTGGATACAAGGGAAATTCCATGCTGTTTATTAGATTCAATCTTATTACCATTAATGTTTGTGATTTTTGCACTTTCCGCTACAGAAATTCCGTTTTTACTATTATTTATAATCGTATTGTTGTAGATTTTGCTTATTTCACCTTTAGAAACAAGGGAAATTCCGTGCTGTTTATTAGATTCAATCTTATTGCTATGAATATCTGTGATTTTTGCACTTCCTGCTACAGAAATTCCGTTTTTACTATTGTTTTTAATGTTTTCATTATAGATTTTACCGATTTGTGCTTTGGAAACAAGAGAGATTCCGTGTTGCTTGTTGGATTCAATCTTATTGTCGTTAATCGTTGTGATAACGGAAGATCCTGCTAAAGAAATTCCGTTTTGTCCATTTTTAATTGTAGTATTCTTATAAAGTGAAGTTACTTTGGAACTTCCTAAAAGAGAAATACCATGTTGCTTGCTGAATTGGATGTTATTACTATATAGTTTTGTTACCGTACTCTTACCATCAACTGTGATACCATTGGATTTTGCTTCTTTCGTACCACTGTTCTTAATTGTATTGGAAGAAAGATCGGATACCGATGATTTCTTTAAAATCGAGATACCATGTTTTCCTGAGTTCGTAATTGTATTTTTCTTGATTTTAGTTGCTTTCGCGTATTCTACAAATGTAATACCATTCTCTGTTGTTGTTGTAATAGTATTATTTTCAATTGATAATCCATTACTAAACAATGCCATGATTCCGCCTTCTGCGTTGGTAATCTTGTTGTTATTTACATTGGCATTTTTAAAGCTATGAAGTAAGATTGCTTGTCCATAAAGATATTTCTTGCTATCTGTTGGAGACACTGCACGCATATTAGTAAATGTATTGTTTGTGATTGTTACATTTTCTGTATACACCCCTGGAATTGCATCCACACCATGGTGATTACCTACACCTCTTGGATAGTCTTTAAATGTATTTCCTTGAATTAAGACGTTCTTACATGGTGTCTTATCTGAGATGTAGCCTGGACACCATTCATCATCAGCTGCTTCATTATACGTAATATCTAACTGGATTGCTTCTTTTGCCATTAAGTCATCTTTCGGGTAAACATATCCTGAGAACTTACAATTTAAAATCTTAGCGTTATTTACACCGGATAACTCTACTAAATGGGCACCATAGTTATTACGGAATGTTACATTTTGAATTGTTACATTAGTTGCGTGGGCAATATTAATATTATTAGTCATACTTTTGGTATTCTTAACATTTCCACCATCCCAAGTACCACCTTCAATCGTTATGTTCTTACTAAGGTCATACTTTCCTGCTTCTAGCTTAGATCCATTTTTACCAACATTCATAAGAAGTGGCTTTGACATGTTGGTACGATACATTACTGCATCTTTATCTAACGAAATTGTTGTATTGGAATATACTTCGAGAACATTTCCAATGTTGTAAGTTCCTGCTGGAACTACCACCTTAAGTGAATCACCTTCCGCTAATGTTGCTGCCTTTTTTAAAACCGCTTGGATCGCATTACGATCATCTGTCTTTCCATTTCCTTTTGCGCCATAATCCTTAACATTATACGTATGAACTTTTGCTTGTACTACGCCGCTTGGAATACAGAATAAAATGAATATCGGAATGATAAACTTAAGTATTCTGAGTTTCTTCTGTAGTTTCATATTTTCCTTCCTCCTTTTCTCTCTAAAATTATATCGACATAAGAAATAAAATACTATATAGAATTTCAATTATTTCTGCTAGTACATAGCACTTTCCTAACACTAAAAAGGCTGTACACTACAATACCACATAGTGTACAGCCTTCCCACTATTCTGTTACTTTTCCACCTTCCACTACAAGGTTCTCTGCATCCACAGCATCCCCATAGACTGGCTTTAATGTTTCGTCATATGCCTTATGGAAGAACTGCTCTCCTTCCAGACTCTTAATTTCATCGTTAATCCAATTAAGCATCTCTGTATTTCCCTTCTGAACGGCTGGCGCAATCGTATCTACGCTTCCTAACGATTGGATTCCAACGCTGAATCCTTCATTCTCAAGTGCCCATGCAAGCACTTCTGTATTATCCGTAGAAAGTGCATCGCCACGTCCATCTAACAATGCATTAAATGCTTCAGAGTACTGGTCAAACTTTAATAAGTTTACCTTTGGATAATTCTTTGTAAAGTAAGTCTCTGCCGTCGTTCCTTTGCTGACAATTAACGTCTTTCCTTCCAGTTCTGATACATCTTTGATTAGATTCTTTTCGCTTGAAACGACCCCGAGTGCAACTTTCATATATGGAAGTGCAAAATCAACCTGCTCGCTACGCTCTTCTGTCACAGTGAAATTAGCAAGGATGATATCTACTTTTCCTGTCTTTAAATATTCTACTCTGCTTGCTGCCTCAACAGGAACATATTGCACATTGACTTCCATGTCCTTAGCAATACGGTCTCCAAACATAATGTCATATCCTTGATACTTTCCATTTTCATCAACATAACCAAATGGCTTCTTATCACAGAATACACCTATCTTTATAAAGCCACTCTCCTTAATCTGTGTAATTGTCCTTGCAACGCCAAGACCTTCACCCTCAGAGTTATTATCATTTTTACCTCCACAACCGGCAAGCAACCCTATTGTTAACAAAAGAGAAAGTAATACTGCTGCAATTCTTTTCATACCTATGTCTCCCTTCTAAAATAATTACATGTCTTTATGTACTTCTTCATAGGAAAACGTATTTAAAAATTCTTGCGCGCGTTCTGTTTTTGGATGTTCAAAAAACTGTTGTGGTGTACTTTCCTCCATAATGTTTCCGCCGTCTAGGAAAATAACCCGATCAGCTACGGACTTTGCAAAAGCCATCTCATGAGTGACAATAGCCATTGTTATTCCTTCTCTTGCAAGTTCTAATATTACATTCAAGACTTCTCTTACCATTTCAGGGTCTAGCGCTGCAGTGACCTCATCAAATAACATGATTTCCGGGTGCATGATCAGAGCTCGTATAATCGCAACTCTCTGTTTCTGTCCACCTGAAAGTTCCCTTGGAAATGCATTTATCTTTTCACTCAATCCCACCCGCTCTAATAATTCTTTCGCCTCTCTTAAGACCTCTTCCTTTTCACGATGCTGTACCTTCCTTGGTGCCAACATGATATTCTCCAAAATTGTCATATTGGGAAACAAATCATAGCTTTGAAATACCATGCCTATTTTTTGCCGAATAAGATGCAAATTTTTTGTCTGATTACTAATCAACTCACCATCAAGCAAAATCTTTCCTTCGTTTATTCTTTCTAATCCATTGATACAGCGAAGCAATGTACTCTTGCCACATCCAGAAGGACCAATAATGACAAGGACTTCTCCCTTCTTGATAGATAAGGACAATCCTTTAAGTACGACATTCTCACCAAACTCCTTTGTAAGGCCAATAATCTCTAATGCATAGTCTTCCATCGATGCACCTCAATCCTGCCATACTTTTTCTAACTTTCTCGCGATTAGCGATATCGGGTAACATACAATAAAATATAATAAAAAAACAACCGCATAGATCCATAGTGCTGCATTCGGAACTGTAAAACGGTTTGCTTCAATAATCTGCTGTCCAACTTTTAACACTTCTACCACGCCAATTAATACGATTAAAGAAGTTGTCTTGATCATACGTGTGGCCAAATTAATTGCTAACGGAATCAGCCGCCTAAGTGTCTGTGGTATGACGATATAGCGAAATATCTGTATTTTCGTAAGTCCAAGCGCCATTCCACTCTCATACTGATGAGCAGGAATCGAAACTAATGCTCCTCTCACAAGGTCTCCCATCTCAGCTGTTCCCCAAAGACTAAATACAAGCACCGCAGCGAATTCTCCTGAAATATGAACTTGAAATGCCCTGGTGACTCCAAAATAAAAGATAAATAATAGCACAAGCTGGGGCATAATCCGTATAAACTCCAGATACAGCCTGCAGATAATTTTTATAACCGGCTGCTTTATGGTCATAACCATGCCAAGAACGACTCCAAGTACGAGCGATATTGCTATGGCAATCAATGAGATTCGAATCGTCACCCATAGGCCTTCTAGTAATCGAATAAGGTTATTTCCACGAAATAATACCTCAATTCCTAAAGCCAACATACTTGAACCTCCTCTCAAGTATTGTTCCAACGATTGAAATCGGAAGAAGTAAGATTAAATAAGACACTACAAGCATTACAAGTGCCTCATCCGTCTTGTAATATAAACCGATCAAATCCTTTGCCACATACATCAAGTCCGCCAGCGCAACTGCACTGAATACAGAGGTCTCCTTGATTAAAAAAATTACATTAGCACAAAAGGCAGGAATGGAAATCGCAATTGCTTGTGGCATTACGATATATCGTATTACCTGGTAGCTTCGTAATCCTAGACTTGCCGCTGACTCCACCTGGGACTTTTCAACTGCCTCCAGACCGCTTCGAAATGCCTCCGCCATATAACTTCCTCCAAGAAAAATCAGTCCGATAATTGCGCATCCTTCGCTACTTACCATAATTCCAATCTTAGGAAGTCCAAAATATAAGAAGAATAACTGAACTAATAATGGTGTATTACGTGATAGCTCTATGTATATCGATGTTACCTGTTTTATAATCGGCAGCTTATAATACTGGATCATACTGCAAAAAAAGCCTACCAAGATAGCTCCAAGAATCCCAATGGCTGCAATATGAATAGTGAGCTTTGCTGCTTCTACATACATAGGAATATATTCTCTTATAAAGCCAATGTCCAAAGCAAACCAATCCTTTCACCCCACTTATTCTATTCTATTCAATAAAATACATTTCATGAGTATAAGTTATTGCACTTATCCACCCCAAGGATAGTCCAAGTTAACGTTTTTTTGTATTTTTGAAACTTTTCTTTTGAATAAGAATTGCTTTGCTAGATATTTTCCCTCTAACGTTACAAATAGACCATATGTGCTCTGAGAGCAAACCCCGAAGGTGTTTGACAGCAGAATACATATGGCCTATTTGTAGAGGAATGAGAAACCAGCAGTATGCACGCGTTACCCTTTTTGTCCTGCTAATGCAAATGTGACAAACAACGTAGTCGCATGTAACACTGACCTCTCATCAATATTGAATTTATTGTGGTGGTTTGGATACGCACGCTCCATCTGCTCATTGCCTGCTCCGACAAATGCAAATGTGCCAGGCACCATCTGTTGATACGTCGAGAAATCTTCTCCCAAAAATAATCTCGGAATATCAACAAACATACTCTCAGGAAGAACTTTCATTGCCTCTTCCAATGCCTTTTCAGTTATTCTCTCATCATTCATTACAACTGGATGAAGACTTCTCAAATACTCAACGTTAGCGGTTGCATTGTATGTTGCAGCCGTAGTGGAAACAATTCTTCTTAGTGAACGCTCAATCTGCTTGCAATCTTCCATGGAAAATGTTCGTACGGTACCGTCAATCTTTGCCTTACCAGAAATAATATTATGTGCAGTACCAGATGTAACTTTCCCTACTGTCACTACCGCACTCTTGTTCGGATCAAGTTCCCTGCTAATAATAGATTGCAGGTTCATAATCGTCGCTGCCGCTACCAAGGTAGAATCCACACACTGCTGTGGCTTTCCCGCATGTCCAGACTGTCCTTCAATCGTAATATGAAAAATATCAGAGGCTGCCATTCTAGCCCCAGGCTGTATACTGATCTGTCCACAAGGAATGTCGGCAAACACATGAAGCCCATAGATTTCTTCCACGTCATCAATCAATCCCTGTTCGGTAATGATCTTGGCACCGAGACAGTTTTCTTCCGATGGCTGGAAGATAAGCTTGATGGTACAGTTAAGTTCCTCCTCATGGGCCTTCAAGATATCTGCTGCCCCAAGAAGTGCTGCAACATGTGCATCATGTCCACAAGCATGCATTACCCCCTTATTTACCGATTTATAATCTACCGTCGTCATCTCTTCAATTGGAAGTGCATCCATATCTGCACGAAGGGCAATCACCTTACTACCATGACCGACAAATCCAATTACC
The DNA here is from genome assembly GCA_905214875.1 of uncultured bacterium. GTDB lineage: Bacteria > Bacillota > Clostridia > Lachnospirales > Lachnospiraceae > KM106-2. The sequence goes on along the minus strand of CAJMNR010000001.1, from coordinate 65,606 downwards.
CCTGTTTCACCAGCCATCACATAAGGGATTTCCATACTAGAAAGTTCCTCACGAATACGCTTTGATGTCTCAAATTCCTTGAGGCTCAACTCGGGATATTTATGAAAATGCTTTCTTAATCTAATAATATAATTACTTCGTTTTTCAACTTCTTTTTTAATGTCCATTGGTATGTACCTCCTGATTCATACTTCTATTGTAACCAAAACAGGAAGAAAAACAACTTTTTCCTCCAAATTTTGAAAACATTGGGTAATTTCAAAAACAAAGTGTGTGTTCCACACACTCTCGCGTCTTTTGCGTTTGTCAAGGAACGCACACTTTGCCCGCGCCGAACCTGGTCGCAATAGCGACATCTTCCCTTCAGGTGAGTACACACAAAAACGCCACAGTGTATCTCTACACTGAGGCGTCTTAAAAAAGGAGTATTATGAAAAGAAATGATAACCGGATGTTATCTTTACGAAATGTCTTAGCCTAAACAAGCTTCTACTGTATGATGTTTTCCATCTTTAAATACTGGAATGACATTGCCTTCCACTTCTTTACCATCAACAGTCAAACAGCTTACACCTGTAGAAACGTGATTTGGATTCTTAATCGTAATCTCATATACGTCTCCACGGAATTCTCTTGTTACTTTATATCCATTCCAAGAAGTTGGAATTGCAGGATCTACCATCAAACCATCATACTCTGGCTTGATTCCCAAAATATATTGAGAAATTGCAACGAAATTCCAAGATGCTGTTCCTGTAAGCCATGAGTTTTTCGCTTCACCAAAACGTTTTGCATCTTTACCTGCAACCATTTGTGAGTAAACATAAGGTTCTAATTTATGTACCTCGCTATATTCCTCTGTATAAGCAGGAGCAATTCTTGTATAGTAATCAAATGCTTTATCTCCACGTCCTGCAACCGCCTCTGCACACATGATCCATGCATTATTGTGACAGAAGATACCTGCATTTTCTTTATAACCTGCTGGGTAAGTAGAGATTTCACCATATTCCACATAGTATTTTGTAAACGCCGGATTATTTAATACGAGACCATATTTTGTACCAAGTCGTTCTTCAACAGAATCCAGTGCCATAATTGCCTTACCATCATCTTTTCCGCATCCGCCCATTACACAGAAGCCTTGAGATTCGATAAAGATCTTACCTTCTTCATTTTGTTCAGATCCAACTGGTCTTCCAAAATCATCATACGCACGAAGGAACCATTTGCCGTCCCATCCATATTTCATTACTGCATCACGCATCTTATCTACTTCAGCGTAAGCACGTTTCGCTTCTTCGCTATCGCCGACCTTGTCCATTAATTTGGCATATTCTTGTCCAATATAAGTAAACATACCTGCAATCATGACAGATTCTGCAACTTTACCATCCTTGCTCGTCGTTGTCTGGAAGGACTCTCCTGGCTCTGTTGAGAAACAATTTAAGTTCAAGCAGTCATTCCAGTCAGCACGTCCGATTAAAGGAAGTCCATGAGGTCCGACATTATTGATTACATGGTTGATGCTTCTCTTCAAATGGTCTTTTAATGGCTGTGCCTTTTCGTCATCATTTACATATGGCGTCATGACGTCTAAGATACCATAATCCCCAGTTTCCTTAATATAAGCAACGATTGCTAATACAAGCCATAATGGATCATCATTAAAGTTTCCACCAAGAGCATCATTTCCCTTTTTCGTAAGTGGCTGATATTGATGGTAAGCTCCACCATCTTCTAACTGCGTACTAGCCAGATCGATAATTCTTTCTCTTGCACGATCTGGAATTTGATGAACAAATCCAAGTAAATCCTGATTGGAATCTCTAAATCCCATACCACGTCCAACACCGGACTCAAAGTAGGAAGCACTTCTTGATAAGTTGAATGTAACCATACATTGATATTGGTTCCAAATGTTAACCTGACGGTTTAACTTCTCATCCTCAGACTCCAAGGAATACTTGCTAAGAAGCATTTCCCAATGTGCTTTTAATGTTGCAAGTGCTTGATCTACAGATTCTGTAGTTGCAAACTGTGCAATCATCTCTTCCGCTTTCTTTTTATTAATAACACCTTTTGATTCCCATTTTTCTTCTTGCTCATTCTCTACATAACCAAGAACAAACACATAATTCTTTGTCTCACCAGGTTCTAACGCAACCTCTAAGCAATGAGATGCACAAGGAGACCATCCATCTGCCATGGAGTTTCTTGAGGCTCCTTCCACAACTGCCTGTGGTGCATTATAACCGTTATATGTACCAATAAAGCTTTCACGATCACTGTCAAAACCACAAATATCTGCATTTACAGAATAAAACGCATAGTGGTTACGACGCTCTTTATATTCTGTTTTATGATAAATCGTAGACCCTTTTACTTCGACTTCTCCTGTTGAGAAATTACGTTGGAAGTTACGATCATCATCGTCTGCATTCCACAAACACCATTCTATGTACGAAAATAATTTAATGTTCTTCTTTTCCTTTGAATCATTTGTTACAGATACCTTCTGTACCTCTCCATGAAAATCTAGAGGAACGAAATAAGTAACCTTAGTCGTAACTTCATTCTTCTTTCCCGTCATTGTGGTATATCCCATACCGTGACGGCATTCATAAAACTCAAGATCAGTTCTTGCTGGTGACCATGCTGGACTCCATACTTCCCCATTATCATTTAAATAGAAATAATGTCCGCCTCCAAGATCTAAAGGAACATTATTGTAACGAAAACGAGTAATTCTCCTTAGTTTTGCATCTTTGAAAAAGCTATAACCCCCAGATGTGTTCGAAATGATTGTAAAAAACTCCTGTGAACCTAAATAGTTAATCCATGGATAAGGAGTCTCTGGAGTAGTAATCACGTACTCTTTGTTTGCATCATCAAAATAACCAAATTTCATCTCATTATCTCCTTTGATTTACTGAATCTCTGTTACTATTGTTGCTATTTCGCTATAGTTTTCGCTAGTTTTCCCACAATATTTTAGCTACTCTCATTATAATATACAATTTTTTCTAATTCAACTTGTAAAGATTCACAAAGATATTGGCATTTGATTAGCAATATCATATAACAGCTTACGAAACATTTACGAAACTATGCAGTTTACACAAGTTTCATGTGCGAAAAAACGTTTTCGCGAGTCATATATTTAAACAAACAAAGAGCCAACGTAATTGTTGCATTACCTTGGCTCCTTGTTGCAATTTATTTATTTTTATTCAAAGATCATTGGCATGAAATCATCACTATCGGAACAAACAAATCCCCCGAATGCTTCCATCCATTTTCTAGCCATTGGTTCAAACTCAGCAACTGCTGCTTCTTCTAGCGTAAGCGCATATACTGTTTGAATACCCTTTTCCTTCATAAACGCCAAATCTTCTTCATTATCCATAAATCCATTCATAGTTTCGACATCTACTACTTTTTCAGAAGGAAGTGTAAGTTCCATAATGCCGATTTGAGGCCAAACTTGAATTTTTTCTTTTTCCTCTTCTGTTAATCCTTCTACCAATACTTGCTCAAGTTCCTTTACTGTAACGTCTTTCTCTCCCATATATAGAAGTTCAAGCATCTTTGGCTGTGGTTTCTTTATCATAGATAAACGATTTTTCTTCTTTTTATTTTTCATAGCACTACCTCCATACTCACTACTTTCCGTATGCCCATTTTTTGATGTTGATATACGCAAATTACTGATTTGCTATTATTTTACCTAACAAATGAACAGAAGTCTACCAAAGCAAGGAAACTAATAAGTTTTTCTGATTTATTGACGAATGTTATTGACCAAACCATCATAAATCTATATACTTAGGAAAGAAAATTTTTAAACAATTACGGGAGGTTCTTATGGAACAGAATTTTGGCAAAAAATGTCTTCTTGGTATGCAGCATGTGCTGGCTATGTTCGGCGCCACGTGTCTAGTACCAATGTTAACTGGACTAAATGCTTCCATCGCACTTATTTGTGCTGGTGTAGGTACATTGATATTCCATCTCATCACGAAACGTAAAGTTCCTGTCTTTTTAGGTTCCAGTTTTGCTTTTATCGCAGCTATTCAATATGTATTACAAACTGATCAGGTGGAAGCTCCACTCAATTCTTTAATCCAACTCGATAATCTTGCAAAATTAAAAGGCGCACTCATCGTTGCAGGCCTTATTTACATAGTTTTTGCTTTACTTATCAAATTTATCGGTTATGAAAAGGTAACGAAGATTTTACCTCCTATCGTTACAGGTCCTATGATTATCGTAATCGGTTTACGTCTTAGCTCATCGGCTGTCGGCAATGCTTTATACGAAAACAACGTATTCAGTCCTCGTGCAGCTTTGGTAGCATTTCTTGTAGTTTTAACAATCATTATTATTTCCGTATTTACAAAAGGCTTTATCAATTTAATGCCAATATTAATCGCACTAGTCGTTGGTTATGTTCTATGTATTCCTTTCGGAATTCTTGATCCAGCTGAATGGTGGGAGAAAATCTCAGGCGCATCCTTTATCTCTTTAACAGATGATTGGACACGTCAACAATTCTTTGTGGCTCCAAAATTTGATTTAAATGCAATTTTAGCAATCGCTCCAATTTCTATCGTTACCATCATCGAGCATGTTGGCGATATCACAACGAATGGTGCCGTTGTTGGACAAAACTTCATTGCAGATCCAGGTGTTCACCGTACTCTTTTAGGAGATGGTGTTGCAACTGCTCTTGCTGGATGCTTTGGTGGTCCTGCTAATACAACTTATGGTGAAAATACAGGTGTTCTTGCTGTTACTAAAAACTATAACCCAGCAATCTTACGTATCGCAGCATGTTTTGCAATCTTTCTTGGTATCTTCGGTAACATTGGTGCTATCATTCAAAATGTTCCACTTCCAGTAAGCGGTGGTATCAGTATCGTATTATTCGGTATGATTGCAAGTGTTGGTGTGCGTATTCTTATTAATAATACAGTAGACTTCTCTGATAGCCGAAACTTAATGATTGCTTCCTTAATCTTTGTTCTTGGCATCGGCATCGACAGCATTAATATTACAAAAACAGTAACCATTTCCGGTCTTGCAATTGCAGCTATATTTGGTATCGTTTTCGCAATAGTATTACCTGAAAGTAAAAAAACAGAATAGGAATTTGTACCTATTTTAATATTAATTATGTAAAATAACTGTCTATGTTTTCCAAACGACATTGACAGTTATTTTTTTGTTTGCTAACATTTCTATAGTCGAAGTTGGATTATTTATCCATGATCCAACTCAAATCTATTACTAAGGGAGGTAATTTAATGAACGAAAATTATGATGGAACCAATCAGAATGACTCAGGTTCTTCAAATCCTAATAGCTCATCAGGATATCAGAACCCCTCACAACCCAATCCAAATTCCCATAATATGAATCAGCAATGGAACTATGGTGGACAGGCACCTTATCAACAACAAACATATAACAATTCACAACCTGAATATCAAGCAAATACTTATAATTATTCTCAAACTGCTGGACCTAATGATCTACAACAAGGCTTTTATAGTCAGCCAGGTTATGAGCAGCAGACATTTAACACCCAACCAAACTATAATCAACAAGCGTTTAACAACCAACAAGGCTATACTCAGCAAACGTTTAACGGCCAACAAGGCTATACTCAGCAAACGTTTACAAACCAACAAAATTATGATCAGCAAACACTTAATAATCAGCAAGAGTTTGTACAACAACCAGGAGACAGTCAACAAGACTTTATCCCACAACCAGAAAATACCCAACAAACTTTTGTTCAACAACAGCCAGGATTTAACCAATCAAGCTATGAACAGCAATATAACCAGGCTGGTGCAACAGGACAAGCATATACTCCATCCTCTAGTGATGAGTACAATCCATTTGCAGCAAATGATTCGGTTCAGGAAGGACAGCCCAATTTGTCCTATGATCAAAACAATTATGTACCATATCCGAATGGAACTAACAATGCCTTTGATTCTAACAAAGTAACAACCAATAATAAGAAACATCACAAATGGATTTGGGGCTTTACTGTAATTCCAGTCCTCGCTATCGCAGCCGTATTATGCTTCTTCTTTATTCCAAGCTTTAAAAACTTTGTATATAAGCATGCACTTGGTACAACCAAATACTATGAGCACATTGAAAGCAGCTGCACGGAAAAAGTGAAAGATGAGCTCTCCGATTTACCAACCGGAAAGAAAGTAGATTTTGAAAAAGGCTTCACAAGCAAAGGATCTGCTAAACTTAATCTCGATTCCTCATTAACAAGCAGCCTCGGAATGGATCTTAGTGATTTTTCCTGTGATTACAATGTATCTGCAAAAGATAACAAATTAGCTTCTACATATAAATTAAACTACAAAGGAACGGAACTCGGTTCTTTTGAACTTTATTCTGATTCAGAAACAGGAAAAATGTATATCAAGTTACCAAACTTGAGTGATCAATACCTAGATTACTCCGCACTATTAAATGTGTTTTCCTCGTCTTCTTCCTCTGATATTAGTTCCGATCTTTTTTCAAGATTTAGTAATTTATCAGCAGAAACAACAAACGATAGTTCCTCCGATCAATTAAATACAATCATTCAAAAGCTCTCTATGCAACTGACATCAGATAAAGTTTCCGAACTTACTACAGAGTATCTCAAATTCATCATTGATGATATTGGAGATAAAGGAGCTTTAAAACTTAACGAAAATGAAAATTTCCGCGTAGGCGGTCTTGAACAAAAATGCGATCTATTTACAATTTCACTTACTGAAAAACAAGTTCGTGATCTCATAATCGATGTATTAAAGAAAGCAAAAGACGATCAAAAACTTCTTGATATCGTAAAAGCAGTTTCAAATAATCCTGACTCCTTTACTAGTTCAATTGATGAATTGATTGAAAGCCTTAATAATTCAACTGTTACAGACAGTAATGCTTCCTTCTTGCAAATGTTCGTATATACAGATGGTCAACAAATCCTAGGACGTAGGTTTGTGGTTTCAGATGACGGTCAATCTTTAATCTTTGAATATGGCATGCTCTCTACTTCCAAGAGAACTACCTTTAAAGTATCACTTGCACCTCCAGATATGTCAAATATAGTTTATATTGACTTTGATTCGAAAAAAGATGGGGAGAAAAGTACTGGCCAACTCTCTCTTACTACAGATGATGAAGTATTCACTATTGATTTTAGCGATGTGAAAGCTAATAGTGACGATACGATCGAAGGTAAATTCAGCATAACGGAATCTGTCTACAACCTATACTGTGAGTTATCGTCCAAAGACGGTTCGCAACAAATTACATTAGGTATAAAGGCTGCCGGACAAGAACTTGGAAACATTACAATGGAGGCCAAAACAGAAGATGTACAAGATTTCAGTTATCCTGATATCACCGATGATAAAGTAGCAAGTATTACAGATAAAGCAAGCCTTGTTACTTATTTAAAGGATTCTAAACTTCCTGAATTCTTAGATAATATCATGAAGACTCTAAATCTACCAACAACGGTAGATGGTACAACACTTGCCAATTCTATTATTGCACAGATTGAATCAGGAACTGTGACAAATGGAATCGGTTCTAATATCACCAACAGAATCACTGACGGACAGACACCAGGCTTCAACAGCTCCTATAATCCTAGTGACTATAACTTACCAGAAGGCGCTGAAATCGACGACTATGGTTATTACAGCTATGATCTTTCAGATACCGAAATAGAAGCTCTAAAAAAACAAGGTTCTGACTACAAATCTTTTGATAAGACTTACGATGAAATCAAATCATTTATGGAAGCATTAGCTAAATCTTACTGTGGCGACAATGCCTATTCAAATACTGAAACAAACAATAGGGTATACGGTAGCATAACAGATAATAACAAATCAGTAGTACACTTTGTTTGTAATACTTGGACGTCTCAAGAATGTTCTGAAAGCGTTACAGCAATTTCTGATTCCTTGGATAACAAAGTACTTGAACTTCAAGTTGCTGGTACTTCTGGTGATGACTTTCCTCAACTTTTAAAAGAATTCCAGGCACAGCTTGAAGTAGCTGTTGCTGATGATGCAACATTGAAAACTATGACCGACTTCATTGCAGCGAAAAAAGAAGATAGTAAAGAGTTTACTTTAAGTGACTGCACTGTTTCTATCTCTATCACAGACTATTCTGGCGAGCTAGAATATCGATTAGAAATTGCAAAAGACAACAGTATTTACTAAGAATACAAAGTCTGATTGCTTGTTTGCTAAATTATCTTAGGTTTTCTACATAATGCGTTGACTTTGTGTAACATAAGGGTATAATAGCATACATAACGAAGGCGTTTCCTATTCTGGATAGGGAATGCCTTTTTTATTGTAATAACATAACCCTTTAATTAATCTAACAAAATGCCACCAAAATTGGTGGCATTTTGTTATTATCTCTCATTTATTCACATAAATTTTATAAATGATTTCTTTTCATTGTTTGTTTCCTATGTTACTATAGTTTATAGAGTAATTCGACAACAGGAGGAGTGAAACTGATGGCAAAAAAGACAACACTCTCTGATAGTGCTTCCATTTATCAGCATCGTGATGAAACTACAGAACGTGAAAAATGGAATCAGATGAGTAAGGAACAAAAATGGCAATACTTCAAAGATTACTACCTATTAAAACTTGTGATTCTTATCTTTTCCATAGGGTTTGTAGGTTATGTACTTTATGCTACTTTTGGTCCTCGTGATATTCCAGAATTATATGGTATGGTATTTAATGACCAATTAAATGCTGATGAAAGCGATGCCATTCTTTCTAATTTTAGAGAAGCCTTAAATATTCCGGAGAAAAACCATACATTTCTATTAGATGATACGTTTACACTAAATCCAGAAGATGCAGACGTTACTACGGAACAGAAGATAACCACTTATGCTTATGCAGGTAAGCTCGATGTAATTATTGCAGAGGAAGAAACAATCAAATACTTAGCCGAAGGTGGAAACTTCGTTGATTTGACTGAGATTCTGCCATCTGACCTCTATAGTGAAAATACAGATAAATTAATCTTTGCAAAGCAAAATGATGATCCATCTGACATTGCCTATGGAATTTCCTTAGAAGATAGCGCTCTCTATAAACAAATGTCTTACAACTATAATTATGACGGTAATAAGAAAATGGCCATTGGTATTGTTGTAAACTCAGATCATCAAGAGAATGCAATTCATTTTGTTCAATATTTACTAAAAGGAAAAATCTAAATAACTAAAAAGAGCCTTGATTCGTTACATATCCATTTGAATCAAGGCTCTTCTTTTATTCTTTTGTTACATAAGTGGTGCAAAAAGACGAAGCAACGCTTTTAAGATGCCAAACGCCTTTCCCTTCTCACTCATCTCATAACTAATTTCCCTACTCTTTTGAATGGTTTCATCCATATCTTGCTTAATCGCTTTTAGTGATTTTGTCTTATAAAGAAGAACTCCATCTTCAAAATGCAGGTAAAGACTCCTGTAGTCCATATTTATCGTACCCACGGCCGCAATCACATCATCCGAACAAACTACCTTTGCATGTAGAAATCCTGGCGTATATTCGAAAATACGTACACCAGCCTTAATAAGAAGAGAATAATATGATTTTGTAACTGCATTTACAATCTTCTTATCGGGTATTCCTGGTGTTACGATTCTCACATCCACTCCTCGTTTTGCTGCTAACGTAATCGCTGTGACCATCTCGTAGTCGATAATCAGATATGGCGTAAAGATATACACATAGTCCTTTGCGGTATTGATAATATTCAGATATACATTTTCTCCTGTTATCTCACCATCTAATGGCGTATCCGCATATGGTTGTACAAATCCAGTATCATATTCTTCCTTATCGATAACAAGCTCATGTCGATAAACTTTTGGTCTGAACTTTTCGAAATCCGTATCCGTCATACGATTGATATTCCAAATCTGCAAGAACATTACAGTAAAATTCCATACTGCATCTCCTTTTACACGGATTCCGGTATCTTTCCAATGTCCAAAGCGCATTTTCTCATTAATGTACTCATCCGCTAAGTTAATACCACCAGTATATGCCGTATGCCCATCAATTACCGTAATCTTTCTATGATCACGATTATTCATGGCTACTGAAATAAATGGAACAAACTTATTAAATGCTATACATTGAATTCCATATTGCTCCAACTTATTATGATAGCCGATTGGAAGAATGGATGCAGAGCCAAAATCATCGTAGATGAAACGAACATCAAGCCCTTCTTTTGCTTTTTGCTTCAACACTTCAAGAATCGGTGTAAACATCTTACCTTCTTGGACGATAAAATACTCCATAAAAATAAAATGTTTTGCTGCTTTGATGTCTTCTAACAAGTCTTTATAATAAGACTCTCCAATCTCATAATACTTCGTACTCTCACTTCGATACACGGGATATCCACATACTTGTGACAGATAATGAAAATGTCCATAATATCTGGATTCTTCCTGTTTTAGCTGAGCCGTGATTTCTTCATTCTGCGTCATGGTCAAACCAAATTCTTTTGAATACTGTTCCGCTCCGACACGATATTTTTTCGATGGTTTCTTATTACCCATTGCAAGGTAAAGAAGTCCCCCAAAGATTGGGAACACTAAGATTGGAACAATCCAAGCAAGTTTATATGCCGGATTTTCATCCTTATATACAATAAACAGCGCCACAATAATGCTTAATACTGTTAAAAAAGCAGAAACTCCTCCAGAGTAATTTCCCAACTCAAAAATTAAAAGGAAAAACCACCCTGCCTGCATTAAAAGTAAAAGTCCAAATATCACTACTCGATTACATAATAACCTTATTGTTTTCATAAGTACCTCACTATTAATCATTGTCCATGTAGTACATTATATAGTATATTGTACGGTTTACAAGATAAACAATCCAAAAAAAGAACCTTACAAGAAAATTTTGTTTCTTGTAAAGTTCTTTTTTATATAATTTTAATTTATTTTGCAGTAATATAATTTTGTGCTACTAATAATTCAGCGATTAATACACCGCCGCCTGCTGCACCACGGATTGTATTGTGAGATAATCCGACAAATTTCCAATCGAATACTGTATCTTCACGAAGACGTCCCATGGAAATACCAAATCCATTTTCATAATTTACATCTAACTTAACTTGTGGACGATTATCCTCTTCTAAATATTGAATGAATTGTTTTGGTGCGCTTGGAAGATCTAGTTCTTGTGGAAGTCCTTTAAAGTTCTTCCATGCTTCAAGAATCTCTTCTTTGGATGGTTTATTTTCAAATGTTACGAACACGGCTGCTGTATGTCCGTCAAGAACTGGTACACGGATACATTGAGTTGTTATGACTGGTCCATCAGCTTTTACGATCTTGCCGTCTTCAACTTTACCCCAGATTCTAAGTGGTTCTTGTTCACTCTTTTCTTCTTCTCCACCGATATAAGGAATGATATTGCCATCCATCTCTGGCCATTCTTTGAATGTCTTTCCTGCTCCGGAAATCGCTTGGTAAGTAGTTGCAACTACTGTCTTGATTCCGAATTTTCTAAGTGGTGTTAAAGCTGGTGCATAGCTTTGAATAGAACAGTTTGGTTTTACAACGATAAATCCACGTTTTGTTCCTAAACGTTCTTTTTGTGATTTGATTACTTCAAGATGTTCTGGATTTAATTCTGGTACAACCATTGGTACATCTGGAGTCCATCTATGAGCACTATTGTTAGAAACAACTGGTGTTTCTGCTTTTGCATATGCCTCTTCTATTCTACGAATTTCGTCCTTTTTCATGTCTACTGCACTAAAAACGAAATCTACTTCTTTGCTTACTTCTTCTACCTCGTTAACATTTTTAACGATTAATTTTTTTACGCCTTCAGGCATAGGTGTCTGCATTTTCCAACGTCCACCAACTGCTTCTTCATATGTTTTCCCAGCACTTCTTGGACTTGCAGCTACTGCTACAACTTCAAACCAAGGATGATTTTCTAGTAATGCAATAAATCTCTGGCCTACCATACCTGTTCCGCCAAGAATACCTACTCTTAATTTACTCATTGTCTTCACCTCGTCATATTCTACCAAATGTTCAGTTATGTGCTATGTCTTTAATATGTATTTGTGGTGCGAACATTTGTCTGTCTTGTAAGTATACTACTCTCTTTCCTTTTAAAATGCAACTAAAATTATCCATCTACTTTATTTTTGTAAGTATTTGATAAGAGTTGACTTTTCATCCGGATTTCTTTGTTTAAAATTTCCTTATAATTTGACATGTTCTTTCTTCTTCATATTAATTCCATACACGTTTGAAATTTTATAGATAGTACATTAGTCTGATTAATATAATATATTCTAAAGGTCTTCCGATATATAAGATAGTGACTTCTCACTAATCCCTGCACTGAATATAGGTCGAATATTCAGTGTTATGATTCTCTTCCCCCCATGAAGTTGAATCATAAACTAAAGCACTATGTAAGTCTTCGCTAACCTCCCTGACTTACGTAGTGCTTTTTTGTTAGAACTTCTTTAGTATTTATTTCACTGTATTATTTTCAATATCAAAATGTAAATATTTTGGAACACCAAACGTATATGCTACTTTGGATTCTCCAAGAATTAATGGACGTAAATATTCTACTAATTCTTCTTCTACATCATTTCCAGCTTCGTTGATCCATTCTGCTGGGATTTTCTTTTCTGCATTTGCAACTTGCATTACATCTACTGTTGTATATTCCACTTCATATGGTTCGTTGGATACTCTTGTTAAAGACATCATTTCACATGAGTGGCCTTCTACTGCCTTTTGAACTCCACGGAATCCTAACTGATATGCTTCTTCAATATCTGTTAAAGAAGATAAATGAGATGCACAACGTTGTAATACATTTAATTCTATGGAACGTACTTTACAACCGATTTGATCTGCTACTAATTCTTCTAAATACTTTCCTGTACCGCTAAGTTGAGCATGACCAAATCCATCAACTTTTGCACTTGCTGCAGATATATAGTTGCCTTCAACATCCTTAATACCTTCAGATACTGCAATTACAACCTGTTTACGTTCTTTTAACATATTTCTTACATCTTCAAGAAATGCTTCTGTAGAGAATGCTTTTTCTGGAAGATAGATTAAATGTGGTGCTGAGGAATATTCATTTCTAGCTAACACTGCACTCGCTGTAAGCCATCCAGCATTTCTACCCATAACTTCTACAATTACAACACTTTCTGTGTCATAAATATAAGTATCATGAGAGATTTCTAAGAAAGAGCTTGCAATATATTTTGCAGCGGAACCAAATCCTGGTGTATGATCGATACAAACTAAATCATTATCAATTGTTTTTGGAATTCCTAGAATATGAATATCGTAATTGATTTGTTTTGCATATTGAGAAAGTTTTGCCACAGTATCCATGGAGTCATTTCCTCCAATATAGAAGAAATACTGGATGTTATACTGTTTGAAAACTTCAAAGATTTTTTTATATTCTTCCGCACTTTGATCTAAACTTGCTAATTTATGACGACAAGAACCTAAAAACATACTTGGAGTTGTTTTTAATTGTTCTAGCAGCTCTCTGTTCTTACCAAATAACTCGTCTAGAGAAATAATATTTTCACGAAGCACACCTAAGATACCATTTCTAGCTCCATATACTTTATCAACTTTCTTTTCATTTAAAGCGCTAGCAATAACACCAGCTAAACTGGAATTTATAACTGTAGTTGGTCCTCCCGATTGCGCAACTAAAACATTACATTCTGTCATCTTTACATAGCCTCCTAAATTGTTTATAAATGATCTTTATCGGACTTATCATAGCAGATAAACCGCCATGGTTCAATACCAAACGCTTAATTTATTCAATAAACTATGCAATTCGACACCATATTTTTCACTTCTGACCAACCTTTTGTTTCTATACAATTTTAATACATTCTAAATATTCATCTAACAATGCGTCTAAACTTTCGATTGATTCAATCTCATTTACACGACTTCTTAAACGGGAGGATTCATGATATCCTGTTGTGTACCATGCCACATGTTTTCTCATTTCACGAATGCCTGTATATTCACCTTTATATTGCACTTGAAGTCTTGCATGACGTTTGATTGTCTTTACAACTTCTTCAATGCTTGGTTTTGCTTCATAAGAACCTGTTTCAAAGTATTCTTTAATTTGTTTAAATAACCATGGATTGCCTCGTACACCTCTTGCAATCATAACGGCATCGCAATTTGTGTAATCTAACATCTTCTGTGCAAGCTCTGGTGAAGTCACATCACCATTACCAAAAACGGGGATGCTTACTGCTTCTTTTACCTTTGCAATTACTTCCCAGTCAGCTTCGCCTGTATAGTATTGCTCTCTTGTACGTCCATGAATTGCGATCGCTGCTGCACCATTGTCTTCAATGATTTTTGCGATTTCTACCGCATTACATTCGTCTTTACCAAATCCTTTACGAATTTTAATCGTAAGCGGCTTTTCAATTGCGCTGCTTACACTTTTTACGATTTCTCCAACTAACTTTGGATTTGTAAGAAGGGCACTTCCTTCCATATTGTTTACGACTTTTGGCACTGGACATCCCATATTGATATCCAGAATGTCAAAGTTACGTGGTTCAATCTTTTTAGCCATTTCAGCCATTAACTTAGGGTCACTTCCAAATAACTGTAATGCTACTGGACGTTCCTCTTCCAACACTTGAAGCAATGCTTCTGTATTCTTATTATCATAATAGATGCCTTTTGCACTAACCATTTCAGTATAGATCAAATCGGCGCCCATCTCTTTACATAAAACACGGAATGGTAAATCTGTTACCCCAGCCATTGGAGCTAAGATCAGTTTCCCATTCACCGTGACATTTCCAATCTTTAAACTCATTTTATAATCCTATCTAATTTGAACTAGTGTTTTCCTCTTACTGTATCATATTTATTTTACAACGTTAGCGATTCTTTTTATATATGATATTCAATCCTTTTAAGGTTAACATTGGGTCATAAACATCGATTTCTTTTACTTCGTCAGAAATCATTTTTCCAAGTCCCCCTGTTGCTACGACTTTAAGATTTTGAATGCCTGACTCTTCTTTCATCTTACGGATAATATATTCTGTTTGCCCAATATATCCGTAAACAAGTCCACCTTGCATGCTTGTAATGGTATCCTTTGCAAGGATTGTTGCCGGCTTCTTGATTTCAATTTCAGGTAAAGACGCTGTATCCTTCCATAATGCATTTGCAGAAATACGGATACCAGGACTTGTTACGCCTGCAACGAATGCCCCATCTTCTGTAATTAAGTCATATGTTGTAGCTGTTCCAAAATCAATTACTAATACAGGGCCGCCATATAGATAATATGCAGCAACTGCATCTACGATACGATCTGGACCTGCTTCTTTTGGATTGGCAATCTGAATCTTGATTCCAGTCTTTGTTCCTGCACCTACTAACAACGGTTTCTTTCCAATGTATTTTATAATTCCATTTTGGAAACTATAATTGATATTTGGAACAACTGAAGATATCATTACTTCCTTAATTGCTTCAATCTCAATGTTATTTGTACGTAATAATTCGCAGATAAATACGCCATATTCATCTGAAGTTCTTTGTAATTTTGTCGTCAAGCGGAATGTTGTCTTGATTACGTCTCCATCAAACACACCACAAGTTATATTTGTATTTCCAATATCTATTACAAGTACCATAATTTTACCCTCTTAAATTTCATAATCTACACATGCTCTACTTAAGCGCACTCTTCCTATAAAAGCAGCTACTTCTAGATGTTCCGGATGCACTTGATAAGCATTTAGGTCATCGAAGCTGTCAAAATCGATCGTCATACATAATGTATAGTTTGTGTCGTCAGCCTCACCATCATTAATTCCAATCTCCATATGTCGAATAAAACTAATCTTGTCCTTTAAAGCTAATAACTTGTCTCTCGCAATTACTGCATTCTCTGTAGCAGTTTTTCCTTCTGCCTCATTTAAAAACTCAAACATAACAATATGACGTATCATAAGCTTCTACTTCCCTTCTTTATTAATTACGTTTTGAATATCCTCATTTAAATAAAATGCTTTATAATAAAGTTCTAAAGCTTCTAATAATTCAGCTTTTTCTAACTGAAGCTTTTTCACTTTAAGGGCGCTTCCAATCTCATCAAATAATAAATCACCTTCATCCGAAGATACATTAAAGATCAAAGTTCCGTCTTCTTCAAATTCCATTTCAAGGACGCCACCTACATCTTCTGTAAATAATACGCACATGATTTTCAGCTCATCTTTAATCGTTGCTGGTAATTGCTGAAACTCCTGATTAAAGAAATATTTTTGCTCATAAGAGCTAGATGCACATAATACTACGTTTTCTTGTTTCATATATTACCTCTTTCTATACATATCCATTTATTCCACGTACAGACACTTCTCCGGAAATTACATGTTTTATCGTTCCGTCCGAAAGTTCTATTAACAAGCTTCCTTCACGATCAATTCCTAATGCCTTTCCTTCTGTCACGTCTGAACCGCTAATTACTTTTACTTTCTTATCACGATGTACAAGAAATGAATTATACTCTTGCGTTACATTATCCAAATCTTCTGTCTCTAAAAAATTGGTATAGTATTTTTCAAATGACTTAATCACTTCTGCAAGCAGTACGGATCGTTTCACTTCCTGTTTTCCTTCTATATAAAGGGAGGTTGCAATCTTTTGAATCTCTTCCGGAAAATCCTTTCCGTTTACATTGATGCCAATTCCAACAACTACATAATGAATATAGTCAGATTCACTACTCATTTCAGTTAAGATTCCACATACCTTATGTCCTTCAATTATAATATCGTTGGGCCACTTGATCAAAGCATCTAGGCTTGTCACCTTTCGAATGGCTTCTACTAATGCTAATGCTGTAATTAATGTTATTCTCGATGCATTCTGTGGAGCAATCTCTGGATGAAGCATATAAGACATAGCAATGTTAGTTCCTTTCGGTGATGACCATGCTCGTCCTCTTCTTCCTCGTCCTGCGGTCTGTTGATCCGCAACAAGTAAAAGCTGCCTGTGGTCTTCTTCACTTCCTAATTTTTTTGCCTTCGTATTCGTTGAATCGATTTCATCATAATATATAATGTCATCTAGCATACCCAGTTTTCCTAAAATGCTCTTTACTTCATAGTCTTTAATTATGTTCGGACTATCTACTAGGCAATATCCTTTATTTGAAATCGCTTCTATAGTATACCCTTCCTCTTTCAACTGATTCATGCATTTCCATACAGCAGTTCTTGAAACACCTAGTTCATTACAGATTTCCTGACCCGATACATAAGACTTACCATTTCTTAGCATACTTAAAACCTTAGTTTTCATTCGTGTCGCACTCCCGTACAATATTTTTTAGATTATATCACAAAAATCGCAAAAAAGATACCTATACCAACCAAAGTTGATATAGGTATCAAAGCCCGTAGGCTATCTTTCCTCTAATTTTACATAGTCTTTATGAGTTGCCACGCTCTTATAGGCAGGTCTGATGATCTTACCACCGTTGATTAACTCTTCTAAACGATGTGCACTCCATCCTGCAATACGCGCAATCGCAAAGATTGGTGTATACAACTCTAATGGAAGCCCTAACATACTGTATACGAATCCACTATAGAAATCAACATTCGCACTAACGCCCTTATATATTTTACGTTCTTTCGCAATTACCTCAGGCGCTAATTGTTCAACCATAGAATATAATTTATATTCCTTTTCCAATCCTTTTTCTTGAGATAAGGATTTTACAAAGCTGCGAAGTACTTTCGCTCTTGGATCTGAAATAGAATATACGGCGTGGCCCATACCATATATAAGCCCAGCCTTATCAAATGCTTTCTTATTAAGTAAGTCTGTTAAATATGCTCTTACTTCATCTTCATTTTCCCAGTCTTTCACGCTCTTCTTCATATCGTCAAACATCTGGACTACCTTGATATTGGCACCACCGTGTTTTGGTCCTTTTAAAGAGCCAAGGCTGGCCGCAACAACGGAATAGGTATCAGTTCCTGAACTGGATACAACATGAGTCGTAAAGGTGGAGTTATTACCGCCACCATGTTCGGCATGCAACACAAGTGCTAAATCTAAAATTCTCGCTTCTAACTCTGTGAATTTACTATCTGGTCGTAATATATGCAGAATATTTTCTGCTGTTGATAGTTCAGGTTTTGGGCTATGTATAAATAAACTGTTTCCATCATGATAGTGGCTGTATGCCTGATATCCATATACGGATAACAATGGAAACATTGCAATCAGTTGCAAGCATTGACGAAGTACATTAGGAATTGAGGTATCATCTGCTTTTTCATCATAAGAATACAGTGTCAGCACACTTCTTGCTAATGTGTTCATCATATCGCGGCTAGGCGCTTTTAAAATAATGTCTCGCACAAAACTAGTTGGCAGCTCCCTGTAAGATGCAAGGATTTCTACCAAATTACTTAGCTCTTCCTTATTAGGAAGTTTTCCAAACAATAGAAGATAGACAGTCTCTTCAAAACCAAAGCGTCCCTCGCTTACAAAGCCATTTACCAGATCTTCAATGTCTATTCCCTGATAATATAATTTTCCTTCGCAAGGAATCATATCACTGTCAACAAGTGTATAGGATCGAATTTCTGAAATCTCTGTTAATCCAGTAAGAACACCTTTACCACTAATGTCACGTAGTCCACGTTTGACCTCATATTTACTGTATAAACTTTGATCAATTTTAAAATTCTTTTCACACATAGCTGATAATTCAGAAATGTGATTATCAATCTTTTCATTACTCACAGTCATACTAATTCTCCCTTCTATTTATTAATGTAAGATCATTTCATAATCAATTTATGCACTCCCCACTAAGCTAATAAATCCAATACAAAAATGAATGAAAAGTTAATTATGAAATTGCCTCACTATAATATTATATCACAACTTTACCAATAACAGGTAATTTTTACGCAATTTTAATACTCTTTTCAAAAAGAGCTAGGAATACTTTATATTCTCTAGCCCTTTGATTCTCACTAATTTTAGAATTATTTTAGATTAACTCTTTATTTCCTAATGTTGCTACCATTACTGCTTTAATCGTATGCATACGGTTTTCCGCCTCATCGAATACGACATCTGCATTTTCTTCAAAGACTTCCTCTGTTACTTCATTTCCTTTTACAGCTGGAAGACAGTGCATAAAGATTGTTTCTGACTTACCTGTCTTGCTCATTAACTCTTTATTTACCTGATATGGTTTTAATAACGCAACACGTTCTGAAGCCTTATCTTCTTCTCCCATAGAGCACCATACATCTGTGTAAATTACATCTGCACCTTTTACAGCATCTAAATCATCGCTAAGCGTAATTGTTGCATTAGAAGCAGCCGCGTACTCTTTACACTCATCAACAAGAGCTTCTTCTGGCCATAAGCTCTTTGGAGCAAGGATTGTAATGTTAACACCAACTTTAGAACATCCAATCATCAGGCTATTTCCCATATTGTTTCTTCCGTCTCCAACATAAACAAGGTTAAGCCCTCTTAATCTACCAAAATGTTCTTCCATTGTTAAAAGGTCTGCTAAAATCTGCGTTGGATGATATGTATCTGTAAGTCCATTCCATACTGGAACCTTGCTATATTTTGCAAGTAATTCTACATGTTCTTGTTTGAAACCACGAAACTCAATTCCATCAAACATTCTGCCAAGTACTCGTGCAGTATCTTCCACACTTTCCTTCTTTCCAAGTTGAATGTCTGACTTTCCTAAATACTCTGGATGCGCACCTTCATCGACACAGCCAACCGTAAAGGAACAGCGAGTTCGAGTGGATGGTTTTTCAAAAATAAGTGCAATATTCTTTCCAGCTAATGTGTTATGGGTAATACCTTTTTTCTTATCAGCTTTTAATTTTGCTGCAAGCTCTAAGAAATAGTTTATTTCTTCTGGTGTAAAATCCTTTAAAGTCAAGAAGCTTCTTCCCTTTAAATTCATTCTAACACATCCCTTCTGTTATAATAGTATATTTATTCATATGTGTGACTATTTATACATTAACTCTAAATTTTACTTTTGTCAATAGCAGAAGCGTCCTTAGGCTTGTATTTTATTTGATTGGACAGGGCTCTTTAGGAATTTCTACCGAGATTATTAAAAAAGTAGCCAGGAATCTGCTTCCTGGCTACTTAATATTTATTAATCCAATGTATCTTCTGGATAAGTTGTTTCGGTTGGCTCGCTATCATCGTCGTTCTTCGTAATCGTCTTGTTATGATCAAACATAGACGCCATAAGATCATTTTTCAGTATATACTGCGACGAATCCTTGAGCTTAATGGCCTGCTTATAATCATCCTCAAACTGCTCAATATCTAACTGCTCGCCGGTATCAATATTCCATGCCCGGCTTCCCTCAAACAGTTTCTCTCTTGATATCTCAAACATTACATTGTTCTTTACAAAAGATCCTTCAAACATATAAACCGTAAATGCTACGAATCCATCTTTTGAATTCAGAAGGTCTCGCCCTAAAACATAAGGCTGAGGGATCTTAATATCGAACATGTTTGCAATTGTAGGTAAGAAATCAATTTGTCCACCTGTTGTAGAAACAGTCTTCTTTAATCCGCTTCCTGGGATGTGAACGATTAATGGTACTTTAAACATTTCATCAAAGTCATAGTCTTTGCCTAAGAACTCTGTCATACGCTCTTTATTTTCAGACATCGTAGCATTTAATCCATGATGGTCTCCATATAAAGCGATTACAGTATCCTCATATACACCTTTATCCTTTAAGTCCTGAATAAACTCACCAATTGCAGCATCTGTATACGCTACTGTTTCAAGGTAGTTTCCGAACATCGTTCCTTTATCTTCTTCATCAAGTTCAATAAGATATTCAGACTCATCTAATTCATATGGATGGTGATTTGTTAACGTATTAAGGAATGCAAAATATGGTTGCTCCTGTTCTACGATAATATCTGCTGCTTGCTTAAACATTGACTTATCACTGATACCAAGTCCGATTTGTTCTGTATCATCTAAATCTTCTAAACTATAAAACTGTTGGAATCCTTGATATGGATATGCATTCTCACGGTTCCAAAAGCTTCCGTAGTATCCATGCACAGCAAAGGAATAATAACCTTGCTCACGCATTAGCCATGGTAAGCCATTATAAGTGTTGTCCTCATATAAGCTGTAACACTCACGATCGATTACCGGATACAAACTGTTTAACGTAGAAAATTCAGCATCTACTGTATTTCCTTTTCCGATATTTGAATAATAATGATCGAAATATAATGAGTTATTTCCAATCAGCTTATTTAGATTCGGAGTAATCTCTTTTCCATTATATTTTGCACCAATTACAAAGTTCTGTAAGGATTCTACCTGAATCAGAATCAGATTCTTACCCTTGGCAATCCCTTTATAATTTGAAGTATTGCTCGTTTCAGCAACGTTATTTACCTCTTGCATTACTTCTTCTTCGTTAACGCTTCCAGCGCTAACATCCTTCATAACAGAACATACTACATCACTCACGTGGTTTGTAAAGAACTCAACAGAGTTTAACTTAATAAAGCTACGTAATCCTAATGGATTGATTGCGATTACTAGCATTAATGTAACCAACACATAGCGGCAACGTCTTACTAGTTTACGCGTAATATTATACTTTTCAACCCATTGTGCACTATACTTTTTAAAGTAATAAAATATAAATGGAACCTCTATAAGTAGAATAAAACTTGCTGGTATTAATGTTGCAATAAAACTACTTGGTACTTTTGCTACATTGCTCGCCTGCCAAAGCTGTTTTACTGATACTGTTTGATTGTAATAATTGAAATACATCGTATCAGAAAACATAAGTATCGTAAATCCTGTATACAGGATTAAGAAAAATATAGAACTATGTTTCAGCTTACTTGTAGCAAAATCAAAAAACATAAGTAATAATATTAAGATACTACCTAATACTAAAAAATTCCTAGTTATTGAAACATCGATCAAGCTGTAGTAGGTTAATAGCTTTATTGTCATAAATACAATCAACATCAACGGCGACTGTATTACCTTTTTTACCTTCTGCATGCTTATTACCCTTTCATTAATCAAATGGTTATTTATGGTTAATTATTGTCATCTACATTGTTGCATTGCTATTATAACTAGTTTTCAGTTGTTTCGCTAGTGTAAAAATGATTAATTTTTTGTGAAATATAGAAAATAAGTAGGACAGATTATACTAATTTCAACCAATCCTACTTATTTTTTATTATATTCTTATAGTTGCATTTTTATACGACAAGTAGTTACTGGTCTTTTCCAACCTCAGTAATTGATTTTACCAAGCCTGCAATAGATTGAATCTCAGATGGAACAATGATTTTTGTAGCCTTTCCATCTGCTGCCTTTGCAAATGCATCCAAACTCTTTAGTGTGATTACCTGGCTCGATGGTTCTGCTTCGTTTAAGAAACGGATACCATCTGCATTTGCCTTTTGTACTTCTAAGATAGCCTGTGCCTGACCTTCTGCCTCTCTTATCGTTGCTTCTTTCTTTGCCTGAGCTCTTAAGATTGCAGCTTCCTTCTCAGCCTCCGCTTCAAGAATTGCTGATTGTTTCTTACCTTCTGCACGTAAGATTGCTGACTTCTTCTCACCTTCTGCAATAAGAATTGCTTCACGACGTTCACGTTCTGCTTTCATCTGTTTCTCCATTGCATCCTGGATAGCTGCTGGTGGTATAATATTCTTAAGTTCTACACGGTTTACTTTGATTCCCCATGGGTCTGTAGCCACATCAAGGGAAACTCTCATCTTGGTATTGATGATTTCACGAGAAGTAAGTGTTTCATCTAATTCCAAATCACCAATGATATTTCTTAATGTTGTTGCTGTTAAGTTCTCAATTGCCATAATTGGATTCTCAACACCATATGCGAATAACTTTGGATCTGTAATCTGGAAGAATACAACCGTATCAATTCGCATTGTTACGTTATCCTTCGTAATTACTGGTTGTGGTGCGAAATCTACAACTTGCTCTTTCAGCAATACTTTCTTGGCAACACGATCGATTAATGGAATCTTAATGTGCAATCCAACGCCCCAAGTAGATTGATATCCTCCAAGACGTTCTAAGATATATGCTTGCGCCTGTGGTACAACTTTGACACAGGTAGCAAGTAATAATAATACAATTGCTACAAATACAATTAAAATAATAAGTCCTATTGATGGCATACTCTCTTCCTCCTATAATTGCTCTTTATTCTTGTTTTCATGTTCTTGATCAACCTCTACAATTGCCTTTACACCTGTAATTTTGACAATTCGAACGATGGTTCCAACTTCGATACACTGATTATCTACGCTTCTCGCCGTCCAATCAAGTCCGTTCAAATTAATAACACCTTCATTATCAATATTATTAATTCTCTCGACTACTTTAGCCTCTGCCCCAATCAAGCTCTCTGTATTGGTAGCCACTCGGTTCTTATTAAAATAATTTACTGCCAAAGGTCTTGTAAACACTAATAATATGATTGATAAGACGAAGAAAATCATTATTTGTACTACCACATTCAACCCACAAACGGCTGCTATAAAGGCTACTAAAGCCCCGCCTGCAAACCAAATAGTTGTAAGTCCTAGGGTTGCAATCTCTACAAGTAAAAATAAGCAAAGTAAA
This sequence comes from uncultured bacterium, assembly GCA_905214875.1. Lineage (GTDB taxonomy): Bacteria > Bacillota > Clostridia > Lachnospirales > Lachnospiraceae > KM106-2. The sequence goes on along the minus strand of CAJMNR010000001.1, from coordinate 41,751 downwards.
ATAAGCCAAGCGATTGATTCAGCTTCCATACAACTTCCCCTTTCCACTTATCACCATATACAAATAATTCTAGCTTATGTACTGGTGTATTACAAGTATTTTCCTATACTCAATTCTAACAGATAAAGTTTTAATTTCAACGGATTGAACAGATTCTAAGACATTTCTAATCTTTTAATAACAATAATAAGTATATCCAAGAAAGCCGCAGTCAAAACAAAGAATCGTTTTAACTGCGGCTTTTATAGCTCTGTTATTATCTTCGCTGTCTTGCAACCTCAAACATAAGTATTGAAGCTGCCATGGCGGCATTTAAGGACTCTACCTTTCCTGCCATTGGAATCTTTACAAGACAATCTGCTTCTTCTGAAATCTCATCGGATAATCCGTTTGCCTCATTTCCAATTAAGAACGCCGAGGATTTCTTATAATCAAATGCCTCATAATTGTCCGTTCCTTTTAGATGCGCTGCATAAAGCGTAATGCCTGCTGCCTTCATCTCTTTAATTGTTTCCTTTAAGTCTTCCACATAGCAGAATGGAACTCTGAAAACAGACCCCATTGTCGAACGAATCACCTTTGGATTAAAGACATCCACAGATTCTTTCGATAGAATGACGCCAGTCACGCCTGCTCCTTCTCCGGAACGTAAAATCGTTCCTAGGTTTCCAGGATCACGTAAGTTCTCAAGAACCATCACGTGTGCATTTTCTTTGCCAATGATATCAGATACCTGATAAGTTGGCATCTTTACGACAGCCATAATTCCTTGTGGCGTAATCGTATCACTCATTTCCTGAAATACTTTATCCGCTACTAACTCATAATCCAATTTACTTAAGAAATCACCATGACTTTTCTTTAAGTCCTCTTCGACACTTTCTGAAACGTAGGCTTCAAGAATACCATAATCATAGGCTTCCTCGACCATCTTTATGCCTTCTACTAAGAATGCACCTTTTTCTTTTCTGGCTTTTCCTTTTTTCTTAAGCTGGATTACTTGTTTTACTTTTGCATTGCTGCTGCTACTAATCATATCTCTTACTCACTATCTATCTTAGATTAAAGACCAATTTCCTGATTTGCTAATTTATTTAATACTTCGTTATTACCGATCACAACTAATGTATCGTTTTCTGTTAACATTTCATCTGGATCCATGTTAATGTCTACTTTACCATTATGTTTTAAACCAATTACGTTTACTTTGTAACTTTGACGTAAATTCAATTCACGTAAAGAGTGTCCGCCCCAGCTTGCTGGAACATCAACTTCCATAATTGAAGTCGTCTCAGAAAGTTCCGTTGCATTGAACATGTTTCCTTGTACTAAATTATTAGCAATTCTAATTCCGGTTTCTTTTTCTGGATATACAATACGGTCTGCTCCCACTTTTTTAAGCACTTTCGCATGGATTTCATTTCTAGCTTTTGCTAATACAAATGGTACTCCAAGTTCTTTTGCTAAAATAGTGATCATAACGCTTGCTTCTAAATTCTGTCCGATTGCAATAATTGCAGCATCATAATTTCCGATTCCTAAAGATTCTATTGTTTCGCTATCACAAACATCTGCCTGAACTGCATAAGTTACGATATCCGCTAATTCCTGTATCTTTTCTTCATCTTTATCTACAACTAAAACTTCACTGCCGCTTTCTGATAAGGCTTTTGCAACTGCCCCACCAAATCTACCTAAACCAAAAACAACAAATTCTTTCTTCTGCATATACTTCCCTCACTATCCTACTAAAATCTTATCCGCAGGTAACTTTCTTGAGTTACTACAAGTCTTTTTACGTGCATTAAATGCAAGTGCCATTGTAATAGGTCCAATACGTCCTAAATACATAGTTACAATAATTATAATCTTACCGAGTTCACTTAACTCAGTCGTTATTCCACGTGTTAATCCAACCGTAGCGATTGCAGATGTTGATTCGTAGATAATATCTAAGAAATCTGCCTGTTCTGTAATGGTTAACAATAATGTCGATGTGAAGAGCACAAGAATACTGATTCCTGCAACCGTAGCTGCTTTCTTAACATAGTTATCCGTAATTCTTCTATGGTATACTTCAACATCCTGTTTATTTCTTATACTTGACCACATTGCTAAAATTAATACTGCAATCGTTACTGTTTTTATACCACCTGCTGTTCCAGATGGAGAACCGCCAATAAACATTAAGATTAAGTATAAAAAGCTACTTCCTTGTTCAAAATTCTGCTGTGGAATCGTTGCAAATCCCGCAGTTCTCGTTGATACTGACTGAAAGAAGGATGTTAACACCTTATTTCCAAAGCTCATATTTCCTATTGTATTTGGATTATCATATTCAATCGCAAATGTAAGAATTGCTCCAAGCAATATTAAAATCAAAGTCGTTGTTAGAACTATCTTTGTATGTAGTTCTAATTTATTAAAGAGTTTTTCTTTCTTAATATGTCCGTTTTTCAACTTTTTTCCTGTATGAATAATATCCCACCATACAGGGAATCCAATACCACCTAAAATAATAAGGACCATTGTATTAATATTGATTAGCACATTCGTCTGATACGGCACAAAACTAGAGTCTCCTACCAAGTCCACACCTGCATTACAAAATGCGGATATAGAAGTAAAGATAGAACACCCTATTCCTTTTAGCAGACCATATTCCGGTATGAATTGGATTGCATAGAATACAGCACCAATACCTTCAATAAGAAGTGTACCTTTAATAATCTTAATTGTAAGCTTTACTAAGCCTTTTAGTGTATCAAGGTTATATGCATCCTGTATTAACAGACGCTCTTTTAACGTAATCCTTCTTCTCAATGCAAGTAAAATCGTTGTTGTAAATGTTACGATGCCTAATCCACCAAATTGAATCAACAGCATAATTACAACTTTACCAAACAAACTCCAATGAGTAGCTGTCGTCACTGTCGTAAGTCCTGTAACACATGTAGTTGTTGTTGCAGTGAATAATGCATCCACATAATTAGTTGCTTTTCCATCTGCCGCCGAAATCGGAAGCGCAAGAAGTACAGACCCTATTAAAATTGCTACTAAGAAACCAAATGCTATCATTTGCGTAGTGGAAATATCACGTTTCTTAACAACAAATTCTCGGATTTGTTCTGCTATCCTTCCTAATTTACTGGTCTTTATGTCGTCCATAATTCTATTCCTCTTATAATTATCAAACTTTACTCATATTGCCCTGTTCCACAGACCACAGTACAATATAATATTGTCATATTGTACATCAAATATCCTCTCTTTTCAAGGCAAATCCAAGTTACTGAACTTTACCCCCTTGAAATTCCACATAATTTGTAGTATTGATCTGATATTTTCCCTTTGAGAAACTCATATTCATTTCAAAAGGCAAACTGTTACTCTGATAACATTTTTCTAATACTTCTGCAATGCCCTTTACATAAATATCAGTCTCATTTTCTTCAATCATTTCTTCTTCAAAGCGTCTTACCGGAACTGCCTCTGCCATCGCATTCACTGCAATCACCTCAGGCATTACTGTCGTCACGTCACAAACCACGTTTTCTCCTGTCTGGATTGCCTTCACTACTTTTTGATAATGAATAAATCGATCAATATCTGGACATGGGTAATGTCTTACTTCTCCATCCTTCGTCCGTAGCTCAATGCATTTTTCATCCCCTACAGGATATGTGACAGTTGCTTCCTCTAACTCTACTTCAAACATCGGTGTCTTTTGTTCTTCTGCTACCATTGTTGCATAATATAGTAATTCTATCTCTTGTTTAGTTTGCATTCGTATAAATACGGTATCATATCCTTCTACATGATGGGCCTGATAGCCTTCTCCTTCTAGCCGAGTCAGTTGAGCTGATTGTTCCATCGTCTCCCCAGCTAAGAAGAATAAGTTATGAAGAAAATGTACGGCACAATTGCTCATGACAGATTCTAAAATATACTGCCCATTTTCCAACTGCCATTTTCCCTTCCATGCACTTCCCTCAAAATAACTTTTTTTCCGGTTCAAGCAAGCCATTGCTTTAATTCGTTTTATTCTTTTGTATTTTCCACTTAAGATTTCATCTTTTAGTTTACATATTCCTTCGGAAAATGACCACTGGAATCCTACGGCAACTATTCTATTTTGTTCCTCTGCAAATTGACGTATCTTAATACATTCTTGAATCGTTGGTGCTAATGGTTTCTCGCAATATACATTGGCTCCATATTTTAGCGCCGTCATAACTTCTTTATAGTGAATATGCATTGGCGTGGTAACCAATACAAGCTGGATCTCATTTTCTTTCAGGCAGTTTTCTAAGTCACTGTATAACTTAACATTTCTATGTACAAGTTCCTCATAATACTCACTTTTTTTTGCATTTCGACTTACAACAGCTGCTAAGCGAAAACCTTTTTCTTCCCCTTCAAGTAAGCTTTCTAAAAAATGTGCTCCATATCCTGTTAATCCTGTCAAAGCAATGTTTATCATCCTGCCTTCTCTCCTCTATCCTCTACTCTTTTGCAATATTTCGTTTAATTCTTTTGATGCCTGTTCATATTCTTGAAACCAAATTCCGTACATGCCGACTTCTTTAGCAGCCTCAATGTTTTCTTTGGTATCATCTAGGAATACGCATTCCTCAGGCTTTAGATCATATGTCTCTAAAAGCTTTCTATAAATAGCATGGTCTGGTTTTATTAATTGTACGCAGGCAGACACAATGCCACCTTCCATTAAAGGATACCAGGCAAATCTTCTTTTTTTATGTAACTCCCAAAATGATTTTTGGTAATTGGATATGTAATATAGGTGATAGCCTCTTCGTTTTAATTCTTTTAACCAATTCTGCGTATATTCATACTGCCTTACGACATTCTCCTTATTTGAAAAGAATAAATCGATTTCTTTTTCTAACCCTTGATTGGCTTTCTTAAACTCATTAATGATATCTTCTTCTGGCATGACGCCTCTATCGAACTCTTTCCAATACGGGTTATTGATCATGTCTTTTTCTAGTTTATGTATTATCTCTTCTGAAAACGAGAGCTCTTTCATTAATTCTTTCCATCTAAAATACACCAAGACATTACCAACATCGAACACAATGTTCTTAATCATATTCAGCTCCTCCTTTTTTCCAAATACCATTATACTCAATTCAGACCAACAAAGAAAGGAGTATGCCATTTCCTTCATTCACATACTCCTTCTTAAACACTTCTTATTCTGACCAATGCATCTGATCCTCAGGGATTCCAAGCTCACCGCATCGCTTAATGACTCTTTGTTTTTGTTCTTCCTCTCCAATCGTATAAGTTAGAATTTCTCCCGAAAATACTATGTATTTTTTATTTCCTCGTTTAAAATCGACAAACCAGCTAACCCCCGTATCTTGATCGACCAACATTACTTTTGATAAACGCTCTGGCAAATCTTCCTCACATGATGTGAATCGGATTGCTGTCCAATACTTTGGAATCGCTTTTGTCTTCCAAAGTTCAACCTTGTTAACATTCATATAATCCAGAATACTCTCATCTGTTATACTTTCCTTAATAAGCGTTCCCTCATAAATTCCTTTTCTATACTGGTCAAGTCGCTCTCCACAAAAATCAATTTCCTTAACACCGCTTACCGAAAATTCATCCTTCATTAGCACATCCAGCGATACATGAAATAGCTCACTGAGCAAAATCATTTTCTCGGTATCTGGAAGCGCAATGTCTGCCTCCCATTTCGAAATAGCCTGACGACTCACGCCACACTTTTCGGCTAGCGTTTCTTGAGACATTCCTGCATCTTTACGTAACTTTTGAATTTTCTGACATAGCCTCATTTTTCATTTGCCTCCCTTGTTTATTTTTATTCAAGTATATGGCAAATAGAGTTCTCCTTCTACCAACTGGTACGTTCTCTTTCGCAACCAGGAGTTGCATATGCCGCCTGTTATTTTTTATATGCAATCACTTTTTCTAGATTATTAATACCGTTTTTTTTCTCCCTTTCTATCCGATATCCATTTCGTCTTAATACTTTTATCAACGTTATCATAAAGAATCCATGCGTTACTACATAACAGTCTTTCCCTTTCCTCTCAATCATGGCTACAGCTTTCTTTGCCCGCTTTGTTGTCTTGCGCCTGCCTTCCTGCTGTCTTTTAATATTAAAGAACCATTGCAACCTTCCGCACACATTCCATGTCTTTAATGGATAACTTTTTTGGGTATCCTTAAATGACCGAAGCGGCACCTCATTTAGCAGCTCCGTCATATCAAATTCCTTGCAGCTGAATAATTCACATGCCGTTTCGTACGTCCGGCTTAACTCGCTGATATAAACTTTTTCTATAAATATGTCCTTTTTTATATTTTCAACAGGCTTAATCTTACTTTTATCATAGGCCCAACAGGCCTGATCAAAAGTCTTTGACGTATAATATTCCTGCCACTTCATGTCTACCTCTGCGTGCCTAATGATTGTAATCTTCAATTTCTCACCTCTTTATTCTTTTTTACGAGTTTATTTATGTACATAATATGCTAACCTATCAAAGGGAAAAGACCTAAATCAGCCACTTTGCTGAAATAGGTCTCTTTTCCTTGTTGTATTTTACTTATTCTAATTAGTTTTCATCCTGCATATTTGCAAGCTTAGCAGCTTGATCAGCAGCGATTAAACTATCGATAACTTCTTCGATATCACCATCCATGATTGCATCAAGACGGTGAAGAGTTAATTTGATTCTATGATCTGTTACACGACCTTGTGGGAAGTTGTAAGTACGGATCTTCTCAGAACGATCACCAGTACCTACCTGGCTCTTACGAGCTTCTGCTTCTGCACTATGCGCTTTTTCCATCTCTAAATCATATAATTTTGTACGAAGTACTTTTAACGCTTTATCTTTATTCTTTAACTGAGATTTTTCATCCTGACAAGAGATAACGATACCTGTTGGGATATGTGTTAAACGTACTGCGGAGTCAGTTGTATTTACACACTGTCCACCGTTACCGGATGCACGGAATACGTCGAACTTACAGTCATTCATATCGATTTGAACGTCAACTTCTTCTGCTTCAGGCATGATTGCAACTGTTGCTGTAGAAGTATGGATACGTCCACCGGATTCAGTTACAGGAACACGTTGTACACGGTGTACGCCTGATTCATATTTTAATTTGGAATATGCACCTTGACCACTGATCATGAATACAACTTCCTTGAAACCACCGATACCATTTTCATTAACACTCATCATGTCAACTTTCCAACGGTTACGTTCTGCATATCTTACATATACACGGTATAATTGAGAAGCAAATAATGCAGCTTCGTCACCACCAGCACCTGCACGGATTTCTACGATAACGTTCTTATCATCGTTAGGATCCTTAGGTAATAATAAGATCTTTAACTGTTGTTCTAATTCTTCGACACGTTTTTTGCAGTCGTTTAATTCTTCTTTTGCAAGTTCTCTCATTTCATCATCAGTTTCTTCTTCAATCATAGCTAAACTGTCTTCAATGCCTTGCTTCATATCTTTATATTCTTTATAAGCATCTACGATAGGTGTTAAATCGTTTTGCTCTTTCATTAACTTACGGAATCTTGCCTGATCATTAATGACACTTGGTTCATTTAATTCATCCATAATTTCTTGATATCTGATTAGCAGATCTTCTAACTTGTCAAACATTATAAATCCTCCATTCAAGCACGTTACTCCGGAAGTCTACCGATAACTACCCTGTCACGTCCTGTTAAATCTTTAATTACTTTCACATCTATATAACCGGCATTTGTTAATAGCTCGCTGACTGCTTCGCCTTGGTCATAGCCGATTTCAAAAATAATGGTCCCCTGTGCATTTAAATACTGATGGGATGCATGAATGATTCTTCGATAGAACTCTAATCCGTCTTCCGTTCCATCAAGTGCTAGCATTGGCTCATGGAGACGTACTTCAGGCATCAAGTCATCGATATCTTTTGTAGGGATATACGGCGGGTTGGATACAATTACATCAAAGGTCCCTGTGACATTACTAAATAAGTCACTTTGTAATAACATTACATCGGCCTCTAACAATTCTTTGTTTTTGTTTGCGACCTCTAATGCCTTTTCACTAATATCTACTCCGCATGCCTTGGTTAAATGCGCGCATTTGGATAGTGTTATAATGATACACCCAGATCCAGTACACACGTCTAAAACACTCTTATTTTCACATATTTTTAGCGCTTCTTCAACTAAAATTTCCGTTTCTTGTCTCGGCGTCAGTACATTTTCATTTACATAGAACTCAAATCCATAAAAATCCCTGCTATGTGTAATCTGGCTTAGAGGAATTCTATCACATCTCAATTTTAATAACGAAACATAGTCCTTGTACTTCAACTCATCCGCCTCGGCACTCATATTCATATAATATGTGGCACGCGTTACCCCAAAACAATACTCCAGCAAATACCACGCATCAAGATCTGCTTCCTCAATCGACGCAGAATTCAATACTTCTTTTCCCTCTCGCAACACTTGTTCTAAGGTTAACATGCCACTACCTCATTTACTCATATTATTTGCCTTTTATTACAATCTATTCTTTGTCTTTGCCAAGGAACTCGCGCCAGTCAAATACGGCTTCCACGCTTGCAATGGCAACTTCAATCATAGAATCATCTGGCTCTCTTGTTGTTAAGCCTTGTAACCATAGTCCAGGGCGTGAAATAGCTGCAACAATCTTGCTTTCACTTCTTCCCGCCAAACGAATTACTTCGTAAGACACACCTGCAATTACAGGAACTAACAATACACGTACAACCGTTTTCGTCAAGATATTATCCACACGGATAAAAATAAAGAAAATACTACTGATTATAATAACAAACAACAAAAAGCTTGTTCCACAACGTTTGTGTTCTCTCGATTGTACACGAACATTTTCTACTGTTAAATCATACCCATTCTCGATACAATTAATCGTTTTATGTTCTGCACCATGGTACATAAATACTCTTTGAATATCTTCCATCTGCGAAATCAATACGATATAGACCATAAAGATTACAAGACGGAGTAATCCTTCAACAATTCCTAACACAAAATTGCTATGGATTACTTTATTTAATAAGACAGAAAGACCCATTGGAAGAAGGATAAAGATTGCGACTGCCATTACGATGGATAATGTAATCGTAAGTGCCATAAATAAAGAATCGCCCTTATCTTCTTTCGGTGGTTTGCCTTTCGCCGCACGTTTCTCGGCTTTTAAGGCTTTCTTTTCTTCTTTTTGTTTTGCTTTTAATTTTTCTTTCTCTGACATTAATTCTTCGTCGTCATAAAAAGAGGCGGAATATGTGATTGTCTTTGTTCCTATTACTAAGGATTCAATAAACGCCACAACACCACGGATAATAGGTAAACCAAAAAATTTATTTTTTTGAATCAAGCTTTCACAGTCATGATTTACAACTTCAATTTCGTTATTCGGCTTTCTTACAGCAACTGCGTATTGATCTTTATTCTTCATCATTACGCCTTCAATTACTGCCTGTCCACCAATCCCACTTGGTCTCATTCTCCTCATCACCCACTTTTTAGTTTTATACTCTGACAAAGAAGAGGCTTAAAAATTGGCTCTCATCTCTATAGAACGTTATTTCCTATACACTAAAAAAAAGGCTGAGATTATATAACCTCAACCTCGTTTTCATTATTAGTCTTGTTTTAAACCGTACTTACGGTTGAACTTATCAATAGCACCCTGAGTTGATGTTGCTCTTTGTTGTCCTGTGTAGAATGGATGACATTTAGAACAAATTTCAACGTGGATTTCTGGTTTTGTTGATCCTGTTACGAATTCATTACCACAGTTACAAGTAACTTTTGCTTGGTGGTATACTGGATGGATTCCTTCTCTCATGTTTTCACCTCTTTACAAACGTAATCATATTAAAGTTGACTTAGTCAATCTTATTTATCTTATAAACAGCTTTCTCATTATAACATAGCTTTTTTAGCTTTGCAACCCTTTTAAATTAATTTTGTCTTTTTGATAATTTCAATAAATTCTTTATTTGACTTTGTTTTTATAAAATTATCAATAATTCTTTCTAGCGATTCCTCTGGTTTCATGCCATTTAAGGCACGTCTCATAAGGTAGGTTGCTTCCATCTCCTGTTGATTTAATAATAAATCATCTCTTCGAGTACTAGATTTTGGCAAATCAATTGCAGGGAAAATTCTCTTTTCTGATAAGCTTCGATCTAATACAAGTTCCATGTTACCTGTACCTTTGAACTCTTCAAATACAACATCGTCCATACGGCTTCCTGTATCAACAAGTGCTGTTGCAAGAATTGTAAGACTTCCGCCTTCTCTCATATTTCTGGCTGCACCAAAGAATTTCTTAGGCATATGAAGTGCCGCAGGATCGAGACCACCAGAAAGAGTTCTACCACTTGCCTGTACTGTTAAGTTATAGGCTCTTGCAAGTCGAGTGATACTGTCTAACAAGATAATAACATCTTTCTTGTGCTCTACAAGACGTTTGGCACGCTCGATTACCATTTCTGAAACTCGTTTATGATTTTCAGGAAGTTCATCAAATGTAGAATAGATAACTTCTACATGATCGCCTTCGATGGATTCTTTAATATCAGTTACTTCTTCTGGACGTTCATCAATCAGTAAAATGATCATATTCATCTCTGGATGATTTTTCGTAATTGCCTTTGCTACTTGTTTTAATAAGGTAGTCTTACCTGTCTTTGGTTGGGATACAATCATACCACGCTGTCCCTTACCAATCGGACTAACCAAATCCATCATACGCATGGCAACAGGTCCACCTGGTGTCTCTAAACGGATACGCTCATTTGGAAAAATTGGTGTTAGATCTTCAAACTTCTTACGTCTTGCTGCTTCCACCGGTGGAAAACCATTAACGGATTTTACATATAATAAAGCACCAAACTTTTCATTCTGACTCTTGATCCTTATATTACCTTCTACAATATCACCTGTTTTTAAATTAAAACGGCGAATCTGTGCTGGAGATACGTATACATCGTTTTCTCCTGGAAGGAAGTTATCACATCTTATGAATCCATAACCATCTGGTAATACTTCAAGAATTCCCTGCTTCATGACACCGCTGTCTAATTGTTCTAAATCGCGATTGATAGCATTATCTTGTTTTGCTGTATTATCAGATCGTTGCTGGTAATTCTTTGATTCATAGTGTGTATTATTAGTATTATGCATATTTCGTTCTTTATATACTGGTCGTTGTGTTTCCCTTTGCACAACTGTTTCCTTCTTATGTGCTTCTTTTGGTTGTTCTACTTTAGGTTGTTCCGTCTTTTCAGGTTTGTTTTCCTGATCATTTTCCATTAATTTATCAATCAGTTCCTGTTTCCTTAAAGAAGAAATATTCTTCAACCCTTTTTCTTTTGCTATTTCTTTTAGATTTGCAAGAGACATGGTTTCATATTGCTTGTTCATACATTACTCCTTTTCGTATCAACTCTCTATACCCTATTCTATAAATGCTTCTGTTGAACTTTCTTATCTACTTTTCATAATTTTTATTGGATTCATTTAAAGATATTAGACTAAATAATAGAACATCTAAGACTATAGTATATTGCTGTGACTCCCTCTCACTCTAAGATATACATATGTATCTTTAAGAATGTGATTCTTATTTTATTTCCTTTTTAAGTCTATATTATACACCTTGTCCATGTTCTTGAAAAGTATTTTTCAAAACTATTTGCGCCTTGATTTCAAATCATGCTAATGATATGATAGCTATATTAGACTCTGACGTTCGTCAGCATATAATAAGAAGTAATACGTAATGAGCAAGGCTCCATGGTTTACTTTTTAGGTCTTGCTCGCAAAAAAATCAAAAGGATTAGGTGATCATATGACGACAAATGAAAAAGCTTTAGCTCTTCACAAAGAATGGCAAGGTAAAATTAACACTACTCCAAAATGCGAAGTAAAGACAAGAGAAGACTTGGCAATTGCATATACCCCTGGTGTTGCAGAGCCATGTAAAGTAATCGCAGAAGATAAAGAAGCTGCATATACGTATACAATTAAGAATAATACAGTAGCCGTAGTTTCTGATGGTAGTGCCGTTCTTGGTCTAGGTAACATCGGACCATATGCTGCAATGCCTGTAATGGAAGGAAAAGCCGTATTATTTAAAGAATTTGGCGGTGTAAATGCTTTCCCAATCTGTCTTGACACACAAGACACAGAAGAAATCATCAAAACGATCGTTAACATTGCTCCAGCCTTTGGAGGAATTAATTTAGAAGACATCAGTGCTCCTCGTTGTTTTGAAATCGAATCCCGTCTAAAAGAACTTCTTGATATTCCAGTATTCCATGACGATCAACATGGTACTGCTATCGTTGTTCTTGCAGGTATTATCAATTCTTTAAAAATCGTACAAAAGAAAAAGGAAGACTGTAAAGTAGTAATCAACGGAGCTGGCTCCGCAGGAATTGCAATCTGTAAACTTCTTCTCAACTATGGTTTTAAAAATATTGTTATGTGCGACAAATCAGGAGTTCTACAAGAAGGAAATGAAGGTATGACCTGGGCGCATGAAGAAATCATGAAAGTTACAAATCCAAACAAAGAAACAGGAAAGTTAGTTGATGCAATTAAAGGTGCGGACATTTTTGTCGGCGTAAGTGCTCCTAATATCGTAACAAAAGAAATGGTTGCTTCTATGAACAAAGACTCTATTTTATTTGCAATGGCAAATCCTGTTCCAGAAATTATGCCAGATGTAGCAAAAGAGGCCGGCGCACGTATCGTTGGTACAGGCCGTTCTGATTTTCCAAACCAAGTAAATAATGTCGTAGCTTTCCCTGGTATCTTTAAAGGGGCCTTAGAAGGACGAGCTACTCAAATCACAGAAGAAATGAAATTAGCTGCTGCTAATGCAATCGCTAATCTTGTTGATGAAAAAGATTTAGATGAAGATAACATTATGCCACAGGCATTTGACCCACGTGTAGCAACCGCTGTAAGCGAAGCTGTGAAATCACATATCAGAAAATAAGCTTACACCTTTGCTTTATGCAAAACATGAACATAGAAATGAGGTTTTTCTTGAATTCAATGAAATTATGGGGAGACAAGCCCTACCAGTCATTAAATTATTACTTAAAAGAACAGTATCATGAAAAAATATATAAGCTGTCCTTAAACGGCGGTATGACCTGTCCGAATCGCGATGGGAAAATCAGCTATGGCGGATGCATCTTCTGTAGCGAAGGTGGCTCTGGCGACTTTGCCACAAGTAGCCGTCTATCCATTCCCGAGCAAATAAAAGCAGCGAAAGAAAAGATGCATGGTGATACAGTAACCAAAACTGTTGGCCATAAGTACATTGCGTATTTCCAAGCATATACGAATACCTATGCCCCAGTCTCTGTTTTAAGAAAACTTTTTTATGAAGCAATTGAAGATCCTGAAATTGTAATCTTGTCTATCGCGACAAGACCCGATTGCCTCAGTGAAGAAATCCTTGATTTACTCGAAGAAATAAATACAATCAAACCAGTATGGATTGAGCTTGGTTTGCAGACAATACATGAGGACACTGCTATTTTAATTAATCGCGGCTATTCTCTTTCTTGTTTTGATCATGCAGTTGAAGCCTTAGCCAAACGCAATCTAAGCATCATTGTTCATGTAATTTTAGGTCTTCCGGGCGAAACGAACGAAGATATCCTTAAAACAATTAGCTATTTAAATTCAAAGCCGATTCATGGTATAAAATTACAGCTATTACATGTACTGAAAAATACGAAACTAGCCGATTATATGGATAAGATAAAATTATATTCCATTGAAGAATACATCGAGCTATTAATCGATTGTATTACACATATCAGACCGGATATTGTAATTCATAGAATCACAGGCGATGGTCCGAAAAAATTACTGCTTGCACCTTTATGGAGCAGTAATAAAAAACTAGTGTTAAATTCTATCCATAAAGCCATGAAGGAAACGAATTCATGGCAGGGTAAGTACTATAGGGAGGTGTAGAGATAGATGCAACCAGATACATTAACCTTATACAAATTGATTATCTTATTTATCTTAGATAAAGTAGATTTTCCTCTGACAAACGCACAAGTTTCTGATTTTATATTAGAGAAGGAATATACGAACTACTTTAACATACAACAAGCGATTTCAGAGCTTACATCCCAGGAATTAATTTCAGTATCCTCGATTCGACATAGTTCATATTTTCGAATTACTGACGCCGGAAAAGAGACACTAGAGTTCTTCAGCAACAAGATTTCGGATGCAATTAAAGAAGACGTTTTAGAATTTCTAAGAACAAATAAATATTCTCTTCGTGAAGAGGTCTCCAATATCGCAGACTATTATGAAGAAAAGAAAAATGAATTTGTTGTAAGATGCCAAGTAAAGGAACAATCCAGTTCCATTATCGACCTTAGCCTTACAGTTCCTACAGAGGAAGCGGCTATCGCCATCTGTAACAATTGGAAGAAAAACAGCCAGGAAGTCTACAGTTATCTTATGAAGACTTTAATGGAGGACTAAAAAGCTAGGCAATTTCAAAAAGATGATTCCTGTATTTCACAGGAGTCATCTTTTTTTAGATTCCATTGTCCTCGATAATTATAGATAAAAATACCCTATAGGGTAGACTTTTTTAATTGTCTACTCTATAGGGTACATTTTAAAATGCTCCTAGCACCTCGCTAATGCGAGACGCCTCTAGCTTTTACGATATCTGATACTTCTTTTGTTATGGTATTGCCACCACTTGAATTCCATTCCTTCACGAACTCATCAAAATACTCAATTGGCTTCTCTCCAGTCACAATTTCTAAGTACGCCTTTTTCTCCATATTCTCTAATTTCCACCATTCACTCTGCATCGTTTCCGTCGTGCCAAAATAAAGTGATTCTACTTTCTTTGTGTTTGCTTTATTAATGAGGGAACAAGCTTCAATACGAGACATATAGGCAGACCAATCTTCAGCAGTTACTTTCTCCTTCTTCTTTGTTGCCGCCAGATAAGACTGACAGGACAAGTAATACGAAGACTCTAATAACTCAAGCTCATCTGCTTCCTTTTTTCCATTCAATGTATCGGTTATGTTCTCATAGCATTGATTCAGTGCATCGCTATAATCAATATTGATGGCAATCGGTCTTGCACTTGGATCTACATTCTGTTGATAATACTTCACAATCTCTTGTGCATCCTTATCCTCATAACGAACATAGTCAAATAAAGTACTTATGATTTTTGCTGCAATCTCAGGATGTTCATATCCCTTCCTTACTACAACATATTTGTAACTCGGATTCTGTGAATAATATTTTAACTCCCCTGAACCATCTGTTGGAATCACATATGGCTGCCAATTCGCCTCAGGATCAAGTTGAATCGCCTGCATCAAAGGATTATTCGGCGTCCACCATGGTCCGAAGAACGAGCCACATTGTCCCTTATTGATCAGCTCAATAATATTCGTAGTCGTACGTAATAAAAATTGATTATCTAATATCTTCTCTTCATACATCGAGTGCAGTTTTTCTAATGCCTTCTTAGCTTCTGGCTGCACTGAACCATATACTACCTCGCCCTTTGCATTATAAATCCATTGCTTCGGAAATGAATTGTAGTTGGCAAATATAATATCTGTTTGATATTCTGAACTATATCCACACTCACCCGTAAGATTAGCATCACATACTAGTCCCACGGTATCTACTCCATTCCCTCCAGCATTCTTTGTAACAAATTCCTTGATGACATCTAAAGCCTCGTCCAATGTAGTAGGTTCCTTCAATTTGAGTTTGTCCATCCAATCTTTCCTTAACCATAAAAGATTAGGGCCATCCTCAATATTCGTTTCTGGCAATGCCATTATCTTACCATCAAAAGTTACATTATCGAAAATCGCCTCTCCATAGCTGTTATACATCTCTTTTATTCGATCACTGGTACACTTCTCATATACTTCTGACAAATCTTCCACCATATCAAGGCGTACCAGTTTCTCCAACGTTTCTAAGTCACTGACCACCATGATATCGGGAAGATTGTTATTGGCAATTGCCATATTCACTACGTCATCATATCCATCATTATCACTTACTTCAAATGAATTCTTATTCTGTATATTTAAATAATCTTTTAAATACCTTGTGTAAGCATTGTTCTCGTATGTATCTCCCTCTGGCATATTGGAATTGTTCTCTCCCGTCATCTTCCCCAAGCTATACGTGATCAACTCCGGATATCTACCAAAAGGCGTTGTACAAGCTTCCTCATACTGTTTCCAGTATAAATCATCCTTTTCAACTTCTTCGGACTTATTCTTGTTTTTACGATATGTACTGCAACTACAAACGGACAACACAATTACTAAACACAAAGCTAGTACTCGCTTATGTTTCATAACTGTCCTCCTATCCCATATGTTTTTCTTATGCATACCTTCTATATACATAACTTAATTATATCACATACAGGGTAATTGTACATTAGCCTTTTACAGCACCTGCCATTCCGTCAGTATAGTATCGTTGCATAAATAGGAAGATTGCCGCAACCGGAATCGACACTATTACTGCCGCTGCAAAGAATGTCGTGTACCACTGATATATATTTTCCTTTTCAAGCATGTTCCACATACCAATTGCTACAGTATAATACTTTGCATCCGTACCAACTATGACTTTTGATAAGATGAAGTCAATCCAAGGTGCAATAAATGAAGTTAATACTGTATAAATGATAATTGGTTTTGATAATGGAAGCGTAATCTTCGTTAACACATTCCATTTTGTCGCACCATCCACATATGCAGCCTCATCGATTGTCTTTGGTATCGTATCAAAGAATCCTTTTGCAACATAAAAGCTTAGGATTCCCGATCCTCCTGAATACAGAAGAACCAATGCAAATAGTTTGAATCCACCATTTAAAAGATTTAATCCTTTCATTATGTAGTACACTGCCGCAATTGACATAAATCCAGGGAACATTCCAAGGATCAATGCAATATTTAAATATGGCTTCCTTAATTTAAAGCGAAGTCTGGACATACAGAATGCAATGCTGACAATAAATATAGTGGTTAGAATACATGTAAAGATGGCAATTACAAACGTATTACCAAACCATCTTGGGAAGTTGAATACATCCGTATCCGTAAACAATTTCTTATAGTTGCCGAGTGTCCAAGCCTTTGGGAAAAACGTAGTTGGATAAGAGCCTTGTTCTGCTCGAAATGACGTCATAATTACCCATAAGATTGGAGCAACCCATATAAATGACAAGATTCCTAAGATTATATGTATGATTACATTGCCTACTTTTTTCTTTGTGACTTTCTTTCTTCCGTTTGCCATTATTGGAATCCCTCCTCATTCTTATAAGCACTGGTACGATGGTAGGTAACAAGGGCAAAGATTGCACTCAAGATAAATGTCATAATACCGATAACTGCACCATAGCTATAATCACTAAAATCTACGGTCAATTTATAAAGCCATGTTACTAACAAGTCCGTCTTTCCTGCGGTACCATTAAAGTACTCCAAGGTGGCAGGAGCACCGGCCGTCAGTAGGTAGATTACATTAAAGTTATTGATGTTTCCAATAAACTGTGTAATCAAATATGGAGCTGTTACAAATAGCATATAAGGAAGTGTAATACTTGTAAAAATACGAACTGGTCCTGCTCCATCTAATCTTGCTGCCTCATATAAATCATTTGGAATATTCTTAAGAATACCGGTTACCTGAAGCAGTGTATACGGAACACCAACCCATAAGTTTACTACAATAATCATAATTCTGGCCCACGTAACATCGGTCCAAAACGGAAGCGAGGAGTTCTTCGAAATAAATCCCCAGGAACGCAACAATACATTGACCGCTCCATCTGGATCAAATAATGTACGCATAACTAATAAAGAAACGAACTGAGGTACTGCAATGGATAATACAAAGAAAAATCTCCACATAGCTTTACATTTTGTCTTCTCTCTATTAATTACAATACCAAGAATCATACCAACAATATAATTTAAGAATGTTGCAAAGAAAGCCCAAACGAGAGTCCAGCCAAGAACATGCCAGAATGCAGTTGCCAAACCGCTGCTAGAAGAGAAAAGTTCTCCAAAGTTCTTTAGTCCAACCCAGTCAAACAAATTTGCTGGCACTTGATGGTTACGATCATAATTAGTAAATGCCATACTTATCATAAATACCAATGGTAATACGGTAAATGCTAAAATACATGTAACCGGAATAAACAAAAGGAGCCTATGAATCTGTCCATCAAATAAATCTTCAACATCATCTATAAATGATGGAATCTTTTTCCGGTTCTCTTTCTTAACTTGTACCGCATAGGCACTTTTCAAATTTCCTCTCCATAAAATTATAAATCCAATAATTACAAAGACTGCCACAATACCATATAATAGGCAAAGCATTGAATTATCGCCTGCTTTGATTCGATAAATCTGAGATGTTTCATCAAAGTATTTTGTTGCCGTTACTGTACCAAGGGTTATCAAACGCCTTACATTATTAATCCCATCTGTAACTAAAAACACAATAAAGTAAATTTCAAAGGCAAGAAACAATATTCCCTTTATTATCTGTCCTCTGATCAAATTGCCAAGACCCATGATTACGGCACTTAGCCTTGTGAAGATATCACCCTTTTTAAGTGCCTCTCTAACTGTTATTTCGTCTTTCTTCTTGGCCTCTTTTTTTCTAAACAATGCCATGGACGCTCTCCTTTCCAACCTTACTTGCAACTCTTGCTGTTCTTTTAAAAAGAGGGTGCTTCTAACACCCTCTTTCCCACTTTATATAAACGTCTGTCTGATTATTTTGTAATACCAGCTACCATAGAATCCAATTTTTCTTTTACATTCTTATCTGTTACATCACCTTGACAGATCTCTTTTGCAAAAGATTCTACTGGAGTCCAGAAGTTACCCATTTGACTTACAAGTGGTTGTACAATAGAAGTCGTACTAATTACATTTGCCTGTACTTGTGCGATTTCATCTGCTTTTACTGCATCGCTAGTTGCAACTGTTTTATTGGTTGGAATAATGCCTCTTGATGTATAGTGAGCTTCCTGAGCTTCTGCAGATCCTAAGTATGCTGCTAATGCTACAGCTACTTCTGGAGATTTGCTGTTAGGGTTTACTCCGATTGCCTTACTTCCTGCAAATGATTTCATTTGACCATCTTTTCCGTTTACATTGATTGTTGGAAGAACTGCAACACCCATATTATCTTTTAATGCTGTTTTAATTGCTGTAGCATCCCAAGATCCTGAGCAATAAGCACCAAGTTTTCCTTCTTTGAACTTAGCAATGCTTGTACCTTTCTTTTCAAGGGAGAATTTCTTATTATTTGCTAATTTAACTAAATATTTGCCGACTTCAACACCTGAATCATTGTTGAATGTACATCCTTGAGATGCATCATTACCAGCCTCTCCGAATAAAGTACAGTCGCCAGCGAAGAAGAATGCCGGAATATACCAGCTGTTATCTAATGAGAATGCAAAATTGCTAACGCCATCGCCTAAATCTTTCTCCATCATAGTATCTAATGATTTAACATCGCTTTCAGAGAATTTAGATTTGTCATAGTATAAGAACCATGTATTTGATGTAAATGGAACACCATAGATTGCATTTTCATATGTAACTGAGTTAACGATAACCTCATCATTATCAGCCTTAACTGCTTCTTCTGTCTTTCCTCCTAATTGAGCTAAAGCACCGATTTTTACCAAATCAGGAATTTGGTCATTTGCATACATATAAACATCTGCTGCTGCATCAACATCATTCTTGATTGTCTTATAGGCATCACCTTCGGAACATACTCCGTAGGTAAAAGTAATATCCCATTCTGGATGTGCTTTATTAAACTGATCACACATGCCTTTTAGCCATCCTTCGTCATAACCTTTTACTGCTGCTTGATCTTCTTGAGGTCCCCCATACCTTAAGTGTTACTTTTTTAGTTTCTTGTGTTGTTGGTGCTGCAGTATCAGATGCCTTTGTATCTGATGTTTCTGAACCTCCACAACCTGCTAAGCTCCCAACTGCCATTGCCCCACATAATAATGTTGCCCAAACTTTCTTTGCTTTCATAATATCTCCTCCTTATAAATAAAAGCATCAACTAAAGCGTTTCGTTTTGTTCGCTTTATCTATAATTTATTATAAAAGCTTAGATATTTTTGGTAAATATTGATTATTTTTGAAACATGTTGTTTTTTTGATATATTAATATTTTGATATTTTATCCTCTCTTTATGGCCGGCATATTAACTCTAATAGTTGTCCCAACACCGATTTCACTATGTACCTGCATGGAATACTCTGGTCCATATAATAGCTTGATTCTCTCATTTACATTGCGAATGCCATAACCTTTCGACTTCTCTGTCAGTATGGTTTCCACCTTCTCCTGCTCCATTCCAACACCATTGTCCTCAATAATAAAGCTGATTGTCGCCGCATTAAGCTCCCCGGTGATCCGAATTACGCCTCGTCGATCGGTCAGCAAGTCAACTCCGTGGTCAATCGCATTTTCCACTATCGGCTGCAGAATAAGATTCAAGGTCTGATACTCATACATCTCTTCTGGGATTTCAACTTCAACATCAAAGTTATTCTCATGCATCATAAGCTGAATATCCAAGTAGCATTTCATATTGGTAATCTCATCACGTACAGATAAAATATTGTCCCCGCGGTTTAAAGCCGTTCTATAAAATGTAGACAATAATAACGTGATCCTGCTTATATCCTGTTCATTTGCCTCAATTGCCTTCCAGTTAATTAGCGACAAGGAGTTATATAAGAAATGAGGATTGATTTGAGCCTGCAATGCTTTCATCTCATACTCTTTCTGCGCAATTTCTCCCTCATATACTTCATTGATTAATAAGTTGATTCTCTCAATCATCATTCCAAACCCACGGATCAGATTGCCAACTTCATCTTTGCTGTTACTTCTAACTGTAATTTCAAGATTTCCTGTCTGCACATTCTTCATATTCTCCGTCAGTTTCTCAATATCCGTTACCATAAATCTAGAGATAACCGCCGCTGCTATAAAGGATGCTATGATACAGCACAACGTAACAAGAACGGATATAATTGCAATATTCCATACTGACTCCATAATTGCGCTGTTTGGCTTATACAAAAGGATTGTCCAATCTTCCGATGTAGTATCCTTTACAATCGTATAATTCGACGCTCCCTCTCCCTTCATTTCTTGTACAAGGGAGCTATAGTTCATAGCATACGCTTTCGAGTCCTTGGAAAACTGATTGTGGGAATACACCACATTATCCCCCTCATCAACGACATAAATTCCATAATCCGAACTTGTCATATCCGTCAGTGGCGCAAATAAATCGTCGTAATCTACGTCTATGTAAAGCACGCCCGGATAATCGGTTCCTTCCAATATCGGCATCTTTCTTGCTGAAAACACTTTCTTCTCTTCTGGTTTTACAAACCATAGAATATCCCTTGTGGACTGCTCCGTCACTTTCTTGTACCAATCAGTACTTACAATGGTATTAAGCGGTGCTACCGTCGTATCATGCTTTACAAAGTTATTGGAGGTATAAATCGTAACCTGGTTTACTTTACTATGGAAGTATTTTAACGATGCAAGCATCGGGTCTAATGTGTTTGTCAAATTCTCATACATCTCATACGAGGTGCTATAATCATAGCTGATTACATTTCCAATGGCCTGGTTATAGGCAATATAATCCGATAGATTATTATAAATATCCAGCTGATTATCAATGCTAAGTATGGACTGATCAAGACAATCCTGCATATTATTATTTTCATGTTCCACCAGCATAGATTTTGACTGGACATAACAAAAACACCCCAATACGGTAATTGGAAGTATTGCGACAAAACCGTATGTGACAAGCACTTTATGCCTTAACTTAATATCTTTATACGCTTGTATAAGAGATCCGAATGCTCTTCGAATCAATCTAGAGATCCACTTCATCTGCGCCACCCTGATTTCTAAACTTTTGTGGGCTTACCCCATAATATTCACGAAAACTCTGACAAAAATAAGATACATTGCTATATCCTACTTCATAACTGATATTTACAATCTTTTTATGTGTCTTTTCCAACATCTCTTTCGCTTTCTCCATGCGATAAGACTTGATAAACTTACTTAGATTCTGGCCCATTTCCTTTTTGAACACATGACTTAAGTAACTTGGTGCAAGATATACTTTTTCAGCAAGTTGTTCCACACTTAGTTCCTTGTCATAATTCTCATAAATATATTGTTTTATTGCTTCTATTTCACGATGCAGTGTCTGAGGATTGTATGATACCGCTTCCTCTAACTGCTTTATATTTGAATCAACGATTGCAATTACCTGCTTGTAGTCCTTTGCATGATAAAGCTCGTCAATCTCATCTTTTAACTTGGTTTGTTCTTTTCCCTGACAACTTTCATGGATTAACTTTAGTAGATTAGAAAAAACAAACTTAATATATACCTGTGAAACCGAACCTTTTTCATTGAACCGATTGCAAAGGGCGTCAAAATGAGTCCGCAGTCTTGAGACATCTTTCATCTTAATATCCTGCGCCATCTGCTTAATATAGGTATCATCATCTACCGTAACATCTTGCCCACTTCCCTCATCATCTTCCGGCACAAAGATAAACTTCCTATCATCATAGAATTTATCTTCCATACGTTCTTCCACTTCATCAAATATCAAAGAAAGACCTTTAGCACCGTCTTCCCATCTGCTGCTTACAGAAACATAACAGTCTAGCGAATACCGGATTGCAAAGAACTCATGAACCTTCCTTGCAACCTCTTTATAATCGGTCATGACCTCTTTGGAAAACAATAATAACCCTTGTTGTAAATTCAAGTTCAAATATTCATAAGGTACTTGAATCTTCTCTTTCAACTCGTCTTTGAAGTCACTTCCGATTGTCGAGAATGCCTCTGTATTAAACTCAAAAAGAAGCATTCTTCCATAGTCATTTAGGAAATCAAGATCCATGAACTTTCCTGCCTGCGCACGCATTTCGGAAATGGGTGCACCATTAATCACAGAATACAAGATATACTCCTTCATAAAGCTAATGTGCTCCTCCTGCATCAGTTCCTTTGACTTTTCTTCTTCTAATTCATTTACCACCTTACGAATCGTCTTATTAAATTCAGCAGGATCCACTGGCTTTAATATGTAATCTTCCACTCCCATTTTTACAGCAAACTTGGCATATTCAAACTCACTGTAACCACTAAATATAATAATCTTATACTTCTTTCCTAACTTATGTATCTCTTTGATCAACTCAATGCCATCGATAAACGGCATCTTTATATCCGTAAAAATGATATCTACATCATTTTCATTGTTTGTCAGAAACTCTAATGCATCTTTACCATTAGCTGCCTCATCAATCTTCAATGTTAAACCCATTTGCTGTAGCAAAAACTTGATTCCATTTCGCTCGACTCTTTCATCATCTACAATAAGAATATGATGCATAGTTCCACCCCACTTATCTCGCTTTATAGTTATAGCCCAGTAGGTTCTCCATTCCCCACTGAGCTATCTTTATTTTACCATAATAAGAATAAATATCCTATTATTTTCGTTATTTCGTTAACTTCCAAATATCTTTATTATACTCTGCAATCGTCCTATCTGCTGAAAAATATCCTGCATTAGCGATGTTAGTCATCATCTTCTTGGCCCATGCATGGCGATCCTCATAATCGTGGAATGCTCTTTCCTTCGTTGCAAAATATTCTTCGCAATCTGGGAAGGTCATAAACCAGTCTTTCTTCAGCAATTCCTTGAGTAAACGTTTCAAGATAACAGGATCCCCAACTTCAAACATTTCATCGCTGATGATAAAATCCAATGCCTTTTTAATATCTCTGTCTTCGACATAGTATTCAATTGCGGAGTAGTCCCCTCTCTCATACCGTTCGATTACTTCTTCACTGGACTCACCAAATGTATAAATGTTGTCTTCACCAACAAGGTCGTGAATCTCTACATTTGCTCCATCGCTTGTCCCAAGGGTAACTGCACCATTCAGCATAAACTTCATATTACCAGTACCACTTGCCTCCTTGGAAGCAAGAGAAATCTGCTCTGAAATATCACATGCAGGAATTACTTTTTCTGCCAATGTAACATTATAGTTTTGAACCATGATGACCTTTAGATATTTACTTACCTCTGGATCATTATTGATGATGTTCTGCAGGCATAGAATCAAATGGATAATATCCTTTGCCGTAGTATACGCTGGTGCTGCCTTTGCGCCAAAAATCATCGTAATTGGATGACTTGGAATGTTTCCCGCCTTGATGCTTAAATACTTATGGATGGCATAAATCGCATTCATCTGTTGACGTTTATATTCATGAAGACGTTTTACCTGGATATCAAAGATTGAATTCTCATCAATCTCAATTCCTTGCGTATTCTTTAAATAAACAGCCAAGTCATGTTTCTTCTGCTGCTTTACAGCTAACAACTGGTCAAGAACTGCTTCGTCTTCTTTATACGCTAATAATTTATTAAGCTCCATAGCGTCCTTTTTAAATTCGTCTCCAATTAACCGTTCAATTAACGCAGTCAGCTCATGGTTGCAATGCAGTAACCAACGTCTAAACGTAATTCCATTTGTCTTATTGTTGAATTTGTCAGGATAGATCTGATAAAAGTTATGTAATTCATTATTCTTTAAAATCTCAGTATGTAAGTATGCAACACCATTGATGCTATATCCATAATGCATATCGATATGAGCCATATGTACACGGTCATCTTCATCAATGATATATACAGATTCGTCTGTATACTTTTCACGTATACGACGGTCCAATTCCTTAATAATTGGCACGATGCATGGTGCAACTTTTTCTAAGAACTTCAATGGCCATTTTTCCAAGGCCTCTGCTAAGATCGTATGGTTTGTATAAGCGCAAGTCTTGCTTACTGTAGCAATGGCATCGTCCATCGAGACTCCCTCTTTACATAAAAGGCGAATCAGTTCAGGAATGATCATAGTTGGATGCGTATCATTAATTTGTATTGCTGCATATTCATGTAAATCAGTTAAGACACATCCTTTTTGCTTACATTCCATCAAAATAAACTGTGCCGCATTACTAACCATGAAGTACTGCTGATATACTCGAAGCAGACGGCCATTCTCATCGCTATCATCTGGATATAAGAATAACGTAAGGTTCTTGAGAACTTCTGTCTTATCAAAGTCGATTCCGTCTTTCACGATTCCTTCATCCACGGAATCGATATCGAATAAATGTAGTTGATTTGTACGGTTTCCATAGCCTGTTACTGCAATATCATATAAGGTAGACCGTACTTTAAAATCCCCAAACTCAACTTCATACTGTTCTTCTCTCTTTGTAAGCCAGCTCTTATCATCAATCCAAGGATTTGGCGTCTCAATCTGACATTTGTGATCAAAGACTTGTTTAAATAATCCCAAATGATAATTTAATCCGATTCCATCACCGTTTAATCCTAATGTTGCAATGGAGTCTAGAAAACAAGCTGCAAGTCTTCCTAAACCGCCATTTCCTAAAGATGGCTCTAACTCAACTTCTTCAATCTCGCTTAAATCTTTTCCATGTGCTTTTAATTCCTCTGCTATATCTTTGTATAAATGAAGGTTAATCAAATTATTGCTTAATAGCTTTCCAATTAAGAATTCTGCTGAGACATAATATAATTTCTTCTTATCATTATTTTCAACTTTCTCACTTGCTTTCTCCTTTACAAGATTTAAAAGCGCAATATAAATCTCTTCATTGCTGCACTCCTCAATTGCTTTACCGTATTTTGCTTGAACGATTTCCTGTAACATAATAATCCTCCCTTTTACCAATACATTTTTAAATTCTTCCATAGGTTACTGTTAAGTCTTTTAACATATTAATGTGCTTTTTCTGAAATTCTCCTTTTTGTAATCTCCATCTCCAGTTGTTACCGATTGTGGACGGATAATTCATTCTTGCACTGTTGTCCTTCTTTAAAATATCTTGCATTTGAAATATCACCATGTCGGCAACACTTGCATAGGCCATGGTAATAACTTTATCTACAAGTTCCTCGCGTTTCGTTGCCCCACAATACTTCATGGCATAACTTAATTGCTTCTTAGGTAATAAGTCATAATAGCCCTCTAACGTATCATTATCATGGGTTCCACCATATACAACACAATTTTTCTTATAACAATGTGGCAAATACGGATTATTGCGATTGCCATCAAATGCAAACTCTAATACTTTCATTCCAGGATAACCTGCCTGGTTTAATACTTTTCCAACCTTCGGAATCAATACCCCTAAATCTTCTGCAATAACTTTTGCATCTCCTAATACCTTATCAATTGCACGAATTAGCTTCATGCCCGGTCCCATTAAGTACCAGCCATTTTTTGCTGACTGATCCACCGGAATTACGTAATATCTTACGATTCCAATAAAATGATCGATACGAATGACATCGTACATTCTAGCGGCGGCCTTCATACGTTTCTGCCACCATGCAAATCCATCCTCCTCCATGCTCTTCCAGTCATATAAAGGATTTCCCCATTTCTGACCTTCATCGGAGAATGCATCCGGAGGGCATCCTGCAACAGCCGTTGGCTTTAAGTCCTCATCTAACTGAAACAAGCTCGGATTCGCCCATACATCGGCACTGTCCATCGCCACATAAATCGGTATATCACCAATAATCTTGATTTTCTTCTCATTGGCATATTTTTTTAACGCCATCCACTGCTCATAAAACTTAAACTGTAAAAACTTCCAGAATTCACACTCATGAGCAAGCATAGTGCGATACTTCTTCATCGTCTCTTCCTTACGAAACCGTAAGTCATCTTCCCATAACAGCCATTCCTTATTCTCAAACTTTTCCTTACATGCCATATACAGGGAATAATCCTCTAACCAGTCTGCCTCTTTTTCACAGAATTCCTCATACCCTTTCTGTGAAGCAAGGTCACAATTTTCAAATGCTGTATGTAATACTTTATATCGATATTTCCAAAGCCTCTCATAGGAAATATACTCGGGACTTTCCGCCCACTTAATACTTTTCAATTTCTTTTTATCAAGTAATCCTTCCTCTGCAAGCATATTTAAATCAATAAAATACGGATTTCCTGCGAATGTGGAAAATGACTGATAGGGGCTATCTCCGAAACTAGTTGGTCCTATCGGAAGCACCTGCCAGTATGTCTGCTTCGCCTGCGCAAGCTTGTTTACAAAGCGATATGCTTCTTTCCCTAGTGTACCTATTCCGTAAGGCGAAGGTAGGCTGCTTATCGGCATCAAGATTCCTGCGCCTCGATCTAATTGTTTATTCATACAGACCCTCTCTTCTATCTTTGTCTCAAATCAAAACACAATTACTATAGTATTAATGCTACCAACTTATAGCTTTTGTGTAAATATCACTTTTTTTTGAAACATATTGTATTTTATTTCGAAACCAAAAAAGAACGACCTGCCGAAAAGACATGGAACTAGTTCGTCTTTTTGGCAGGTCTGTTTAGTTATCGTAAACGATTTCCTTCATATCTTGCATGTGTTTCTAAATAAAAGAGTACCGACTCATACTGATCTTGAAAATCGCCATCTCCTAACGAATAGTCAAGCGATATTGCGATTGTCTGCAGAATCTCTTCTGTAAGAGTCTTCTTAATACTCTCTAACACTTCAATTTTTTTTGTATATGTCTCTGCTTCAAGAAAGGCTAAAAGATCCGGATTAATACCAGCTTCTTCTTGTGCTTCTTGTATTGTCTTCTGTTGCACTACATATTCTTCTGATTTGATTTTCTCTTTCTTATCAGGCTCTTTTATAAACTCCTGTGGATTGATTCTTTCAAATCGATATTTCTGTACCACTTCTGGATATTTTTCGTGATCCACTTCACTCATAAACATTTTAAGTGGACGTACATACATTCCGTAATCTCCATAAAGTGCCTGATACACTACCATCTTTTCCATTGTCTCAGAATGCTTTGCTACTGCAATCACCTGATACAAGTTCCCCTTAAAATGGCGGTAAAATTCACCTGACTTAGGTAAACCATTCATTATAATCACCTCAGATACTTATTCTTCCTCACCTGTTGTTTCATTTGCAGCTTCATTTTCTAAATAATCTTCATAATATCCGTCAATATATTCATAAATCTCATCTCTACCTTGCTTTGTCAAAGAAGAGTATGGGATAACCGGAGTTCCATCTACGACATTTAAACCAGTCTTAATCTGTTTTACATGCTTTTGAATCTGACTTCTATTCAATTTATCTACCTTGGTAGCAATGATTAGCGGATTATATCCGTGATATACAATCCAATCATACATGTTCTTATCATTTTGTGATGGCTCATGTCTGATGTCTACAAGAAGGAATACAACACGAAGCTTTTCAGATTTTAATAAATATCTCTCGATTAACTTCGCCCACTGCTCTTTCATCTTCTGTCCTACTTTAGCGTATCCGTATCCTGGTAAATCAACAAAATACATTTGCTCGTTAATGTTATAGAAGTTGATTGTTTGTGTCTTACCTGGCTGAGAGGATGTTCTTGCAAGATTCTTACGATTCATTAATCCGTTAATTAAGGAAGACTTTCCTACGTTGGATTTTCCTGCAAACGCAATCTCCATCTTATCGTTTTGTGGCAATACACTTGTAATACCACAAACCGTTTCTAATTCTACATTTTTTATATGCATTGTTTTCTCCTCTATTTCACAAGTGCGTACTCAAGTACTTCCGACATGTGTTCTACAAACTTGATATCCAAATTCTCTTTGATTTCTTCGGAAATCTCTTCTACGTCTTTTTTATTTTGCATTGGAACAAGAACGGTAGAAATCTGAGCCGTTTTTGCAGCAAGTAATTTTTCTTTTAGTCCGCCAATCGGAAGTACACGTCCTCGTAATGTAATCTCACCAGTCATCGCAATGTCCGCTTTTACCTTTTTATTTGTAACCGCAGAAAGAATAGCTGTTGCCATTGTAATACCAGCACTTGGGCCATCCTTTGGTGTTGCACCTTCTGGAATATGGATATGAAGATCTTTCTTTTCATAATAATCTGCATCAATTCCATATTCTTCACTGATACTTCTTACATAGCTAAGACTTGTCTTCGCAGATTCTTTCATTACATCACCAAGCTGTCCTGTTAATTCTAGACGTCCTTTTCCTGGCATGTCATTTACTTCAATTGATAAGGTATCTCCGCCGACACTGGTCCATGCAAGACCACGAACGATTCCCACCTCATCCTTGCTGTTTTTCAAATCTACGGTGTAGATTTCTTTTCCTAAATATTCTTTTAAGTTTTTGTGTGTAACTTTAATTTGCTTGCCATCACCCTCAATAATCTGTTTTGCAGCTTTACGGCAAATCTGGCCAAGCTTGCGTTCCAAATTACGAACTCCTGCTTCCCTAGTATATGCAGATATAATCAGTTCTAGTGCTTTCTTTGAAACACTAAGCTGCTTTGCAGTAAGTCCATTCTTTTCTAATACCTTTTTCAAAAGGTGTTCTTTTGCAATATGAAGCTTTTCATTTTCTGTATAGCTGGAAACCTCGATTAATTCCATACGGTCAAGTAATGGTCTAGGAATTGTCTGCACAGAGTTTGCAGTTGCGATAAAAAGAACATTAGATAAATCAACAGGTACTTCAAGATAATGATCTACGAATTTATTATTTTGTTCTCCATCTAGTACTTCTAATAGGGCACTAAACGTATCACCTTTATAATCATTTGATACCTTATCAATTTCATCAAGGAGCATAAGAGGGTTATTCACTCCTGCTTGCTTTAATCCAGTAACAAGACGTCCTGGCATTGCTCCAATATAAGTTCTTCTATGTCCTCGGATTTCGGCCTCATCACGAACACCGCCAAGACTGATTCTTACGTATTCTTTATTTAATGCTTTCGCAACGCTTCTTGCAATACTTGTCTTACCTGTTCCAGGTGGTCCTACAAGGCAGATAATTGGTGCATCGCCTTTTTTCGTAAGCGTACGTACTGCAAGGTATTCAAGAATTCTTTCTTTTACCTTTTCAAGGCCGTAATGTTCCTTATTCAATACCTTTTCTGCATGTGTAATGTTATTGTTGTCCTTCGTCTGCTTCTCCCATGGCATAGCTAATAATGTCTCAATATAGCCACGGCTTACAGAAGAATCCGGAGAGTTAGAAGAAATATTTTTAAAACGGTTGATTTCTTTTTGAATCTTTTCCTTCACTTCATCAGAAGCATCCAATTTCTTTAACTGTTCTTCAAATGCAAGTGCATCGGATTCCAAATTGGATTCCCCAAGTTCTTCACGAATTACCTTAAGCTGTTCACGTAAAAGGTATTCTTTCTGATTCTTATCCACTTGCTCTTTTACTTTATTCTGAAACTCTTTTTTCACTCTGCAAAGTTCAATTTCATTTGCAAGCATTGTTGCAATTTCATTTACCCTTACCGTTCTGTCAGTTTCTAAAAGAATCTTTAAACGTCCTTCTGAAGAAAAAGGAATGTTTGCTGCAATACATTCTGCAAGTCGTTCTAGATTCTCTTCCTCAAACATTTGAGCAAAAATTGTCTTACCAACATTGTCTGTCACATTTGCATATACATTAAGCAAATCTTTTAACCCATGTAAAAGGGCTTTTTCTTCTATCTCAGAAAGTTCAAGTGTTCCTTCTATGATTTCACCAACTTCACCTAATAGATATGGCTTCATCTCTAAAAAGTCCACTAAACGTGCCCGTTCTTCTACCGATACAAGCACACGATAAATATTATCCGGAAGTTTAACTATCTGCTTGATAGATGCCATTGTACCGATCTCATATAAATCTTCTAACTTTGGTTCATCCACTTCTGGATCTTTTTGCGATACTAAGAAAATCTTTTGATCCTCTTTCATCGCCGTCTCAATTGCCTCAATTGTAATCTTACGATTTATATCAAAATGAATAAGCATCTGTGGTAATACGATTAATCCACGTAGTGCTACCACAGGCATCTTCTTGTTTTCAATATTCATATGTGTGTTCTCCTTATCATTCTCCTATGAACTTTAAGTTTCACGCCCCCAAACTTTTATCAAGCCTGCTGTATCATGGAAAATCCCCTCCAATGATACTAAAAGAGCCCCTGCAACATAATTGCAACGGCTCCAATCTTTATGCTATTTCACCATTATTTTTCTTAAGAGATTTTTTAGTTACTAGAGCCTTCTTCGGTTTATCCTCTTCTGCATGAATTAGAGTAGGATTACCGCCTTCTACTGCTTCTTTTGTAATAATACATTTTGTAACTTTAGAGTCAGATGGGATGTTATACATAACGTCCATCATAGTCTCTTCCATAATTGCACGTAAACCACGCGCACCTGTTTTTCTCTCAAATGACTTTTTCGCAATTGCTTGAATTGCTTCAGCATCAAACTCAAGTTCTACGCCGTCAAGCTCAAATAATTTGTGATACTGTTTTACAATCGCATTCTTAGGTTCTGTAAGAATCTTAACTAATGCATCTTCATCTAATAAATCTAACCCTACTGTTACAGGAACACGTCCTACAAATTCAGGAATTAAACCATATTTAACAAAATCACTAGGAAGTACTTGTTTAAATAATTCGCCAATGTTTTGTTCTTCTACACTGCCAATCTCAGCATTGAAACCGATTGATTTTTGACCAATTCTAGATTCAATGATTTTCTCAAGACCATCAAACGCACCACCACAAATAAATAAGATATTTGTCGTATCAATTTGAATGAATTCTTGATGAGGATGCTTTCTTCCACCTTGTGGTGGAACACTTGCTACAGTACCCTCTAAGATTTTTAATAAAGCCTGCTGTACGCCTTCACCAGAAACATCTCTAGTAATTGACATATTCTCGGATTTACGAGTGATTTTATCTATTTCATCGATATAAATTATACCGTATTCTGCACGTTCAATATCGAAGTCTGCTGCTTGAATAATCTTTAATAAGATATTCTCAACATCTTCACCTACATAACCCGCTTCTGTTAATGCGGTTGCATCTGCAATGGCAAATGGTACATTAAGTAATTTTGCAAGAGTCTGGGCTAAAAAT
The DNA here is from genome assembly GCA_905214875.1 of uncultured bacterium. Lineage (GTDB taxonomy): Bacteria > Bacillota > Clostridia > Lachnospirales > Lachnospiraceae > KM106-2. The sequence goes on along the minus strand of CAJMNR010000001.1, from coordinate 9,440 downwards.
GTTTTACCACTACCAGTAGGTCCAACCATGATGATATTACTCTTTTGAAGTTCAACATCGAGGTCTTTTTCAGCAAGTACACGTTTATAGTGATTATATACACTAACAGCTAGTACTTTTTTGGCTTCATCTTGTCCAATTACATACTGATCAAGAAACTCTTTGATTTCCTTTGGTTTCAGTAAATTAATCTCGCTATCATTTACTACATCTTCAAATTCTTCCTCAATAATTTCTGAACAAATCTCAATACACTCATCACAAATATATACATTTGGTCCTGCGATTAATTTACGAACTTGATCTTGTGTCTTATTACAGAAAGAACAACGTAATTGTTTGCGTTCATCCGCTCTATTCGCCATGAATATCCACCTCACTTTTACAAAAATATCCCATATCCTAATTAGCTGCACCCAAAAACTAAGGTTTTTAAGTGCAGCATATTAAATAAATTTATTCCTTTGTTAAAAACTATTGACGTTTCTCAATGATTGTATCAATAATTCCGTATGCTTTTGCTTCTTCCGCGGACATATAGTTATCGCGTTCAGTATCAATCTCGATTTTTTCAAGAGGTTGACCAGTATTTTCAGCAAGCATTGTGTTTAATCTTTTCTTAATCTTAAGAATATTTTCTGCAACAATCTGAATATCTGTTGCTTGACCTTTAGCTCCGCCTGAAGGTTGATGAATCATAATTTCTGAATTAGGAAGAGACATTCTCTTACCTTTAGTACCACCAGCTAAAAGGAATGCTCCCATACTTGCTGCTAAACCAACACAAATAGTGGATACATCACATTTAATAAAATTCATGGTATCATAGATAGCCATACCTGCAGTTACAGAACCACCTGGACTATTAATATATAACTGAATGTCTTTGTTTGGATCTTCTGACTCTAAGAATAATAACTGAGCAATAATGGTACTTGCGCTCGCATCATTTACTTCTTCCCCTAAGAAGATAATTCTTTCTTTTAATAATCTTGAGTAGATATCGTAGGAACGTTCGCCCCTGCTTGTTTGCTCAACGACATAAGGTACTAAACTCATACTATAACCTCCTTCTATGGTCAAATAATTATATCTGAAACTTACGCTTCTTTAGCAGCTTCAACTACGAAATCAACTGCTTTTTGAACCGCAAGGTCCATTTTCATGATTTCTAATTCACCAGCGATCATTTCTCTGATCTTATCAGCTTCCATGTTGTAAGCTTTTGCCATATCTTCGATTTCTTTTGTTACTTCTTCTTCAGATACTTCGATATTTTCAGCTTTAACGATAGCTTCTAATACTAATCTGCTTTCAATTCTCTTGATAGCTTGTGGTTTAAGGTTTTCTAAGAATTTAGCACTGTCCATTCCTGTGAATTGGAAGTATTGTTCTACGGATAAACCTTGAGCTTGAATTCTTTGAGCGAATTCGTTAGCCATTTGATTTACTTGTGTATCGATCATAGCATCTGGAATTTCCATTGTAGCGTTTTCAATGATTTTGTTTACGATTGTATCTTCTTTAGCAGTTTTAGCAGCTTTTTCTTTTCTTTCAGCTACTGCTTTTTTAAGATCTTCTTTGTATTCAGCTAATGTATCGAATTCAGATACGTCTTTAGCGAAATCATCATCTAATTCTGGAAGTTCTTTTACTTTAATTTCTTTGATTGTTACTTTGAACATAGCAGCTTTTCCTGCAAGTTCTTTTGCTTGGTATTCAGCTGGGAAAGTTACGTTAACTTCAACTTCTTCACCGATTTTTTTACCGATTAATTGTTCTTCGAAGTTATCGATGAAAGAATGAGAACCAATTGTTAATGGGTAATCAGTACCTTTTCCACCTTCGAAAGCAACTCCATCAACGAATCCTTCGAAATCGATTACAGTCATGTCACCGTCTTCTACTGCACGGTCTTCAACGTTGATTGTTCTAGAGTTTTGTTCTCTAACTTTATCAAGTTCAGCGTTTACTTCATCTTCAGTAACTTCGATTTCTTGTTTTTCAACTTCGATACCTTTGTATTCACCTAATGTAACTTCTGGTTTAACAGCTACTGTAGCTGTGAAGATGAAAGGTTGTCCTTTTTCGATTTGTACTACGTCGATTTCTGGACGAGAAACGATTTCTAAACCGCTTTCTTTAGCAGCTGCTTCATAAGCAGTTGGGATAATTTCGTTTGCAGCATCTTCATAGAATACGCCTACACCGTACATTTTTTCAACGATTGCACGTGGAGCATGTCCTTTTCTGAAACCTTGGATGTTGATTTTACTTTTATTTTTTTGGTATGCTTTTTCAATTGCAGCGTTAAAATCTTCAGCACTTGCTTCGATTGTAAGCTTCACCATATTTTTTTCTAACTTTTCAACTTGTAAACTCATTGTATTATTTCCTCCTTAATGTTAACACATGTCATAATATTGGGTTAGAATGATATATATTCAAACCGAATGTTCGGCTTTATACCGTAATATAATACATTTAACAGGCTTATAATTAAAGTCTGACATCTGTATATTATATCATAGTGGTACTATAATTGCTATACATATTTTTTAAGCTTTTTTGCTTATTACTGTACTTTTTTATAGTTTCTGTCGATTATTTAAAGAATTATGCAATTGCATGTCCTTTGGCCTTAATCACTTCTACTACTTTATTCACATACTCTTCACAAAGTTCATCTGACTTAGCTTCTACCATAACACGGATTAAGCTTTCTGTACCACTTTCACGAAGTAGGATTCTTCCATCTTCTCCTAGTGCTTCTTCTACCTCTTTAGCTGCCTTTACAACATCTTCATCAGCTTTTGCTGCTGCTTTGTCTTTTACCTTGACATTTACTAATAATTGAGGGTAGATTTTGATTTCTTTTAGTAACTCAGATAACTTTGTCTTCTTCTCTAAGATAACTTCCATAATCTTAAGAGATGTAAGGATACCATCACCAGTTGTTGCATATTTCTTAAAGATGATGTGTCCAGATTGTTCTCCACCTAACGAATGGTTGTATTTCATCATATTTTCAAATACATACTTATCGCCAACGGCAGTCTTTTCATAATCGATTCCTTCTTTATCAAATGCTTTATAAAGACCAAGGTTAGACATAACCGTAGTTACTACAGTATTGTTGTTTAACTCTCCTCGTTCTTTCAAATAGCATCCGCATAAATATAAGATCAAATCTCCATCTATAATATTGCCTTTATCATCAACAGCTAAACAACGATCTGCATCACCATCGTAAGCAAATCCGACATCCAGCCCTTTTTCTTTTACAAATTCCTGTAATACATTGATATGAGTAGAACCGCAGTTATTATTGATATTTAAACCATTTGGCTCGTTGTTGATTACATAAGTCTTTGCGCCTAATGCATCAAATACACCTTTTGCAATTGTAGATGCACTACCATTAGAGCAATCTAAACCTACACGCAAATCTTTAAACGATTTTGTTGCCAAAGAGATTAAATAGCCGATATAACGATGACGTCCCATTGCATAATCTACCGTCTTACCGATATCATCTTTTTTCGCAAATGGAATTTCTTCAATTTCACCATCGATATACTGTTCAATCATTGCTTCTACATCAGCTTCTAATTTAAAGCCTTTTCCATTGATTACTTTAATACCATTATCATAATAAGGATTGTGACTTGCGCTAATCATAATACCACAGTCAAAATCTTCTGTACGTACAACATAAGATACACTTGGAGTTGTTGTTACATGCAATAAATAAACATCAGCACCACTTGCAGTCAAACCAGCTACTAAAGAATATTCAAACATATAACTTGATCTTCTAGTATCTTTTCCGATTACAACTTTCGCCTTATGTTCCTTCCCATAATAATATCCTAAAAAGCGGCCCACTTTATATGCATGCTCTACCGTTAGAGTTTCATTTGCCTCGCCACGGAAACCATCTGTGCCAAAATACTTGCCCATCAAGAACACTCCTTTTCATTTATCTTTTTTATCTGAACTTTTTCTATTGTTATTATAAGTACGCTCCGCGCCTATTGTAACATATTCATGACCTATTGTGAACTTTTTTATTTTTTTTGATACACGCCAAAAAGAAGCCGCATGATTGTCTTATGTATAAAGAAATCACCATTTACTATAAGTCATCCCATAGTAAATGGTGATTTTCTATGCAATTATATTAACTGCAATTTTTCAATAGACATTTGGTTATTTTTGACCAGACATTTGTTGTTCGTAATTTCTAATCATTTGTCTAACCATTTCTCCACCAACGGAACCATTTTGAGCGCTAGTTAAATCTCCATTATAGCCTTGTTTTAATGGTACACCAAGTTCAGATGCAACTTCCATTTTCATTTTGTCAAGAGCTTCTCTAGCTTGTGGATATTCTGCATTGTTAGAACCAGTATTATTATTTGCCATAGTAATACACCTCCATGATTTGTTCGTAAATAGATACTTTGTCTATTGACCAGTCGTAAGACCTTCGACTTAATTCCTTACTAATTAAGTCTAATCATATTGTGTGCAGAATTCGTACAAATATTATGGTAATTAGTGGATTTTAGAATTCAGACATAGGGGTAACTCTTATAGACAACTTTCCTATGTATTAAAAAAATAGCCCGTTCATATACTAATAAAAACTAGAGTATGGTCTATGCTTATGGAATTATTGAAACAAATAAACGAATTCATCTGGAGCTTTCCGATGATATTTCTCCTGTTAGGTACCCACCTATTATTCACCTGCCGGCTTCGCTTTGTTCAAAAAGATGTATTTCGCGGAGTCAAATACAGCATTACTCCTGAGAAATCTGGAAAAGGTGATTTGAGTGGTTTCGCAGCCCTCGCAACGACACTTGCCGCCACCCTTGGCACAGGTAATATAATCGGTGTCTCCACAGCAATTGCACTTGGCGGACCTGGTGCCCTGTTCTGGTGCTGGATTACTGGAATACTTGGCATGGCCACCACATATGCCGAATCCTATCTAAGCATCTTATTTCGAAAGAAAACTGAAGATGGTTCCTATATCGGCGGTCCTATGTATTTTCTCCAGTATGGCCTAGGAAAACGCGGGCTGGCTATCTTTTATGCCATCTGTACCATGATTGCCTCCTTCGGCGTCGGCTGCACGACTCAATCAAATGCCATAACTGCAACAACGTCCAACCTCTGGGGTTTCTCTCCTTACATAGTTGGATTTGTTATTGCCATTCCAATCGGACTTGTCTTGATCGGTGGCATAAAATCCATCGGGAAAGTCTGTACTAAGCTCGTACCTGCAATGGGGGCCTTTTACATTATTGGTTGTACTATCATTTTAATAAATAATGCCAGTTATATAGGCGATGCTCTTGTACTTATACTAAAAGCAGCCTTTACAAAGACGGCTTTTGCCAGTGGCATGATTTCTGCCAGTCTGCAGACTGCCTGCCGATACGGCATTGCACGCGGTCTCTTTACCAATGAATCCGGTCTAGGTACTGCCGGAATCGCTGCATCAAGTGCAATCACAAAGGATCCCAAACGTCAGGCACTAATCAGCATGACTGCTACCTTCTGGGATACGGTCGTAATGTGTGCCATTACAGGACTTGTAATTATCATTGCCATTATAAAGACTCCTACTTCTATTATAGGATATGGCATTGGAGATTATACAACCATAGCTTTTAAGGAACTTCCATATGGAGAGGTTCTTCTTGGTATCTCACTAATCGCTTTTGCAGTAGCAACGTTACTTGGCTGGTTCTATTTTGGTGAAAAAGCAACCGATTTCCTTGTAGGCAAAAAAGGGATTCGGTATTATCAGCTCTTCTATATCGTCAGCATCTATATTGGTGCCGTCATGTCTTTAGAGCTTGTTTGGGAACTCACCGATTTTATCAACGCTTTCATGGCAATACCGTGTATTATCGGACTATGGTGCTTACGGCGTTTTGTTGATAAGCCATAACAAAAAAATCCCACTGTATTGTTCTAAAAAATACAGTGGGATTTCATTATGCACGATACATAACGGCTTGTTGAATTCGTTTTGCTTCTTCTCTACCTTTAAAATGTTCAATTAATGCAATTCCTAAATCAATTGATGTTCCAAATCCTTGACTTGTAATAATGTTTCCATCAACTACGACATTTGCATCAATATGGTTTGCTCTAACCAACTCATCTGCAAGGTCTTTATAACATGTAGCATTCTTTCCATCTAAAATACCTAACTTATGAAGTAAGGTTGGTGCAGCACAGATAGCAGCTACCATTTTCCCTTGTTCGGAGAATTCTACTACTTTCTCACATAATTCTTTACATTTTCCAAGGTTTTTTACTCCTGTCGTACCTCCCGGTAAGAAGAGCATATCGACATCGTCAAAACTTACCTCATCAAATACTTTATCTGCTGTTACTACAATCCCATGACCTCCAATAATCTCAATCGTATCTGATACTGCGATCATTGTCGTATCAATCTCTGCTCGGCGAAGTAAATCTACTACTGAAAGAGCCTCTACTTCCTCAAATCCATCTGCTAAAAAAACATAAACCTTTGACATGCTTTCCTCCATCTTCTCATTGTTATTTTATCGTTTTCCCTTCTTATGTAAGGTTTTCTTTTTTCCATAATTAAATGCATTAATTTTGGGTTTGCTATCTTCTTTTTCCTTTATAATTTTTGCACCTTTAAAACTCATTATACCACAAAAACCCCAAAGTCCACTAGAAATCAGCCACATAAGTACCCAGTCAATATGGTTCGTTCCATTCATAACCGCAATTACTATCGCACCAATAAATGATAATACAGCTACTCCTAAAAAGACATAAGATAGTATTTTTGCTTTTTTACTACTCTTCATACACTTCCTCCTTAGTCTTTAAAATATCAGTTGGCTTCCATATTCCTGTAGCCATTTTCTGTATGGTTCATATTCAGGCATTATCTTACCCACAAGTCCCCAAAACTCTCCGGAATGATTCATGTGTACACGATGTGCAAGCTCATGTACGACTACATACTGAATCACCTTCATGGGAGCCATGATTAACCGATAGTTAAAATTAAGATTGCCCTTACTTGAACAGCTTCCCCAGCGTGTCTTTTGATCCTTAATCGTAATCCTATTATAAGTAACATTCATTTTTTTACTATAATATTCTACTTGTTCCTCCAACATGCTAGCTGCCTGTTTCCTTAACCATTCCTCTACCAATTTATGAAGATCAACGCTATATCCACTTGGTATCCTTATTTGAAGTGTATTTTCTTCCTTACGGATTCCAATTACTTTTAGCGGTTGCTCTATTACCTCGATTCTAAGGCGTTCACCTAAAAATAAAAGTTCATCATCTTCTTTTACTCTTTTTCTCTGCTGGCAATGTTCTATATGATAAAGAATCCACTCCTTCTTGGTAAGTAAAACCTCTTCTATCTGACCTACTTCTACCTTTCTAGGAGCTCTTACAATCAATTCTCCTTCATACGTAATTTCCATTCCAATACTCTTACGATTTGAATAGCGAATTGTATATGGAATTGTCATTTTCCCAATGGATAATTGATACATGTTATAGCCTCTATCTTCAATCTTAATCTATTTTTAACTTTGCAACATTTTAACATACTTATAATAGAAATAAAAGGGCATTTACCAACAGATTTCTGTCATCTATTAGTAAATGCCCTTTATTATCATAGTTTTACTTAGTTAAACATTGTTGCAATTTGTTGCATAAATGTATTAAAATCAGTTGCATCTTCTGGTACAACTACTTTTCTATCATCTGTAATTTCTTCTCCAGTATTTACAGAAATGTTTCCTTCAACTCGATCTTTATTATCTTCTGCTTTCATAGAAACAGATGCTTTATATTCTCTTTTTCCAGCCTCTCCAGTAATCGTTGCATTACCTTCCATATTGTATTCTTTGAAATTAGCGATTTCTGTTTTTGTTTCTTTAAGAGAATCTGTAATCGTTTTTACTACATCAGTTTTGCTTTCAGTAATGTCCTTTACATATTGGTCAGCACCTTTTACTTCTTTCACCTTACTGATTAACTCGTCATACTTTGCATTTAAATCTAATTTTTCAAATGCCTCACAAGTTGCGCCAAGGTTTTCTTTTGTAATTAAAACTTTAATACCGTCTTTGCTTCCAGTAATTACTGCTGGATTTACATCTTTAGTAGCGTCTTCAATCGTTTGTCCAACGAACTTTCCTACAGCCATTATTACTTCTTGTAATACTTTATCTTCTTCCATATTAACTACTTCAGGAACTTCTTCTCCTGTTGTAGAAGTTACATACTGTTTCATTGTAGCTTCATCAAACTTTACATATGTTGCATCCGGTAATAAACCAACTACTGTTAAATACTTCGTTTGATTTATATCAGTTAATAATTGAATTGCTGCTTTCTTTAATGTAGCATAATCCATGTATATTGTTTTGTTATCACAGATTACAGTTGTAATTGGAGTGTATTCTTGTGCATCTCCAAGACGGTAAGATACTTGTGTACTAGTTTTAAGGTTTGTTTTATCTTCAACGACACTTGCCATCTTAATTCCTATTTTACCAATTCCAGTTGTATTTTCACTTATTCCGCTTAAATCAAATTCCATTGTTATATCTGCTGTCTTCGCATCCATTTCAGCTGCCTTATCATATAAATCAGCTACAGTTAGGACCTTTTCAGATTTAGACTCTTCTGCTCCATCTTTTTTACCACATGAGACCATAGATAATACCATTGTCATCATTAACAATAATGCTACTATTCTTTTTTTCATTTTTTCCTCCTATTAACGCTTTGTTATGTAGCTATAAATCTTGTGTTAAGTTACATAAAGTTACTATAGATTATTTGCATTTAGAAGTCAACGTACCCATAATAACGTAAAAAAATCGTAAGAATTATCAAAATTCTCAGAAACAACGTAGTTCTCGTAAAGAACTTTCCTAAAAATAACATAGAGTTTTGCTTACAAAACTCTTCGCGCTGAACGCGTACACGAAGTGATACACTCCTTTCGCGTGAATGCGCATCTTGGCTTTCTTCTTTTTGAAAGCCTTTTTTGTTTTTGGGATAGTTCTCATAAAGAACTTTCCCAAAAACAAAAAAAGTAGTTACTAACGTAACTACTTTACAATCGGGGTGACAGGATTCGAACCTGCGACCTCTTGATCCCAAATCAAGCGCTCTAGCCAAGCTGAGCCACACCCCGTTTTTTCTATGCTATGTATACAGCATCTTATTTAATTAAGATGCGGATGACAGGAATCGAACCTGCACGGTATCCCACTAGATCCTAAGTCTAGCGCGTCTGCCAGTTCCGCCACATCCGCATATTAAGTTAATCACTTACGTGATTAATGAGACATCGGGGATTCGAACCCCGGACAACTTGATTAAAAGTCAAGTGCTCT